>JAFXUZ010000089.1 GCA_017524725.1 Clostridia bacterium | reverse complement strand
CCTGTTTTTTTGTCAAGTTTTTTCTCTTTTTTGTTCCCTTTTCAGTAAGTACGCCGTTTTCTCCTCGTTTTACTCCTATATTATTCCATTTTCCTTGCACTTACTTCTGCAAACTTGCACTTACTTTTGCAAGTAACCTTTTTCTTAAAGAAATTTTCAGCCGGCATATGACATCGCGGGAAGCCGATGAGCATGCCCGATGAAAGGAAAGAAAGCGGGATGAAAGCGGGAATGGCAAACCCGTACGCCGATCTCATTGCCGCCCGGCATATCGCGAAAATCGGCGGGCGGAAAGGGTAAATCGCGGACAGCGGCGAATGACCGGGCCTTGACCGGAAGGGCCGAAGCTCCTATAATAGCGGTGGCGGCATAGGGACTGTGCCCGGGCACCGGTACGGTGGACAATCCGCACTTTGGAGCCCACGGACTGCCGGCCGTAACGGGCGGGCCTGTATCCATCGGGCTGTTCCCGGTCGCCATCCGGTCCGGCAGGAGAAGGTAAACCGGCGGGAAACCGCTGAAATATAAACAAAAACTGAAGGAGTGAAAGACATGATTATCAGACTGATCGTTTCGCTGGCCATCGGCGGCCTCTGCGGCTTCGCGGCAAACAAGATCATGAAGGGGAATACCGGGAGCATCATGTGGAATGTGATCCTCGGTCTCGTCGGCGGTATCGTCGGCGGTTTCCTGGGCGGCCTGATCGGTATCGGCAACGGATGGGTCGGAAGCATCCTGCTTTCCATCGCCGGTTCCTGCCTGGTGGTCTGGGTCGCCAGGAAGCTGGCCAGATAAAAACGCATGCCATCAATGACCGACGGGGGCTGCCGCGTATTCTGCGGCAGCCCCCGTTGGATTGAAAACAGCGATATGATATGACGGACCTTACAGGCGGATTGTGTCCCGGCGGAGGGATCCGCGGCGCGGGGCAGGGAGATCATTCCCGTTTAAGGAGCTCAAATTCGATGCCCAGAACCCCGAGCTTTTTCTGTTCTTCGGGGGAATAGCCGGGGTAAATTTCCATGTCCCGCCAGGGTTCGCCGGGAACGTCGTCCGACGGATAGCCGCACTTGGACAGGGGCAGGGCCCTGTAAAGCTCCTCGAAGCTTTGGAATCGGTGCACTTTTGTCACCCTTACGTCCATGGAGAGGCGTTCATCGCCGCTGTGGATGAACCGCACGATGTCTCCCGGTGCGATATCCCGGCGCTTTTCGTCGCACATCCTGAGCTCGACGGTCTTCAGCCCCTGCCGGACCGCTTCGAAGGGCTCCCTGTCCAGGTGAAAAATGTATTCCATATTTTGTACGCCTTCCGTTCCTGCCGCGGGAGTCAGACCAGCTTGATGACGCCCTTGATCAGTTTGTCGACCCGATCGGTGAGACTGCTGTCGCTCAGCTGCTCGATCCCCTTCGGCGTGATCCGGATGTTTTTCAGCGTCTCTTCCGTGCATTCGTATTCGTCAGGGCCTTCCGCCTTTTTAAGCCCGCGGATCAGGCCTTCTTCCTGCATGCTGACGATGATGTATTTCCAATATTCCTCGTTGATACCGCAGGCCTTGCCGTCGTGCCCGATGATCTCCTTTTCCGGCGGCAGCCCTTCCTTCAGCTGCTTGTACAAATGCTGGAGGACGCGGTATACGATCACGTGATAATCGTCTTTGGCCATGGATGTCATCCTTTCTATGAAGACTGTCCGATAGCGGTGAAAAAGCGCCGGGGCGCGGGATAATCCGGCTCGGTGTTTTCTTTGAATAAATTATAATAAAAAAAACGCGGAATGTCACGCGGCAAAACGGCGTTCTGACCAAGTGGCACGAATATCGGTCCGCCGAATCGGCTGTTTTGGGATCATCTGTATGCTATGCTTTTCTTTGCCGCGCAAAGCGCGTCATATCGTTCCGTGCGATGGCCCAAAGACTGCCAAAAACCTCCCCCGGAGGGGAGGCTGGGCAGGATTTGCCGGTTTACCGGATCAGGTACGGGATATTGTTTCTGACGGCAAAGGCTTCTCCTTCGCTTTCGGAAGTCACGTACAGGAGGACAGGGCTGTCGGCAAAAGCGTCGTCGGCAATCTCCGTCACAGACGCCGGTATCTCGATGTTGAGATATCTGTCCAGGTCCGCAAAGGCTTCGCTCCCGATCATATTTGTACTGTCCGGCAGTGTCAGGGTGCTGCCGGAGGGAAGGTATACGGTGGGGATATTCTGATCGGCGGCGAATTGCATCGCATCGGAATAGGGCTCGCAGCAGATCACAAGATTCGGACTTCTCCAGAAAGCATACGGATTAATGGATGTCACACCGGCGGGGATAACAACGCTCGCAAGATTATCGCAGTTGCCGAACGCATATGCCTTGATATTTATCAAACCGTCCGGGAGAACCACTTCCGTCAGACCGCTGCAGGATTGGAACGCATATCTTTCGATCGACTGCAAGCTTGACGGGAACTCAACACCCGTCAAAGTCGTGTTGTAAAAAGCATATGAAGAAACTGCCGTCACGCCATCCGGGATCGTGTATGCGCCGCTGCGGCCGTTCGGGTAGACCAGGAGTACGGTTCCCGTCTGATCGAACAGCACCCCATCTATGGAAGAAAATGCCATGCTTCCGCTTGCGACATAAATGTTCCGGAGTTTTTCGCACTTAAACAACGCCTTATCCGAGAGATCGGACAGACTTGCCGGAAGCGTCACGCTCGTCAGGTTGGCGCACCATGCGAAATTATAATCCTTAATGGTCTCCATGCCTTCGGGGATCGTTATGCTTTCCAGATTGTTGCAGGCATAGAACGCGTTGGCCCAGAGGGTCGTCACGCCGGACGGGATGGTGTAAGCGCTGCCGTCGCGGCTGCTGGGATACAGGATCAGCTCCGTCCCCGTCTTGTTGAAGAGCACGCCGTTCTCCGATTTAAAATACGGATTGTCTTCGGATACGGTGATATTTGTCAGGTTTAAACAATAGTCGAAAGCGCTGTCGCCGATCTCATTGACTGTGGAGGATATATTGATCGTCTTCAGGCTTTGCTGACCGCCAAAGGCATAACCGCCGATGCTCAATACGCCTTCTTCGATGTTGACCCGGGTGATTTCGTCTCCCCACGGGTACGTACCGACATAGTAAGTATCGTAATAGTCATCCATCGTGCCGCTGCCGTAGATGGTCAGCGTTCCTTCGCTGTCCAGCGTCCATGACACACCGTCGCCGCAGCTGCCGCCGGTGTCGGCCAGGGCCATGCCGGCCCACGCCGCATTGACGATCATGATGGAAAGAACCAGTAAAAAGCGACCGTACTGCCGGATGAACTGTTTCATTTGCGAACCCTCCGAATATTTTTTCCCCGCAGATTATATCATCCCGGGACGCGGATGAAAAGTCCGCTCACCCGGAAAAAATAAGCAAAAATGGGAAAAAAGTGAACGCAAAAATGAAAAAAGCTTTCCGGATCCGCCGGCGTCCGCGCGTCCGGGAATCAAAAAAGTTTATAAAACCAATAAACACCAAAGCGGTTCGCATTGGCCGCCCTTTTGCCGACTGTGATAGGGCAGAAAAAGGATCCGGAGCCATGCGCCGGCTTTGACGACGACTGACTCCGGTGATCATATGGAAACCAGGAGAATATTTTCCGGACCTTATCCGATCCGGGACATGCGGGCGGCTTTAAGCAGACACGGGGTAACAAGAAAGCTGCCTTTTTTTTAAACAGGGTGTATCAGGAAGAGGACTTTTCGTCCGCTTCGTGAGCGCAGTGAATGTGTTCCCTGAACAGCGCCGGGTCGTAGGAAATGCCGTGACGGTCGTAATAATCCCTAACCGCGGCCTTGATAGCCTCCTCGGCCAGGACGGAACAGTGCATTTTGTACGCGGGGAGCCCGTCCAGCGCCTCGGCGACGGCCTTGTTCGTAAGACTCATCGCTTCGGAAACGGGTTTTCCCTTGATCAGCTCCGTTGCCATGGAGCTGGACGCGATGGCGCTGCCGCAGCCGAAAGTCTCGAATTTGACGTCGGCGACGGTATCGTCCGCGATCTTCAGATAGATCTTCATGATATCGCCGCAGACGGGATTCCCGGCTTCGCCGACGCCGTCGGCGTCCTCGATGATCCCCACGTTCCGGGGATTCCTGAAATGATCCATTACCTTGTCGCTGTAAAGAGCCATAGAGCGATCCTCCCTGATAAACCTGTTTTTATTCTGCGAATACATGCTTCCTCTTCCCGGTGTTCAGATCCCGCCAGAAGGGAGACATGTTTCTGAGATAAGTCACCGTTTCCGTGACGGCCCGGACGATCGTCCCGGCCTCCTCCGCCGTGGTCTCCTCGCCGATGGTCAGCCGGAGGGATCCGTGGGCAACCTCATGGGGCCTGCCGATGGCCAGGAGGACGTGGCTCGGATCCAGCGAACCGGAGGTGCACGCGCTGCCGGAGGAAGCGCAGATGCCCTTGTCGTCCAGGAGCAGCAGGAGGGATTCGCCTTCGATGCCCTCAAAGCAGAAACTGACGTTTCCGGGCAGCCGGCGGTCCCGGTCCCCGTTCAGTTCGCCGTAGGGGATGCGGTCCAGGCCCTCGATGATGCGGTCGCGCAGGGCGGCGATCCTGGGCGCGGCGGAAGCCATATTCGCGCAGGATTCCTCCAGCGCCGCCGCCATACCTGCGATGGAGGCCAGGTTTTCCGTTCCGGCGCGCTTGCCCTTTTCCTGGGCGCCGCCGAGGATCAGCCCTTCCAGCGGGATGCCGCGCTTTACGTACAGCGCGCCGACGCCCTTGGGCCCGTGGAACTTGTGGGCGGAGAGGGACAGCATGTCGATCCCCTGGTCATGGACGGAGATGGGAAGGTGTCCCGCCGCCTGCACCGCGTCGGTGTGGAAAATGACGTTTTTTTCGTGACATATGCGGGCGATCTCTTCTATGGGCTGGATCGTTCCGATCTCGTTGTTGGCATACATCACCGTAACAAGGCAGGTGTCCTCCCGGATCGCCTCTTCCACCTGCCGGGCGGTGACGATGCCGTTTTTGTTTACGTCCAGCAGGGTGATCTCAAACCCTTCCGTTTTCAGCCGGTCCAGGGTGTGCAGGACGGCATGATGCTCAAAGGCGGTGGAGATGATGTGCTTTTTGTTTTTGCGCGCTCCCAGATGCGCCGCGGTCCGGATGGCCTGGTTGTCGGATTCGCTCCCCCCGGATGTAAAGGTGATCTCGCCCTTATCGCAGCCGAGACATCGCGCGACGCGTTCCCGGGCGTCCTCCAGGGCTTCCTTCGCTTTCTGGCCGAAGGAATAAAGGCTGGAAGGGTTTCCGTACTGCTCCGTCATGTAGGGAAGCATGGCTTCCACTGCTTTTCGGCTCATTTTTGTGGTGGCGGCGTTATCCGCGTAGATCATGTTTTCCTCCCTGATATAAAGCTGTTTGCAGGGGGCCGCTCAGCCCCCTGCAGATTGTTCGTCTTGCCTGCGCGGTCGTACGCCGTGGGCGGTTTATTCTTATTCCGTGAACAGGGCGGTGGAGTAGTAGCGGTCGCCGCTGTCGGGCAGCAGGGCCACGATGGTCTTTCCCCTGTTTTCGGGCCGTCTGGCCAGGACGATTGCGGCCGACAGGGCGGCGCCGGAGGAGATCCCCACGGATACGCCCTCTTTCCTGGCCAGGAGCTTGGCTGTATCAATGGCGTCCTGGTTGGATACCGGGAGGATCTCGTCGTAGACGGCGGTGTTCAGTACGTCCGGGACGAATCCGGCGCCGATGCCCTGGATCTTGTGGGGGCCGGGCTTTCCGCAGGAGAGGACGGGAGAGCTTTCGGGCTCCACCGCGACGACGCGCACCCCGGGATCCTGTGATTTCAGGTATTCGCCCACGCCGGTCACCGTGCCGCCGGTGCCGACGCCCGCCACGAAGAGATCCACCTTTCCGTCGGTGTCGCGCCAGATCTCAGGACCGGTGGTGGCCCTGTGGATGGCCGGGTTGGCGGGATTCACGAACTGGCCGGGAATGAAGCTCCCGGGGATCTCCTTCGCCAGTTCCTCCGCTTTGGCGATGGCGCCTTTCATGCCCTTTGCGCCTTCGGTGAGCACCAGCTCCGCGCCGTAGGCCTTCAGGATGTTCCGGCGCTCCACGCTCATGGTCTCCGGCATCGTCAGGATGATCCTGTAGCCCTTGGCCGCGGCGATGGACGCCAGGCCGATCCCCGTATTGCCGGATGTGGGCTCGATGATCACGGAGCCGGGCTTCAGGAGGCCCTTTTCCTCGGCGTCCTCGATCATCGCCCTGGCGATGCGGTCCTTCACGCTTCCGGCGGGATTGAAGTATTCCAGCTTGACCAGTACCGTGGCCTCCAGGCCCAATTCCTTTTCGATATTCCCTACTTCCACCAGGGGGGTGTTGCCGATCAGTTCCAGGGTGCCCTTATAAATGTTTGACATGATCTTTTTCCTCCGTTGATTTTTTTGAAGTCCTGCCGCTTATTCCGCGGACCCTGCCGCCCGGAAGCCGTCCTCCAGGTCCGCCAGGATGTCGTCGATGTGTTCCGTTCCGATGGAGAGCCGGATGGTGTTGGGCCGGATGCCCTGGTCCAGGAGTTCTTCCTCGGACAATTGTGAATGAGTGGTGCTGGCCGGATGGATGACCAGGCTCTTGACGTCCGCCACATTGGCCAGAAGGGAGAAGATCTTCAGCCCGTCGATGAACCTCCAGGCTTCGTCCTTTCCGCCTTTGATATCGAAAGTGAAGATGGATCCGCCGCCGTTCGGGAAGTATTTCTGATACAGCGCGTGGTCGGGATGGTCCTTAAGGGAGGGATGGTTGACTTTTTCCACCAGGGGATGGCGGGAAAGGTATTCCACCACTTTTTTGGTGTTTTCCGCGTGCCTTTCCAGCCTGAGGGAGAGGGTCTCGGTGCCCTGCAGCAGGAGGAACGCGTTAAAAGGCGATATGGCTGCGCCCGTATCCCTGAGGAGGATGGCCCGGATGTAGGTGACGAAGGCCGCCGGCCCTACGGCGCTGTAGAAGGATACACCGTGATAGCTGGGGTTCGGCTCGGCGATATTGGGATATTTCCCGCTCGCGCCCCAGTCGAACCTGCCGGATTCCACGATGATGCCTCCCAGGGTGGTGCCATGCCCGCCGATGAATTTGGTGGCTGAGTGGACCACGATGTCGGCCCCGTGCTCAATGGGCCTGATCAAAAAGGGCGTGCCGAAGGTGTTGTCGATCACCACCGGGATGCCGTGCCTGTGGGCGATGGCGGCCACGGCGTCGATATCCGGGATGTCGCTGTTGGGATTGCCGAGGGTCTCCAGGAAAATCGCCCGCGTATTGTCCGTGATCGCGTTTTCCGTTTCGCTCAGGTCGTGGATATTTACAAAGGATGTGGTGATCCCGTACTGCGGGAGGGTGTGGGCCAGCAGGTTGAAGGTGCCGCCGTAGATGGTCTTCTGGGCGACGATGTGCCCGCCGCGGGCGGCAAGCGCCTGGACGGTGTAGGAGATGGCGGCCGCACCCGACGCGACCGCCAGGGCGGCGCTCCCGCCCTCCAGCGCGGCGATGCGTTTTTCCAGGACTTCCTGGGTGGAATTGGTCAGCCTTCCGTAGATGTTGCCCGCGTCCGCAAGGCCGAAACGGTCCGCCGCGTGCCGGCTGTTATGGAATACATAGGAAGTGGTCTGATAGATCGGTACCGCGCGGGAATCGGTCGCCGGGTCCGCCTGTTCCTGTCCCACATGAAGCTGAAGGGTTTCGAATTTATACTGGCTCATGGTTATCCTCCTCATGTTTGTCATATGGTGATTTGGCCGATAAAAAGCCCGGGGATCCTGATGACTCCCGGGCAGACGGCCGACTGGAACGCTGTGTTTCTTCAGATCCCTGTCCTGTGGGAGCGGACGGATGGGCAGCCGAACGCTCCGGCCATATGACATGCCCGGGAGAAAAGCATTCGACAACACATGAAGATATCGTATTCGCCGGTGAATGATCCGCGCATCTTCCGGGCCCCCTTTCGATGTGATGTCTGGATTATAAACCCTATGACCTACTATGTCAATAGGGAAATAAAAAAATAAATCTTGTTTTGCCTATTTATCCTGGAGTATAATAGGCAAAACAAAAAAACAGAACGGAGGGACGCGCATGATCTCTACCAGGGGGCGCTATGCGGTCCGTGTGATGATCGACCTGGCCGAACACGAAGACGGCAGCTTTATCCCGCTGCGGGATATTGCCCAAAGGCAGGAGCTGTCAAAGAAATACCTTGAGATCATTATGAAGGACCTGGTCTCCGGCGGCCTGCTGGCCGGGGCCAGCGGCAAGGGCGGCGGATACAGGCTGTGCAGGAGACCGGAGGAATACACCGTGGGGGAGATCCTGGAGGTGACCGGGGAAAAACTGTCCCCCGTAGCCTGCCTTGCCGGGGAAACCAACGACTGCCCCAGAAAAGCGGAATGCCGCACGCTGTCCATGTGGGCGGAGTTCGACCGGATGGCTCACGACTATTTCTACGGCAAAAAGCTCAGCGACCTGATAAAAACGGGAGGGACAGCATGATCACGCCTGATATGCCGATCAGCATCGGCCGCAGGATATGCAAAAACAGGATCACAATGGCCCCGACGGTGAAATTCTGCGCGGGGCCGGAGGGCCTGGTCACGGATTTTTTTGCGGAGCATTATGCCCTGAGGGCAAAGCATGGGTGCGGCCTTATCTGCGTGGAGGCGACGGCGGTATCGCCGGAAGGGCGGCTGGCGCCCACCCAGCTGGGCCTGTGGGACGACGCGCAGACGGAAGGCCACCGGCGGATCGCCGAAGCCTGCCACGCTTACGGGGCCCTGGTGATACCTCAGATCCATTACGGCGGCCTGGGGACCCATCCCGAATGCGGCCCCCTGACGTCCCCGACGGCCGTCATGTGGAACGGCTGGGGCAGGCAGGACATGGCCCGGGAACTGACGGCAGCGGAGATCCGGCGGATCGAAAAGCGCTTCATCGACGCGGCGGTGCGCGCCAAAGCGGCCGGATACGACGGCGTGCAGCTTCACGGCTGCCACAGCTACCTGATCAACGATTTTGCGTCCGATGTGAACCGGCGTACCGACGAATACGGGGGAAACACCGAAAACCGCGCGAGGCTCGGCTGCGAGATCATTTCCGGCATCCGGGACGCGTGCGGCGGGGACTTTATCATTTCCGTTCGGGTGTCGGGCTGCGACCCGACGGTGGAGGAAAGCATCCGGACGGCGGAATATTATGTGAAGGCGGGCTGTGATTACCTGCAGGTCTCCAGCGGGATAAGGGATGTTTCCGATCTGCCCCACGATGAAAGCCTTCCGTACAACCGGGTCGCGGAACTGGGGGTCAGGTTCCATGAGCATTTCAGGGGGATCGTTCCGGTGTCCGCCGTCAACGGGATACGTACGCCCGAAACGGCGCGGTTCCTCCTGGAAAATGAACTTGTGGATACGGTGGACCTGGCCTGCGGCCTGCTGGCCGACCCGGCGCTTGCGGAGGCCATCCTGCATGGGACGCCGTATGTAAAGTGCTTCGGCTGCAGGCGCTGCGGCTGGGGTCCCGGGCATTCCCATGCCTGCCCCGCGCTGAAAAAACGCGGAAACGAAAAATGGGAATGGGAAACAACGGGGAAGAGTTGAGGATTGGGAGCTGAGAGCCGGGATGAAAAGGCGCTGCCGCGGTTTGCTTCTGCGGCAGCGCTTTTGATATGGATCCGGATCTTTTTCTTCTGTGTCTGTGACATACCGCCGTGAGGAAGCGCGCGGCGCCGATAAAAACCGGGCCGCATAAAACGGGGCGGCTGATCCGCCGCTTAAAAATTCCCCACGTCTGCCGGAGCGGTCACGTATTCCATGGTGTTGAGGGGGACGATCAGGCCGTCGCGGACCTCAAAGACGTTCCATACCGAGCCGTATTTGTCGGGCACCGGGAAGACGGCGACCAGGGTGTTGCCCCGGTAGACCGTCGCCAGGGCGCCGGAATTGGCCAGGTTATTGCCGGAAACGTCCTTCCGGTAGGTGTAGTTGTGGACGGAATAGCGGAAAACGCCGCTGGAGGGAACGTACAGGGTGACGGTCTCGGGGCCGTAGGAGGTGGTGTCGTCGTGGTCCAGGGTGCATACCGCGACGTTGCCGGAGCGGGCCCCGGTATCCTGGTAAAATACGTGGAACTTCTTTCCGTCTGAAAGCTCGCCGTTCAGGTGGGAATCCAGGTCGGGGGGATCCGCACCCCAGGTGAGGACGATGCGCAGCTGGTTTTCGCTTTGGCGGGGGCTGATGGCGCCGTTGAGGACGGTGGTCTCGCCGCTGAAGACGGAAGCGTTCAACGAGGCGGGGATATAACCGGACCGGGAGACGACGGCGGTGTAGTAGCCCGGCGGGAGGGATATGCTGTAATATCCGGACGCATCGGTAAGGCACTGCCCCGCGGCAGAGGCGGCGGAGGAAGCGTTCCAGCCGGAAAGGAACAGGACCAGGGCGCCGTTCACGGGCAGGCCCGTCAGCGCGTCGACGATCGTCCCGGTGACGGTGCCCGTGTCGGCGTCGCTGTTTTTGACCAGCGTGATGTCTTCAAGGTAGGTGACCTGCCCGGCTGTGACCGTGACCCCGGCAATGGTCAATGTCCTGCGGCCGGTGAGGGAGATCGTCAGGTCGTATTTGCCTTCGGGAAGGATCAGGGAAAACTGTCCGTCGGCCATCAGGCCCACGGTGTCCATCAGTTCGGATGTGCCGTGGACAAAGGCCGAAATGCGGACGCCGGTGTCCCTGGGGATGACCCGGCCCATCACGGTGCCGAAAAGGTCTTCGGTGTGCTCCGCCCCGGGAACGCCGGAGGCCGTGAGGGCAGCGCGGTACGTGTCCATGAAGGGATAGGCGTATGTTTTGCCGCCTGCGGTGTGGGATACGGAAACGGAGGCGCTGCGCAGAAGGATGTCCTTCACCTGTTCGCCGGTGAGGGAGGGATTGAGGGAAAAGCACAGCGCGGCGGCGGCGGACACATGGGGGGCGGCCATGGAGGTGCCGCTGAGCATGCCGTAGTTGTTTGCGAACGTGCAGGAAAGGATGTTTTCACCCGGGGCGATCAGGTCCACCCGGGAGCCCCAGTTGCTGTCCGAACGAACCGTATAGGAAGGCGAAGAATCCTTAAGGTCCGCCGCGGTCACCACGATGATGCGGTCCCGGTTATCCGTGCAGTTGACGAATATGCCGTTGGTCACGGCGTCAAGGCCCTTGTTTCCTGCGGACTGGATGATCAGGAAATCCATGCCCTTGTTCCTCATCCTGGTCAGGAAGGGATCGATCTCGCCCTGCCAGGCGCAGCCGCCGGGGGTGGAGGAGCCCATGCTGACGTTGATGACCCGGCAGCCCGACAGGATCATCTTTGCCAGGGCGTATTTGTACTGGTATTCATTGATGAAGGTCTTGTTCGGGTCGGAGACGTTCGGGTCGGTGGAGACGCCCTGGATGGAATAGGCGCAGATCTCCGCGTCCGGAAGGATGCCGGCGATGCCCTTGCCGTTGTCCATCACGGCGCCGATGATACCGCACACGTGGGTGCCGTGCTCACTGGTGAGGGCGGGAGGGTTGTTCCATACCGAAAGGAACCGTCCGGCAAGGTCTTCGTGGGAAGTATTGAACATGGAGTCGATCACGCCCACACGGACGGGGACGTGGGCGCTGTTCAGGACCAGGTTCCAGGCCTGCGGGGCGTGGATGGCCTCCACGTTCCAGTTGCTGCCGCCGGGATGATCCTCGTCCCATTCGGAATCCGGCTGCCATAGGGCGTCGTTCGGGATGTGGACGGTGTCCATGGAGACCAAAGAAAACACTTCCGGCGAGGCGGAGAGGATCAGCGGCGAAAGGGCCAGATCGTCGCAAAGGGCAGTCAACTGCGGCCAGGCCAGGGGCTGTGGCAGCAGCCACTGGTGATCCCCCGTAAAGGCGATCATCCCGGCGACCGAGGCGCCGTATTCCTCCGCCAGGGCCATGACCTGGGCAGGGGAAGCGTCGGGTGACGCCACCACGTCGATCAGGTTGTCGGCATAAAGACCGTCCTCCAGGGGATGGAGGTGTCCGGAATCGGGATAAACGATGGATACGTCCTCCGGCTTCGGGATTTCGGGACGCTGCGCCGGGGTATATGAGATCACCGCGGCGACGCTGACGGGCTCGTTGTCCAGGGTGACCGTGCGGGAAACGCGCAAGGATCTTTCGGCGGCTTTTGCGGGGCAGGCGGTAAGGAAAACGCACAGGGCCAACAGGAGGGACATGCCGCGGCGCTTCCTGCCGAGGCCGAAAAACAGGCCCAGGGAGATGATGAAGACCGCGCTTAAGGTGAAAAGGGGAAAGTCGTCGCCGGTCGCGGGGATGACGACGGCGCTTTCGGTGCGGAACATGCAGGTGTGGCTCACACTGCCCGCGGCGCCCACCGTCCCCGCGTCCAGGACCGCGGGGGATCCGTCCACGGCGGCGCTGCCCTCCGGGATGAGGAATTCGATCCGTACGCCGTAAAGGGGGGCGGCGGATGGGTTACGGAGGGTGACCGTAGCGGTGATGATATCGCCCCGGGAATAGCTTTCCCTGTCCGTGGTGAGCCGGGCTTCCGGGGAGATCTCCGCCAGTGCCGGGGCCGCGGACAGCAAAAGCAGTGCGGCTATGATCGATAATAAACGTTTCAGCATTGGGTCCCTTTCCGCCGGAGGAGTTCGGCAGACCAACGAAAAAATTAAATTTTTTTAATAATATCATGGAATCGGGCGGTTGTGAACCGTAAAAATTAAAAAAATTGCAATAAATACGTCTGCCGATGGCAACGGCGGCTTTTCCGGGGGATTGACCGGGCGGCCGTTCCTGATATAATCATCCCTGAAACGAGGTCCAGCCGAAAAACGAAAGGAAAACGATCCGTATCCGACGGGCGGATATGCGGCGGGGGAAAAGGAAACCGGAAAATGCCGATGCGGCCGGAAGGAAAAAGCAAAATATTAAGTAATATCCGCCTCCTCAGGTTCTGCGCTTTGGCGGCGGCGCTGGTTTGCGGCGCTGCTCTGGCGGCCTACGGCATCTCCGCCATCCGCGAGGGACGCACAAACGCGGAACTGGGGGAGATATACCGGGATGCGCCCGACGCCTCCGCGATGCCTTACGTGACCCCTGTTTTCGCCGAAGGGACGAGGGAGGGGACGAGGACGCGGGATTACGACCCCATCACGCCCCCGCTGGAGGGCACGGAGGAGATCAAGGAAGGCATGGGCACGGTGCCCCCGGCCACGCAGGTCCCCCGCGTTACGGCACAGCCCGCGGGGGAGCGCCTGGCGCCCGGGAATTATCCCGGGAACCCCTATTTGGCGGTGTCCCCCCGCTTCAGGACCCTCAGGGAGAAAAACGGGGATATCGTCGGCTGGCTCACGATAGACGGGCTCTTCGATACCGCCGTTGTGCAGCGGGACAACTCCTATTACCTGACCCATGACGCCCTCGGGAAAAGGAATATCAACGGCGCGGTCTTCCTGGAAGAGACCGTCGACCTGAAGACCGTGCCCCGGACGCTGATCCTTTACGGCCACAACATGAAGTCGGGCGAGATGTTCGCCTGCCTCAGGAAATATGAGGACCCCGCGTTTTACCGCGCCAACCCTTTCATCCGCATGGATACCCTGTACGAAGACGGGCTTTACGTGGTCGCGGCAGCGGCGGTGATCTCCGCAAAGGAAGGGACCGGCGCCTGGGTGGACCTGTCCCGCCTTTGTTCCTCCACGACGGCCTGGCGCCGGGAGGAGATCGGGAAACTGATGGCCCTGTCCTTTTACACCCGGACCGTGGACGCGGAGCCGGGCGACAGGCTGCTGATCCTGGTCACCTGCTTTGGGGACGGGGACGAGCGGCGCATCGTGCTGGCAAGGCGTTTGAGGGACGGGGAAACGGAGGCGGACATGGCGAAGATCGTGTCCATGGCGGAAAGGAAACGATAACGGAGAGCGGAGAGTGGAGAGTGAAGAGTGAAGAGTGAAGAGTGGAAAGAAAAGAGTGAAGAGTGAAGAGTGGAGAGTGGAGATGGTGTGATGGGGACCTCATCCGGCGGCTTCGCCGCCATTGGCTGGGGCTGCCGCCCGGCTTACGCTGAAAACAGTCCGCAGGACTGGTTATGACATTGCAGCGTCCTTGGTATTGCAACAAGGAAGACCTCGTAAGCCTTCCCCGGGTTGGGGAAGGTGGCTCCGAGCGTTAGCGAGGAGACGGATGAGGTCGTTCGCCCGATACGCGTCTGCAGGCAGAATAGAAAATAATGACGGAATATCCTCTGCAGATGAAGCGGGTGTGCTGGGGTGAGGGAACCTCGTCCATCGCTCCGCGGTCCCCCTTCCCCGTGCGCTGAAGGCTTACAGGGTTTGACATGCTGCGGACGCGGGACGGGGCAGCGACCTCATCCGTCCGCTTCGCGGCCACCTTCCCCAACCCGGGGAAGGCAAAACGGGCTGCCGCCCGCCCTTCGCTGTGCAGAGACTGGTCACGATTCCAGAGCGGACACGCCCCATAGATATTCAACCGGCAAGGAAGACCCCGTAAGCCTTCCACGCGCACGGGGAAGGGGGACCGCCGCATGGCGGTGGATGAGGTTCCCCCCGCCTCTGCGCAAACAGGCGGCATCGGGGGCGTAAAAGCGTTTCTTGAACGATCGGATAACACCCTGTAATCACTTAATAATTGCGTAATGAGGAAACGATGAGATCGTTGAATTGTGTCTTTTTTTACATTATGTTGATCTTTTTCCTGCCCTTCGGTGCCGCCCGAACGTGTGAGGCCGGACTGACGCCGTGCGTGATGCCGGTGTATATCAACGGCGAGCCCGCGGAGGAGGACGGGGAATGGATCTATGCCGACGAAGGCGGGCGGTATTACGCTGACGTCGGTTTTCTCTGCCGCCATATCGGGCAGGACTTTGTCACGCGTACGGAGGACGGCGCCTGGATGCTGCGCCGCGTGCCTCTGGAGGCGGACGCCGTGGTCGTCCTGGGTGAACGGGTCTTTCTTGACCTGGAAAAGGCGGATTTCTGCCTGCGGGTGGACCCATGGTGGCTGGATGCGGGGGTTTTTTCCCTGCTGGAGCGCTTCAGCCCCGTGCTGGAGGCGGACGGAAGGCGATATGAAAGGACCGGCGAGTGCGGACCGTGCCCGGAGGAGGGCTGGGACGCCGTCAGCCCCGAGGGACGCGCCATGTGGCAAAAGGACGGGGACTGGTGGCTGGAGGACGGGAAGGGGCTCGTATGGCGCTATGCGCCGGCTGAGGGGTGTGAAGACGAAGGGGAAGTCACAGATTGATCCGGGAGCTAAAAAAGTAAATAAATGGAATTTAAGCAGCCGGAATCCGGCCGCTTTTTGTATGGGATACCTGTTTATAACAGGTAAACAAAGGAAGCGTGACAAAGACGGATAAAAGAGGATTATAACAAGATATAGGGAGATTTAACAATTCTGAAACAAAATGTAATACAAAGTTAATTAAATCCCCGTCATATCCTCGTCTGCAACAATTTACAATTTCGGAAAAATCAATTAAAATTATTACAACCATGTAAACATGCGGGAGGCAGGTCTGTTTGCCTGTCCGCGGGTTACATGGAAAAGGGCGGACCCGGCGTCTGCCTGATGCGCGGAATAAAGGAGGCTGATGATATGACCGGAGCAATTTGGTTGTGTCTTGAGACGATCCTGGCGGTCCTTTGCCTGTGCGGATTTCTGCTCCCACAGGGGAGGAAGGGCCGGGCATTTTCGTGCGCCAGCCGGCGAGGCCCGATATCACCGCAGATCTGCGATCTGCCGCCCGTTTGGCTGAGCCCGGGGCGAAGGCGGTATGGGCGATGTCCATGCCGCATTGCCGGAGGGTAGAAAGCAAGACCGGAACTATTCTCTCACGGGCGTCCGTGATATCAACGCCGAAAACGGTGTATGAGGGGTAAAGGGTTATGAAAAACAGGATGAAGATCTTCGCATTTATGGTGACTATGCTGGCAGTGCTCCTGGCTGTGGCAGGCGCGCTGGCTTACGATCTGGATCTTGCTACGTTGGGCGAGGGTGGCGTCGGAGGCGTGATGAACGTGAGCGTCGCCCGGTCCGTCACCCGGACGGAGCAGGAGCGTGACGCCAGCTTTACGGTCAATTTCGCATACGATATTCCGCCGGACCGTGTTACTTATATGCGTATGGCGGCGATGCGCTTTGAGCCGGTCACGTTGACCTATGACCTGGACACCTTTATCGCGAATTCGCCTCTTGGTCCGCTCGACAATTACAGCGGTCGTTGGATGGTCGGCCCCACCCAGGTCGGCACTTACACGATCCGGGACAACAAAGTCACATTTACCGTCACCAACACCGCCTGGCTCATGCGCCAGATGACGCTGCGCGGGTCGTTCTCCTTTGACGTCCATACGGACGCGTCCGAACTGGGACTGGAAGACAGTTACACCTATGATTTCCCGGGAGCTCCGAAGCCCTTCACCGTTCCATATAAAAAGGTCACCTTCAACACATCCAAGACCGTCAACGGCATGTCCGTCAACGACGGCCGCGATGTGACGCTGACCGCCAACGCCGACGGCACCTACACCCTCAATTACAGCGCATCCGTGACGACCAACGCCACGATGAAGGAATTGGAATTCAGCGATACCCTCTCCGGCGGGCAGGCGCTGGACACTTCCTCTGTCCGGATCAACGGCACCGCCGTGACGCCGACGTCCACAGGAAACGGCTTTAAATTCAATGTGCACGACGTCCTGGGTACTCCGGTAAATCCCGGCGTGTATACCGTGACCTATTCCACCACGCTGACGGAGAACCAGCTGGGGACCCTCCAGAATAACACGGCCAACTGGAAGGTCAACGGGAACACCGATAAACCCGGCGGCGAGACCAGCATCACCCCGGTGAAGCCGACCCCGACCCCCACCCCGTCGCCGACGCCGACCCCCACCGCGACCCCGACGGCGACCCCCACTCCCAGCCCCACCCCCGAGGGCTGGACTCCGACTCCGGTGCCCACCGCGACCCCGACGCCGGAACCCGGCAAGACCCCGATCCCCGCTTCCAAGACGGCTGACGCCACCTGGGAGCCCGGCGGAACGGTCAATTATACCCTGACCTTCGGCGATGCCACGGCCAGAATGGGCGGAAAGATCATCAACGACCGGATGACGGACCTGCAGGTCCTGGTCGGCGACGTCAGGATCACTTACGCCGACGGCAGCTCGGAGATCATTCCCCGCGTCAGCGGCGACTGGTCGGAAAGCGGCGTGGTATGGTCCGACGACGGCGTTTACAGCACCAATGAAGTAAACGTCCTGAACGGATATAAGGTCAAGGACGACGCGCCGATCGGTCCTATCACCATTACCTACAGCACGACGATCATTGACCGGGAGACCGCCAGCGCCCAGGGTATCTATGACATCAAGTACGTCAAGAACCACGGCGATGGAGACGGCACTGGTGTCGACGTCGGCCACAATGTCGAATTTGAGGAAGAGCCCGGCACCATCAAAAAGACCGTCGACGATACCGACGGCGAATATGAGCCCAACCAGACGCTTACCTATACCATTACCTTCGGCCACGAAGGCAAGCTGATGGACAACACCTACGTCGACGATTACATGTCCGTCAACCAGACCCTTGAGGGCAATGTTACGGTGACCCTCGGCGACGGCTCGTCCTACACCATGCCCACGGCCACCGGCGAACACGCCAACGACGGTGTTGTGTGGGGATACCACAACATCACGGCGAATGCCGGCGACCAGCGTGTGTTCGGGTATCAGTTCCCCGCGGGCACAGGCTACGGCCCGATCACCATCACCTTTACCGCGCGGGTCCTGACGGACAATGAGGCCAGCGACCTGGGCGTTTCCGGCCAGACGACGGTCAGGAACAAGGCGACCTACGAAAACAAGAGCAGCGAGGTGTCGGGCGAGGTGCCCTTCACGCCGGTCACGCATACTCCTGAAGTGGATAAGTACTTCATGGAGTGGGACAGGACGAACAACAAGGTCTATTTCCAGATCGATGTTTACGCCAAGGAGGGCTCCGTTTATCCGTTGACGAATGTGGTCGTGACAGACTACCTGAACGGAAACTCCTTTATTCAGGAATCCTCTTATTTCTGGGGCAAACTGACGCTGGACCCCAGTACGATCACTGTCAAAAGCGATTCCGGCGCCGTTATGGCGCCCGGCCAGGATTATACTTATCAGACTACAGGGATCGGAGATGGCGATTTTGCCCGGATCAGTTTCCCGGTTCTGAATGAGGGCTGCACGATCACCCTTGGCTTTGATTGCCCCAAGCCGATCAGCGACGGAGTAAAAGTTTATAATGACGCGCGCGTGGACGGCGGCAATACGGACACGGTTGAAGAGCAATATAAGGTCGACGGGATCGATATTTACAAGTACGGTGAGGTCGACGAGGAGACCCGGATCATTACATGGCATGTTATCCTGAATCCTACCGCCAAAGAATATGATCCCGATACCTATGACCTCCGCTTTACGGATACTTTGGCGGAAGGCATGGAACTGTACGGGAACACTATCACCGTCAACTACCAGAACAGCGGACAGCGGGATGTCCAGATTCCGGCAACGGAAACAAACGGCGTGATCACATCCACCGGCCCGATCAATTATTATTTTACCAACTGGGACGGAACGACCACTCCGATCGGTATCAGCGGAAAACAGTACCAGATCACCTACCAGACGAAGATCAGCGACGCGGAATGGGACCGTATCACCAGCTCCCAGACTTCGAGCAAAGACTATGATAACGAAGTCAACATAACGACGGAATCGGGCGACAATTTTGAAGCCACCGCCGAGGTGACCGTCACGGCCGAAGATTTCCTGGAGAAAAGGGATCTGTCTCCGAGAGTTTTGCCTGACGATATCATCCAGTATGAGGTGGACGTCAACCCCGAAGGATACGCCCTGAACCTGGGTCAGCCGCTGCGCCTGACCGACCAGCTGGACACCAAGTTTGAAATACTGGTGGATACCATCTGTGTGTACGAATACGGCACGGAAACCGCAGTCGCCGGTGTGGAGATCTCCTACAATGACGACGCGCGTGTACTGACCATCGGGAACATTCCGGACAGGAAGCATGTCACTGTCAAGTTTGATGTGAAAGCCAGGAGCCTGACGATTGATGCCCAAGGAAATGTGACTACGGACACCTTCACCAATACCGCTACGCTGTACGGCGGAGGAAGCCATTCCTCCACCGTAAGCCAGGAACATCAGATCAGCAAACACTCCGCCTCCGTTGAGGGCAGCGGCGTATTCATCAGCCTGACGAAAATCGACGAAAACAACCCCTCCATCAAGCTGAAAGACGCCGGGTTTAAGCTGTTTAAGTGCGTAGTGGATCCCAATACCGGCATGGTCCTCAGCGAGACCCAGGTCGACGATATGGGCCTGCCCTCCTCCGAAACGCTGTATACGGACGAGGACGGAATGCTGGTGCTCCAAAACCTGGAGACCGCGTGCCTCTACTACTGGGTAGAAACGGAAGTGCCGACAGGCTATTACAGCGACCAGACCAGGCATTATTTTGTTACCTACGATGAGAACTCCAAACATTTTGAAACCGCGCAGGTGCTGTATGAATACCTGACCGGTCTGGAGGGGGATGACGTCACCGAGGAAGTGGACACCCTGAAGTCGGAGCTGATCATTTACCTTTCCGAGCACAGCGGCTCATCGTATGCCGAATATCTCGAATATCACGCCGCCGGCGCGCACAGCGAAATCAGCCTGCCGGACAGCGATATCGAAATCGGATTTTACAGTTACATAGAAACGGAAGCGATCGGCGTCGGCAGGCAGCGCGCTTCCGATTTGGACGACCTGGTGACCGGGGCGGACAACGGCATCCCGATCGTCGCGAAATACGTCCACGAAGCGATCTGGAACGTGAACAACAACAAGTTCCGTACGATCACGGTGCAGAAAAACTGGAAGGGCGACAACGACGATGAATACAATACCCGCCCGGACAGCATCACCTATGAGCTGCACCAGATCTCCGCGGACGGCACCGACACCGTATATGATACCGTGACGGTGACAAAGCCCGCAAATCCCGACGAATACTGGCCGGCGTACAGCTGGTCCAAACTGCCCGCGGAGGACGATGACGGCAAAGAATACCGGTACGCCATCAGAGAGCAGACGGTGGAAGGCTACTATACCACCTATTCCACAGACCCGGACGAGGGAACGGTGAGCGGCATCATTTCTGTCACCAACACGCTGATCCCCTCCACCGTGGACATTACCGTGGAAAAGGTTTGGGAGAGCGACGGCATGACGACGCCTCCGCAGGCGGTCGTCAAACTGCAGAAGATCCTGACGGACAAGGACGGCGTGGTCCACGAAGCCGCGGACTGCTTTGACGTGCCCAACTATATCGTGGCGCTGAGCGCCGGCAACGACTGGAGCCATACCTGGCAGACCCTCCCGACTAGCGACACGAGGGGCAGCTACCTGTATACCGTCGTGGAGGTCGAGGTGCCCGAAGGGTACACCGTGACCTACAGCGACAAGGGCAAGGGCGCCCTGCTTGAGCCGCTGGTTGTGACCAACACCATCATAAAAAAGGAAGGCGAAGTCACGCTGCAGGGCGTCAAGGTCCTGGAAGGCCGTGAATTCCGCGAAGGGGATACCTTTACCTTTACCCTTTCCGGCGAACCCGCGCCTGTGGACGCCGACGGTAACCCCGTCACCGAGGTCACCGTGAATCCGACCTCGGGCAGCCAGGCAGCCTTTGACCTGGGAACCTTCCATTATGAGACTGCGGACCTTGTGGATGAAAACGGCGTGGCCATCTCCAGCAAGGTGTTCACCTACACCCTGCAGGAGACCGAGGGCAGCATCGCCGGAGTCACCTATGACAGCAGCACCTATACCATTCAGGTGAGCGTGGTCAACGAAGAAGGCAATGACGGCCTGACCGTGACCGCGGAACCCGCCGAAGGGCCGGTTGCCACTTTCACCAACACCTACGAAGCCAAGGGTAGCGTGACGCTGACGGGCAGCAAGGTGCTGACCGGACGCGACATGACCGGGGACGACGTGTTCACCTTCAGCATTACCGACGAAGACGGCAATACGAGGGAAGTCACGAACAACGGCGCCGATATCGCTTTCGGTGATTTCAGTTTCACCATCACGGATGTCGGCGAACACACCTACACCGTGAAGGAAATCAGCACGGGCAGCAGGGGCATTAAGGTTGATCCCAACGAATACACAATCACCGTGACGGTCAGCGACAACGGGAACGGAACGCTGAGCGCCGTTGCGGACCTGACCGGGGCTTCCCTGACCTTCACGAACGAGTATACGGCGACCGGCAGCGTGACGCTGACGGGCAGCAAGGTGCTGACCGGGCGCGACATGACGTCTGACGATGTGTTCACGTTCACGGTCACGGACGAAAAGGGGAACGAGACGCAGGCCGAAAACAGCGGAGCGGACATCGTGTTCGGCGAGTTCAGCTACACGCTGACGGACGTGGGCACCCACACCTACACCGTGAAGGAGACCAGCACGGACGGCAACGGCATCACGGTGGATATCAGCGAATACACGATCACCGTGACGGTCTCGGACAACGGGAACGGCACTTTGAGCGCCGTTGCGGACCTGACCGGTGAGGCCGTGACCTTCACAAACGAATATACTGCGACGGGCAGCGTGACGCTGACGGGCAGCAAGGTGCTGACCGGGCGCGACATGACGTCTGACGACGTGTTCACGTTCACGATCACGGACAAGAACGGGAACGAGACGGAAGTCGAGAACAGCGGAGCGGACATCGTGTTCGGCGAGTTCAGCTACACGCTGGCCGACATCGGCACCCATACCTACACCGTGAAGGAGACCAGCGAAGACGGCAACGGCATCACGGTGGACCACAACGAATACACCATCACCGTGACAGTCAGCGACAACGGGAACGGCACTTTGAGCGCCGTGGCGGACCTGACCGGCGAGGCCGTGACCTTCACGAACGAATACGCGGCGACCGGCAGCCTGACGCTGACGGGCAGCAAGGTGCTGACCGGACGCGACATGGAGGAAGACGGGGAATTCATGTTCCTCGTATACGATGAAGACGGCGAAGAAGTAGCCGAAGGTTTCAGCACCAGGGACGGGAACATCGAATTCACTTCCATCGAACTGACCGAGGCCGGGACGTTCACCTTTACCGTGGTCGAGGCAACGCTCGCGGAGACGGATGGCTCTCCCACTGTGTATGACCGCGCGAGCAGGACGATCACCGTTGAAGTCACGGACGATCTTGAGGGGCATCTGATCCCCGGGGAGACCGAGGCTGTGGTGTTCGTCAACGCCGAGGTGAAGTTCGTCAAGGCGGGCGAAGACGGGACCGCGCTTGCGGGCGCAGTGTTCACGGTGACCGATCCGGAGGGCAATGAAAGGACCTTCGAGACCGGCGGCACCGTGACGGGTGACGAGGAAGTCCTGCCCACCGTGCTCTGCGGACTGGAATACGATACCAAATATACCGTGACCGAGACCCGGGCGCCGCGCGGATACGAACCGGCGGAACCCTTCACCTTCATCCTGACGGCCGAAAACGGCGCGGTGACGCTGACCGCGGAGGGCGAACAGGTCGAAGTGGACGGCGAAACCCTGATCATTACCCTGACCGATGAGGAACAGGAGACCCAGATCACGCTTTCGGGCGCCAAGGTCCTGGAAGGCCGCGAGTTTAAAGAAGGCGACGTATGGACCTATACCCTGACGGATGAAAACGGCGAAGTGGTCGGGACCGCACAGAACAGCGAGGTCCCCGGCAGCTATACCTTTGACGCGATCAGCTACACGTTCTCCAACCTGAGGGGCGAAGAACAGATGTTCTTTACCTATTATATTACAGAGAGCGGCAGCGTGGCCGGCGTCACCAACGACGGGAACGCCACCCGCACCGTGATCGTCCTCCTTGAAGTCAATGAATCCAACGTCCTGACCGCATCGGTCTATGACGCAGAATCGGACGACCTGACCTTCACGAACGAGTACAAGGCGACGGGCAGCGTGACGCTGACGGGCAGCAAGGTGCTGACCGGGCGCGACATGACCTCTGACGACGTGTTCACGTTCACGATCACGGATGAGAACGGCCTGACGATGGAAGCCGCGAACAACGGCGCGGACATCACGTTCGGCGATTTCTACTACACGCTGGACGAAGTCGGAACCCACACCTATACCGTGAAGGAGACCAGCGGCGACGGCAACGGCATCACGGCGGATACCAGAGAATACACGATTACCGTGACAGTCAGCGACAACGGGAACGGCACGCTGAGCGCCGTTGCGGACCTGACCGGCGCGGACGTGACCTTCACAAACGTGTACGAAGCCACCGGCAGCATTACCTTCAGGGGCGTGAAGACCCTGGAGGGACGTGAACTGAGAGCGGACGACACCTTCACCTTCGAGGTGAGCGAGAACGGCGACATGGTGCTGACGGCGACGAACGACGCCGACGGCGTGATCGACTTCGGCAGCATCAGTTACACCCTGACCGACGTCGGGACCCACACCTACACGGTGAAGGAGACCAGCGAGGACGGCAACGGCATCACAGTCGACACCAAAGAATATGAAGTGACCGTGAGCGTCAGGGACAACGGCGAAGGCGGCCTGGACATCGAAAGGACCGGCGATGATCCGGAAAACCTGGTGTTCGAGAACCGGTATTCCGCCAGCAGCGAAGTGACCCTGAAGGGCAACAAGACCCTGACCGGGCGCGACCTGACAGCGGGCGAGTTCACCTTCGAACTGAGCGAGAACGGCGACGAGATCGAGACCGTGAGCAACACCGCGGACGGCGAGATCCTGTTCTCGACGATCAGCTATACCATGAGCGACGTTGGGACCCACACCTACACGGTGCGTGAGACCAGCGAAAGCGGCGCGGGCGTGACCGTGTCGACGCAGGTGTACACGGTGACCGTGGTGGTGAAGGACGACGGTCAGGGCAGCATGACGGCGGAACCCTCCGGCAACGCCATG
>JAFXUZ010000007.1 GCA_017524725.1 Clostridia bacterium | reverse complement strand
GGCTGGCTGACTCAAATTCGAGCGTAATGCTCTTGATGAGTAACGCCAGACCATTGCCTTCCCATTGTACAGCTTAGGCAATGAGATGTCCCTCGTCTATGGCTGGCTGCCATGAACATGGGGCTTATATATAGTAACAGAATAGTATCAGATCTCCCGCACAAAACCCACGAGGGCGGAGGCGAGGGTGTCGATGTTTTCCCACGAGGCCACGGTGTCACGGACGGTGTGGATCCGGGGGACGTACCACTTTGCCAGACGGGAGGGCAGGCAGGCGCACAGGCCCACGCCGCGGTCGAAGTTCTTCTGGTCGCTGTTCATCGATGCTTTGGCTGCGGGGCAGACCAAGGTGTCGATCCCCTTCAGGGCTTTCTCGAGGGCCGTGAAGGCGGGATCGTTCCGGGCTCCGTCGGCGACGGAGGCGAGGAAGCGCGTGCCGTTGCCGACGCAGTCCATGTTGACGACGAGGGTGCCGGTCTTGATCTCCGGGTGAGCTTCGGCGAAGGCCTTGCTGCCCTTCTTGCCCTTCTCCTCATCATCGAAGAGGATCCACGCGGCCTTTCCGTCGGCGGGGAGGCGGTCCGCGAGGGTCAGAACGGCGGCTGTCCCGCTGGTGTTGTCATTCTTGTTGTGCCTGTTTGCCGGGCCGCGGAACAGGAGGAAGAACAGTCCGAGGTACAGCGCCATGTAGACCGACAGCATCGTGCCCCGGCGGATGAACCGGCTCACGTCCTCACCCAAAGCGCGCTGGGCCAGCCAGCCGCCGAAGATGGATACGGCGAACATCGGCACGATGATCGCGAACATGTACGCATACCGGAGGGGGGCACAGACGGGGATCATCAGGTTGGGGTGAATGGAGCGCCGCGGGGTGTCGCAGTGCGCGGTGAAAATTACTTTTGCCCGGGCCGGATCGCCGATGACAAGGTTCACGTGACCTTTGTTGTTCTCCTCGCGGACGGTGTGTCCGGCCTTCTTGGCATGCTCCGCGGCCCAGGCGCGGAAGGCGGCTTTCTCATCGCCGCTGTTCCGGACCGGAAAACGGTCGTTGATCTCATTGAGCAGGTCCTTCACGGTTCTGATTCTCCTGATAAGAGAGTTGAGTTTGAGAAAAGGCGTACTCCCAGGATGGCTGAGCACCGGTGAAGGCAGGAAAAACCTTCAAACGGCTTTTCGGCCTGCGGTCACTTACCCGCCGACAGCTGGTGGCCCATCACACCCAAAAGTTCCACAAAACGGTAAAGGGCGTTGACGATCATCTGGTCCTGGGTGGAGGCAGAAGCGGCCAGGACGTCGAAGTTTTCCATGATCTGGTTTGCACGGGCACGGTAGCGATTTTTTTCATCCATGGCCCGGTCGGCGGTGTACATAAGACCCACCGCCGCGGAGGAGGAATTCACCATCTGCGCGGTCAGGGATCCTTTGCCCGCGGCGGACTGGTATTCGTCCCAAATGCGGTCGATATCGGCGGCATAGGTCCCCTCGGTGTCGCACAGGCAGGCGATGATATAGCTCAGCTCGGCGATACAGTCCAGGGCCTGGGTGGCCATGCCCTTGGTGGAGCGGGCCGCGGCGTCGCCGGCTGCGTAATTGTCCCATACCGTTTCGATGCTTTTGCGCCAGGTTCTGTCCATGTCCAGGGCATGGGCAAACAGGTAAAGGTATTCGACCGAGCGGTAAAGGCCGTTGACCTGGGACTTCATGGCGGAATTGGCGGCTGCGCTTTCCGTTTCGAAGGTACTGTCGACGGTCTGGATAGATCTGGTCATGGAACCGTTGTCAACTTCAGAACAGATGATCGAAAGCAGCTTCGCGCTGCATACGGCGCCGTTGGCCTTCTGCCATTCGACGGTCTCGCACAGGGCGTCGTTTTCCTCCCATTCCTTGAGTACGTTGGAAACCTGGGTGCGAAAGGTGGCGGCCATGGCTGTGGAGGCGGTGATCAGGAGCGCGAGGACCAGGGACAGGCAGCGGATCGTTTTTTTCATCTGTATATCCTCCTGTATAAAAGTCTGTCTGGCAATAAGGATATGACGCGCCGATCGGGCGGCCCGGGCTGCCGGGATTATTTTTCCTGTGATTTGCGCGCCAGGTAATCCTCATAGCCCATGTTGTAATCGGTCATGGTGCCGTCGTCGTGCAGTTCGATGATGCGGTCGGCCACGGTGGAAACGAACTGGTGGTCGTGGCAGGTGAAGATGACGGTTCCGGGGAAGGCGATCAGCGCGTTGTTCACCGCGGTGATGGATTCCAGGTCCAGGTGGTTGGTGGGCTGGTCCAGCATCAGGAAATTGGCGCCGGAAAGCATCATCCTTGAAAGCATCAGGCGCACCTTTTCACCGCCGGAGAGCACCTTCACGGGTTTGTAGACGTCGTCGCCGGAGAACAGCATCCTGCCAAGGAACTGGCGCATATAGGTCTCCAGCTGCTCGGGGGAATACTGGGCGAACCATTCCATCATGGTTTTGTCCGAGCCCTCGAAATAGGGGGTGTTGTCGTGGGGAAAATAGGACGTGGAAATGGTTACGCCCCATTTGAAGGAGCCGCCGGCGGGCTGGATCTCCTCCGTAAGGATGCGGAAGAGCGCGGTCGCCGCCTGTTCATTGCCCACCAGGGCGATCTTCTGCCCCCGGGTGACCAGGAAGGTCACCCCGTCCAGGAGCTTTACCCCGTCCTCGGAGGTGTAGGTAATGCCGTCCACGGTCAGGATGTCCTTGCCGGCTTCGCGGTCGGGGGTGAAGGCCACGTAGGGGTAGCGCCTTGAAGAAGCGGGCATTTCTTCCACTGTGAGCTGGTCCAGCAATTGCCTGCGGCTGGTGGCCTGCTTGGCCTTTGATTTATTGGACGAAAAGCGCTGGATGAAAGCCTTGAGCTCCAGGATCTTTTCGTCGCGGCGCTTTTTCTGGTCGCTCATCAGGCGCTGCATCAGCTTGCTGCTCTCGTACCAGAAGTCGTAATTGCCCACATACATGCGCACCTGGTTGTAGTCGATGTCCACGATGTGGGTGCAGATGTTGTTCAGGAACCAGCGGTCGTGGCTGACCACGATCAGCGTACCGGGGAAGGACATCAGGAAGCTCTCCAGCCAGGCCACGCTCTGGTTGTCCAGGTTGTTGGTGGGCTCGTCGAGCAGCAGGATATCGGGATTGCCGAACAGGGCCTGGGCCAGGAGGACCTTGATCCTGTCACCGCCGCTCAGGTCGGACATGAGCATCGTATGCATGCTCACCGGGATGCCCAGGCCGGTCAGGAGGGCCGCGGCGTCGCTTTCGGCGTTCCAGCCGTCCATCTCGGCGAACTCACCCTCCAGTTCGGCGGCCTTTTCGCCGTCGGCGTCGGTGAAGTCGGGTTTTTCATACAGCGCCTCCTTCTCCTTCATGATGTCGTACAGGCGCTGGTTGCCCATGATCACGGTATCCAGGACCGGATAGGCGTCATAGGCGAACTGGTTCTGCTTCAATGTGGAGAGCCGCTGCCCGGGAGGGATGATGACCTGGCCGGTGGTGGGCTCCAGGTCTCCGGAAAGGATGCGCAGGAAGGTGGATTTGCCCGCGCCGTTGGCGCCGATGACGCCGTAGCAGTTCCCGGGGAGGAATTTGAGGTCGGCTCCGGAAAACAGTTTCTGGCCGTTGAAATTAAGGGATACGTTGCTGACTGTGATCATGTTTTCTCCTGTTCAGGGGGGTCGGGTTGGCAAAAGAAAGTTTTTTACGGCGTTATGACGTCGGCAAGGACGGGTTGATACCGGGACGATGGGAGACGCATTTTTACAGGACCCTGTTGTCGAACTTTTTGTTTTCCGAAAGCCTTACCAGGTCTTCCGCCGCGGCGCGGACGGCGGCGGCCACCGAGGATTCGGTGTAGAAGGCCAGGTGACGGGTCATGACCACGTTGTCCCGCTGGTTCAGGTAGGTCCAGGTGCGGGATTTGTTGCGGTCGGGATGATAGACGGCGCGGGTCAGGTCTTCACCCTCCTCGCATACGTCCATGCCCAAGGCGCCAACTTTGCCGCTTTCAAGGGCGGCGGTGAGGGCTTCGGCGTCCATCAGTTCGCCGTTGGCACAGTTGACCAGGACCACGCCGTCCTTCATCTGGGACAGCGCGCCTTCGTCCACCATGCGGCGGCTTTCTTCCGTGAGGCTGGCGTGGAAGGTGATCAGGTCGCATTCGCGGTACAGTTCTTCCTTTTCGGCATAGGTCCCGAGCGCGGCGGCGGTATCGTTCTGTTTGGGATCGCAGCACAGTATCCTGCAGCCGAAGGGGGCGAGCAGCTGCATCACCCGCGTGCCGGAACGACCGGTGCCGATGACTCCTACAGTCAGGTCCTTCAGGTCCCTGCCCATCAGGCCGTTCAGGGAATAATCGCCTGCCCCGGCGCGGCGCAGGGCTTCCTTGTATTTGCGCAGGCACATCAGTATCAGCATCAGGGCAAAGGAAGCCACGCTCTCGGGATCCCCGCCGGCGCGGCACACACGGATGCCCGCTTCCCTGGCCGCGTCCAGGTCCACACAGCTTACATCTTCGCTGCGGACGGACAGGTATTTGACACCGCCGTTTTTCCAGCAGCGCAGCAGCAGCCGGTCGATCTTTACCCGGTCTGAAACGGTGACGGCGTCGTATTTATCGGCGTCGTATACGCTGGAAGGGGTGGGAAGGGCGTCGGTCGTGTCGATCTGCACCTTCAGAGCGCGGGCCGCGGCCTCAAACGGTGCTCTTTCGGCATCAGTGACATCGTAGGCATAGATCTTCATCGCGTTTCCTCCTTTGATGGTCGTATATATTTTTATGTTTTACCGGTTCTTTCCGTGGGCTTCGTCCCACGCGCGCCACAGGGGCGCGTAAAGGTTGACGTTGGCGTTGTGCTCCTCCAGGGTGCGGGCAAAGGCCAATTCGCCGCTGTCCGGTTCCTTGGTGCAGAAATAAAGGTATCCCTGGGCGATGAAGTCCTCGTCAGGATACAGTGCGGCTTGGATGGCGGCACGGGAAGGCGAGCAGATGGGTCCCGGCGGCAGCCCGGTGTTCAGGTAGGTGTTATAGGGACTGTGGTAATTAAGGTCGGCGTCGTTCAGGCTCAGGCGGTCAACGCCGGAAGCGTATTTCACAGACGCGTCGCTGCCAAGGGGCATCTTCAGCCGGAGCCGGTTGTGGAACACCGCGGATACCCGTGCGAAATCAGCCGCGCCGGCTTCTTTTTCGACGAGGGAGGCGAGGGTCATCACCTGGTCCATGGTCATGCCCAGGGCTTCGGAACGCTCGTGCTCGCTCTCGGTGAAGACCGCGCCAGTCTGGCTCAGGAGCTTGCGGACGATGTCGGCGGGCGGGGCGGAGGTATAGATCTCGTAAGTATCCGGGGCCAGGTAGCCTTCCAGAGCATACAGGCGGCTGCCGGCTTCGGGATCTGCCAGGATGTCGCTGACGTAATAATATGCGCTGAACTCGGTGCCGGTTTGGCACAGGGCAAGGAACTGAGCGGTATCGGATATCTGGCCGGTGCCCTTCAGGTATTCGGCGATGTCCCGGACGGTCCATCCGGGGATCACGGTAATGGTGCGCACCAGGGGATTGCCGTCGCCGCACGTCAGCCGTTCCGCGATCCCGGCCAGGCTCATGCCGCGGGTCAGGGCATAATCGCCGCTCTGGATCTTCTGGCTGAGGCCGAGAAAATCGGCATAATATTTGAACACCGAGGCGGAGCGGATGAGCCCGGCCTCCTCCAGGTCGTTGGCTACCCGGGTGAGGCTGGCCCCGCTCTTTATCCGGAAAGTGATCTGCTCGGAGTCGGCGGGATCGGCAGGGGCAAAATAGGCGCGCTCAAAATGGTTCCAGACGCTCATGACGACGCCCGCCGACAGAAGAAATACGCACAGGGCGATCAGGACCGGCCTGAAGACGGTCCAAAGGAGCCGGAGAAGGAGGGTCTGTCCCTCCCGGTCACGGGCCCTTCTGCGCCCGGTTCGGCGGGCGGTAAAGTGTTCTGTCATGGGATCCTCCGTTTGTCCGGACGGGAGTGTGTCAGTGCGGCAGCTCCATATCCGCCGCGGCGGTGACCAGCTGCAGGATGTCCGCGGCCAGCTTCTGCAGGCGCAATTGAGCCAGCAGGTAAGCGGAGGTGCGCTGGTCGTTGTACAAAAGGGCGCTCAGCCCCGAAAAACGCTGCACCGAAACGTCGTCCGCACGGCTGCCGGAGGCGGCGGCAAGCTGCATCTCCATCTGCAGACGGGCATATTCGTTCAGAAGGCTCATGATGCCCTCGTCCCCGGCGATCTCAGCCTTGCAGCGGGCATAGTCCCTGTATTCCTCGCTTTCGCGGATATCCGCGCAGAGGAGCCTGGCGCGTTCCATCGGATCCATGTTTTTTCCTCCCGGGCTGGGCCCTGTCATGTTCGTCCGGGGACAGTATACCATAAAACCGGCCGGGATGCACGGGAAAGGCGATTTTTACATTCATAATGAAAGAAAATAAAAGCAATATATATTATCAAATATTTTTTTGCAAAACCTGTTGACAAAACAGAAATAATGAGTAAAATTATATTTGTTAAAACCAATTGGCGAGGGAGGAACACACCATGGGCTTTTACGATTACAGCGTCAGGGATCCTCAGGGAAGGGACGTTTCCATGAAATCTTTTGAGGGCAGGGTGGTGCTTGTCGTCAACACGGCCACCGGCTGCGGCTTCACTCCCCAGTACAGGGAGCTGGAGGAAATGTACGAAAAGTATCACGGAAAGGGACTTGAGATCCTGGACATCCCCTGCAACCAGTTCCGCGGCCAGGCGCCCGGCACCGACGAAGAGATCAACGAATTCTGCACGCTGAAGTACAACACCCAATTTCCCCAGATGAAAAAGAGCGACGTCAACGGCGAAAACCAGCTGCCCCTGTACGCTTACCTTAAGTCGCAGAAGGGCTTCGAGGGCTTCGGCAAGGGGATCAAAGCCACAATGATGAAGGCGGTCACCGCCGGGGTCCCCAAGGATTCCCCCGACATCCGCTGGAACTTTACCAAATTCCTGGTGGACCGCAAGGGCAATGTAGTCGCCCGCTTCGAGCCCACCGCCGACATGGGCGAAGTGGAAAAAGCCGCTGCGGCGCTGCTGTAAGGGCGACTCGCAAAAAGACTGCCTGACGGGGGATTCCGGCAGGAAAGGGGAGGAAAAGTCATGGAGCGCTATGACGCGGCGATCATCGGCACGGGCCCCGCGGGACTGAGCGCGGCGGTGACGCTGAAACTGAGGAACAAAAACATCCTGCTTCTGGGGTCGGCCGACCTCAGCCGCAAATTGAACCTGGCCCGCAGGATCGACAACTACCTGGGCTTCCCGGGCATCGCGGGCGCCGACCTGGCCGCCCGGTTCAGGGAACACCTGGACGCGATGGGCATCTCCGTCACCGAGGACAGGATCACCGCAGTCTATGCCATGGGGGATTATTTCGCCCTTCAGGGCAGGGAAATGTATGAAGCTTCGGCAGTCATACTGGCCGGAGGCGTAAACCAGGGCAAGCCCATCCCGGGAGAGGAGAGCCTGCTGGGACGGGGCGTCAGCTACTGCGCCACCTGCGACGCGGCCCTCTATAAGGGGAAGGAGACCCTGGTGATCGGCTACAGCGACCGTGAGGAAAAGGAAGCGGAATTCCTCGCGGGCGTCGCGGCGAAGGTGACCTACATCCCGATGTACCCCGGGGAGACGCACATGTCTTCCGGTATTGAAGTCCTGCGCTCGAAGGTCCTGGAGATCCGTGCCGAAGGCAGGAAGCGCATCGCCTCTACCGACGCCGGGGAGATCGCCGCGGACGGGGTCTTCATCCTGAGGGATGCCGTTTCCGCCGGACAGTTGGTGCCGGGCCTGGAGACTGACGGGGCGCATGTGAAAGTAGGCCCGGACATGTCCACCAATCTTCCCGGGCTTTTCGCCTGCGGGGATATCGCCGGCAAGCCCTATCAGTATATCAAGGCCGCCGGGCAGGGCAACACCGCCGCGCTGAGCCTTACGGATTACCTGGCGGAAAAAAAGCAGGCGTAAGCCCCGGCGGCGCGTGAATAATGTAATTATAAGAAATTTAAAGGAGGCAGACGAAAATGATCAGGGAGATCAAAAACAACGACATGACCGAAGCGATGAACGCCGACGTGGCGGTGGTGGATTTCAACGCCACCTGGTGCGGTCCCTGCAGGATGCTGGGCCCGGTGCTCACGGAGATCAGCAACGACATGGAGGGCAGGGTGGCCTTTTACGGCTGCGATGTGGATGACAACGACGAGCTGGCCGCAAAATTCGGCGTTATGAGCGTCCCCACGGTGCTGCTTTTCAAAAAAGGCATCAAGACTGCCATGCAGGTGGGCTTCCGTCCCAAGGCGGACTACGTCGCCTGGATCGAGAAGAACCTGTAAAAAACGCAGCCGGGGCCGGCCCTTGCGGGCCGCCCCGGGATCTTTATGTCCCCATGGGGACAGGACGGAAAGGACGCGATGGGTCATGGACGAAACGACGGCGCAGGACGATAAGCTCCGGCTGGACAGGCAGCTGTGCTTCCCGCTGTACGCGGCGGCGAGGAAGATCGTGAACCTGTACACGCCGTATTTTAAGCCCCTGGGCCTGACTTATACCCGCTATATCGTGCTGATGTGCATGTGGCAGCACGGGAACATGACGGTGGGGGACCTGTGCCGCAGGCTTTACCTGGATTCCGGCACGCTGACGCCGCTGCTGAAAAAAATGGAGGCCGAGGGACTGGTCACAAGGACCCGGTCCCAGGAGGACGAGCGGGTGGTCATGGTGGACCTGACCGAAAAGGGATGGGACATGAAGACCAGCGTACGCCCGATCCCCGCCTGTGTGGGCAGCTGCCTTAAGCTTAACGAAACGGAGGCTGCGACGCTTTACAGTCTGTTGTACAGGATCCTGGAGGAGGGACCGGAGGGATATCATGAGCATGACGCGTGAAAAAACGGTGGTGCGTACCGGGCTGATCGGGATCGGGGCAAATATCCTCCTGGCCGGCTTCAAAGCGCTTTTCGGGGCTCTGGCTCATTCGGTGGCCATGGTCATGGACGCGGTGAACAACCTGAGCGACGCGCTGTCGTCCCTGGTCACCATCGTCGGGACCCGCCTGGCGGGGAAAGCGCCGGACCGGGAGCACCCGATGGGCTACGGGCGGGTGGAATACCTGACGGCGCTGATCGTATCCGCCATTGTAACGGGAGCCGGCGTCAGCGCGCTGATCGAATCGGTCCGGAAGATCATCCATCCGGAAGCTGCCGATTACGGCGCCGCTTCCCTGATCGTCATCGGCGTGGCAGTGGCGGCCAAGCTGGTGCTGGGGACCTATACCCGCAAAAAGGGCGAAGAAACGGACAGCGACGCCCTGAAAGCCTCGGGGGCCGACGCGCTGTCCGATGCTGTCATCTCCTTTGCCACACTCGTCGGCGCGGGCGTCAGCCTGATCTGGAACGTCAACCTGGAGGGCTGGCTTGGCTCGGCCATCGCGGTCCTGATCGTCCGGTCGGGCATCACGATGACGATGGAGACCCTGGGGGATATCCTGGGGCGCCGCACCGAAGCGGGACAGGCCGCCGACATCAAGCGGGACATCCGGGCTTTTGACGGAGTCCTGGGGGTCCATGACCTGTACCTGGATTCTTACGGGCCGGGGAAAATGGCCGGATCGGTCCATATCGAGGTGGACGACCGAATGACGGCGGCCCGCATCGATGCCCTCAGCCGAGCCGTTTCCGCGAAGATCCATGAAAAATACGGCGCGGTCGTGACCTGCGGGATCTACGGTGTGAACATGCGGGACGAACATGTGGTGGCCCTGCGGCGGGAGATCCGCGAAGCGGTGATGTCCATGCCCGGGATATTGCAGATGCACGGCTTCCGCCTGGATGAGGAGAAGAAGGAGATCACCTTCGATGTGGTCCGGGATTTCTCCGTCCGGGACGCGGCTGCCATGGTGGGGGATCTGGAGGCGATGCTTAAAAAGCTCCATCCCGAATATGAGTACCGGATCGTTCCGGACCTGGACCTGACGGAATGACGTGAGGCGGCCCCGGCGGAAAACAATCCGCCGGGGCCGGTTTTTCATTTATCTGCCTGCCAGTCGTAGGCCACGCGGGGGTCGCCGTTCTTCAGTCGGATGACACCGGCGAAACGGAAGCCGCAGCGAAGGAGGGCGCGCTGCATCGGCAGGTTGTTTTCATGGGTGTCCGCCCTTAGTCGGGGATAAAGCGAGGCAGCGAAACGAAAGGCTTCGCCGAGGACGCCCCGGTGCGCGCCGTCCCCGCAGATGCGGTGGATGGTGCCATAGGGGGAGCGGGTGTGCCAGCGGCCGTGAATGAAGGCGTAGGTGGGTTCCTCTTCCGCGGTGAGCATGAATACCCCATATATGACGTTCCCGTCGGTCATGACGTACAGTTCCCTGCGGGCAATGTCCCCGGAAAGCGTATCCCACGCGGGATATCCGTTTATCCACTGGGTGGGGTTCCCGTGGGTATGCATAAACCTGCGGGCGTTTTCGTACAGGCGGAGGATCGCCGCCCTGTCGGATGTTTCGGCGTGCCGGATCACATGGATCACCTTCCCTGAGAGTTGATCGTTTATTGGCGATTATAACCTATTTGAAGCGCATCGTCAAAGCCGAAATATGCCGAAAAAACACCTCCCGGACGGATGTCCGGGAGGCGGCCGGAAAGAGACATGAGGAGGCGCTCTTTCCGGCAGGGAATGGACCGGGGGGCGGCAGCATCGCCCCGGGGGCCCGTCGGTCAGGCCAAAAGCGGATAATCACTTTCCGCAAACAAAGGATAGCACAGGACCGGACACACATTGGACACTGTTCGTTAAAAATGAATGCACAGTAACATATTTTTACCATAAACGGTAAAAAGTTAGTGTTGTCTTATCCGGGGTGGGGGTGCTAAGATAAATATACGCAATAAAGCGGAATTAATGGAGGTGTCATTATGGCTTACAAGATCAGTGATGAATGCATCGCGTGCGGTGCCTGTGCTGCTGAATGCCCCGTCGAAGCGATTTCCGAAGGCGACGGCAAGTACGAGATCGATCCCGAAAAGTGCATCGAGTGCGGCGCCTGCGCCGGCACCTGCCCCGTCGGAGCCCCTGCCCAGGAATAATATCCTGCGCAGTTGATCCCCCTGGAACAATGTTATAGGCACGGATCGGAAAAGCCAGCGGATATCCGGCGGAACCACCGGGTATCCGCTGGCTTTATATGTGGTCCTCCCCAAAAAAGCCCGCCTCCGGATCGATGGGAGGCGGGTGTTTTCTGTCCTTTTTTAAGGCGGCGCTTTCCCTTTATTCCCTGATCCTGCGCCTGATCAGAAGGGAAAGGCCGACAAGGTATACGGCGGCAAGCCCGAAGGTGATGAGGCACATCAGGGTGGACCGGGCAGCCAGGGAAACGAAGACCAGGAGCGGCGCCCCAAGCACGATGCCATAGGAAGAACCGATGACCAGGTTGTTTGCGGCCGGGGTCTTCAGTTCCGGATCGATCTGCCGCAGAAGGAGGATGCCGGACCCGATGGTCCCGGTCAGCATGCCGTACATGGAGATGAGTCCTTCCCGGGTATAATCCGGGTAGGCCTGCCCGGCGGCCCATTTCAGGAAGAACCAGGTGACGGCGGCGCCGAGTACCACGGAAAGCAGGAAGGGAAGCCAGAGGCCGGAAATGTCCTGGATCCGGATGGAAGCGATGCCCGCGGTGATCATCAGGTCGAAAAACAGGCCCGAAAGGCGGCTGAGGAGGTAATTGTTGCGGTATTCCCGATGGATAAAGCCCTTGTCGGTCATCCTGTCCAGGATCCGCCCGAAAAGCAGCGCCAGCGCAGAGCCGATGATGAAATTGAAGCCCCAAAGCAGGGAGGACAGGGTGTCTGCCAGTCCCGGGGAGACGGCGGCCAGCGCCGATGTGATCCCCAGGGTGACAAGATAGGTGACCAGGTAGACCCCGAGGACCATGACGAACTGTACCGAGAAACGGTCGATGGAATCGGAGACCGGGATCTCGTTGGGCTCCCGGAACATGCTCAGGCTGTTTTCGCCCTGCTGTGAGGCCGTTTCGGGGGCTTTCCCGGAATCCGTCCGGACGGACCAGGCCCTGAGGATCAGAACGCCCACGGTGCAGGCGCACAGGTAGCCCGCTGCGGCAATGGCCAGGCCATAGCTTCGGCCCCCGGCAAAGCCCATGCTTTCGTAGGTGGACCCGATGTTGTTCGCCTGTCCGGGCCCCTGTCCGAAACCCATGGGCAAAAGCAGGCCCGAAGCCCGGAACACCCGGGGCATGAACAGGCTGAGCCCCATGGAGACGGCAAGGCCCGTCAGCGCCTGGACCAGGTAAGTGCCAACGATGATCGCCCCGGATTTGAGCCCGGTCGCCCGGCCCCCCCGTTTTCCGTCTTTCCCTTTGGGGCGCAGGGCACGCCGCAGCGACATCGCGATAAAGCCCAGGCCGATGGTGTGGTAGACCAGCATTTCAAGGATCGCCTCATCCAGCTTCAGGATACCGGTCTCCCGGAGCACCAGCAGAAGGAAGCCCGCCAGGACCGCTGTAGGGATCATCGCCCTGCGCAGGAAGGAAATGTTTCTGAGAAGGAGCATCGCGGCGCCAAGGGCCAGGGCCAGGATACCCAACTGGAGGATCAGGGACCACATTTCATTGTTTGCAGCTGAATAATCCATAACGGGCCTTTCTTGTGAGGGAGTCGGATTGGAAAGCGGACGCTTCTTAACTGAGCGTGGATGCCGGCAGACAGGGGACGGATCCTATTCCCCGTCCCCGGAGGACAGGAGCTGCCAGCGGTACAGATATTTGTGCAGGCAAAGGGGCCTGGGGGAGTGGATCTCATAATAACGGTCGCCGCAGGAAAAAGCCAGCTTCGTTTTCTGCATCAGGGCCATTTCCCGGATGCCGGAATAGGAAAATGAGGATCTGCCGATCCAAAGAGCCCGTCCGTCCGCCCCGAGGCTTCCCATTGCCCGGAGGGCAGGGATGTTGCCCGGGAGGACTTCATACAGCCGGTAATCCTCGCCTTCCTCCTTCAGTGCCATGTCCGGATTCCGGGACAGCATGCCGATGAATGTTTCGCTCTGCCATCGGTCCCATTCGCAAAGATCGCCGAAAGGCGAATCTCCCCGGGGAAGGAGACATTCGTCAAGGCTTACGTCAAGCCCGCAGGAACACAGGATATGACTGCCCTTTCCCCGCAGCGTGCCGACGGCGCGGCATCTGGGACACAGGAAAAGCAGGGAAGAGAGGCTCTCGGCCCGTTTTTTGCTGCGGTAAGGGACGCGCTCCTTTTTTTGAGCGGCGAAGGCGTCCTCCGAGATCTCCCTTTCCACAAGGGCGGTGATCTCGTCCGTGTCCATGCCGCCAAGTTCCTCAGCGGAATGGATGCCGGCCACCATGCCCCTGACTTTTCCTCTGCGCAGGCCGTCCGCCCATCTGGGGAAGGTAAAGTATCCCCCGTGGATGCGGTAGGTGACAAGGGCGGAGCCGGAAGCTTTGATCATGGGGGCCGTACCGGGATGGATCTTTCCGGTCAGGCCGTTCCAGGACGTTTCGCCCTCGGCGAAGATGCATACGTTTTTGCCTTTCCGCAGGGCGCGTACGGTGCTCAGCGCCGCGGCTGCCCCGCTGGCGCCCTTGCGCCGGGCAATGAGGCTGAACGCACCGAACAGGACGGCGCGCAGGCGGGGCCGCAGCCGCAGGATGTTTTCACTTGCGACGTAGGTAATGGCTTTCCCGGGGGAGGCCAGGGCCAGCATCACCGGGTCCAGGTTGGTCACATGGTTGCAGATGATCAGATATGGGCCGCCCTCGGGAAGCGGTTCCATATCCAGGCCCATGTACTTCCGGATCGCCGGCCCGAGAAGGCGGCAGAGAACTCGCCATATCCTTTCCTGGTCCATATCATTTTACCTGGTCGGAGGTCCCGATGCCGAGCACCTCGTTCTGGGGACGGTCCTTGTTGGTCGCCGAGCCGGAATAGGTGCCGATCTTGTTGATGCGCTGTCCCATAAAGATCATGCATGCGGTCTGGCCGCCGTCCAGGTTGATGGCCTGGGTGCACCCGAGGCGTTTCATGGTCTCTGCCATCCAGATGCAGGATCCGCCCTGGGAATAGGTGGAGGCGAGACGCCCTTCCAGCAGCACGCACCAGTAATGCCCTTTTTCCACCATACCGAAGGCCGTGCGGGGATTGTCCACGTCGCCGAAAGCCGAGGAACGGGGCGATATCTCACCGTTCTGCACCAGGATGGGGCCGAAGGACAGCACGTCCCGGGCGCCTTCCGCGGCCAGCGCTTTGCCGGTGGTCTCGCCGTTCAGGAACAGCTTCACACCGCCGTCGGGATAGATCGCGCATACGTCCAGGGGAGGATAGACCGACGACGTGGGCTTTTTGGGCACATCGTACATCAGGTTTCCCCGGCGGATCACGATGCCGATGGGATAGGTGTAATTGACTTCCTTCTGCCGCGCCACGCGGTAAATGAAAAAGTCGGAATTCATCGCGAACACAAGGTGGTGCTGCCTTGCGATGGCGTCCGGGTCGGCCAGCACCGAGGACCGGGTATAGCGGCTCTCGTCGTAGGCATAGGTGGTGAACATGTCCTCTTCGGGCTTGCAGAAGATCTCGGCCTCGTACCAGCGCATCAGCTTGGGGCTCTTTTGCTGGACCCGGTGGATCTCCACACGAAGGGACGGGGAGGCGTACAGCCATACGCCCGCGTCCTCGTCGGCCAGGGAAAATTCCCCCTGTCCCTCGGGCAGGAAGCCGTCCTCAGCCAGGGCGGGAAAGAGGGGGGAGATGTCCGAGGTGGAGGCGACGACGCTCCCGCGCTTTTCAGGGACCGCGGTGGGTTCGGCCGTGGGCTCTGCGGTGGGCTTTGCCGTGGGTATGGATGTGGGCGCCGCGGTGGGTTTTGCGGTCTCGGCTGCCGGGGGTTCGTCCGTTGCAGCGCTCTCCCGGGTGGTTTCAGGCGATGCTGCGGCCGCGGGAATATCGGTGGTCTCCGGCGCAGGGGCGGCCACAGCCGGTGAAAGGACAAACGGCGCGTCCTTATCGCCGCTTCCGGAGGCTATGATCACAAGCGCCAGGTCGACCCACAGGGCGGGCCGGACGCCGGTGGTGCGCGAATGGACGCCGGTGCGGCCCAGTTTGCCATCCTCGATGATGCGCCGCTGCTGCATTTCCTGCTGGGCGGAGGTGTCCCTCAGCCACCAGGGACTGTAGCGCACCCGCCCGGAATAGGAATCCAGGCCCCGGGAGCGGGCGTAGGCCGTTCCCTCGGCGCGATGAGCATTGTTGTCAGGGAAGCCGAAGGACTCCGTACGCACCTCGTCGGCGGTGAGCAGGGTAACATAAGCCTTGTCGGCCGTGTTCTGGCGGATGACTGCCCGTTCGGAAGCGGAGAAGGCGGTCTCAAGGAATTCCCCGTTCAGCCAGAGGTACAGTTCGCTGCCCTCCCAGCCGTGGTAGCTGTCCTTGTCGGACTGCACGGGGCGGCTGTCCAGGATGTATTCCGATAAAAGGTACGCCGCGCCGTTTTCGACGGTCAATACCCGCCAGAGGATCATTTCGGGGCTGTCCGCGGACGAAGCGGGCCACATGCCCAGGGACACATAGGTATACCCGTCGTTTTTGTCATACCCGCTGATGGCAAAGGGCTCCGCCGCGAGGGCGCCGCTCAGGAATGCCAGGGCAAGGAAGAGGGCAAGGATCTTTTTTGTCATCGGTCACAATCTCCTGTAAGTCATTCGGCTTCCGCGCCGTTCCATCCCAGGACATAGGGGTCTTCCGCTGTGCCGGAGCCCGAAAGGACCAGGCACACGCGCAGGTCGATATTCACGGCGGGACGGACACCCAGGTCCCCGGCCTGCACGTCGATGCGGCCGGTCTTCCCCTCGTCCATCACCCGGCGCTGCTGGTTTTTGTTGCTGTCGGAGCGGGTGCGGCTCCACCAGGGGGAATAGCAGTGGCCTTTGGAATAGATATAGAGCTTTTTGGGTTCCCCCGTGGTCTTGGCATAGTCGGTGGACAGGCAGCGGCGTGCGTTGTTTGAGACAAAGCCCAATTCCGCGCTTTGCATTTCCGTGGCGGTGATCAGCGTGACCAGGCCGCCGTCCTCAGTGCGGTTGATCAGAAGCTTCTGATCGTCGGAGGAGAAAGCAGTGTCCATGAACACGCCGTTCAGGTATACGAACAGGTCCGAGGTTTCCCAGGACCGGTAGGTATTGCGGTCCGAATGGATCCGCCCGGCCTCCAGGATGTATTCGGACAGGAGATAGGCTGAGGTCCCGTCGGTGGAAAGCACCCGCCACAAAATGGGGCGGACGGTGCCGTCGCTGTCGGTGGGATAGGCTCCCAGGGACACATAGACGTACCCTTCTTTTTTTGAATAGCCCCGGAGCGCGTCCCCGGCATGAGGGACGCCTTCTTCCCCGGACAGGGCGCAGGGCAGGAAGGCGCAGACGGAAACAAGGAGTACAAAAAGGTAAACAAGCCGTTTCATTATTCGTTCCTTTCCGGAGAAGCGGTCATCGATCCCTCTCCATCGTCATTTCAAAGGATGAGGTACGGCATACGGCCGCGGCCCGCGCCCCGCAGATCAGGGGCATCGTCGGCGGGATATGGCCGATGTCCAGGTCCATGACAACGGGGACGTTCAGGTCCCTCAGGTGGTACATGGCGGCTTCGTACATGTCCAGCCCCATGATCTCCTCTCCCATGTGCAGCGGTCTTCCCAGCAGGAAGCCGGAGGCGCAGCGGAACCATCCGGCCTCCTTCAGCTGCCATATGGCCCGCCTGAGGGACAGGGGATTCAGGTCGCAGGACTCCAGGAACCACAGGACCCCATCGTCCCCGTAGCGGCGGTTGAAATCCCCGACACGGTCGAAACGGGTGCCGACAAGGTTGCAAAGGCAGTCCAGGCATCCGCCCAGCATCCGCCCGCCCAGACGCACCACACGGCATTTGTCCCCTTTCTTCGGGTCGTAGAGGCGGTAGCGGGTGCGCTTTGTCAGGTTGTAGGGGGCCAGGGGATGGTCCTCATCCTTCAGGGAAGTCTGCTGCCATTTTTTATAGCCGTGCACGGTCATGCTTTCGCCGCTCAGGATCTCCATGGCCTTGTCCAGGGATTCGTGCCACGGCTCCATGCCGAAAGACGAGGCGCAGGGCCCGTAGATCGCGGCGGTGTCCAGAATGGTGGCGGACAGGAACACATAATTGGTGTTGTCGGAATAGCCCATGTACCATTTTGGCGGGGCCGCGGCGATGCGTTCGAAATCCATGTGAGGGATCACCTCGCACATCAGCTCACCGCCGCCGCAGGAGATCAGCGCGTCCGACCGGGGGTCGAGCAAGCTTTCGGTCAATTCCCTGCCGCATTTTTCCGGGGTATTGGATATCCCCACGCCGCATTCGGCATAACAGTTCGGCCCAAGGACTGTACGGTATCCCAGGCCGCGGAAGGTCTCAAGGGCATGGTCGAAGGCCGTTTTATAAGGCTCCGACGCGCAGCCGAAAGACGGCGCCAGGAAGCCGATGGTCCCCTTCGGCGGCAGGGAAGCGGGAAAACGCATGGGCATGCTCCTCCTGATCCTGTGATTGTAAGCCGGGCCGTGAAAAAAGGCCCTTTTTTCCTTGCGGTAGGCGGCGGATCCGTTACTGGGCGGCGTCCGGAGCAAAAGTCCCGCCAATGTCAAAATACAGGACATCGTCCTTTTTTCCGCTGAGGGAAAAACCGCCGCTGTCCGTTCCGAGGACCATTTCCAGGCGGTCGCCGGGAAGGACTTCGTGGCGGTAATCCACCGTAAAGACGGCGATCCGTTTTTGTTTCATCGTGTCAATGCCCAGGGCGTCGCACAGCCAGTCGGCATAGCGTGTGTTGTTCACATGCCCGTTGACGTCCAGGTCACTGTATCGCGGCTCGGCAAAAAAAACCCGTTTCCCGGTTTCGATCAGGGGGGGCGAGGAAAAACGGGTGAAGGCCGGTTCCCTGTCCGGGGTCGGGATCATCGCGCCGATCTCCGGCGCGTTTTTCATCCTGCGGTCCTCCAGGCCGCACAGGACCCACTGGGTGGCGCTGTCGAGGACCGTTGCACCGTCCCGGTCCGTGACGGTGAAGTATCGGGGAAAGATCATTCGCCTGGGCGGCGCGGCCCAGGTGGTGATCTTCACCTTTTCACCCAGGGAAGGCATGCGGCGGACGCGGATCTCGGTGCGGGTCAGGACCCAGACCAGGCCGTGCTCCCGCAGAAGGTCCAGCCTTCCGCAGCCCAGGAGCTGGCATTGCTTCCCTGCCAGTTCCTGCAGCTGTACCAGGATGTCGCTGAGGCGCCACAGCCCGCTTAAGTCGGTGGAGCAGGTCTTCAGGAGATATTCCTCGCTTACGAAGGCATAGGGGTTTTCCGTCACGTTTTCACCTCTTCGGCGATCAGAGCCCGTAAAGGGCGGAGTATTTGTCCGTAAGGTAACGGACGTAGCATTCGGGATCGAAGGGGGCGCCGTCAAAAGCGTTAAGGAGCAGTTCCTTTGGATCCAGCATGCGCCCGTAAATGTGGATCCGTTCCCTCAGCCAGGAAGTGACCGGGGAAAGGTCACCGGAGGAGACGGCGCCTTCAACGTCCACGGTCTTTTTCATCGTTTCAAACATCTGGGCGGCATAAGCGCTTCCCAGCGCGTAGGAGGGGAAGTATCCCAGCATCCCTCCGGACCAGTGGGAATCCTGCAAAACGCCTTCCCGGTCGCAGGAGGGAGCGACGCCCAGGTATTTCCGGTACAGCTCCGACCAGGCTCCGGGCAGGTCCGCGCACCTGAGGTCCCCGTCGAACAGGGCCTTTTCCAGGTCGTAGCGGACCATGACATGCAGGGGATAGGTCACTTCGTCGGCCTGGGTGCGGATCAGGGAAGGCGTTACCAGGTTGGCCGCACGGTAAACGTCCTCCGGGAAGCGGGAACGCATTTCCCCGGGGAACAATTCGCTCAGCACGGGGAAGATACGGCGGATAAAGGCCTCGCTGCGGCCGATGATGTTTTCGTAAAACCGGCTCTGGCTTTCGTGGATGCTCATGGAGGAGCCGCGGCCCAGGCAGGTGAACTGCAGGTCCTCGCCGATGCCCGATTCGTAAAGGGCATGGCCGCCTTCGTGGACGACGCTGTAAAGGCTCAGCAGCATGTCCTCCGTGTGGTAATGGGTGGTGATGCGCACGTCCCAGCGGGAGAAAGCGTCCGTGAAGGGATGCTCGGTCTCCGCGGCGGCGCAGCGCTGCCTGTCCAGCCCGAGGAGATCCATCAGGTATTCGGTGAGCCGTTTCTGGTCCTCCACGGGATAGAAGCCCCTGACGGCGGGCGGTGCGGGTTTTTCCCCGATGGCCCGGATCAGGGGTACAAGGCGTTCCCGGAGAAGGGCGAAAAAGGGATCGAGCTGAGAGCGGGACAGGCCTTTTTCGTAACCGTCCAGAACGGTGTCGTAGGGGTCGGAGCCGCTGTCCCGGTACAGGGCGAAGCGTCGGCCGGTCTCCACGATCTTTTCAAGCCAGGGCAGGAATGAGGCGAAATCGCTCTTTTCCTTGCTTTCGTGCCATACGTCGGAACCGATGCTGACGGTGCGCGCGTATTCGGTATATTCCGCCATGGGGATGCAGGAGGTGCGAGTGAAATCCCGCATCAGTTCATGTACCTGGCGCCGGGCGCGGGCGGGGAGGCGCGGCGACGCCTCTTCCATCTCTTCCAGCAGGCGGCGGGTGCCCTCGCCGCAGCGCAGGCGGTATTCCTCGCCCGCCAGGATACCCACGGTCTTTTCCCGCGGACGGGACGAGCCCTTCGGGGCGGCGGTGACGCCGTCCAGGTTCAGGACGCCCAGGGCGTGGCGGAGGGCAAAAAGCCGGTTTTCCAGGTCCTCAAGGGAGGACAGCATTTCCATAATATCCATAACAATCTCCTGAATTAGACAGATCAGATGTCGACATTTTCGATCCTGACCCGGGAGAAGAGCGTTTTCACGTCCTCCGGGAGGGGCATTTCGGTGCCGGGCAGGGATACCGCGGCCGCGGCCGCGGCGCATCCCAGCGCCAGGGCTGTGCGGGTATCGTCCCCGCGGGAAAGGGAAAGGCACAGGGCGGAGAGCAGGCTGTCTCCCGCGCCGTGCAGGGACCTGACAGGTACTTTGAGCGCCGGGGCGTACAGTGCTTCGTTTTTTGTGACATACACTGCGCCGTCCCCGCCCAGGGACAGGCATACCGCGCCGATGCCCGTCCGGGCGATCAGGAGGCGCGATGAAAGGCAGCATTCCCGTATTCCCTGGGGCCGGAGCCCCGTCAGGCGGGTAAATTCCTGCCGGTTTGGCTTGATCAGGTCGGGCTTTTCGCCGAGCGCTGCCTTCAGGACGCCGCCGTCGGCGTCCACCGCCGTCAGGCACCCCTTCCGGCGCAGACGGGGGATCAGACGGGCGTAATGATCTTCCGGAACGCCGGGGGGCAGTGAACCGGTCAGCAGGCAGAAAGCGCCGGGCACTGCCGCATTTTCCAGGGCCGATGAGCAGGCTTCGGCTGCCTGAGGGGGGACCGCGGCCCCTTCTTCGTTGATCTCCACCATGTCGCCGCCGGTACGGATCTTCAGGTTGACGCGAAGCCTACCGGGGACCGGGACCGCGCTGAATGCGATGTTTTCCCGGCGAAGGAAGGAAGAGATGCGCTCCCGGTCGTCTTCGGGCGCCAAAAGAGAAAGGATGCTTTCGGCGCCGAGGCGGGAGGCCAGGACGGCGGTGTTGATTCCTTTGCCGCCGATATCGTCCCGGACAAAGCGCACCCGGTTGGCGGACCGGACGTCAAAGGCCGGGCAGTCCATCGTCCGGTCGACGCTGGGATTCATACACAGGGACAAAAGATTCATGTGAGCCCCTTCGATCCGTGGACGTTGCGGGCGAGGGCCCGGATGCTTGAGACCATGTCCTCTTCGGAGTAGGTACAGCCGTTGACATACCACCAACGGGCCACCGCCAGGACGCCGCCGACGTAATACTCCGCCGCGATGGCGGGGGAGGCAGGCAGATCAATGCCGGGCAGAGAATCATATTTCTCCAGTATAACGGTAAGGTCCTTCACCCAGGCGTCGCTGAAAACCTTCAGCGGTGAAACGCTTCCGGAAACGCCGCTGGAAATGGCGTCGATAAAATGACGGTTTTCCTTCAGGAAACGCAGGACCTCGGCAAGGATGCCGGTCATGTAGTCTTCGATCCCGCTGACCGGGTCCCCGCTGAACTGTGCGTGCAGGAGGAATTCCTTCTGCTTGCCGCGGATAAACCAGACCAGGAAATCCTGCTTGTCCTTAAAATGCTGATAGAAGGTGGTGCGGCGGACCATGGCCCGGTCGCATATCTCCCGGACGGTGATCTGGTCGAAATTTTTCTGCCTGAGGAGGGAGATAAAAGCATCCCCGAGCAGTTTGTAAGTTCTTTGAACGCGCAGGTCCACATGACCGTTTCCGCTGTGCTTGTCCACGTTTTCCTCCTTTCCCGGCGGCCGGAGTCGGGCTGTTTCGCTCATTTCCCGGCCGCAGATCCATCCTGTGGATTTCCTGGGAGCTTTCCGGCCGCCTGGGCCGAAAAGCCGCTTTTTCCAAATATTATAGGAAAATAGGACGGGATTGTCAATTATCTATCTTTGGTGCGTATTCCCATATAAAATTATTTATTACAAAATTGTTGCAAAAATATAATATATCCGCAATGTTTGGGCGGACAAAACGTAAAAAGTCCGACACAGCCGCCGGTGGATAAAAACGCGGCTCCGTACGGTGGATAACTCTTCTCCCGAAAGGACGGTTTTCCACCGTCGACGGGCGGAACCCGCCAAATATCGCGGATTTTTGTGGAAAACCATGTGGATAAAGTGGAAAACTGCCCGCAAGAGGAAAAAATCCGGTTTTTTTGCCTCGATCCGCCGAAACATCGCGAAATACGCCCTTCCGGGGCATGGAGGGCATCCGGAGGGCGGTGCTTGCGCGGTGGAAAACCCGGAGCGGACCGGGAAGCATAAAAATTTCATGGTTTTTTCACTTGACAGGCTCCACGGGCGGAATATGAAAAAAACAGTCCGGAAAAAAGCGGAAAAAGGGCGGATCTGCGGTATCATCCCGGCGCATTCAATGATATAATGGGATAGAACGAAAAAAAAAAGGAGGCGTCCCCGACATGAAAATGACGTTTCGCTGGTACGGCAGCGCCATCGATCCGATCCCTCTGAAATATATCAGGCAGATCCCGGGCATGACAGGCATCATGGGCATGCTGGACAAGCCTGCCGGCGTGGACTGGCCCGAGGAGGAGATCAGGGCCCTGACGGAGGAGGTCCGCGCCGCGGGCCTTGAGTGCGAAGTGATCGAATCCGTCAACGTGCATGAGGATATCAAACTTGGCGGCGGACGGAGGGACGAGTACATCGCCAATTATATCTCCACCGTGCGCAGCTTGGCAAAATACGGTGTGAAGGTCATCATTTACAATTTTATGCCGGTATTCGACTGGCTCAGGACCGACCTGAAGCGTGTGATCCCCGAGGACGGGAGCAACAGCCTGTACTTTGACGAAAAAGACCTGGGCGAGATGGGGCCCCTGGAGATCGTGCGTCGCACTGCCGAGGATTCCCAGGGCTTTACCCTGCCCGGGTGGGAACCGGAAAGGCTGAGCCTCCTGGAGGAAACGCTCAGGCGTTACCGGAGCGTCGGCCCTGACGACCTGAGGGCCAATTACAAATACTTCCTGGATGCTGTGATCCCGGTGTGCGAGGAAGAGGGCGTCCGTATGGCCTGCCATCCCGACGACCCGGCCTGGCCGATCTTCGGCCTGCCGCGCATCGCTCACAGCCAGAGCGATTTTGACAAAATCTGCGCGCTGCATGACAGCCCCGCCAACACCGTGTGCCTGTGCACCGGTTCCCTCGGGTCCGATCCCGGCAACGATATCCCCGCCATGATCCGCCATTTCGGTTCCATGGACCGCATCGGCGCCCTGCACGTCCGCAACGTAAAGCACCTGGGCTACCGGCACTTCCGTGAAGCGGCCCACGTATCCGAATACGGCGACCTCAACATGTACGACATCATGAAGGCCATCTACGACACCTGCCCGGATTCCTATATCCGTCCGGACCACGGCAGGATGATCTGGGACGAGCAGGGCAGGCCGGGATACGGCCTGTACGACCGCGCTCTGGGCGCCGTCTATCTTAGGGGCGTCTGGGAGGGCATCGAAAGGAGCCAGAACAAATGAAAGTATCACTGAACGGACTCAGGGACACCGCCGCATGGGAGCGGGCCGGCGTTCAGCTGCCCGGATTCGACATCGGCAAAATGCGCGCCGCGACGCGTGAAAGACCCATCTGGGTGCATTTTGGCGCCGGCAATATCTTCCGCGCCTTCATCGCCGACCTTCAGCAGCACCTGCTTGATTCGGGGGACGCGGAATGCGGCATCATTGCTGCCGACACCTTCGACGTGGACAACATCCGCATGATCTACGGCGGATATGATAACCTGACCATGGCGGCCACCCTCAACGCCGACGCCACGGTGGACCTGAAGATCATCGCTTCGGTGGCGGAGGCCCTGGTGGGACAGACCCAGGCGGCGGAGGACTGGGCGAGGCTTACTGAGATCTTTGAAAACCCCGCCCTGCAGATGGTTTCCTTCACGATCACCGAAAAGGGCTATGCCCTTCTGGGCCTTGACGGAAAACCGACCCGGATGGCCCTTGCCGATATGGAGAACGGCCCGGACAAGCCGGTGCACTGCATGAGCGCTGTGACGGCGCTCCTGTACCGCCGCTACAGGAAGACAGGTGCGCCTGTCGCTGTGGTCAGCATGGACAACTGTTCCCACAACGGCGAAAAGCTGAAAAGCGCCGTCCTGACCATGGCCCGAGCCTGGAAGGAACGGGGCTTTGCGGACGACGGCTTCGTCGATTACCTGTCGGACGAGAGCCGGGTATCCTTCCCCTGGAGCATGATCGACAAGATCACGCCCCGCCCCGCCCCCTCGGTACAGAAGATCCTGGAAGACAAGGGCATCGAGGACATGGCCCCGATCCTGACCCCCAGGGGCACCTACCTCGCTCCCTTCGTCAACGCGGAAAAGGCCCAGTACCTGGTGGTGGAGGACCGTTTTCCCAACGGCAGGCCGCCCCTGGAAAAGGCAGGGGTGTATATGACGGACCGGGACACCGTGAACCGTACCGAACGGATGAAGGTGACCACCTGCCTCAACCCGCTGCATACCGCCCTGGCGGTGTACGGGTGCCTGCTTGGCTATAACCTGATCGCCGACGAAATGAAGGACGCGGATCTTACGCGCCTGGTGGAGACCATCGGCTACAGGGAAGGGCTGCCCGTGGTTACCGATCCCGGCATCCTTTCCCCGAAGGCATTCATCGACGAGGTGCTCACACAGCGCCTTCCCAACCCCTTCATGCCGGACACGCCCCAGCGCATCGCCACCGACACCAGCCAGAAAGTCCCCATCCGCTTCGGTGAGACCATCAAAAGCTATATTGCGGATCCCCAGCGGGATCCCGCGTCCCTGACGGGCATCCCGCTGGCCCTGGCCGGCTGGCTGCGCTACCTTGTGGGCCTGGACGACGAGGGCAGGGAGATGCCCCTGTCCGACGACCCGATGCTGGAGGAGCTCAGGGCTGCCCTGAAAGGCGTGAAACTGGGCGATCCCGCTTCCTGTGAGGGAAAACTGACTTCCATCCTCAAAAATCCCGTGCTCTTCGGCGTGGATCTTTACGAGGCGGGCCTGGGCAAAAAGGTGGAGGCCCTCTTTGCGGCCGAAATGAAGGGGCCGGGAGCGGTACGCGCCGTGCTGAAGGAAGCCCTGAGGGGCTGAGGACATTCCCCGGGCCCAGTGCCCGCAGCCCGGGGAAGCTCCTGCGGCGGACCGGGTTTCCTGCGCGATTGCCGGGACAGATCTCCCGGGACGGTTCATGAAAAAAACAAGCGGAGATCAGGAAGGAATTCCATAGGTGAATATGCTGTTTTCCGATTGCAATCCGGCGTGGAATCTGGTATTCTGTAATAGCCCGGACGCAGCATATGACCGGGCGGAAAAGGAGAAAAACTATGAAAAGGATCGCGGCACTTTTACTGGCGCTCATGATGGCGGTCCTGGTCCCGGCGGCTGTCGCTGAGGAGGGCGACCTGCTGGACAGGATCCAAAAAAGAGGCAAGATCATCGTCGGCACTGAGGGGACCTACCCGCCCAACAGCTACTACGATGAGAACGGCACCCTGGTGGGCTTCGACGTTGAGGTGGCTGCGGCCATCGCCGCCAAGCTGGGTGTGGAAGTGGAGTATGTGGTGTACGACTGGGCGTCCATCTTCACCATGTTCGACAACGGCCAGATCGACACCGTCATCAACGAGGTGGAGGTAAACCCCGAACGCGCCGAAAAATACGACTTCACCGCTCCCTACGTTTACATCTACGGTGCGGTCCTGGTCCGCTCCGACAATACCGACATCGTGGACTTTGACTCCCTGGCCGGCAAGCGCGCGGCCCAGAACGCCACCAGCACCTGGGGCCAGAGGGCTGAAAGCTATGGTGCCACGCTGGTCCCCGTGACCGGTGACGCCGAGACCTTCGAGCTGATCCTCTACGGGCGCGCTGATTTTTCCATCAACGCCGAGACGGCTTTCTCCCACTACCTGAACGAACATCCCGACGCCAACGTGCGGGTGGCTTTCCGGACCGACAGCGCGATCACCCAGAGCGTGGTGCCCGCACGCAAGGGCAGCGCTTCTTTCATCGCCGCCGTGGACAAGGCCCTGGAGGAGCTCCGTGAGGACGGGACCCTGGCGGCCCTGAGCATCAAGTACTTCGGCGCGGATTTCTCTTCTCCTGCGGAATAAACCATCCTGCGGCACGCCGAATCAGCCGCGCGGTCTTTTTTGCAAAGGACCGCGCGGCTTTTTGAAGAGAAGGTTTTCAATGGTTCCGCAGGCGCCCGCCTGCGGCGCTCAGATATGACCTCCAAACAGGAAGAGACTGAAAAATATGAATGACCGGATTTTGAACCTGCTGAAGGATTCCTTTGTGCAGATCCTCCTGCCGGGACTGGAAATGACTGTTCCCCTGACGGTGATCTCGTTTTCGCTGGGGCTCGTCATCGCCCTCGTCACAGCCCTGGTACAGGTGGCCAACGTGAAGGGTTTAAAGGAACTGGCCCGCTTTTACGTTTGGATATTCCGCGGCACCCCGATGCTGGTGCAGCTTTACGTGGTGTTTTACGGCCTGCCCAAGGTGGGGCTCATCCTGGAAGCTTTCCCGGCGGCCGTCGTTGTGTTTTCCCTCAATACCGGGGCTTACGCCTCGGAGACGATCCGCGCGGCCATCCTGTCCGTGCCGGTGGGACAGATGGAGGCGGGGTACTGCTCCGGCATGACCTATATGCAGACCATGCGCAGGATCATCCTGCCCCAGGCCATGCGCACGGCCTTTCCACCCCTTTCCAATTCGCTGATCGGCCTTGTGAAGGATACTTCCCTTGCATCCAATATCACCGTTACCGAGATGTTCCTTACGGCCCAGCGCATCGCATCCCGCACCTACGAGCCCTTCTGGATGTACCTGGAGGTGGGCTTTATCTACCTGATCTTCTGTACGGCCCTCACCTATCTGCAGCGCTGGCTGGAAAAGAAGCTGGAAAGGAAGTGAAAGCATGCTGGACGTGGAAAAGGTGCACAAAAAGTTTGACGGCCAGGAAGTGCTTTCCGGCGTTTCCCTGCATGTGGACAAAGGAGACGTGATCACCATCCTCGGCCCCTCCGGCTCCGGCAAGACCACGCTGCTCAGGTGCATCTCCTTTCTGGAGCGCGCGGACAGCGGACGGATGGAATTCGCGGGGACCCAGGTGGACATGCATCGGGCGGGAAAGAAGCAGGTGCTTGCCCTCAGGCGGCGCATGGGCTTTGTTTTCCAGAGCTATAACCTGTTTGCCAACAAAACGGCCCTGAAGAACGTGACGGAAGGGCTTATCGTAGCCCGGCATATGGATAAGAAGGCCGCCGCGGAGATCGCCGAAAGCTGCCTGCAGAGGGTGGGCATGTGGGAGAAAAGGAACAGCTATCCGCACCAGCTCTCCGGCGGGCAGCAGCAGCGGGTGGCTATCGCCCGGGCCATCGCCGGTGACCCGGAGGTGGTGCTTTTTGACGAGCCCACGTCAGCCCTGGATCCGGAACTGGTGGGGGAGGTGCTGCAGGTGATGCGTTCCCTGGCCAGGGACGGCATGACCATGCTGGTAGTGACCCATGAGATGCGCTTTGCCCGGCAGGCCGCCAACAAGGTGATCCTGATCGACGGGGGACATATCGTGGAGGAAGGCAGGCCGCAGGAATTCTTCGTCAGACCAAGGACCGAACGCGCCAGGCAGTTCCTGGACCTGCTGGGCAGGGAGAACGAAGGCGGAACGGGCGCCGCTCAATGAAAGCCATGCCCTAACTGACGGCAAAAAACATCAAGGGGGCTTTGCCCTCAAGACGTGTTTCATCATGAACATTGAAACAGACCCGATCCGAAACAGGGGGGCACAGGATTATGAAATACGATTTTGATACCGTTACAGACCGCCGCGGCACGTCCTCTTCCAAATGGGATGTGGCGGAGGGCGAGCTTCCGATGACCATCGCGGACATGGATTTCAAGACCTGTCCGGAGATCGTGGCCGCGCTGAGGGAACGCCTGGACAAGGGCATTTTCGGCTATACCGACGTGCCGGAGAGGTGGCGGGACGCCGCCGTGTCCTGGTGGGACCGCCGCTATGGCCTGAAGATGGAAAAGGAATGGCTCGTTTTTTCCACCGGCGTGGTGCCGACGATCTCCTGCGCGGTCAGGAAACTGACCACCCCCGGGGAAAAAGTGATGGTAATGACCCCGGTATACAATATCTTTTTCAATTCCATCCTGAACAACGGCCGGTCGCCCCTTGCCTGTCCCCTGTCGTACTTTTCCGGCGGATATGGGATCGACTGGACGAGGGCTGAAGAATGCCTTTCCGACCCGCAGGTGTCCCTTATGATCCTGTGCAATCCTCATAATCCCGTAGGCAGGGTATGGGAGCGGGAGGAACTGCAAAGGATCGCGGAGCTCTGCCTGAAATACGGCGTTGCGGTGCTGTCGGACGAGATCCACTGCGACCTGACGGACCCGGGCGTGAAGTACACCCCCTTCCTTTCGGTCAGTGAAGAGAGCCGTAAAGTGGGGATCATGGCAGCGGCTCCCACCAAAACCTTCGGGATCCCCGGGCTGCAGACTTCCTTCGCGGCGGCGGCCGACCCGGTCCTGAGGCACAGGATCTGGCGCCAGCTGAACACCGACGAGTGCGGCGAGCCGGGCGTGTTTGCCGCGGAAGCCGCCGTCGCCGCCTGGGAAAAGGGCGAAGGGTGGCTGGAGGAGGCGCGGCAGCGCCTGCAGAGGAACAAGGCGCGGGTGAGAAGCTTTGTTGAGGAACGGCTTGGGGATATCCGCGTTCCCTATGGCCCTGCCACGTACCTTCTGTGGCTGGATGTCAGCGCCGTTTCGCCCGATGAAAGACGCCTGGCAGCATTTATCCGCCGGGAGACCGGCCTGTGCCTGACGCCGGGCCGGGTGTACGGCCAGGGGGGCGAGGGATTCCTGAGGATGAACACGGCCTGTCCCGAAAAGCTTCTTGAGGACGGCCTTGGCCGTTTTGAAAAGGGCGTGAGGGCTTTCCGCGCCCGAAAGGAATGACTGTATGACAAAGCCGCGCCTGATCTGCGCCCTGACGGCCCATGTGGACGCAGGAAAGACCACGCTGTCCGAGGCCATGCTCTTTTTGTCCGGCCGACTGCGCCAGGCCGGGAGGGTGGACCGGGGCAGCGCTTTTCTGGATACCGAAAAACTGGAAAAGGAGCGGGGGATCACCATTTTTTCCAAGCAGGCGGAGCTTGAATGGAAAAAACGGCCCATCACGCTGGTGGATACCCCGGGACACGCGGACTTTTCGGGGGAAACGGAACGCGCCCTGGAGATCGCCGACTGTGCGGTGATGGTCATCAGCGGCACGGAAGGACCTCAGAGCCACACCCTGGCCCTGTGGCGGGTGCTGGAGAAGCTGGCATGTCCGGTGTTTTTTTTCATCAACAAATGCGACCGCCCCGAAGCGGATGCGGGAGAAGCGCTCCGCAGGATCCGGGAGGAGCTGACCCCCAACGCGGTGGATATGACCGCGGGGGATGCCATGGAGCAGGCGGCCATGTGCGACGAGGTCGCCCTGGACTGTTATCTCCGGGAGGGGACCATCCAGCCCTACCGCCTGAACGGGATGATCCGGGACCGCAGGCTGTTTCCGGTCTATTCCGGCAGCGCCCTGGGCATGACCGGCGTGGATGCCCTGTTGGACGCGCTGGAGGCTTATGAAGCGCCCCTTCCGGACGCCGGGGCCGCTTTCGGGGCCAGGGTCTACAAGATCGCCCGGGATCCCTCCGGCGGCAGGCTGACCTTCCTGAAGGTCACGGGCGGCACGCTGCGGGTTCGGGACCAGGTCACCGACGGCGATTTTTCAGAGAAGGCAGCCGAACTGCGCTTTTATTCCGGCGCCAGATTCCGCACCGCTGATTCCTGTCCGGCCGGGGAGATCTGCGCCGTGCTGGGCCTGAGCCGGACCGGGATCGGCATGGGCCTGGGAAAGGAGGCCGGGAAGGCGCGGGAGGCTGGGCTCCTGGAGCCGGTGTACACCTGCCGACTGATCCCGTCTCCCGGACAGGACATGAACAGGGTCCTTACCTGCCTGAAAATCCTGGAGGAGGAGGAGCCCCTGCTGAAGGCGGATTACAGGGAGCGGGAGAGGCAGATCCATATCCGTTCCATGGGGGACGTGCAGCTGCAGGTTCTCCAGAGCCTGATGCGGGACCGGTTCGGCATTCCGGTCACCTTCGGTGAAAGCGGCATCCTGTACCGGGAAACAGTGGCGGAGACGGTGGAGGGCGTGGGCCACTGGGAGCCCCTGAGGCACTACGCCGAGGTCCACATCCTCCTGCAGCCCCTTCCGCGGGACAGCGGGCTTCAGTTCGCTACAGCGGTGCCGCTGGACGACCTGGCCCTCAACTGGCAGCGCCTGATCCTGACCCATATGAAGGAGAAGGTGCACCTGGGGGTCCTGACCGGCGCGCCGATCACCGATATCAGGATGACGCTTTGCGCAGGGCGGGCCCACCTGAAGCATACCGAGGGCGGGGATTTCCGTCAGGCCACCTACCGGGCTATCCGCCAGGGGCTGATGAAGGCGAAAAGCGTGCTGCTGGAACCCTGGGTGGATGCCCTCCTGACACTGCCAAGGGACTGCCTGGGCCGCGCGATGACCGACCTGGAGGCCATGGGCGGGACCTTTGAAACATCGGATGACGGCGGGGAGAAGGTGCGCATCCATGCCTCGGCGCCGGCCGCGGGGATGCGGGAATACCCTAAGGCCGTCAGGATCTACACTCACGGGGAAGGGACCTGCGTCCTGACGCCTGCGGGGTACCGCCCCTGTGCCGATGCGGACAGGGTCATCGCCGAAAAAGGCTACGATCCCGAAAGGGACATCGACAATTCCCCGGATTCCGTGTTCTGTTCTCACGGCGCGGGCGTCACCGTCAAATGGAGTGAAACGGAAAGCTTCATGCACCTTCCGCTGCGGGAAGCGCCGTCCCGTCCCGATCCGGCCGTGTCCGCGGTTCCCGTGCGCCGGGAAAGGACGCCTTACCGGGGCACGGAGGAGGAGGACCGGGAGCTGAAGGCCATTTTTGAAAGGACCTACGGCCCCAGCCGTTCCAGAGAACTGTTCCGTCCCGCCGCCCCGTCTTCTTCCCGGCCGGCGGAAGCGCCGGTCCCGGTGCCGGACAAGGAATACCTGCTGGTGGACGGCTACAACATCATATTCGCCTGGGACGAACTGAAGGAAAAGGCCGCGGATTCCGTTGACGCCGCCCGCCAGGAGCTTTTGGATATCCTGTGCAATTACCGGGGCGTGATGAACTGCGAGGTCATAGTCGTTTTTGACGCCTACAGGGTGAAGGGCAATCCCGGAAGCGTGGAAAAGTACAACAACATCTATGTGGTGTACACCCGGGAGGCGGAAACGGCCGACAGCTACATCGAGCGGACTACCTTCCTCACCAAAGGCGCAATCCGCATCCGTGTGGCTACTTCCGACGGTCCCGAACAGACCATCATCCTCGGCAACCGGGCTTTGCGCGTCTCCGCCCGGGAGTTTCACAGGGAAGTGGACGGCGTGATGGGGTCCATCCGCGAATTCCTGCGGAAAAACAACATCACACCCCGCAGCGGAGCAATGGAAAAAGCCATCAAGGATGCCTGGATCAAAAAAAAGACCGAATAACATAGGGGGACGGTTC
>JAFXUZ010000088.1 GCA_017524725.1 Clostridia bacterium | reverse complement strand
CTGCAGCTAAGGGCGGTATGCCGGGGGGCGACGACCTCATCCGGCCGCTTTGCGGCCACCTTCCCCATCCCGGGGAAGGCAATACGGGCTCCGCCCGCCCTTCGCTGAAAACAGTCCACTGGACTGTTACCCGTGCGCTCCGGGCCCCCAACCGGTGGAAGGCAATACGGGCTGCCGCTAGCCATGCGTTGTATACCACACGCTGTGTAATGATTTCAGGTTTAAGATTGCAGCAAGGAAGACCTCGTAAGCCTTCCCCGGGATGGGGAAGGTGGATGCGAACGTTAGTGAGCAGACGGATGAGGTCGTTCGTCCGGTACGAAACTGCAAGATGGTAGCGACGACAGGGTATCCTCTGCAGGTAAGGGCGGTATGCCGGGGGGCGACGACCTCATCCGGCCGCTTCGCGGCCACCGTCCGGGGCTGCCGCCCGCCCTTCGCTGAAAACAGTCCACCGGACTGTTTTCCGGGCGCTCCGGGCCCCCAACCAGGGAAGGCAACACGGGCTGCCGCCCGCCAAGCGCTGCGAGCAGCGCCCCGCACTATTACCCGGGCGCTCCAGGCCCCCAACCGGGGGAAGGCAATACGGGCTGCCGCCCGCCATGTGCTGCAAGCAGCATACCGCACGGTTACCCAGGCGCTTCGGACCTCGTTTGTGGGGCAACACGTGTCGCCCCCCCGCAGTGCGCTGCCCGGCTTTGTCTCAATACCCCCGCTGGGCGACGGTTTCCTCCGTCAGGGTGCCGGATGTGAAAAAAGTCTCTTCCACATAGGTGTATTTCGGAGGGACCTCGCCCCGCTGCAATTGTTCTATGATCGCCCGGACCCGGGGACCGTGCATCGGGTTGCATTCCACGTCCAGGCTGATGGTTCCGTCCAGCACCAGCCGCAGTGCCTTGCTGCCGGCGTCGAAGGATATAATGGCCACATCCTTCCCGGGACGGAGGCCGGCGGCTTTCAGCGCGTCCACGGCCCCGAAGGCCATGTTATCGTTTTCGGAGTAGATTACGTCAAACCCGGTCCCGTTTTCGAACAGCTCTTCCACCAGTTCCTGCCCTTTGGCCTGGATAAAGTCACCCGGCGCTTCGAATACCACCGTCCAGCCGGGCTGCCTGCCAAGGGCCGCGTCCAGTCCCCCGGAGCGTCCGATCTGGGCTGAGGAGCCGATGTTCCCCTGCAGGTGGACGATGCGCAGATTGTCCGGGAGGTTTTCTTCCATCCAGGCGGCGGCGGTGTCGCCTTCCCTGCGGAAATCGCTGCCCACCCAGCAGGTGAACAGGCTCTCGTCAGCCACATCGATCCGCCGGTCCACCAGGATCACGGGGATGCCCGCCGCCCTGGCCTCCTGGAGGACTGTGTCCCAGCCCTCCTCGGTGGTGGGGGCCAGCACGATATAGTCCACGCCCTGGTTGATAAAGTTGCGAATGGCCGTGATCTGCTTCTCCTGCTTGTTCTGGGCGTCGTCCAGGATCAGCCGGTATCCGTTTTCGGCGGAGAAAGCTTCGAGCATGCTGTCGGTATTGCCGATGCGCCAGTCGGATTCCGCGCCGACCTGGGAAAACCCGACGACGATCAGTCGGCCCCCGGAGGGCTCCGGCTCCGGGGCCCGGTCCGAACAGGCCGAGAAAAGGGCGAGCATGGCGGCGATGAGCAGGGTCAACAGCGTTTTTTTCATTGGTATGCCTCCCGCTGGGCAGGGTCCACGCCGCCGGGGGGAAGGAGGACCGTGACGGAGGATCCCTCGCCCGGAGCGCTTTCAAAGGTGAGTCCGTAAGGTTCGCCGCAGTACAGGCGGATGCGCTGGTGCACGTTTTTCAGCCCCAGCCCGCTGTGGTTGTCCTGATAGGATCCGCCCTGGAGCTGCCGGAGCATGTCTTCGGGCATGCCGGCGCCGTTGTCCTTTACCACCAGGCGGATGCCGTCCTCCGCGGCGGTCCCGGAAATGGTGATCATGCCCCGTCCGCGGCGGTTTTTGATGCCGTGGTAAAGGGCGTTCTCGATCAGGGGCTGGAGGATCAGCTTGGGCACAAGGCAGTCCTGGATCTCTTCCGGCACATCGATGGCGTAGGTCAGGATATCGCTGTAGCGGACCTGCTGGATCTCCAGGTAGCTGGTGGCCTGCGCCAGCTCGGCCCTGAGGGGGATCACGTCCGCGCCGGAGCTTAAGGAATTGCGGAAAAAGGTGCTGAGGCTGGTGACCATGTTCACCACGTCGTCCTCCCGGTGGTTTTCCGCCAGGATGGCGATGGAATCCAGCGTATTATACAGGAAGTGCGGGTTGATCTGGGCCTGAAGGAGCTCCAGCTGGGCCCGGTGCAGCGATCGCTCGCTCCGGATCTGCCTTTCCATCAGCTCCGTGATATGGCCGGCCATGCTGTCAAAGCTGCTGTCGAGGATCCTCAGTTCCGGGATATCCGTTTCTATGGGCAGGGCGGAGTAATCACTTTCGCCGAACTGCTTGGCTTTCTGGGTAAGGGCGGTGATCGGGGATGTGATCCGGCGGGCGGTCTTCATGGAATACAGGACCAGAACCAGGAAAAGGGCCGCCATACCGGTGACCGAAACGCCGATCAGGATGTTGCAGTTGCGGCTGAGGGAAGCGCTGAGAAGGGCCAGCTGCCGCACCTCGTCGTCGATAAAATCGTGCATGTACTGTTCGATCAGGCTGGTGAGGCCCGTTTCGCCCCGGATGTTCCGGTCCAGCAGGTCCATACGTACGTCGTAGGAATCCGTTTCGGCGATCTCGATCATATAGGAGCGGAGCAGCTCCGACATGGCCAGCATGCTCTGGGCGCGCCAGTGGTTGTCCGCCAGGGAGGTGGCGCTGTCCAGGCGGCGGAAGACTGCCTCCGCCCGGTCCAGTTCCTCCAGGGGCAGGTCGTCCGCCGGGGAAGCGCTCCGGGGACGGATGACGTGGTGATACATCTTCAGATCGATGCTGTCCTTGAATTCCTTGTTGAAATCCGCCGCCGTATTTGCGCACAGGAGCGCGTTTTCGTACTGGCGGTTGATCGAGAGGAGCATCAGGCTCATGACCAGCAGGATGATGGCGGTGCCGGATGCGAAAAAGATCATCAGGCGGTTGATCTTCCACCGGATGCTGTGCCCGGACAAAGAGGGATCACGGTCGCTTGCCATCTGCACCCCTCCTGTAAGAGGTTTTTTTGTATGAATGGCATTATACCATACCATTTTTCCGCCTTGAAGGGATGGAAAGAGGCGTTTCGAAAGAAAACGTAAGTTTCGAAAAATTTTGTCATACCCCGGAAGGAAGGGGCATTTTTTTAAAAAATTTTGCTATGCGCTTCAAAAAAAATTGGATGTTTTCCTTTGGGTACGCCGGGTATAATAAATGCAACGATGATCCTGTAAGGATCGAAAATATTTGGGAGGTATCGCCATGAAGAAGTTTGCAGCATTGTTCCTTTCCCTGGTGCTGATCCTCTGCTCCGCGGCCGTTGTGGCCGAGGGCCCCATCAAGGTCGGCATCGTCAACAATCCCCCCTCTGAGTCCGGCTACCGTGAAGCCAACGTGAAGGATTTCGAGACCGTCTTCTCCGCTGAAAACGGCTATGAAGCCAAGACCTTCTACAGCATCAAGAACGATGAGCAGCTGAGCGCCGCCCGTCAGTTCATCACCGACGGCGTGGATTACCTTCTGATCTCCGCTGCCGAGACCACCGGCTGGGACAGCGTGCTGGCCGACGCCAAGGAGCAGGGTGTTACCGTTTTCCTGTTCGACCGCATGATCGACTGCGATCCCGACCTCTTCGAGGCTGCCGTGGTTTCCAACATGGCTGACGAAGGCGCGACCGCTGTGAACTGGCTGCTGAGCCTGAACCTGCCCGAATATAAGGTCATCCACATCCAGGGCGCCATGGGAAGCGACGCGCAGCTGGGCCGCACCGGCGCTTTGGACGCCCAGTTCGAAGCCGGCGCCATGACCAAGGTCGTGCAGCAGACTGCCACCTGGGACGAGGCTGAAGCCAAGAAGATCGTCGAGACCGTCATCAACTCCGGCGAGGACTTCAACGTCATCTATGCCGAGAACGACGGCATGGCCAAGGGCGCCGTTGCCGCTCTGGACGAGGCCGGCATCACCCACGGCGTCAACGGCAAGGTCGTTGTCATGGGCTTTGACTGCAACAAGTGGGCCCTGCGCGAACTGCTGGCCGGCAACTGGAACTATGACGGTCAGTGCTCTCCCTTCCAGGCGAAGGTGATCGACAGCATGATCAAGACCCTGGAAGCCGGCGGCGCCATCGAAGGCCTGAACGAGAAGAAGCAGATCATCTCCGTGGAGAAGGGCTTCGACGCCCGTGAGCTCACCGAAGAAGACATTGCCACCTATGGCCTGGGCGAGTAATCTCATCGACTGAGACTTGAGAGGCGCGGTGTGGAATGTTGGATAAGATCCGCATTCCGCACCGCGCGATTTTTGAAAAACCGGAACACGCGGCCGGAATGGAAAGGGGCAGAGCGGATGGAGGAGAATGTGATCCTGTCCATGCGCGGTATTTGTAAAGCGTTCCCGGGCGTAAGGGCCCTTCAGGATGTGGATTTTACCCTGAGAAAAGGAGAGATCCACGCCCTTATGGGTGAAAACGGCGCCGGAAAGTCCACCCTGATCAAGGTGCTCACCGGCGTTTATACCAAGGATGCCGGGGAGATCCTCATCGGTGAGGATCAGCTGCCTGTCAGCATACGCTCACCGCAGGACGCCCAGAACGCGGGCATCAGCACCGTTTACCAGGAGATCACCCTGTGTCCCAATCTGACCGTGGCGGAAAACATGTTCATCGGCCGGGAAAAAGGCGCCGGGGTGAACTGGAAGGAGCGGGAGCGCAAGACCGGGGAACTGCTGGAAAGCCTGGGCATTCCGGCCCGGCCCAGGCAGCAATTGGGAAACTGTTCCCTGGCGGTGCAGCAGATGGTGGCCATCGCCCGGGCTGTGGACATGGAGTGCCGGGTGCTGATCCTGGACGAACCCACCTCCTCCCTGGACGAGAAGGAAGTGGAAATGCTCTTCTCCCTGATGCGGGACCTGAAGGCCCGCGGCGTGGGCATCATTTTTGTGACCCATTTCCTGGAGCAGGTGTATGCGGTCAGCGACCGCATCACGGTGCTGCGCAACGGCGAGCTTGTGGGCGAATTCCCGGTGGAGAAGCTCCCCCAGGTGGAACTGGTGGCCATGATGATGGGCAAGGAACTGGAAGGCCTCAATGTGATGGGAAAGGCGGGGGAACGCGCGGCGGACTCGTCCGAAACGCTTTACGAGGCCCATGGGCTTTCTTCCACCGCCAGCAGGCCTTTTGATTTCCATATCGCCAAAGGGGAGGTCAACGGCTTTACGGGGCTCCTGGGGTCGGGCCGCAGCGAAAGCGTACGGGCGATCTTCGGCGCGGACCGGGTCACAGGCGGAAAGGTGACCATGAACGGCAAGCCGGTGAAGATATCAAGCCCCGCGGACGCCATGAAGCAGGGCATCGCCTACCTGCCCGAGGACCGCAAGCGGGACGGCATCATCGCCGACCTGTCCGTAAGGGAGAACATCATCCTGGCACTGCAGGTAATGAAAGGATTTTTCCACCCCATTTCCCGTGCGGAGGCGGAAAAGTTCGCCGACGAATATATCAAAGCGCTGGAGATCAAAACGGCGTCCCAGGACGCGCCCATCAAGTCTCTGTCCGGCGGGAACCAGCAGAAAGTCATCCTGGCCCGCTGGCTCCTGACCCATCCGCAGTACCTGATCCTGGACGAACCCACCCGCGGCATCGACGTGGGCACGAAAACCGAGATACAGCGCCTGGTGCTGAAGCTTTCCGAGGAGGGGATGAGCGTGACCTTCATCTCCTCGGAGATCGAGGAAATGCTCAGGACCTGCTCAAGGCTGATCGTGATGAGGGACAGGAACATCGTCGGGGAACTCACCGGGGACGAGCTGACGCAGGACCATGTGATGTATACCATCGCGGGAGGAGGCGACTGAGATGAAAACAAAAACAGAACAACGCAGGTCCTTCTTCCAGAACAACGCGCAGCTGCTGGTGCCGCTGATCGCCCTCGGCCTGCTGATCATCTTCAACCTGATCCGTGACCCGGGTTTCTTTTCGGTGGAGCTTGCCACCAACAATGACGGGAACCCGGTGCTGCAGGGCAACCTGATCAGTATCCTCAACGGCGCCTCCGAACTTGTGATCCTCGCCATGGGCATGACCCTGGTGACCGCCGCCGCCGGCGGTCAGGATATCTCGGTGGGGTGCCTGGCCGCCGTCGCGGGCAGCGCATTCGTCAAGGTACTCAAGAGTGGGGCGGCCATCACCCCGTGGCTGGTGCTGGCCGGCTTCCTGGTATGCTGCGTGACGGCCATGATCTTCGGCGCTTTTAACGGCACGCTGGTCTCCGTTTTCCGCATCCAGCCCATGATCGCCACCCTGATCCTGTTTACCTGCGGCCGCTCCATCGCGTACTGGATCAACGGCGGCGCAACGCCGATCGTGGAAAGTCCCATCATCAAGGCGATCGGCGGCTTTATTCCGGGCGTGCCCATCCCCACGCCCATTTTGATCGTGTGCGTCATGGGGATCTTCTTCGCTCTGGTATTCCGCTTTACCACCATGGGCCTGTTCATGCAGACCGTGGGCATCAACCAGAACGCCGCACGGCTTAACGGGATCAGCGCCGTGGGGATGAAGCTTCTCGCTTTTGTCCTTCTGGGATTGTGCTGCGCGGTGTCCGGAGTGATCGGCGTGGGCCGCCTGCAGCTGATCAACCATGAGACCCTGCTGCTCAACGTGGAGATGGACGCCATCCTGGCCGTAGCCATCGGCGGCAACAGCCTGGGCGGCGGAAAGTTCAAAATGATCGGTTCGGTGCTCGGAGCTTACACCATCCAGGCCCTGACCATTACCCTGTACGCCATGAAGGTCTCCTCCACCGACGTAAAGGCCTACAAGGCCGTGGTGATCATCCTGCTGGTGGTCCTGGGTTCGCCCGTGGTGAAAGCCTGGTTCGGTTCCGTAAAAAACAAACTGACCGCGCGCGGCGTTTCCGCAGCCGCCGGAAAGGAGGCGGCATGAGCATGATCTCCGGAAAAAAGCCCGCGGTGGGCAAAAAACGTGAGCCCATCACCGATACCATCCTGCTGATGAGCATTACCATCGGCATTTTCCTGGCCATGTACGTGGTTGCCATGCTGGCCTTCGGCGGAGGGTTCCTCAAGCCCCAGCAGATCTTTGATATGCTCAACGAGAACGCTTTCCTGATCATCATCTCCTGCGGCCTTACGGTGGTGATGATCACCGGCAGCATCGATATTTCCGTGGGCGGCGTAACGGCCCTGGTAGCCATGGTCGGCGTGATGACGCTCAACGGCAGCATGTTCCCCGGCGCCGAGCTTTCGGACGGCATGCGGATCTTTATTGCCGCCCTGATGGCCATCGGTATCGGACTGGCCTTCGGCGCCGTCCAGGGAGCCCTGATCGCCTTCCTCGAGATCCAGCCCTTCATCGTCACCCTGGCAGGCATGTTTTTTGCCCGCGGCATGATCACCATCATCAGCGTGCAGCCGCAAAAAGCCACCGGCGACATTATGGCGGTCCTTCAGCGCCGTCTGGAGATCCCATGGCTGGGATCCCCAAACAAAAAAGGCGTCATGATCCCCGCCAAAATAGAGATCGGCGTCATCATTGCCCTGGCGGTGGTGGCGGTCATCTTTGTGCTGCTGCGGTGGATGAAGCTGGGCCGCGGTTTTTACGCCGTGGGCGGCAACCAGCAAAGCGCCCTGATGCTCGGCATCAATGTCCGCCGGACACGCTTCATGGCCCACCTGATCTCAGGGCTTCTGGCCGGCATCGCGGGCTTTGTGTTTATGATGCATACGGGAGCCGGGAACGCGACCAACGCCACCGCTTCGGAAATGAACGCCATTGCGTCCTCCATCATAGGAGGCACCCTTTTGACCGGCGGTGTGGGAAATGTGATCGGGACCTTCTTCGGCGTTCTGACCCTCACCACCATCAAGTCCATTGTGGTCACTTCCGGCCTCAGGGAACCCTGGTGGCAGTCCATCACAACCGGCGCCATGCTGTGTTTCTTCATCCTGCTGCAGAGCGTGGTGCTCTCCAGCCGCGGCAAGGGCGGGCTTCGTGCCCGGATGAAGGCCTGGACGGGAAAAAAGACCGGCTAAAAAAACAGAACAGAAAACAGGGCATTCCGCCGTTTCGGTCCGGAATGCCCTGCTTGCGTATCGGGGCCCGGTCCCGTATCGGGGCCCGGTCCGCGGTTTATTTTTTTAATTCATATGCGGATGACGATCCCGGCAGGAATAAGCCGAACAACGGCAAATGAGTACAGTATCCGAAACCGGAAATGAGGACAGTGTGTATGGACCTGCTCTATCTGTTTTATTTCTTCCTGGGAGGGCTGTTGTTCTGGGGGATGAGGCGCACGCCCAGGGGCGAGTGGAACGTTGAATACACCTCCCGGGACCAGACCGGCGCTCTTCGCGGCGCAGCGGCGCTGGGAGTCATGCTCCACCACATGGCCCAGAAGACCTGCGCCCCGTGGAACCCGTCGGCCTTTATTGTCCACGGGCTGGATATCTTTTTGGATGTCGGGTATATCTTTGTATCGGTCTTTTTTTTCCTGAGCGGCCTGGGGCTGTACAAACGCCTGCACGTCAGACAGGACTACCTGGAGCATTTTTTCAGGCGGCGCGTTCTGCCCATTGCCGTCGCGTTTTACCTTTCGGAATGGATCTGCCTTGCCGTCCGCCTGCTGATGGGGGAGCGGATGGAAACGGCGGACATCCTGTGGAACCTGACGGGACTGCGCATGGCGAATCCCAACGCCTGGTTCATGGTGACGCTCCCGCTGTTTTACCTGTTCTTCTGGCTGGCTTTCCGCTTCAGCAAAAGGGAAGGCGCGGCGATCCTGAAGGTGTTTGCCCTGGTGCTGGCCTATACGGTCGGCTGCGCCTTTGTGGACCACCAGAATGTGTGGTGGATCCGGGGAGAGTGGTGGTACAACAGCGTGATCCTTTTCCCCGTGGGGCTTTTGTACGCGAAGCACGAGGAGAAGCTGACGGCGGCGTTCAAAAAAAGGCATACGCTGTGGCTGTGCTTTTCCCTGGCGCTGGCAGCCGCCGCCTGGCTGTTTTCCGCTTGGGCTGTCGGGGCGTGGGGATATTACGGGGAAAACTGGGACTGGCTGAAGGTCCCCCACAGGCTGGGAAGCGCGTTTTCCCAGTGGCTGGTCTGCGCCGCCGTCCTGTGGCCGCTTTTGCTGTTCATGATGAAATGCCGCATCGGCAACCGGGCGCTCAAGTGGATCGGGGAAATGTCCCTGGACCTTTACCTGGTCCACGGGACCTTTGCGGAGATGTTCGGCTTCGACTTCATGGGGCATGTGAAGAGCCTGCCTTATATCCGGAGCGTTCCCCTTTACATCGCCGTCGTGTTTCTGTTGAGCGCCGTGGCGGCGGTACTGTTCCGTCTGCTGAGGGAAAGCGTGATGAAGCTGTTCCCGGACGGACGGGGCGGAGGCATGGGGAAGGGAGGTCCACGGAAGGAAGAAACGGAAGGGGAGCCGAAAGGGAAAACGAAAGGGAAACCGAAAAGGAAACCGAAAGGGAGAAAACAAAAAAGAGGGAAAAGGACCGGGATGCCCCCGGATGGGAGCGAGAGGGCAAAAAAGATCCTGTGCTTAGCCGTTCCCGTCCTGATCGCCGCGGCGGCAGCCTGCGGATGGCTTTTCCTCAGCTCCGATACCCCGGGGAACCGGGTCAGGGGAATGAACGTCAGGATCCCGGAGGGCTTTTCCTGCACCTTCAGGGACCGGGACTGTACGGTATGGACCTATGAAAGGACGGACAGGAAGCCCGGCCCGCTGATCATCAACAACGAGATCAGGGGCAGCACGGCCCAGGTCTTCTGCACGGTGGAGGAGGTGATGGCGGACTGCGGCTGGCTGAGTGAGGCGGAGATCTACATAAATCCCCACGGGGTGAGGATGGTGCGGGGGCACAGCATGGATTATTCCGGGTATCCGGAATACAGGTACTATGTGGAGACGCCGTCCGCCGTGTTCCTGATCAGCATGAGCGAAAACACCGAATACTACCTGCCGGAGGACTGCGAAAGCTTCCTGAAGGAGACCGCGGACGGGATATCCCCGGCGTAAGGAGACGGGATGAAGGGTACGGATAAATGACGCGGGGCGGTAAGACGGACGGGAAAAACCTATCTTTCCGATATGTTGAATGGGATGACTGCGCATGGTATAATCATCCTTGCACATCCCTATGGGAAAGAGGTGGTTTTGCTTGCTGCTCCTGGAGAATATCAGCTTTCAGGCGGATGAAAAAACCGAGATCCTGAAAAATATCGATCTGGAGATCAATGAACGTTTTACGGCCATCACCGGCCCCAACGGCGGGGGAAAAAGCACCCTGGCCAAGGTGATCGCCGGCATCCTGAAACCCACCACCGGCCGGATCTGGCTGGACGGGACGGATATCACGGACCTTGGAGTCACCGAACGCGCCCGGTGCGGCATCAGCTATGCCTTCCAGCAGCCGGTGCGCTTCAAGGGCCTGAGGGTCAGGGACCTGATGAAGCTGGCTGCCGGGAAGGATACCACGCTGGCCGACGCATGCTCGTACCTGAGCGAGGTGGGCCTGTGCGCCAGGGATTATATGGACAGGGAGCTCAACGACAGCCTTTCCGGCGGCGAGATGAAGCGCATCGAGATCGCCATGGTCCTGGCCCGGGGAACGAAGCTGAGCGTTTTTGACGAGCCCGAGGCCGGCATCGACCTGTGGAGCTTCCAGAACCTGATCCGCGTTTTTGAAAATATGAACCGCCGGGTCAGCGGCAATATCCTGATCATCAGTCACCAGGAAAGGATACTGAACATCGCCGACCGCATCATCGTGCTGGAAGGCGGAAAGCTTCAGAAGACCGGCACCCGGGACGAGGTGCTGCCGGAACTTTTGCGCTCGGCGACCGCCTGCAGCGTCCTTGAAGCCAAAATGGAAGGAGGAAACGCCTGATGGACGCAATACAGATGGAGCTTTTAAAAGAGGTGGCTGACCTGGACGCCCTGCCCGTGGGCGCTTACAACATCCGCGCCGACGGAAAATCCATCGGGCGCAATTCCACCGCCCACATCATCATTACTCCCAAGGAGGATAAGCCGGGCATCGATATCCGGGTCCTGGCGGGCACCAAAAAGGAGTCCATGCACATTCCCGTCATCATGCAGGAAAGCGGACTCAAGGACATGGTCTACAACGACTTCCATATCGAGGAAAACTGCGACGTGACCATCATCGCCGGCTGCGGCATCCACAACTGCGGCACAGGGGAAAGCCGGCATGACGGCATCCACACCTTTTATATCGGCGAAAACAGCACGGTGCGCTATGTGGAGAAGCATTACGGCGAGGGCGACGGGCGTGGAAAACAGGTGATGAACCCCACCACGGTGATCCACCTGGGTAAAAACGCATCCATGACCATGGAGACCAGCCAGATCGCCGGCATCGACGATACCGCGCGTTCCACCTCCGCGGACCTTCAGGACGGCGCGTCCCTGGTGGTGCGGGAAAAGATCCTGACCACGGGGGACCAGAAGGCCGACACCGTGTTCAACGTGGACCTGAACGGAAAGCTCTCCAGCGCCGACGTGGTCAGCCGTTCGGTGGCCAGGGACCATAGCCGGCAGCACCTGATCGCCCGGGTCAACGGCAACAGCGAATGCACCGGCCACACCGAGTGCGATTCCATCATCATCGATTCAGGACGCGTCCTGGCCCAGCCGGAGCTGGAGGCCAACTGTGTGGACGCAAGCCTTGTCCACGAGGCGGCCATCGGCAAGATCGCGGGGGAACAGCTGATCAAGCTGATGACCCTGGGCCTCACAGAGCATGAGGCCGAGGAGCAGATCATCAACGGTTTCCTGCGCTGATTTGTGTACCCGTGCGGGCACCGGCGCATCGTGAAAGATTTTTCTATGGGAGGTAATTATGTCCTGCACGACGATCCTGGCAGGCAAAAATGCGACCTGCGACGGGTCCACGATGATGGCCCGGAACGAGGACTGCGGGAGCGGGCGTTTCATGCCCAAGAAATTTGTCTGCATCCGGCCCGAAGACCAACCGCGGCACTACAAAAGCGTACTGACCGGGTTCGAAATGGACCTGGATGAGGAACCCCTCAGGTATACGGCGGTGCCCAACACCCCTGAATTCCAGGGTATCTGGGGCGAAAGCGGCGTCAACAGCCGCAACGTGGCCATGACCGAGACCGAAACCATCACATCCAACGGCCGGGTCCTGGGAGCCGATCCCCTGGTGCGCGACGGCGTCGGCGAGGAAGACATGCTGACGGTGGTCCTGCCCTATATCCGCTCGGCCCGGGAGGGCGTCCTGCGCCTGGGGGGCATCATCGAAAAATACGGCACCTGTGAAATGAACGGCGTGGGTTTCCAGGACAGGGACGAGGTGTGGTGGCTGGAATCCGTGGGCGGGCACCACTGGATCGCGAAACGCGTTCCCGACGACTGCTACGCCGTGATCCCCAACCAGCAGGGCATAGACTTCCTGGATCTGGACGATGCCCTGGGCGAGGGAAGGGACAACCTGTGCTCCCGGGATCTTCGGGAATTCATCGCTGAAAACGGACTGGACCGCCGCATGGACCCGTCAGGGCCCGTGCTGGATGTCCGGGGTGCTTTCGGCAGCCGGGAGGACGCCGACCACAGTTACAATACCCCCCGCGCCTGGGTGATGCTGCGGTACCTGAACCCCCGCACCTTCCTTTGGGACGGCCCCGACGCCCGATACTCCCCGGAATCCGACGACCTGCCCTGGTGCCTTAAGCCTGAGAGGAAGATCACCGTGGAGGACGTCAAATACGTGCTTTCCTCCCATTTCCAGGGGACGCCCTACGATCCCTACGGCAAATACGGCGACGCATCCCAGCGGGGCAAATACCGTCCCATCGGCGTCAACCGCACCAATTTTGCCGCCCTGACCCAGATCCGCCCCGGAAAGCGGCATGAGATCGCCGCCATCGAATGGATCGCCATGGGGTCCAATGTGTTCAACGCTTTCGTCCCCTTCTATATGCAGGTGAACGATACCCCGGCCTATTTCAGGGATACCCCGGAAAAAGCAAGCACATCCTCCTTCTATTGGACCAACCGCATGATCGCCGCCATGGCGGACGCCCATTTTTCGGCATGCGCCTCGGCGGTGGAAAGGTACCAGAAGGCCTGTGAGGCCGAGGGGCACCGCCTGGTCATCGAAGGCGACCGGGCCGCGGAAGCGGAGGAGAACGTTACCGAAGCTTTCCTGGAGGAAAGGAACCGCATTACCGCGGACAGGTTCAGGGAACTTACCGACGACGTACTGGACAAGGTGCTGTTTGAAGCCAGCCTGGGAATGAAGAACGCCTATGCCCGCTCGGACGCGTGATTTTACCGATACGGAGGTCCTATGGAAATTCGCCGACTGCGCCCCGAAGAACGCTTTGAAGCCGATCTTATATCCAACACGGCCTTCCATATGCGCATGGAAGACCCCGATAAGGCCAGGGGAAAAAGCCTGAAGGAAACGGTGGACGACTGGGGCGCCTTTGACGAAGGCGGCCATGTCATGGCCCGCATCATCAATAACCGTTTTGAAAGCGTCCTGGACGGGACGACTGTCAGGACCGGCGGAATCGGTGCGGTATCCACCCTGCCGGAATACCGTTCAACAGGCGCCATCCGGGCTATCTTTTCCTCCCTGCTTCCCGACGCATACCGGGAGGGTGAAGTTTTTTCGACGCTGTATCCCTTCAACCAGGCATTTTACCGCAAGTTCGGATATGATACGGTGTGCCCCTTAAGCGTGTACACCATGCCCCCGGAGGTCCTCAGGGATTACCGTTTCACCGGCAGGGCGGTCCAGTGGAAACCGGGGGACGGCATCGGTGAATACCTGGAACTGTTCAACAGATTCTCCATGGGTTTTAACCTTGCGGTCCTTCGGGATGAGGAACGATTCCGCCGGGACCATTTCGACGGCCTGTATTACAGGGACCGGAAATTCGCCTATCTCCTGAAGGACGGGGAGGAGACCTGCGCCGGGCTGATCTTCCAGGATGTAAGGCACGATCCTCAGGCGATCCTGATGGTGGAGGACCTGGCGTGGCGGGGGAGAAAGGGCTTCTTGGCCCTGCTCGGCTTCCTAAGCCGTTTTTCGGCGGATTACGGCGAGATCCGGCTGCCCCTTCCCGTCGGGACAGAGCTTTATTCCCTGGTCCATTCCGCCAGGGAATACGATATCTCCAAAGAGACCGAGCACAATTACATGATCCGGCCGGTGAACGCGGTAAAACTCCTTTCGGCCATGCGCCGTGGTCCGGGACGCTTCGTCATCCGGGTAAAGGACGACCTGATCGCGGAAAACAACGGCGTTTTCGCCGTGGAGGAAGGCAGCGTGCGGGAGACCGGGGAAAAAGCGGACCTGAGCGTGGATATCCGGGCCCTGGGGGTGATGGCCGCGGGCGCCATCAGCCTGAAGGAGGCCGCCCTCCGGGAGGATGTGGAGATCCTCGGGAACCTTGAGACCCTGGAAAGGGTCTTCGTCCGGAAACCGGTCCTGGTAAGGGTAAAATTCTGACGCCGATTTGAATGGGATCGGATCCGCTGATATATGAAAACCGGGGCATTCAGCCAAAATGGAAGAATGCCCCGGTTTTTTCGGCCCTGGAAATGCTCATACTGATCCTGTTTAAAAAGGCTAAATGCCTTTTTATAGCGCCGAAGGCGCGTTCAGGATCGCATGAGACGGTATGACGCGCTTTGCGCGGCATGAGCGTGCGCAGCACGCGGATTCTCAAATTGATAATATCAATTT
>JAFXUZ010000006.1 GCA_017524725.1 Clostridia bacterium | reverse complement strand
TTGTTTTCCCGCCGGCTTGTTTGCTATACTCTTCTTTGGAGGTTTTCCTGTTTTTAACTTTCCTTCTCCCACTTCCTGCATTTTTATGCGGCTTTTTTTCGGGCACTGTTCCCTTATCTTAATGCCATTGGAACCGTCCCCTGTGTTTTACTGGGCATACAGGCTGAACAGGGTCCGCATGACGGCGTCGCAGGAAGCGGGATCGTTCCGGTAAGGCTCGCCCGTTTCGATGCTGCGGTAAAAGTCGGCGATGCAGGCCTTGTGCCCCGCCCCCCAGTAGGATCGGCCGATGACCGGATCGGTAACACAGCGGATCTCCTGCCTTTGGCCTTCCCGGATGACGGTCATCACATCGCCCTCCAGGCGGACCACGGCCCCCTCAAAGTGCATCTCCAGGATCACCGGGGCGTCCTGGCTGTAGGCTGTTGAAGCGTAAAGCAGGGCGGGAACGCTGCCCCTTTGCAGGTAGATCTCAGCGGTGTCCTCCACTTCGATCTTATCCCGCAGGTGATGGTTGCGCATGACGGCCTCGGCCCGGTCGGGCTCGCCCAGGAAACCGATGATCAGATCCAGGGTGTGGATGGCCTGGTTGATCAGCGCGCCGCCGCCCTCCGTTTGCCATTTACCCTTCCAGTCGGCGGCGGAATAGTATCCCGCCGTGCGGTTCCAGGTCACAAAGGCCCGGATGCCTTTCAGGCCGCCGTAGGTCCCATCCCTCAGGAAGCGTCCGCAGGAGAGGATGTGCGGATGGTAGCGGTTCTGGAAGCAGACCCCCACGGGCGTATGTCCCGCGGCTTCCTTCACCTGCTTCCAGCCGGCAGCATCGATGGCCGGGGGTTTTTCGGTGAACACGGCGATGCCGCGCCTGGCCGCTTCCGAAACCATCACGGGATGCAGGTAATGGGGCGTGCAGATATGCACGGCGTCCGGTCTTTCACGGTCCAGCATTTCCCGCCAGTCGGTATACGCCTTGCAGCCGTAGCGCGCTGCCCGTTCCGGGATCACGTCGGCGCAGGCAGCCAATCGGGTGTTTTCCAGTTCGCCCAGCACCTGGGCGTGCACGGCGGAAATGCCGCCGCAGCCGATGAGGCCCACACGGAACATTTTATCTCTCCCCGCTTTCACGTTTGATCCGGCCTCGCCACCCGGACAGCACGGGCCTGGGCCTTGAGGCACAGCTCCGCCGCCTTGAAGGCGTGGGCCTGGGTCATGGCGTTTTCGGTGCGGTTCAGGCAGTCCAGGATCAGCTGTCCGAAGAAGGGATAGCCCGTCACGCCGGTGGCGTTCACGTATTTTTCGCCCTTGCCGTTGACCAGGAACACATGGTTGCCGTCCACCGTATCGGCGGCCAGGTTGATATACTTGCGGATCTCGATGAACCCTTCCGTACCCAGGATAAAGGTGCGCCCGTCGCCCCAGGTGCGCAGTCCGTCGGGATTGAACCAGTCCACCCGGAAATAGTTGGTACTGCCGTTTTTGCCCAGGATGGAACAATCGCCGAAGTCCTCCAGCTCGGGATATTCGGGATGGGCGTAATTGCCGATGCGGCTCAATTGCACCTCGGCGTCTTCCTCTCCCGCAAAGTGCAGGTACTGCTCGATCTGGTGGCTGCCGATGTCGCACAGGATGCCGCCGTATTTTTCCCGCTCAAAGAACCATTTAGGCCGGCCCGCCGCCCCGAGCCGGTGCGGGCCGAAGCCTGTGACGCTGATCACCCGGCCGATCTCGCCCCGGTCGATCATGTAACCTGCCAGGATGGCGCCTTCCACGTGAAGCCGTTCGGAATAATACACCATGTATTTGCGCCCTGTCTCTGCCGCGGTCTCCCTGGCAGCCTCCAATTGCTCCATGGTGGTGAAGGGCGCCTTGTCCGAAAAGTAATCCTTCCCCGCCCGCATGGCCTTAACGCCCAGGGGCCCCCGTTCGCTGGTGACGTTGGAGGAGCAGACCATCTGCGTTTCCCTGTCCTCCAGCACCTCCTCCAGGCAGCGGGCCGGCCTGGCCTGGGGAAAGGCCTTCAAAAAGCCCTCCACCTTTTTGGGATCGGGATCATACACATACTTGACGGTACCGCCGGCCTCCGTCAGGCCGTTGCACATGCCGTAAATGTGGCCGTGATCGATGTGGGCCGCGGAAAACACGAATTCGCCGGGCTTCACCACGGGCCTGGGCTTTCCCTGGGGCGCGTAATTCATGCCGTCTGAAACGTTCATTTTCTTCTCTCCCTCCTGTTTGTCTCAGGGGTCGGGCCTTAAAGCGCAGCCCCTCATTTTGCCCGGCCGCCGCCGGAGCCGCGGGCCTTTTCCCCCATATCGCTGCCAAAGGTCATGGTACCCGCCTGTTCCATCACGGAAACGGTTTTTTCATAGAAGTGCGGCACGCTCTTCCGGATTCCCTCCACGGTGTAGAAGGGATCGTCCGGCTTCAAGGGAAAGTCCACCGGCATATGGGTGGAGCCGGCCTTGTAGATGGCGGTGATCAGTTCGATGGTGCGGCGGCCGTCCTCGCCGGTGATGGCGGGCTTTACACCCTTTTCGATGGCGGTGAGCACGTTGTCCAGCTGGCCCGTGTGGTGTTCGTACCTGAGGGGCGGCAGGGACGAAAGGTATTCGTCCGCCTGCTTTTTGAATTCTTCGTCCGGCGCCTTCAGCGGGAAGCCGTTGGGCTGGGGAACGGAGGCGAACACGTCATAGGGCGCGGCGATCCGGGCCTTTTCGCACTGGAACACCAGCTTCTGGTCCTCCCCGTGGTGCACCACCGAGGCGGTGACCGTGGCCAGCGCGCCGGGATATTCCATCACGGAAACGGACAGGTCCTCCACCTCCGCGTTGTCATGGCCGGTGTTGGCCATAACGCTTGTGATCCTGTCGGGCAGCCCCATCATCCAGCCCAGCATGTCGATGTGGTGCACGGCGTGGTTCAGTGTACAGCCGCCGCCCTCCTTTTCCCAGGTGCCCCGCCACCACAGGTCGTAATAGCAGTGGGCCCGCCACCAGAAGCTGTCGATCTGGGCATGGCGGACTTTGCCCGCGATGCCGCTGTCCAACAGGGCCTTCAGGTCGCGGATGGGCTTGCGGAAGCGGTTCTGGGCAATGACGGAAAGCAGCTTGCCGCTTTCGTCCCGGGCCCGCAGCATGGCGTCGCATTCCTCCAGAGAGGCGGCCATCGGCTTTTCGCACACCACGTTTTTGCCGCTGCGCAGGGCGTTGATCGATATCTGCGCGTGTACAAAGGGCGGGGTGCACACGTCCACCAGGTCGATATCCTGCCGGGGCAGGATGTCCAGGTGGTCCTCATAGGTATCGCAGGAAAGACCGAACTCCTCCATGAAGCGGCGGGCCTTGCCTGGGATGATATCCACCAGCGCCGCCACATGGCAGCGGTCCTTCAGGGCAAGATAGGACTTCATGTGTTCATGCGCGATCCCGCCGGTGCCGACGATTGCGACCCGAAGCATGGGAATCCCTCCTTTATGATCCGTTTTCCGCGTCGTGGATACACAGGCTCAGTTAATATATTACCACGATCATCCCCAACAAGAAAAGAGAAAGTGTTTGCTGCCCGGCAGACTTTCAGCCGGGCCGTGTTCCTTTCCAGGCCGCAGGCGTCGGCGTCGTCGGATTCCCCCGCGCTTTGCGACCGCACCGGCGGCGGTATGCGTGCCAAAGTCGGTTTTTCTGTAAAAAAAGTAAAATAAAAAATTCATCTTCTGTAACATTCTATTGATAAAATACCGTAAAAATGAGATAATTAAGCAGATGTGACAGTAAATGGAGGCAAACTCCGTCTGTCAGCATAACGGACGGAAAATGTCCGGCAGAAAAACAAGCGAGGTGGCCGATCACATGAACCGTAACGCAAGGCTGAAGCTGATAACCGCAATGCTGCTGGCAGTCATTTTGTTATTGCAGATCGCTCCCATGGGTGCCGAGAGTGTCACCGCTGGCGTCCGGACGGTGGAAATCGCGGACCGCCGGATATCAGGGGATCACCTCAGCGCGGACGGGATCTCATACTGCATTGAAGTGACCCTGGACGAGCGGGAAAGCCTTGAAGGCGAAGCCGAATTGCATGTGGAGGAATTGACGGAAGGCGCCGCGAATTATGACGATCGTCTCTGCGCCGTCTCCGAATCCATGATGCTTGAAAACGTCGATCAGATCCGTTTTGTCCGTCTTTTCGATATTATAGTCTTCGTTGACGGCAAACCGTTTGAGCCGGAATACCCTGCACAGGTAAAGATCACCTATTCGGATGCGATCGAGCTTGGCGACGGCCAGGAGGTAAACATCGTTCATTTCGCCGATACGGGAGTCGAAGTAATCCGGGCAGTTGATCTCAGCGAAGACGGAAAAGAACTGACGTATAAACAGTCAGGTTTTTCCGTTACCGCGACTGTCGTAACCACAAACAATCTTCAGGATGGGCATCAATATATTCTATATGCGCGCAGCGGCAATAAAAGTTATGCCATGACGCATTATTCCGGTGGCCGGGATGCAGATATAGTTTATGGCGTCGAGATCAACGCGGGTACTCAATCAGGATCGACAGTAAATATAGATAATTACGGCAGCAGCATCGTATGGACGGCTCACAAAGTGACCGTCAACAATAGCACATACTGGACATTCTCTTATGAAGAGAATGGAAAGACATATTACCTTCGGTCTTATGGCGGCCTAATGGTCGGAGCGGACAGCGACATAAACGAAACTGGATATACAACCCCGAGCCGGTATCAGTGGTCAATTTCAAACTCTCGCTTAAGAAACCTCCATTCCGCGAATAATGACAATCGCTACTTGAGTTTTTCAGACAATGGCCAGGTTTTCAAGGAAAGGGTCAGTAACAGTTCCTCAGCTTTCTACTTTGCCAATGTCAGCAACTATACACAGGATGCTCCCCCAACGCCAAAGATACATTATGTGGATGAAGATGGAAACGAGCTTGCCGTTGTCAACGGGCGGGATTGGACGACAGATTCAACAACCACTCCGGCTTACCTGATCTACGATATTGACGGATACGAGTATGTAAAAACGACTCTCCAATCAATAGGCGGAACGGAGATCCGCCCTATTCTCAGAAAGATCGGAGGAAAGTGGCAGTATACAACATCCACGGAGGATAGTAATAGTATAACATGGACTAATATTCCAGCCGACAACGAAGAACCCGACAGGCAGGAAGATATCTATGTTGTTTACAAGCGGGCGGCGGAACCCGTGATCGGCGGAACACCAAAGGTGAAGCAGGTGGAAGGCGGGGAGAAACCGGCAGATCCCACCATCTCTAAATCTTCAATTGTAAACGGCGATGGAACAAACACCCTTTCCCTCAGCGTCTCCGGGCACACAGCCGAGATGGAAGTCGAAAAGCTTGCGGACGTGATCGTGATTTATGATACATCATCCAGTATGAGGCGTCATATGGGGGACAGTACAAACACATACGAAACGAATTCGACACCGGTGATCAACTATACCGATCAGGATACCAGAATGTGGATCGCAGCGAAGGCCGTAAAGAGTCTGGCGAATACGCTGATTGGAAATGACACGGAGTTTATCAATTCTAATGGCGAAAAACTGATCCAGATGTCCCTGATCTCTTTCAACGCCAAAGCTGAGGTAAAATGTGACTTCACTGATGATTATACTGATTTTGAAACGGCGGTAGATTATTTGACGACAGATACCGGTACCAACTGGGAGGCGGCTCTTGATCTGGCCAATCACCTGGAAGTCGACCCGGAACGCGCTACGTTTGTGATCTTTGTCACGGACGGCAACCCGTCATACCGCATGTCGCGAGGGAATCTGCTTACACTGGACGGATATCCGGAAACGGTTAACGATGCAAATCTGGACATACGTACCAACAATGAGTATTATTCCTATCGTGGATTACTGTACTTCGGCCCCCTGAATGAAACTGAACCGCGCAATTACAATACAGCTGCGGTCACCGCGCAATCGATCGTATCACATAACAAAAATTTTTACAGCATCGGCATCGGCAATTCCGCAGGTATCACCAGGCTTCAGGGGCTGACTGCGGCTGCATACAACAACCCTGCGATTGGCAGGGACCACACGAAGACAGCGGACAGCCAGGAGGAGTTAGCCCAGGCGTTCGAAGAGATCACCGCTTCCATCGTCGCCCTGATGGGGCACAGCGACATCCAGATCATGGACGGCATCGCCGACCTGACCCAGACGGTCCAGAAATCCAGCCTGGTCAGCTTTGCGGATGATGATTTCACCTATTACAAGGGTCATGCAGCCACGGCGCAGGACGTAGCAAACGGACTTGCTTCAGCCGAGGGAGAAACGGTGTGGGTCTCCTGGGATCCCGCTTCCGAGGGCTGCGCCGAGGCGGTCTACAACACAGAGACAGGCGCGGTCGAGTGGAACATGGGCCCGGGCTTTATGCTGGAGGAGGGCTATACCTATCAGGTGCGCTTCAAGGTGTGGCCCAGCCAGGAAGCCTACGACCTGCTGGCGGACCTGAATAACGGCGTAAAAAGCTACGACTCCCTGACGAAAGAAGAAAAGGCGCAGGTCAAGGAACCAACGTCGGAAGACGGCATGTATACGCTGAAGACCAACGGCGAGACCAGTTATACCTACCGGGAAGCGACCAAAACCGGAGACACGGTCACGCCTACCGGGGACCCCAGCAAACCGGGCAGCTTCCCGGACGTGGATCCTTTGGAGCTTACCACCAAGCCCCTGAAGGTCATGAAACAGTGGCACAATAACTATGTGGACAGCCGTCTCCCCACAGACAGTATTACCCTGGAGCTTTACGGCGTCGATCCCGATGGCGTCACTTCCCACAGTTTCAAGGAGTTCCAGCTGACCAAAGACGGAGGCTGGTACGCGGAGAACAACTATATCTCCTACGGCCTTGTCACCTATGATACCGCCACGGATGCGGGAGAAAAGATCTATGAAGCCGGCCACGACTTTACGCTGCGCGAGACGGACGATGAAGCCCATTATTACGAGCTGACCGCGGGCGTCTACAGGCCCATGTTCATAAACGGCACTCCCACCATCCTGGAGCAGGTGGATTCGGCTCCGGCCGGAATGAGCGACAGCGTTTTCCATTACAGCGACGGCTCGCACCATTATTACCGGCTGGACGGAAAGATCTATCGTGACACGCAGAGCGATATACTTATGATCGCCACCAACACCCACCGCAGCTATATGGACCTGAACAAAGCGGTCGTGGACGAATCCGGCAATTCTGTGCTGAATGATGAGGAATTTGAGTATCACATCACTTTTACGGTCCCCGAGGATATAGACAACTATGACACCGTGGAGAAATATATCTGGTTCAACGTTTACGACACTGTTGCGGGCCGCACGCTTTCTCCCAGCGAATATTCCTATACGAACGCGCAGTTAGGCAGCGAATTCAGCGGCCCCGCTTATGCCAATTACCTGGTGGCGACAAGCGGGCAGCAGCTGACCCTGAAGATCAAACAGGGCTGGAACGTACGTTTCCTGAACCTCCCGAATGGCACGACCTATTCCTTTGAGGAGACCGGCATTCCCACAGGATACAATTTTGTAAAAGCGGAGGTCAGCGGCACCCGATGGATCGCAAACATGGTAGACGGGATAGACCAGAGTACTTCTCCCCAGGACATACCCTCCCTCCCGTCCAATAACAGCGGCAACAATGACAATACAGCCATCAATGGTTCGATTGATTATGCCAACGCGCGTTACAACACCACCTACACCAACAAAACCTCCCCCAAGGCAGTGAAAGTCCTGAAAACAAAACGGGACGGCGCCGCCGTACCCCTGCCCGGCGCCGTGTTCTCGCTGTATACGCAAAGCGGCTACGCGGCCGATCCAAAGCAGGCGGCAGCTGCCGGCCTGACCTCGGACGAAAAAGGCATGTTTGACCTGGGCCTGCTGGCGTGCGGAACATACTACCTAGAAGAGACCTCTGTTCCGTATGGTTATTCCAGGCTTTCAGGGCCGGTCGTCATCAATGTGACAGAAACCGGCGTTGCCTGCGGCATCCCCTTTACAGTAAGCGGCAATGACGGGGACGGATATATTGTTGCCGTGCCGAACGCCCCCCTGACGGCCAAATTGCCCCTCCAGATCGTAAAGATCCTCGAAGGCCGTGATATGGAAGAGGGAGAGTTTTCCTTCGTTCTCCAGCCCATTAAAACTAACGGTACCCTTGATGGTCGCCCCCTGCAGACAATATATAATCCGGAAGGCCTGGCAAACCAGGAAGTGACGATTTCTTTCAGCCCTCTGGAGTTTAGCGGCGACAGCTTGGCAGATGCCCCTTATTATGATGCGGATGGCAACGCGGTTTACTACTATGTTGTGTACGAGGAACACGGAAATGCGGGCGGTATGACCTATTCTGATTCCCGGCACATCGTCAAAGTTACGCTGATACAGGAAGGAAATAAGCTTTTCGCCGTGCCGCAGTTCTATCCGTACAGTGGAGAGGGATCGCTTCCCGCCGAAGCAACGGTCAACGTAACGGCAAACTGAAACGCGCCCATATGACGGGTGCACATACATCTGCGCCGGCACGGTCTTCCCGACCGTGCCGGCGCAGTTTTGCAGGTCTGTTCCCGGGATAGGCCTGCCGATGTTTTCTTTGGAACGGCGGGCCCGGATCATGATCCGCGGTCAACCCAGCCGGATCTCCATATATCCGCAGGTAAAGGGAAAAAAGTCAAACTTCTCCGTTCCCGTATGGACCGCCCCGTTCCGTTCGTACCATTTCCTGAGCACCGTGTTTTCCTCCACGATACTGAGGCGCATGACGGTGCAGTTCCTTTCCCGGGCGGCATTGACGGCATGTGTCAAAAGGGCCGTGCCGATCCCCCGGTGCCTGTACTCCGGCAGCACGGAAAGATTGCCCAGCTCGCATTCGCCCCCGTTTTTTATAAGCAGCGAATAATATCCCCGGATCACGCCGTCCTCCTCTTCCAGGTACATCAGGCGGCGTTCATTGTCCATATGCCACAGTAGGCGTTTTTCGTCGGTAGCGAAAGCCACGTACCTTGGGGCGTTTTCCGGGGTAATGCCGTACCGGTCCGCCACCGTCCGGTGGCTCTGCCGAATCACCCGGACGCAGAAAGGTATCTCTTCGCGCCGGACTTCTCTGATCACAGTACCAGCCTCCTTTGATCCACTCGGTATCTCTGTCAGCATTAACGGTATTATACCATTATATTATTATTACGTAAATATTGGATTTTTATTTCTATTCAATTAAAAATATGTTATTCTTTATATGCAGTGTTTACGGTGCCTGCGCCGCGCGGCCCGCGGCCCCTACCGAAATAAAAAGGAAGCTTTTAAACATGACAATAAGAGAGATAACGAGGATCGACCTGCATATGCATTCGACGGTCTCCGACGGCACGGACGCGCCGGAAGAGATCCTCATCCGCGTCCGGGAGGCGGGGATCGGGCTTTTTTCCATCACCGATCACGACGCGATGAGCGAGTGCGCCCGGATCCGCAGCCTGCTTGCCCCCGGGGACCCCGTGTTCCTGAACGGCGTGGAGTTTTCCTGCCGCGACAGGGAAGGAAAATACCACATCCTGGGCTACGGCTTCGATCCGGGAGGCATCTCCATGCGTGACGTGGTGGAAAAAGGGCACCGCCTGCGCATGGAGAAGGCGGCCGAAAGGCTGGACCGCCTTCGGACGGAATTCGGCTTTTCCTTCCCGGAAGAAGAGATCAGGCGCCTGATGGCCCTCAACAACCCGGGAAAGCCGCACATCGGCAACCTGATGGTGAAATACGGTTACGCCGAGAACCGGGAGGCGGCGATCCGCGAATATATCGACCGGGTGAAGACCCAGGCCGAATACATCCGTCCGGAGGAGGCCATCGAGGGCATCCTCCGGGGCGGCGGCATCCCCGTGCTGGCCCATCCGCCCTTCGGCAGCGGAAGGGATGCGATCTGCGGCGTCGACCTGGACCGCCGCCTTCGCAGGCTGATGGACTTCGGCCTGCGGGGACTGGAAGGCTTTTATTCCGGGTACACGCCGCAGATGACCGGGGAAATGCTTTCCCTGGCTGAAAAATACGGCCTGTATGTCACCGCCGGAAGCGATTATCACGGCCGGAACAAGCAGGTCATCCTCGGCGACACCCATTTTGACCCCGCCCAGAAGATACCGGACGGCCTGAGGCGCTTCCTGGAGGACGTGCGCCTCGGATAACGGCAGGGGTCCATCCGAAAAAACAGCGCCGGCACGGCCTGATCCGTGCCGGCGCTGTTTTCCCTTTTATTCCCGGAACAGGCGCCCGCCGTTTTGGGTCATGGAAAGATCGTGACCGGCAGCCGGGAAAGGCGCAGCCATGCCGGATTTGTGTTAAAACCGGTCGTTTCAGTATATAGAAGAAATTCGATAAAACAGATATTATTTCAGTGAGGAGTTCCTCATCTGTTCCCGCATCCACAATTCGCACAGCGAAGATCACGGAGGTCCGTATGAAAGGCTATACCACCGGCGTTTTCCAGGTCGGTATCCTGGTGAGCGATATCGACGAGTGCATCCGCCTGTTCTGCGGAGCGCTGGGCATGGAAGTGGTGTTTGAGGCAAGGGGCGCCATCCAGCCCGCCCAGGGGCTTTCCGGAGTGGAAAACCAGGTAATGAACGTGCTGATGCTCCACGGGCAGGACGGCGTGGACCTGGAGATCCACCAGTACGTCGATCCGCCCGCCAGGCCCTGCCCGCCCATGAACCACAACGACCTGGGCTCCATGCACTTTATGCTGCGGGTGGACGATATTTACGCCGTCTGCGACAAGGTGCAGGCCCTTGGCTACAAACTGATGAACCCGGTGGTGGAATCGCAGCGCATTCCCGGCTTCAAGTTCACCTATTTCCGGGGGCCGGACGACGTGATGATCGAGCTGCATGAGGGCGTCGTGCCCAGAATGAAAGGAAAGAAGGACTAAGCCATGATGAAAGCGTTTGATCTTTCCGGCCGCGCCGCGCTGGTCACCGGGGGCGGATCAGGCATCGGCAAAGGGTGCGCCAAAGTGCTGGCCCAGGCCGGGGCGTGCGTTGTCGTCGTCGGCCGCAGGCTGAACAAACTGGAGGAAGTGCGGGCGGAGATCGAGGCGGCGGGCGGACGCTGCGCCTGCTTTTCCGCCGACCTGACCCACGAGGAAAACTGCAGGGCCATGGTGGACTTCTGCGTCCGCACCTTCGGCCGTCTGGATATCCTGATCAACAGCGCGGGCGGACGCGGCGCCTACGGTGATCTGGAAGAGGAGTTCAGCACAAAAAATTTCGAAGAAACCATGGCGATGGACTTCACCTCCACCTTCATGGCGGTCAAGTACGCCTATCCCGAATGCGCCGTACACGGCGTGGGCTCCATCATCAACATCGCCTCCCTGGCGGCGCTCGGGGCCCGGGGTCCCATCGTCTATTCCGCCGCCAAAGGCGCCGTACGCTCCTTCTCCCGCACCCTGGCCAAACGCCTGGGAGACCGGAAGGTGCGGGTCAATACCATCTATCCCGGCCTGATCATCACCGAAATGACGGAGGGCATCAGGGAACGGCCGGACCTGAAGGAAAAGTACCAGAAGGAGTCCCCCCTGGGGCTGCTTGGCGAAGTGGAGGACATCGGCTGGTGCGCCCTGTATCTCGCCTCCGACGCCTCCCGCTTTGTGACCGGGCAGGATTTTGTCGTCGACGGCGGCGCCACCTGCTGACCCGGACGGTGTCTCCCCCGCCCGACATCCATAATCCCCACAGCGGGACCAATCGGAAAACCGGCCCGGATCAGGCGCGATCGGGCCGGTTTTTCATGAATATTGTTGCCTGACGTCAATCCGATTTGGGTTCCACATAGCCGTAAGAGAACTTGCCTGCGAACACCAGGGTGCCGTCCTCCTTCACGCCGATGCAGTACCCGTCGCAGGCGCACACGGCCGTGATCCCGTTCCAGGAGGATACCTCCTCGATGATCTTCTTTTCGCGTCCGGCGGCATACACCCTGCCGTCCTTCGATACCCCCACCAGGTAATCCGACGCAAGGGAGACCTGCTTCAGGTCTTCCCACCCGAGGGTGTAACGTTCGATGAACCGGGGCGAGATCCGCACCGTACCGTCGTTTTTTACCGCGGCGAAAACCTCGTAGAAATACACGCCTTCGGGGTGCCAGAGGACCGTATCGATGCCTGCGATATCCTTCCAGTCTGAAAAATCGGGCATTTCCTCGGGCATGATGAAAAAGCGGTCGTCCTCAAAAGCCGCACAGGCGACGGTGCCGTCGTCCATGAGCATGAAGACGCTTCCCTGCTTCTGTTCCATATCGACGACTCCGGAAAGCTCCGCTCCTTCCGCGGGCCAGGCCCAGGAAAGCGGTTTGGATGAAAACAGTCCCTCCGAGGTCAGGACGGTCCTTTCCTCCTGCATGGTGTCCAGCAGCACTCCTCCGGTGACGCCGCTGGCTTTCGGGACCGACCCTATGACCGTCTCGCCGCCGTCCTTCAGGACGCACAGGTATCCCTCGGCGCCGGCGCTGACGGACACCGCGTCCTTCACGCCCGCCAGGGTTTTGTAAAAGGCGGAGGTATCCCCCGTCAGGCGCGCCGCGCCGGTCACCGTGCCGTCGCTCCTGAGGGCCAGGAAGCCGTCGGCGTCCCCGGAAACGGCGACAACGTCGGTAAAGAGAGGGGCGCTGTCCACGCAGGAGGACACGATCCAGCCCTGCCGGCCCCGCAGCCTTCCGTTCTCCTCGTACTGGCAGGTGATATGGTACCACATCTCACCGTCCACGCCCTCCCAGGCGTCCCAGATATAGACCATGGCCCCCTCGGGCAGGCGGTAGCTGGTGTTGCCGGGGTCCAGTTTGCCCTTGACGATCACGCCCGAGCGCACGTTGGCGCTCATGGCCAGGCGGGCAAAGCCCAGGGTGGTCTCCGCCCGGGCAGAGGAGATCGCAAGGAAAACGAAAAGGATCAGGACGAGGAGATAAGCGAACCGTTTTTTCATACCGGGCCTCCGTGGTTTTCAGTGTGCCCCATAAGCATACCACAAAAAACAGGATTTGTCTTTACCCGTTTCCCGGCGTCGCCACGCTCATCCAGGGCTTACGCATGAAGCAAAAGAACACGAATCAAACACGACACAGGGGGGTTATCAGGGGGAACACCCCCTGATTGAGATCCGAGGGAGCGGCGTGTACGTGACCGAGGTTAAATTGCGGAGCAATTTTTCCTTACGGC
>JAFXUZ010000087.1 GCA_017524725.1 Clostridia bacterium | reverse complement strand
GCATGCCTCCTCATATCCTTCCGGCATCATTCGCAACAAACTCGCTACACCAACCATTTCCATTCGGTCTTCCCCCTGTACTATTATACGGTCATTATAATTGGTGTATTGATTGTTGTCAAGTTTAAGTTAGTGCATATGGGGCAGCGCCTCTGCCGTGGGGTCCGGGGCCGCGCAGGCCCCGGGGTTCCCCCATGCCGGGTCCCGCATCATCGCATCGATTGACAGCGGCCGCGAACACAGTATAATATCCATAATAAGATCGGGAGGCATCCGTCAGGGCGCCTCTTTTTTTGCGAAACGCCGCATCCCGTTCCGGAAAGGCGTTATCCGCACACAGGGCGGCATTTCCTGATGTCAGGCCGTCGGGGATCGGGAAAAAACATGAAAAACCTTTGGCCTGTTTCCGCCGCCATATCGTCTAATAAGTGTTGAAAGGAGGGAGTTGTTTGACACAGGATACACACCGGGAATGGCTGGACGGCGTCATCACCCGATGGGAAAAACCGCTTTTGCGGCTGTGCTTCGTCATCCTTGGCGACGCTTCTCTTGCGCAGGACGCCGTTCAGGAAACATTTTTCAAGGCATGGAAAAACCGCGGCCGTTTTCGCGGGGACGCGTCGGAAAAAACCTGGCTGACGCGCATCGCGGTCAATACCTGCAGGGACCTGAACAAAAGTGCCTGGCGCCGTCACACCGACCGGTCCGTCACTCCGGACCTTTTGCCTGAGAGCCCGGCGCCCTGTGAGGAGGGGGACGACACCGTCACCCGGGCGGTAATGGCCCTGCCGCCCCGGCTGAAGGAAGTGACCCTGATGCACTGGTACCAGGGGATGACCCTCCCCGAAATGACGCGGGCGCTCCGCGTGCCCAGATCGACGGTCAATTACCGCCTGAAAAAAGCGAAAGCGAGCCTTAAAGAGGCACTGGAGGACTGGTATTATGAGGACGAATAACGATACCATGAAGACCCGGATGGACCGGCGGCTCTCTTTCCTGGACAGCATGCCTTCCTGCCGCGCGAAGGTCTTTGACCGCATCGCCCGGGAAGAAAGGCCGGCGCCTGTCAGGAAAAAATTCTCCCTGGCGCTTTCGGCCGCCCTGGTCCTGGCGCTGCTCTCGGCGGCGGCCCTGGCGGCGAACCTGCTTTTCTCCCCCAGGGTGAACGCGGCCAGGATCGCGGAAAGGGCCATGGCGGAAAAGCGCGGCGTCACAATGGAGATGATGACCTTCTTCGGGCGGGAAGAGGAGGAACTGGCGGACGGCACGGTCCGGGTGACCTATTCCGGAGCCGGGGACCTGAACTATGCGCTCGGGACCTATACCGTCCTGGTGAAGGACGGCAGGGCCGAGATCGCCTGGAGCCGCGACGGGGAGGATACCTCCGGCGGTTACGAAGCGGAAGCCTGGGGAAAGGACCAGCTGGCGCAGATGCTTTCCGACTGCCTTGATACGCAGCGCAAAAGCGCGTTCCTCCGCCGTGCCGCCGCCATCGCCGAAGCGCATGGAGCCGCGGAAGACGTTTCATCCTCCGAATGGGACGAAAGCTGGCCCGAGCGCCTGGAAGCGGACAAAACCGCCGCCATGCAGGCCCGCAGACTGCCCGAAGAAGATCTTATCGCCATCGGAAGGAAATTCATCGTCGAAAATTACAGCCTCAGCGAGGCTGAAGCCGGCCTGATGGAGCTGTACACCGGATCAGGTGAAAGCGAAGGGAACAGCTGGTACGATATGGTGAACGGAAAACCCTGCCTGAAGGTGGAATACCTTTTGTACGCGCCTTATACCACACAGCAGATGATAAACGGCGAGCCCAGACCCCATATGGACAAGGAAGGCTATTACAATGTGTATGTGAACGTAAAAGACGGGACCGTGGAGGAATATGAGCATGATTCCGGCCTGGGCGGGGAAGGCTGACGAAACACAGGCCGGCCCGGAAAAACGCCTGACCGGAAACGGAGACCGCGGGAGGGCAAAAAGCCGAAAAAAAATATAATAAGGAAAGCAAAAAAACGGAGATACGGGTCGTCTTCCCCGTATCCCCGCCTTTTTTTGCGGCTGTACACTTTCGCGCTCTCTTTTTTCCGTGTCACCGGGCTGAACCGCCACACCGCCCGGCGTTTTTGATCGTAAGCCTTCTTTTCCTTTTTCGACATCTTTCCGTATGGGATCATCCGGTCCATTTTATCACTCCTCCCTCGTCACAGGGGCCGTCATACGCTGTCGGACCTGTGACGGCAGATAATTTTATTCCGTTACGGCCGGCAAAAGCGCCTTCTTACGACGCCTGAGCGCCGATTTCGCCATGGGGATCCTTCAGCCTGAAGTACACCGTCGCCATCATCGTGATAAAGCAGGCCAGGCCGCCGATCACGTTGCTGACGGGCTCTGCCCAGAACACGCCGTAAACCGGCGGCGTAATGATATACGGCAAAAGGAAGGTGAGGGGCGTTACGATGAAGGCCTTGCGCAGCAGGGAAAAGAACACCGCCTGCTTTGACCTGCCGAGGGCCGTGAAGGTGCTCTGCCCCGTCATCTGGAACGCCATGAACACAAAAGCGAAAAAGTACGCTTTCAGCGCGTCCGGCGCCTCCTGCAGGATGGCGGCGTTGTCGGTAAACAGGCGCACGTAAGCCCCGGAGAACAGCTCCACCGAAAGCCAGGCCGCCATGGTGCTGGCGCCGCCCGCGAAGAACGTGAAGCGGATCCCTTTTTTGACCCTTTCCATGGCCTTCGCACCGTAATTGAAGCCGATAAAGGGCTGTGCGCCGGTGGAAATGCAGTTGACCGGCAGGCTCAGCACCTCCCGGATGGAATGGAGCACCGTCATCACGCCCACCCAGTTTTCACCGCCCCGGGCCTGCAGTACCGCGTTGCAGGCGGCCTGAGTGAGGCAGTTGGTGGCCGACATGATGAATCCGGATACGCCCAGCCGGCAGATCTCCCCCGCCATCCTGGGCCTGAGGCGCAGGTCCGCGCGTCTGATGGGGATCAGCGCTTTTTTGCCGCACAGGAAAAGCACCACCCAGGCGCAGGACGCCCCCTGACTGATGACCGTCGCCAGCGCCGCGCCCTCGATGGACATTTTGAAAACAAAGATAAACAGCGGATCCAGGATCAGGTTAAGCACCGCGCCCAGCGCCACCGTCATCATGCCCACCTTGGGGCGGCCCTGGGCGTTGATAAAGCCGTTCATGCCTGTCGAGATCATGGTGAAGGCCGTTCCCCACAGGTAGATCCTGAGATAACGGTCGGCATAGGCATAGCTGCTCTCCCCCGCGCCGAACAAAAACAGGATGGGCCGCCGGAAGGCCATGCAGAAAACAAACACAAACACGCTCAGCAGCGCCAGCCACGCGGCGGCCGTACCCTGGAGCCGCGCCGCCCGATCCGTATCTCCCGCCCCGCGTGCAATGGAAAACAGCGGCGCGCCGCCCGTGCCGATCAGCCGGGTAAACGCGCCTACCAGGGCCACCAGGGGAAACGTGACCCCAAGGCCCGTCAGCGCCATGGCGTCCGCGCCCGGCAGGTGGCCGATATAGATCCGGTCCACGATATTGTACAGCAGGTGCACAATCTCCGCCGCCAACAGCGGCAGCGCCTGCTGCATGATGTTGCTCCCTACGCTCCCCCGGCTGAAATCCCCCGCCGGAGCCATTCGCTGCCTGCTCAATTCTATCCTGCCTCCCGTTTTTTATCATACTCCCGTTCCGCCCGTCTGTCCATGCATGGGCTTTTTTATTTTTTGCCCTGACAATGGACGTCGCGCGTCAACTGCGGGCGCATCGCTGCTTCCGGCGGGATCCGTCGATTCAAAAAAAGAATATGTTGCGCATTTGTTGCGCATATGCAAAGCAGTGATTTCCTTTGTTTTTTCCCTGTATTTCTCGCTTTTTCTCCGTTTTTCCTCTCGCTGGATTTTTACGCAATTTTCGCGTATAATGACGTTAACGCATCAAAAAGGAGGACAAGCCTTGACACGAAGCCGCGCGTCCCCCTCCCCCGGGGAAAGGGACCTGAAAAAACTGAAGAAGCTCCTGAGCCTTGCCATCACGGACCTGGGCGAAGCCCACCGGGACGATACCCTCCTGAAGTCAGGCCCGGGACGCGCCGGAAAGCTCCCGCCGGCCGGGGAGGAAAACTCCGGACGCTACGACCTGAAAAAGATCGACTCCTTTGTGGACATCCTGTCCAGGTGCGACCGGCTGCGCAGGGAACTGTACAACCTGCCCACCTCCCGGGACATTCAGGATATGGAAAGGCAGCGCCGTATGGCGGAAGCGCAGGACAACTCGGCAGGGGTGGTACTGCTGTCCCCCGTGGAAAAGCAGGATACGGATTGCCCCGAGGTGGACAATTGACAAACCGTTTTCCCGGCGCCGGGACAAAAAAAGTACCGTTACCACAACAAATATATGTATCAGAAAAGGAAGTGAAAAAATGACCTGCAGCCAGCTTAAAAACCGCCCGGCAGGCGGTGCGGAAAGCATCTACTGCCCCTTCTACATCCGTGATACCGGCACATTCATCGTATGCGAAGCTCTCACCTTCGGGCGGGATTCGGTGCAGCGCTTCAAATGCGCCGCCGACCGCGGCCGCTGGGTGGACGACGTGTGCGCCAGTCCATCCTGCTTAAGGCTTTGTCCCCAGGCCTGCGTGCTGAACATCCTTTACGACGCCGACGCGCCGGCGCCGGAGGAGGTGCTGCGCGTATTTGACGGCAATGAAAAAAAGCGCAGGAAGTCCGCCCGCACCCGCCGCAGGCGGCGGCTCGCCCGCAGACGCCCACGCCATAAGGATGCGCCTGAGAAAGGCGCGTGACAAGAGTGGAGAGTGGAGAGTGAAGAGTGAAGATAAACGGATCGTGTGGACCCCGCAGCCGAGGCAGGCGGCGTTCATGGCGAGGCCCGAGTGGGAAGCGTTCTACGGGGGAGCAGCCGGAGGCGGGAAGAGCGACGTGCTGGTGGTGGAGGCGCTGAGGCAGATAGCGATCCCGTGGTACAAGGGGATCATCTTCCGGAAGACATACCGGCAGCTGGGGGAACTGTTGGACAAGGCGGACCGGTATTATCCCAGGGCGGTGCCGGGGGCGAAGTATAACAGCGTGCAAAGCTGCTGGAAGTTCCCGAGCGGGGCAAAGATATACTTTGCGGGGATGCAGTACACGAAGGACCGGGAGAAATGGCAGGGCTGGCAGTTCGATTACATCGCATTCGATGAGCTGACACACTTCCTGTATGACGAATACAGCTACCTGTTTTCGAGGAACAGGCCCAGCGGGCCGGGGACGAGGGCGTACATCCGGGCGACGGGGAACCCGGGAGGGATCGGGCACGGATGGGTGAAGCAGAGGTTCATCACGGTGGCGCCGCCGATGCATCCGGTAAAACGCCGGGTGGAATGGGTGGACAAGCAGGGAGAGAAGCACACCGACTGGCGGTACAGGATATTTGTACCGGCGAGGCTGGAGGACAACCGGGCGCTGGAGGAGAACGCGCCGGAGTACCGGCTGAACCTGAGCATGCTGCCGGAGAAGGAGCGGACGGCGCTGCTGGAGGGGAACTGGGACAGCTTTTCGGGGCAGGTATTCACGGAGTGGCGGAACGACAGCGACCATTACAAAGACCACAAGTGGACACACGTGATCGAGCCGTTCATCATCCCGAAGCACTGGCGGATATTGATGGGGTATGACTGGGGTTACAGCAAGCCCTTTGCCTGCGGGTGGTACGCGGTGGACGAGCAGGGAAAGATGTACATGATCAGGGAGCTGTACGGATGCACCGGGGACCCGGACGTGGGTGTACAGTGGAGCGTGGACCGGACGGCGGAGAAGATACGGGAGATAGAGAAGGAGGACCCGAACCTGCAGGACAAGCGGATAGAGCGGATAGCGGACCCGGCGATCTTCCAGAAGAACAGCGAAGGGAGCATAGCGGAGCTGTTCGAGAGGAACCATGTGTACTTTACCCGGGGGGACCATGAACGGATCGCGGGAAAGATGCAGATGCACTACCGGCTGCAGTTCGACGAGATCGGGGAGCCGATGTTCCAGGTGTTCAGCAGCTGCACGAATTTTATCAGGACGCTTCCGGGGCTGGTGTACAGCGACACGGACGTGGAGGACGTGGACACGAGGCAGGAGGACCATTTGTATGACCAGTGCCGGTATGTGTGCATGAAGAGGAGGATCACGCCGAAGCCTCCGGCACACGAAAACCCACCAAAGGCGGACCCCTTGAATATATGGAGCGACTCACAGGCGGCAAAGTTCACGCCGAAATTTTACGGGTATTCGTGAGGGGCAGGAAGGTCGGCTGCGCCGACGACGCCCCGGCACGGGGAGAAGGCAGGAGCCGGGAGAAAGTGGACGCCCATAGGAGGGCGACGAGGAACCTCATCCGGCGGCTGCGCCGCCACCTTCCCCTGAGGGGAAGGCTTACGGGGTGTCCCGTGTTTCGGGGATTTAATGTTACTTGAAATATGGGGAGCCTTATTTTAAGAATTGACCGTTACTTGAAATAGAAAGTTACAGGCAAATTACAGGCAAGTTAGTTGTTATCACAGTGTTTCGATGAGATGGAAAGGAGAAAGGCATGGCAGGCGGAGGACAGAAGACGGAGCGGAGAAGGATGCTGGACGCGATGGGAGCGGCGAGGGACAAGGCCGTGAGGGATGAGGCGATGAGGCAGGCGGGATTCAGGCAGGGGAGCGAGAGGGATCTGGAAGGACTGCTGGAGGGGCAGAGGATGGCGGCGGGGCAGGCGCTGCCGGGAGACGAGGGGAGCATGCCGAGCAGGGAAGCGGCGATGGTGCAGGAAGTGCGGCAGAGCTTCGGCGGGGAGATCCCGGCGGAAGCGCAGGCAAGGGACCGGGCGGCGTATGTGCCGGAAGAGGACAAGACCGAAGGACCGATAGACAAGAAGGCGCTGGACAAAGCCAGGGAGACGCTGAACCGGTACCGGGCCGGGAAAGCGAACATGGACAAACGCATCATTGCCAATGAAAAGTGGTGGCGGATGCAGCACATGCCGATGATCCGGAAGAACATCGTAAGGGAAACGGACACCCCGAGCGGGTGGCTGTTCAATTCATTGGCCAATAAGCATGCCGACGCTATGGACAATTTCCCGAGTCCGTCTGTTCTTCCGAGGGAGGCCGGGGACCGGATGGACGCGGAGATCCTGACGCAGGTGCTGCCGGTGATCCTGGAGCAGAACGACTTCGAGCAGGTATACGACGAGACCTGGCAATACAAACTGAAGAGCGGGACGGGATGCTACGGCGTATTCTGGAACAGCCGGAAGCTGAACGGCCTGGGGGACATCGACATCAAGCGGGTGGACATCCTGAACCTGTACTGGGAGCCGCGGTGCGACGACATCCAGGAGAGCAAGAACCTTTTTTATGTGTACATGGAGGACAACGAGACGCTGGTGGCGATGTATCCGCAGCTTGAAGGGAAGCTGGGGGGCAAGGACTTCCAGACGGCGGAGTATGCCTACGAGGACAGCGACAGCGAGGCCAGCGAAAAGAGCAGCGTGATCGACTGGTATTATAAAAAATGGCAGGACGGGCGGGAGGTGCTGCACTTCTGCAAGTTCTGCGGGGACGTGGTGCTGTACGCCACCGAGAACGACCCGGCGCTGAGGGGAACGGGGATCTATGACCACGGGAAATATCCGTTTGTGCTGGACGTGATGTACAAGGTGGAGGGCAGCCCCGCGGGGTTCGGGTATGTGGATATCATGATGGGGGTGCAGACGAGGATAGACCGCCTGCAGAACGCGATCACCGAGAACGCCCTGGAGACGGTGAACAACAGGTGGTGGATCCGGGACGCGGCGACCATCAACGAGGAGGAATTCAAGGACCATTCCAATAAGCTGGTACACGTGGCGGGCGAAGTCGGGGAGGAGAACGTAAGGCAGATAACCGTCCAGGGACTGAGCGGGAACTACATCGACGTGCTGACCAGCTATATCAACGAGCTGAAGGAGATCAGCGGGAACCGGGACGTGAACGCGGGCGGGAGCCAGAGCGGCGTAACGGCGGCCAGCGCCATAGCGGCGCTGCAGGAAGCGGGCAGCAAGCTGAGCCGGGACATGATCAAGGCGAGTTACCGGGCATTCGCCAGGGTATGCTACCTGGTGCTGGAGAACATACGGCAGTTCTACACGGAGCAGAGGACCTTCCGGATCACGGGGGCGGACGGGACGCAGCAATTTGTGGAGTTCTCCAATATCCGCATCAAGGGGAGCACAAAGCCGGGGATGTTCGGGATGGAGGAAAGCAGGCTGCCTATATTCGATGTTGAAGTGAAGGCGCAGCAGGCAAGCCCCTACAGCCGGATCAGCCAGAACGAGATGGCGAAGGAGTTTTTCCAACTGGGGTTCTTCAATCCGCAGAACACGGACGTGAGTCTGGCGTGTCTTAGGATGATGGACTTTGAGGGGAAACAGGAAGTGATCGGGAACATAGAGAAGAACGGGACGATGTACGACAGGCTGATGCAGCTGCAGCAGGAGACGGCGAAGCTTGCGGCGATCGTGGACCGGGAGCACGGGACGATGATACTGCAGGGGCTGGTGCAGGCGGGGATGATCGACCCGGCGGCGGCGCAGGCAGTGGCGGCGCAGGCGGCTCCGGCGGCGCCGATGGCGGGGAACGCGCAGCCGGTGGGGGCCGAGGGGACCAGGGTGAGGAACGACACGCCGGATATGAACAGTTTGGGGAAGATCATGAACAATACCAGCATGATGGAGAGGGCGAAGAACACGGCGAGGGACGCGACGGCGCCGAGGTAAGAGTGAAGAGAAAAGAGTGGAGAGTGAAGTTTTGGAATGGTCTGAGACGGGGGACGGGGAACGAGGAACGACCTCATCCGTCAGCGCCTTACGAGGGCGCTGCCACCTTCCCCATCCCGGGGAAGGCTAACGAGGTCTTCCCTGGGGCAATGCTGGGATGTTTGGGGAAGGAGATGGCGGGATGGTAGAAATTTGGTATGACCTGGAGTATGGGGAGATAGAGGCGAAGGGGCACGCGGGGCACGGGGAGAAAGGGAAGGACATTGTGTGCGCCGCGGTGTCGGTGCTGATGGACATGCTGGGCCGGGAGGCAGTGAGGAAGAGCGGCGGGGAGTGCGAAATGGGCGAAGGCCGCGTGAAGGTGCGGGGGTATGGGTTCTGTTATGTATGCGTGCTGGAGGCGGCGGTGAGGGCGCTGGAGGCGCTGGAGGAAAAGTATCCGGACAATGTGAAGGTAAAACAGGCGGGAGAGGGGTGAGGCAATGGCTCAGATGAACATCGACCTGGACAAGCTGGGGAAGCTGGGACAGGGGGACCTGAAGGACGAGAAGACGCTGAAGAGGATAGTGCAGTACCTGTACCAGCTGAGCGAACAGCTGAAATACTGGCAGTACAACATGGAAGAGGAGAACCTGTCGGCGGTCCTCAGGGAGAAGATAAACCAGGCGAGCGAGCCTTTTATCAATACGGAGTCCACCAGCGTGACGAACACGGGGATCACGATCAGGGCGAAGGACGGGAGCCTGGTGATGACGGTGGGACAGAACGGGGGCCTGACGACAAAGAGCGTGACGACGAACAGCCTGACGGTGAACGGGCAGGAACTGGGGGTGCTGCTGGACGCGTATTTCCGGAGCAGGATCATCGTGAGCGACACGGAGCCGGACGCGCACGGGGTGGTATGGGTGCAGCCGCAGAGCGGAGGCAGCGCGCTGTCAAGGGTCGAGTATACGATGGTCGGGAACAACGAATCATGCCAGGATTCGGTGAGGAGGCAGCTGACATTTACCAGGGAAGGGACGCAGCCCGCGTATGGGACGCAGTGCAGGTATGGGATCTATTTCCGGGTGAAGTGGGGAGAAGAACCGGGGAGCATCGTGCACCTGAAGGTGGATATCATCGGGAGGCCCCAGGACCAGGACGTCCATTGGAGCATGAACCTGATAGACGAGGACCGGGCGGATTACGTGGGAGCAAACGAATATTACACGGTGGACACCATGAGCAGCATGTCGGAGCCGATGAGGAATATCACCTACGGGGACGAGATATGGCTGTATGTGACGATAAAGTTCGGGGGGTATGTGAGAAGGTATCAGCATTACGCGCCGGAGACCTTCCGGGTGGTGGCGGAAGGCGTGGGAGGGAATCCGGACGTGAGCGACTGCACGGTGCGGTACATTTTTTAAGAGTGAAGAGTGGAGAGTGGAGAGTGGAGTTTTGGAACGGTGTGAAGGGGGCGGACAGATGACGAACGAGAAGGCCGGGGCATGCGTGAAGCTGGCGGAGGAGAAGCTGGGGGACCCGTATGTGTTCGGGGCGTGGGGCGATCCGTGCACGGTGAAGATCCGGAAGCAGTACGCGGGATACAATCCGGCGTACAAGGGGAAGATCTACGGGGCGTGCCCGGTGCTGAGCGGGGAGGAACCGGACTGCGGGTATTGCAAATGGGACGGGCACCTGTGTTATGACTGCCGGGGGTTCACATACTATATCCTGAAAGCCGCGGCGGGGATCAGCCTGCAGGGAGCCGGGGCGACGAGCCAGTACGACCGGGCGGACAACTGGGAGATGAAGGGCAACGCGGACAAAATGCCGAACGTGGTATGCTGCGTGTTCAAGTACCGGGACGGGAAGATGAGCCACACGGGGCTGCACGTGGGGGACGGGATGATCATCCATTGTTCGACGGTAGTTAAGCGGGGCGCGATGAGCGACACGACCTGGACGCATTACGCGGTTCCGAAAGGGCTTTACACCAGGGAGGAGCTGAAGGAAGCGGGGGCGGTGAGGATGAAGCCGACGCTCAGGAGCGGGAGCAGCGGGGACGCGGTGAGGGAGCTGCAGGAGGACCTGAAGGAAATGGGATTCGACCCGGGAGAGATCGACGGGAAGTTCGGGCCGAAGACCAGGGAGGCGGTGATGGCGTTCCAGCTGGCATACAGCCTGACGGCGGACGGGATCGTGGGCGGCGTGACGTGGCAGGAGATAGAGAAGCAGCAGAGCCTGAGGAGGCCGAAGCAGGAAGGCGAGCAGGACAAGGAGCCGGACGGGGAGAAGAGTGAAGAGTGGAGAGTGGAGAGTGGAGATATGGAAAAGTCTGAGGAGGGGGAGAAAATGATCAGGGTGCCGGAGAAGACGATCAGGGAACTGATGGAGAAATTAAAAGAAATGCTGGGGGAAGGTGACTGATATGCCGGAATGGATCGCTAAGTATTGGGTGGAGTGGGCGTTCGGGATCGTGGCCGGGGTGCTGGTGTGGATGTATAAGCGTCTGGCGTCAAGGGTGAAGCAGAACCGGGAGGAATACAACGCGCTGCGGGACGGCATGCGGGCGCTGCTGATGCGTCAGATAGCGGAGGACTGCGAGGACGCGAGGCGGAAGGGGTTTTGCACGGTGGAGAAAAAGAAGATCATTAACGACATGTATCTGAGTTATCACGCGCTGGGCGGGAACGACGTGATCACACAAATGAAAAACGACATGATGCGTCTGCCTACGGAACCGCAGGACGCGGCATAAACGGAGGAGCGGATGGACTACAGGGTGGTGCTTGGGATAATCGGCGGCTGCGTCCTGGGCGGGGCGTTTGAATATTTTCTTTTCAGGCGGGGACTGGACGGGCAGGAATGGCTGTATCTTAAGTCTTTCCGGGACGCGCTGCGGTGGAAGAGGTACAGGGAACTGGGAGAAGAGGAAAGGAGCGAAGACAATGGAGAATAAGATCGACTGGAAGGGCAAGCTGACGAGCAGGAAATTCTGGATGGCGGTCGTGGGACTGGTCAGCGGGATCCTGGTGGCGCTGAACATGGACGAGCAGACGGTGGCGCAGGTGACGGGGATCATCATGGCGGCGGCCAGCGTGGTGGCGTACATCCTGGGCGAGGGATGGGCAGACGCGGCGCATACCGGGGACGGGGGGCCGTAACACGGCGCGCCGTTCGGCTTGAAACGGAGAAACGGAAAAAATTTGTCCGAAATGGTAACGAAAATGCAACTCCTCCTCTTGAAATGCGGGGAAAGAACAGTTATACTATTTAATGATATAAATCGATCCCATTTCGATCATATTAAAAAAGGGCGCAGGCCCTTTGTCAGGAGGCCCCGTGTTTTTCGCAGGCATCGATATCGGCGGCACCACCGTCAAGTCCACCATCATGAACGAATTCGGCCGCATCGTATACCAGTCCACCATCGGGTCGGTCAAGGGCGACCCCTACCAGCTGGCCGAGAACATCGCCACCGGGCTGTCCGGTTTCCGCTCCCCCATCACCGCGGTCGGGCTGTCCTGCGCGGGCACCGTCAACAGGATCACCCACACCATCACGGCCGCCAACCTGAAATGGATGGAGGTCCCCTTTGAATCCATCATGGAGGAAACGCTCCACTGCCCGGTGGCCGCGGACAACGACGTGGCCGGCGCGCTCTGCGCCGAAAGCCGCGTGGGCTGCTGCGTGGGTGAAAAATATGTGGTCTACATTTCCCTGGGCACTGGGATCGGCGGCGCGTTCCTGGTGGACGGCAGGCCTTTCCGCGGCTTTGACAACACCGGCGGTGAGATCGGGCACTTCATCACCCACGCCGACGGCCTCCCCTGCCCCTGCGGCGGGCGGGGCTGCTTCGAGCAGTATGCCTCCTCCGGCTCCATGACCCGGCGCGCCGGCGTCCCCATCCGCGAGATCTTCCGGCAGGTGCGGGCAGGGAATCCCCAGATGATCGCCATTCTGGACGATTACGTCCACGAATTGTGCATAGGCCTTGCCGGCATCGTGCATATCTTCCGCCCCCATATGGTGGTCCTGGGCGGCGGTATCGGCGCGGCCGGTGAGGAACTCCTGGGCCGGGTCCGGAACGAGATGGAGACCCACTGTCCTTCCATCCCCAATACCCCGATGCCCCTCTTTGTTTCCGCCATGCTGGGCAACCTGGCCGGATCGGTCGGCGGATGCTTCCTGGCCGGGGATATCATGGGCGTCCCGATCCATGTGGAAGACATGAACGCCCTGCTCAGGGCAAAATGATCCTTGTGAACAGGCGGGGGGCTGCCGCATATGCGGCAGCCCCCCGCTGTTTATCTCCGGCAGAAAAGGCGCGCCATGCAAGGCGCTTTTCCTTCCCCGGAGACCCGGTAATAAGAGATTCAAATTTGTTAAAAAGGCAGACTTTCACGGTATCAGAACCCCGGCGAAAGCAGGAAAAGCCTTCACTCCCTGCGGGCGCCGCCATGGCCGTCCAGATGCTTTTCCACGATCTCCTCAAAAAGGTCCAGGCCGAAGCTGGTCATTTCCGGCGGATGGGGGATCATCCGGAAGGTGCGTATACCCTCCAAAGTCCTTTCAGCCGACAGGAACGCCGTCCCGGAAGCGGGATCGTCCTTCCTTTCATCATACATGCGTTTTGCGAAAGGGAGCAGATGCGTGACCATCAGGATCTTCACCCCGGCCTCCCCCAGCGCCCTGACGATGTCATAGGCGATGAGGGAGCCTTCTTTTTCGGTGGTGGTGGCAAAGGATTCGTTCAGCAGGACCAGCGATCCCTCCCCGATCAGGTCCACGATCCGGTCCATGCGGCCCAGCTCCTCGTCCAGGCGGCCGCTGTTCATGGAGCTGTCCTCCCTCCGGGTAAAATGCACGAAGATCCGGGGGAACAATCCGCTGCGGAACACCCCGGCCGCCACCGGCAGCCCGCACTGCGCCATCACCTGGGCAATGCCTATGCTGCGCAGGAAGGTGGACTTGCCGCCCTGGTTGGCCCCCGTCACGATCAGGAGATCCGTGTTTTCCATGTCGCAGGTATTCCCGATCACATGCACCCGCTGCCTGAGGCCCATCACGCATTCCTTCAAGTCCCGGAAGGCAAGGGTCCGCCGGTCCGATACTTCGGGAAAGCAGACGTCCATGTCAAAGCGCTCCAGCTGGGCCTTCAGCTGGACGGCACCCAGGTAAAAAGCGGCCTGTATTTTCAGCTGGTCAAAAAAAGTCTGGAATTCCGGCATCAAAAAGTCATTCAACCGTCCCGCCAGGCTGCAGACCACCGAGAATTCCAGCTGCCTCGCCTGTTCTGAAAGCCTCGGGTCCTTATCCACCGGAAAGGAATCGGGGATCCGGGAATACTTGAGATCCTGCAGTTTTTTCATTGTGGTGCCGGGGCGGAAAAACCGGAGGCTTTCCGAGGAGACCTCCCGCAGCTTCATGGAGCTGAACTTCAGCCCGTCCTCCAGGCCGCATTCCAGGACGATCCTCGCCTTGATCGTCCTGTATCCTCCCCCGTCCCCTCCGTCCATAAAGAACGAGATGTCCTCCAGCACCTTGAGCGCCTCCCGCTCCCGCTCCTCGGAAAACACTTCGCGCAGCCGCCGGAAGAACGAGCGGAATCCCTCGGAAGCGAACCCTTCCGACAGGGGCTTCCCGCTTTCCCTGTCCTCCCCCGCCGCCAGCTCCCGTATCTCCCTCAGGGAATCACACAGGAGGCGGAGCGCGCAGATGCTTTCGGCCAGCTTGACGGCCGGATTGACCTGCTGCGCCTTTTCACGGCCCCCGCGCCCCAGCATGTTCCACTCCTCCAGGGTCCTGCAGCTGATAAGGTACAGGGTGCGGACCAGGTCCTCATGCCGGATGCAGTCCTTCAGGACCGCATGGCGGTATTCCACCTCCTCCCGGGACGAAAGCGGGATCATCATCACCCTGCGCATCGTTTCCGCAATGAAGGGGTCCTCCTCCTCCACGCTGAGGACTTTGCCGCTGTCCGTTTTGAGCCGCCGGGCCGAATCCTGGAAAAGCGCCTTCAGCCCCAGGTCCCGGATGATGTTGTCCGCGTCCTCATAGGCCCTGTTTCCCGGGCGGTCTGAATCCCTGTACAAAAGGCACACATTCATGACAAGCGCTCCTTCAGCTGTTCATAGGTCAGGCGGTGCTCTTTTACCCTGGTTTCGGCGCAGGGAACGTCCTCGGCTTCCCCGCGGCGGATGACGTATGTGGGGACACGGTTTTCGTCAAGCGAGGCCCGAAGGCTCACCGCCCCTTCATGCGCCGAGGCCAGTTCCTTCAGGTGCGTAACGAAGATCCCCATGCACCCAAGACGGATAAAGTGCTCCAGCACCCTCCGCCCCATGATTAGGGCGTCATAGCCTGCCGCGGTGGTGAACAGCTCGTTGATGACCACAAAGGTCCCCTGCCGCTTTTCTTCCATCATCGGGGCCAGCCGCACAAGTTCCTCTTTCAGCTTTCCCCTGCCGGTCTCCACGCTCTCCTCCACGGAAAAATGGCTCTGGATATCCCTAAAGAAGGGTACGTTCGCCTCCGCCGCGGGCACGTCCAGGCCGATCCGGGCAAAATAGACAAGCTGGCCCAGGCTGCGGGCGAAGGTCGTTTTGCCGCCCTGGTTGGGCCCGGTAAGCACAAAAAAGCGCTCCCCTTCCCGGCAGGCGAAATCGTTCGCCACCACTTTTTTCCCTTCCCGGCGGAAAACGCAGGCAAGGGCCAGGTCGTACAAGCCCCGGGCCATAAACGGACAGCTTTCCGTGACCGACGGGGCCGCGAAGGAAAAGCCCCCTTCCTCCATCTCCCTCCGGAAGGTGTCAAAGGACAGGTAGAATACGATCTCCTTCCTGAACCTGTCGGCCAGGGGATCCCGGCGGTCCCCGACCATGTCCGATACTTCACGGATCTCCCGGAAGAATCCCGGATCCTTTTTGGTCAGGACCTGAAGGCACACGGCCTCAAGATCCGTAAGCAGGGGGGTCGCGGCGAACGGGTTTTTGATGATCCCGGATCCTTCCCCGCGCAGCGTGCCGTATTCCCCCGCCGCCGTCCCGGGCTCCACCCGGATCCGGTCCTTTTCGCAGGTGATCACCATACGGAAGGCGCGGATCCTTTTCATGATCCCGTTTACCCGCTCACGCACCGCGCTCTCCCCGGCGCTAAAGAGCTTTTGCCGCAGGATATCCCGGAAGGTAAGCAGTCCCTGAGAGGACAGTTCCTCCCTGTCCAGCGCCTCCTTCAGTTCCATCATGGCGGCACAGCGGACCTCAGCCTCCCGCACCTGCCAGACCGAATGCTGCAGGGTGCCGGGCACCTTTTCCTTTTCCCGACGCAGGTCCTCCGCCTCGTCTGTCCGCCGGACAAAGGCCTCCAGCGCGCGGAAGACTCCTTCCTTTTTGACGTCCCCGTAGACTGCCCGCCGGTACTTTTCGTCCTCCGCCGTTTCGGGAAGGTAATGAAAAAGCTCCCGGACGGCCGAGCCCCAGTTGAAGGCCATTTCGTCCAGCACCGTCTCCAGGTTCAGGTCCCGGAAATATGCCGGAAGCTCCTTTTTTTCCCTGTGCCTTCCATGCGGGTCCAGAATGCTGAACTCCGCGTCCCCTCTTCCGTTCTTCTCCATCGCGTCCATATTCCTCTCCGTCGGTCGGCTGGGATCTGTCTCCCCGATATGATACCAGATACGCGCGGTTTTGAAAACCGTTTGCGTTTGCCGGCAGCGCAGGGAAAGAGCCGGTTCCCGACCTTCGGGGACCGGCCCTTCTTTATTCATTTCATGCTCCGGACATCGCGTGCCGTCCCATGGGCTTGCTTTTCAGTGCCTGTTCTCCTCCGCGGCGGCGTCCAGAGCGTCTTCAATGCTGTGGTCGAAGCCATACATATCGGTCATGACGCCCTTGAAAAACACCTTGCCGTCCTCCAGGTCCGCAATGTCGGAAACCTTCGTCATCCTGAGGACCATATCCCGGTCGGCGGAGGGAGTCTCAGGCAGGGTGAACGGCTCGCTGACGGCATCCATCACATAAAACTTGTATCCGAAGAAATCCCACACCATGCACTGGCAGGTCTCCACCGTCGCGCCGTTGAACCTGTCGTTGGTCAGGGACATCAGGCGGCCGTCCATGTCTCCGGACGGAGAAACATCGATGATGCCGGCAAAGTGCCCACCCTGGTAGACCAGCAGCGCGAACAGGCTGATGGGATCGCCGTACTCATCCTTTTCCTTCAGGTGCATGACGACCGGGATCTTCAGGGACGTATCGTTCAGCGATCCGATCTCGCCGACGCTGACGATGTGCCCGACGCCTTCGCCGTCGACCAGCTCGTACCAGCTGTCAACGCTGGTGGGCAGGTCGTATGCGGCGGTCCCGGCGGTGAAGAAGGAAAGGACGCCTTCCTCCGGGGAGCCGGCCTGCAGGATAGAGTCCAGCAGGCTGTCAAGGGACAGGGAGCCGTGGATGATCCCCAGGCTGACGGTGTCGCCTAACAGGGCGACGGTGAGGTCGTCCCGCTCCGCTTTGACCCTGGCGCGGATATCCATGGAAACGTTCCGGATCAGCCGCATGGGGGCATTGACCGTGACCCGGTAGGTGTCCGCGATGCCGTCACCGCTCTTGTCCATGACGATGGCCGTTGTGGTCTCCGGCGCGATGGCTTCGGCCTCCTGCTGGCGGATGATCGGGTCCAGCCAGGCCTCCAGTTCCGCCTCGCCTTCCTGCATGTAGTAGGCATTTTCGTCCCATTGCTCTTCTTCCGCAGCTTCGACGTCCGCATATTCATCGGCTTCCGGTCCGTCAGCGCTTTCCTCCGCGGCGATTTCCTCCGCGGCGTCATCTTCCGCGGCGTCATCCTCCGCGTTTCCGGCGGCTGCCTCCTCGGCGCGCAGTTCGGTGAGCCAGTTGTCGTCGTCCGTTTCATATTCCGGGATCTCGTCCAGCAGCATCGTGGCAAGATCCCACAGGCAGGCGTACCAGAGCGATGATTCGACGCCGGTGATCCTTACGTCCGTTCCAAGCTGCATCGCCAGCAGGCTGCCTTCCGCCTCCCCCATGCTGACGGTCTTTTTCCACGCCCGGCCCACGTCGCGGTAGGTCAGGCCCGTTTTGCCATCGGCCAGCAGTTCGGACACAGTCCTGCCGGACTGTGTGACCAGCGCGTACCGGACGACGGTATCCGTCACCGTTTCCAGCATGGTCTTCATATCGCCGTCTTCCATGGCCTGGAGGAGCATGTACATCTCGTAGGCATAGTTTGTGCTGGAATAGAGGTCGCCGGTGACAAAAAAGACGGACAGGCCGGACGGGGCGATCTCCGCCTGCTTCACGATCTTGCCGTCGGGGCCGCGCGTGATGCCGACCCTGTTGCCGGTGGGCTTGTTCGTATCCGGCGTAGCCCCGCTGTAGATCACGTCGTCCCCGGAGCCGTCGCAGTCCGAAAGGATGTTCCTGATCTCCGTAGACAGGTCCGAATAGGCGTTGGTCAGGCCGTTGAAGAAGGACCCGCCGTCGATCTCATACATGCAGATGCCCAGGCTGTCGGCAAAATTGCCCAGGTCCAGCAGGGTCTCGTCATAATATGCGTAGGTCATCGAGGCGGCGGCGTATTCGTCATAAAAGCTGAAAAGGCCGCTGGTCCCGTTCCGGGTGGTCAATTCGTCGCTCATCATTTGGAACAGACGAGTCACGGGGCCGGCCAGGCGCCCACGGAAATTGGCGGTATCGATAACGCACAGGGTGCCGTCCTGCGTCGCTTCCCAGGGGTTGCTGCCCTCGTAGAACGCGATAAAGGCGTCCACAATGATCCTGCCGAGATCAAAGCCGTTTATGCGGCTGTCCTTCGCCAGCGCGTTCATCCAGGCCTTGTAATCCTGGCCGAAGCCGGGCTCTGTTTCCGGGGACAGGACCAGGTAATCCGCGCAGTCGGCCAGGGCGGCCACGACCTCCACGCTGCCCATCAGGCAGGCGTCGAAATCGATGATGTCAAAGCGCTGCACCGGGCTGTCCTTGATGGCGGTGACCAGCTGATTCAGGCTCATGGTGTCGTTGACGCTCCGGGCATGCACCTCGTCTAGGGCAAAGCCGCCCACGGGGCCGCCGCCATGATCCCAGAGGACCAGGTCGTACATTTCCGCCGGGAAGCGGTAGGCTGCGTACTCGATGAAGCCCTGCAGGGCGATCGGGTCCGCCATGGACACCCGGCGCATGATGCCCGGGGCGTCGGTCAAAAGGGTCATCCTGCCATGGCCGTTGACCGCGTCGGCCGCGTTGCGGCCGGAACAGATCCAGAACTGGTTTGCCCCTCCTTCGCCGATCGTCTCCGCGCCGGAAAGGTATTCCGGCTCCACGAACCATTTCCTCGATCCGCCGGTCATGACGACGACGTTCACATCCTCCGGGATCTCAGACTCGAGGATCTGGTACAGGTTCCAGGTCAGCATCGCGCCCTGGGACTCAAGGTTGGATCCGCACCCATATAACAGGAGAGTGCGCGTCGCCGGGGCCGGCGAATCAGCCCGGGCCGGGGCGGGAAACAGGCCGCCGGTCATGCTCAGGATCAGCATCGCCGCAGTCAGGAGAGAGAAAAAACGTTTCATGGCCAGATCCTCCTTTTATTCACGGTCATCCGTGTGCGAAGGTTTTTCCTGCCTTCACCAGCGCTCAGACCCCATAAGAGTACGCCTTTTACCAAACCCGGCTTTCTTATTGGGGATGACCGATTCAGGTTTGTATTATAATAAACCAAGATCGCCGATTTGACCACCTTTTTTTCCCGCGGGCCCGTTGTGGACCCAAACGGTCTTTGATATAATCAGGGAAAACACGGTCCATCACATCCAAAGGAGCGGTTTCAGATGAGCATCACAGTCCTTACAGGCGGATTCTCCGCCGCGTGCTGGATTTTGTTCTGGCTGCTTTTCAGGAAGGACCGGAGCAGGTACCGCAACTGCTATGCCCTGTCCCTGGCCCTTCTCTCCCTCTTCCCCCTGATCATCAGTTTCTCCGGGGATCACCGGGAGACCGTCCTGATCGCCATCGCTTTCGCCTTCCTGATCAGCATCCTGATCGTGCCTTTCTTCCTGATCTTCAACGGCGTCGTGACCATCCGCAGGGAAGGAAAGCACCTCTCCCAGATGCTTTCGCTGCTCTTCGGCCTCGCCATCCTGGCGGGCGAAGCGATCGTATGGATGGGGCTGGACCGGGTTATCCGCACGGGAGGCAGGGAGACCCTGATCCCACAGGCTTTCCTGCCCGTCGTCTGCGCGCTCTTCTGCGTCTCGGTGATCTATATTTCCCTCTCCTTCCTCCTTTTCATGATCTACGTGGTGTTCCTCCAGATCATCCCCCGGAAAAAGGACTTCGATTACGTGATCATCCACGGATCGGGCCTGCTGGGCGGTGACCGGGTGCCAAAGCTTTTGCAGGACCGCCTGGACAAGGCCATCGAAGTCTACCGGTCGGACCCGTCGCCCACCATACTGATCCCCTCCGGCGGACAGGGGCCGGATGAAAAGATCCCGGAAGCGGAAGCCATGAAACGCTACCTGCTTTCCAAAGGCATCCCGGAAAAGGACATCATCAGCGAGAACAGGTCCACCACGACGCTGGAAAATCTGCAGTTTTCCAAAGATATCCTGGACGGCAGGAAGGGAAGAAAATATACCGCCCTCGTCACAAGCAATTACCATGTCTACAGAGCGCTGAGGTACTGCCGCAGGATCGGCCTGAAATGCACCGGCATCGGCAGCCACGTCGCCTTTTATTACTGGCCCAGCGCCCTGATCCGCGAATACATCGCCGTGCATACCGAACCGAAACACGCCCTGCTGCTGGCGCTTGGATGGCTTTTGTCCATCGCCCCGGTGCTGGATATCATTTTCTGAACGCTTCACATCGCTGAGAAAGGCTGTGTAGAAAATATGATCCGCAAAGCGTCCGCGGCGGACCTGGACAAAGTGGAAAGTATCTATGACCTGATCCACCGGGCGGAAGAAGAAGGAAAAGCTTCCACGGGATGGATACGGGGGACCTATCCCACCCGGGCAACGGCCGAGGCTGCCCTGGAGCGGGACGACCTGTTCGTCCTGGAGGAAAACGGCGCCGTACTCGGGGCCGGGATCATCAACCATATCCAGGTGGACGTATATTATTCAGCGCCCTGGCAATACGAAACGCCGGACGAGAGGGTCTGCGTTCTGCATACGCTGGTCGTCTCGCCAAAGGCCGCCCGCCGGGGCCTTGGCAGGCAGTTCGCCTCCTTCTATGAAGCCTGGGCACGGGATCATGGGTGCACGGAACTGCGCATCGACACCAACGCGCGGAACCTGCCGGCCCGCAATATGTACCGCTCCCTGGGATACCGGGAGATCGACGTCGTCCCAACCGTGTTCAACGGGATCGGCGGTGTGGAACTGGTGCTGCTTGAAAAGCATCTTTAACGATCTTTTCAGCGTTTTTTCCGTCCGGACATGCAATTCTGAAAAAGGGACTTTTCATGATGGCTGATCGCCGCGGAAGCCGGAAAAGCCGCCTCCCCGTCGGGCATACAAAAGCAGGCGCCCGCCTGATGGGCGATACGCCTTGAAATATGCGTTATTGAACCTGGCCGGACCGGGGCCTACAATAAACCCGTAAGCAAAACCAATGAAATGGAGGGTTTGTTATGGAACTCGGAAAAAAGATCAGAACGCTCCGCTTCAAGGCAGGGCTGACACAGGAACAGCTGGCTGAAAAGCTGGGGATCGGGGCGCAGTCGGTATCCAAATGGGAAAACGCCGCCACCATGCCCGACATCACCCTGCTTCCCCTGCTGGCGGAGACCTTCGGCGTCAGCATCGATGATCTTTTCGACCTGACCGTGGAGCAGCGCTTCAGCCGGATCGAGCACCGCATGGATATCGAGGACGACCTGCCTCAGGACGTGTTCCTGGAGTACGAGGAATTCCTGAAAGCGCGGCTCGCCGACGAGGCATACAAAAAGCGCGCTGAGGAACTGATCGCTTATCTCTACTGGCACCGGATGGAGATGTTCGCAAAGAAGGCCGGCTTTTACGCCAGGGAGGCGGTGCGTTTGTCCCCCGGGGAAAAGGGGTGCCAGTGGATCCTGCAGAAATCGGACGGGCACGCCGCCTGGGACTGGAACATGTCCAACCATACGGCGGCCATCGAATTTTATAAGGACCTGGTCAGGAAAAACCCCGGGGAGAAGCTGCCTTACGAATACCTGCTGGACAACCTTATCGCGGACCACCGCACGGAGGAGGCGGACCGCTTCCTGGACCGCCTCAGCGCTTTAAAGGATGCGGATCCCGTCATCGTCGGGGTCTACCGCGCACACATCGCCCTGGCCCGTTATGACGAGAAAACGGCGGACGGCATCATGGAACGGCTGCTGGCCGAACACCCGAACGACTTCGCCTGCCTGTTCGAAGCGGCGCAGTACTATGCAAAAAAATGCGACTGGCAAAAGTCCGTCAGCCTGTATGAACTATCCTTTGAAAAGGAGACCCGCCGTCCGCGCTTCCAGGACGAGCTGATGGGGATCAGGGATATCTACGAGATCCTTGGGGACTATCAGAACGCCGCCCGGACCTGCGGACGCATCATCGAACTTTTGCAAAGCGAATGGGGGATCACCGAAGGAGACGAACTGAAGGCCCTGCAGAAAGAAAAAGCCCGGCTGGAGGCAATGGATTGATCCCCGCCGGGGCATGACCGCCGCGTTTGCCGCGGCGTTTTTTTGCCTTTCCCCGTATAAGAAACGGGGCGCCGCCGCGTTTTTCCTATCCTCGCGGTGACGCCCCACGGATTCAGTTTTCAGGTGCCGGGATCATTCGGTCATTCAGCCTGGGTGGAAGCGTACCAGTCTTCGACTTCCTTCACCATCTTGTCCAGGCCTGCGGCGTTCAGTTCCCTGACATAGGCGTCCCAGTCGGCGTCCACGTCCTTGGCGCCGGTGATGAAGTCGATCATCCAGGTATCCTTGAGGTGGGTCACATTGTTCTGGTTCTCAGCCATCGCGGGCAGGGAGAACTGCACCAGGTTGACGATGCCGCCCTCTTCATAGCCGATGCTGGTGGCCCACTGATTGCCCTTGGTGGGCAGCAGGATGGGCAGGGTCGGGCCCCACTGGGTGGGTCCCCAGGCGTCGGTGGAAGCAAAGCCGGGATAGTCTTCCTCAAACTTCGCGGTGGTGCGGGCCACACAGGCTTCTTCGTCTTCCCAGATCCAGTAGTTTCCGTATTCACCGTACAGGGACTCGAAATAATCCGTGTACAGGGCGCGGTCGGTCACGTACTGATGATCCATGTATTCCATGATCGCGCAGATACGCTCCCACTTTTCGGGATTCTCGGCGGCGTCCCTGGAGAAGCAGTAGATCTGGGCCAGCAGGTTCCAGCTCTTCACGCCCATGCCGTAGGGGCCGGTGACGGGCTGTCCGAGCACGACCTTCTCCTCGGGGTTCACGGCCAGGAATTCCTTGGCCACGGCGCCGGCGTCGCAGTCCACCAGGTTGCCGGCCTCGTCAAACAGCTGGTAAGCGCCGGGCATGACCCAGTGATAGTAGTTGCCGCGGACGGTCATGCCGATGCGGTGGTTGATGATGCTGTTGGAGATGGCCCAATAACCGCCGGTGTTTTCACCGGTGATGAATTCGGGATCGATCAGGCCTTCCTTGTACCACTGGGCGGCGACCTTCAGGGCTTCCTTGTACTGCCCGGAGGTGGCGGCGTACTGGGGCCTGCCCTCGAGGATCTGGAAGTAGGAATGGTCGGTGCGTCCGTCACAGGCGCCGGGGTTCACGCCGTAGGCGCCCCACAGCACGCGCAGGCCGTCGGAGGAAAGGCCGTAGGTGTCATTCTGGCCGTTGCCGTCCGGGTCATCCTTGGTGAAGCGGACCAGCAGGTCATGGAATTCGTCCAGGGTGGTGGGGACTTCGGCGCCCAGCTTTTCAAGCCAGGTCTGGTTGTACACCACGGGCAGGTGGTAGATGTTGCCGGGAGCCACGGCAGGGATGCCGTACTGCTCGCCGTCCACCACACCGTAATCCCAGAAGGAGCCCTCACGGAAGCCGTCGATCGCGGCGCAGATGCTGGGGGCCTGGGCGCGGAGCACGTCCATGTCGATGACGCCCAGTTCACCGGTCTCAACGTAGCTGTTGAACTGGCCGGGATCCTTCAGGCGGATGACGTCGGGGGTCTCGCCGCCCATGATGTAGGTGTTCAGCACTTCGTTGAAATTGCTGTCGTCAATGGGGAGCATGACGATGTCCACGTTGAATTTATCTTCCACGAACTTGATGAAATGGGAATCCTCGGTGGGCAGCGATGTGAAATACGTGGTCCAGGTGATCTTCAGCTTGTTCTTGGCAGACCAGTCGGTTCCCTCGGCGGAAGCGGCCGGAATTGCCATCACGCCCAGCAGCATGACTAAAGCAAGGACAAGGGACAGGGTCTTTCTCATAGTGTCAGCCTCCTTCATAATATTGTTCAAGAAAAGCTCGCCCGCTTTTCCTAAAACCGCGGATAAAAAAGCCTTTCCGGTCCAGTCCGTCGTCCGGCCGGTCAATCAGCCCTTGACGGAGCCGACCATGACGCCTTTGACGAAGTATTTCTGGACGAAGGGATATACGCACAGGATCGGGATGGTAGCCACCATGATGGTGGCGGCCTTGATGGTCTCGCTTGTCATGTTGGTGTTCATTTCCTCACCGCTCATGGAGGTGGTGGAGGCGTTGGTGCCCGCAAGCACGATGCGGCGCAGGGTGATGGCCAGCACCTGCTTGTTGGAGGAACGGATGTAGAGCATCGCGTCGAACCAGGCGTTCCAGTGGCCTACGGCCGTCCACAGGGCCACCGTGGCCAGGATGGGCATGGAAAGCGGCACGATGATCCTGTAGAGGATCACGATGTCGTTCGCGCCGTCGATGCGGGCGGATTCCTCCAGGGATTCCGGCAGGGACATCAGGAAGTTGCGCATGATGGTGATGTTGTAGGCGGAGATCGCGCCGGGCAGGATCAGGGCGAAGATATTGTTCATCAGCCCCAGGTCGCGGATCAGGAGGTACTCGGGGACCATGCCGCCGGAAAAGAACATGGTGAAAACCAGGATGCCGGTCCAGAAGGTGCGGTTGGGGAAATATTTCTTGCTCAGCACATAGGCGAAATGGAAACCCAGCACCAGGGCAACGATGGTGCCGACGACGGTGCGGATGATGGTCCACATGTATCCGGACCAGATGTTGGGATCGCTGCACACGTTTTTGTAGCTTTCAAGGCTCATGGCGCCGGGCCAGATGAACACCTTGGAGATCGCCACCTTGTTTGCGTCCGCCAGGGAGATGGCCAGCTCGTACCAGAAGGGGTAGAGCATGGTCAGCGCCAGGATGCCCAGGAAGACGAAATTGAATTTATCAAAGATGTGCTCGCCCAGGGAACGCTTGATCTTCCGGGCGTGATTATGCTCCAGCGCGGCTTTATTGACTTTGTTGCTCACTCTTCCCCGCCTCCTTTACCAGATGCCGTTGTCGCTGATCTTCTTGGAGATGGCGTTGGTGGTCAGCACCAGGATCAGCGCGATCACGTTCTTGAACAGGCCCACGGCAGTGGACTTGGCGAGGCCCGCGTTGGAGAGGTTCTTAAGGCCCAGGTCATAGGTGTAAACACCCAGCACGTTCGCCACACGGTATACGGCGTCGTTCATCATGTTGTACACCTGGTCGAAATTGTCGTTCAGGATGGAACCGCTCTGCAGGATCAGCATGATGGTGATGGTGGGGAAAATGGAAGGCAGGGTGATGTACCATACCCTCTGGAAACGGGTCGCGCCGTCGATAAGCGCGGCCTCGTACATTTCCTGGTCCACGCCGGCCAGGGCGGCCAGGTAAATGATGGAGCCCCAGCCTACGCTCTTCCAGATGTTGGTGAACACCAGTACCCAGCGGAAGGTCTCCACCCGGCCCATATAGTAGTAGGGCGTTCCGCCCAGGGCGCGGGTGATCGCCGCGATGGGGCCGGTGGAAGGAGAAAGCAGCTGGATGAACAGGCCGGACAGGGTGACCCAGGAAATGAAGTGGGGCAGGTAGGAAAGCGTCTGGACCGTTTTCTTATACCGTTCATGGCGCAATTCGTTCAGGAGCAGCGCCAGGATGATGGGCATGGGAAAGCCGATCAGCAGGTTCATCAGGCCCAGGATCAGCGTGTTCCAGAAAGCGTTCCAGAAAACCGGCTGGCTGAAAACATCCTGGAACACCGAATAGAAGGGCTGCGCCCACGCGGAACCTACGATGCCGTCCTTCAGCTTGAAATTCTTGAAGGCGATCTGCACCCCGTACATGGGGATGTACTTGAAAATGATCAGCGCCGCCACACTGGGGATCAGCAGCATTACCAGGTAACGGCAGCGCCAGTACTGCTGCATCAGATGCGTGAAATAATTGCCTTTCAGATGCGGGTTCGCTTTCGAGTTCACGCCGGTGCTCATGGTCCCATCATCCTTCCTGTCATTGAGTTGCCTTACATGGTCAAATCGAATATCGGTTTTCCGCCGATATGGATCTCCCGCACAAAGGGCGAATAATCGGTAAAGAACACGGTGTAATGCTCACTGCTCAGGGGATAGGCGCCGCCCATGCGGTTTTGTACGTTGTGACGGGCAAAGGCCGGGCCCACCGTCAGGATATCCCCCGAGGCGTTCGCCGCCTGGATGCTGCCGAAGCGCACCGTCATGCTCCCGCCCGGAGCCGCGCCGGTGACAAAGGATTCGGAACGGATCTCCCCACCGGGCAGGAACCCCCATTCCAGGCGGAAGGGAACGCCGGACAGTCCCTGTGCCGTTATGCGCAGATCCGCGCCGTCGTCATCGGAAAAAATGACTTCCGCCGAGATCTGAAGCCTGTCGCTGATCAGCTTTTCACGGGTGTTCGCGTTGTCCATCGCCCACCAGTCGCAGGTTCCGGGACCGTTTCCGCTGAAGGGAAGATAGTACCAGCTGTCCATTTCCGCGCTGACGCGCACTCCCCTTTCGGTCTTTTCGATGCGGGTCGGAACGAAATTGCGCTTTTCGCACACATTGCAGTAAATGACCAGGTACAGCGTGTTTTCCCCGTGCTGGAAATAAAGGAAATTGGGCCGTGCCGCCATCTCGGTGCAGGAAAAGCTCCCCTTCCTGTACCGGAAGATGTTGGAGGCGGCGAACAGCCTTTCGGTATTCTCGATCGCTTTCAGGTCGGGTGCGGCCTTTTTCCCGTAGGCTTCCAGGTCCGGATAAAGGGCCAGCCACGCAAGGCCCCGCGGAACGCGTCCGCGGCGAGCGGAGGTCTGGTAGCAGTATTCGCTGTACGCGGCCAGGTCCTCGTCCCCAAGAAGATAACCCGTCAGGAGAAACAAAATATAATAGCTGTCCAGGTATACCTTTTTGCCGTAATCCTGCCGGGTGGAATTGTTGGTGAACACCGAACCGTCCGGGTCGATGTAGGAGAGCATCATGGTAAGGTTGCTTTTCGCCGCAAGAAGGTATTTCTTTTCGCCGGTCGCCAGGAACAGGCGGATCATCTGGTCGTCGTTTACCTGGTTGTAGTTCCCGGCGCTGCGCTCGGCAAATTCCCCGTCTTCGTTGATATCCAGCCCTTCGCCGAGATACACGTCCGCCTTGGCGGAAAAATCCTGCCGGCCGCAGATCTTCGCGCCGTGCTTCAGGCAGGCGGCGATCGCCCAGCGGTGATTGGGGGTATGGAACCCGCCGTTCATGATCCCCTCGCAGCAGCTTTCGATCAAACGGTAAAGCGGCTTTTCCAGCCACAGGGTATCGCCGTCGCCGTATTTTTGCAGAAGCTGCCAGGCAGAGATGACCTCGTTGATCGTAAAGGCGGTGTCCGGGCCGGAAGCGAAATTGCAGCCGCTCAGATCGAGGCATCCCCCGGGCCGCTGATGGGAAAACAGGTATGAAAATGCTTTTTCCAGGCCGGAGCGGACCTCGGCGCTGTGATAATAACGGCTTGCGGGAAGGAGATAGGATACAGCCAGGTGGGCGGCGCCGAAGCCGCTGGAACGCGTGTCCGCGTGGCATCCGGGCATGATGAAGGCGCCCGAGAACTCCTGATCCGGTCCCAGGCACTGGACAGATAGAAGCCGAGCGGTCTCAGCGTCGTACTGGCCCAGCATTTCTTCAAAATGTGACATCATGACCTCCGAAAAATATCGGATGTGATAGAAAATGTGGTTTGAATTGTTCCTTTTATTATATATTATCCAGTTTCACTGTATTTGTCAAGGACGGATTCCGACGCGGCGTTTCGGCCGTACCGCCGGCCCCTCCGGCACGCTTTCCGCACTTCATTCCCGTCCGTACAGCCGCCTCAGCCTGCCGCATTCCGCCCGGATCCAGCGGGGGATCAGGCCAAACAGGGTCTCCCAGGGCATATAGAGACTTGTGTCGACAGGCCTGACTTCAAACTCCAGGGAAGGTTCAAAGGAAAGGCGTTCCCGCATGTAGCGAACGCATAATTCATCGTCCAGCGCGTCGGGGACAAACAGGTCCTTTCCGGAGGGCGAGTATTCGGCGCAGAAGGGATTGCCGATCAGCACGGGGCCGCCCGCTTCCCGGCCGCAGCACGCGTCCCATTTGGGAAAGAGGCGCGTCAGTTCCCCCGCGGCAAGGAACGCGTGCTTCCCGGGCTGGCAGAAGGCGTGGACGTGGGTGCCTTCGGGCGGCAGCGTGCCGGGAAAACCCGGCAGAAGCATATTCAGGAATTTGCCGTGAAAGCTTCCCTGGGCGTCCATAACGGCTCCGTCCTTTCGGACCGTGACCCACACATGCTCCAGGTCGTACATATGACCGATGTCATAATCGAAATAATATGCGTACTCCACGGTGAATGCGGCGCCTTCCGGCACCTCCACCCTGCGTTTGGGAAAGGAAGCGCTTTGTTTTGTTTCCCCGAACACCGTGACCCCGACCGCCCGGGGCGGGATGGGATCGTTCCTGTCAAAATGGACGATCGGCGCGTAAAGCAAAGCTAATTCGACATCCTTATTCATACCGGACCTCCGTTATTTCCCCGTCGCCGCCGGCGGACGGGTCCTTATCCTGTTCCTGCGTTTTTTATATCATAGCAACAGCGGTGGAAAACGTCAAGTTCCGCCCGTGTCATGATCATTTTTTTCCGGTTTTGTTGACAGCCGTCAGGTATTACGTATTATTATACCTGTGGGTTGTCCGATTCTCCGTTCGACGGAGCCCATGGAGGCATTACCGTGGAAAAGGAACGCAAAAAAACCCTGTCCGTCTACGCGGCGTTCCTTGTATTCAACGCCGCGTTTTTCATGATGGACACGGTCAGCTCCTATTTCAGCATATATCTGAATGACCTGCGCTTTTCCAAAACCATGATCGGCGCGGTCACAAGCGTTTCTTCCCTGGCGGCGATGGCGGCGCAGCCCGTATTCGGCGCGCTGCTGGACAGGAGCGCTTCCCGCACCCGGACGCTGCAGGGGCTGATCCTGCTGACCGCCGCGATGTATCCGCTCCTGCTCCTGAGCCGCAGCTTTATTTACATCCTGGCGATGTACACCGTCTATTTCGTTTTCCGCCGCCTGCAGCCCGCGATCAATACCGCGCTGTCCGTGGAATACGCCGAACAGGCGGGGCGGGATTACGGCCCCATCCGGATGATGGGCGCCGTCGGCTATACCGCCATGATGATCCCTGTCAGCTATATCGCCGGCACAGAGGGCGGCGTTGTCAAAATGTTCTGGGTATACAGCCTGATCTGCCTTGTGAACGTCCTGCTCCTGTTCCTCCTGCCGCCCATGCCGGGGCACAACAGAAAAAAGAGCGGGGGAAACATATCTCCCCTGTCGCTCATAAAAAACAGGTTCGTCATGCTCCTGATCCTTTACCATGTGCTGATCGCCGCGGCCAACGGAATAGGGCACACCTATTTCCCGATCTTTGCGACAAGCGACATGGGCAGCGGCAACGCGCTGTACGGGATCATGGTAACGGTGGGCTCCCTGACGGAGATCCCGTTCCTTTTCCTGGCCGACCGCATCATCCGCCGCCTCGGCGCCGCAAAAACAGTCGCCCTCCTCGGCCTCCTGACCGCCGTTCGCTGGGGCAACGCATATCTGGCGGTGAGCACCGGGCAGCTGTTTATTACCCAGGGCTTCAACTTCGTGAATATCCTGGAGGGCGTCGTCATCGCAGTGCTGATCAGCCGGAAGGTGCGCCCGGAGGTCAAAACCGTGGCGCAGACGCTGGTGGCCACCGTGCAGGGCGTGGTGGGCATTCTGGTGTCCTCCCTGCTGGGCGGGATCCTGGCCGACCGGTTCGGCATCAGGCCGCTGTTCCTTTTATCCGCGTGCCTTTCCGCCGTCACGGGCTTCGTTTTCTTTTTTGTGCTGCGCCGCCGGGAAGCCTGAAAAGGCAGATCCCTCATCCCGTCGGTCCCGCCCTGTCGACGGCGTCCATGATCCTGTCCGTTTCTTCCGGGGACATGAAGGCCCGGGCAGCGTAGCCCACCGCCCCGGCCAGCGGGCCGTAGGCGGGCGGGACCGGAACGCAGCCCAGGGACCGCACCCTTTCGCCAAAGGGCTCAAGCACACATTCGCCGGCTTTGAACAGCCCCCCGGACCAGGAGACGCGCACATTCTCTTCTTCAAACCGCAGCCGGTTTTTCAGCGCTTTGACCAGAAGGGAAAGCTGCTCCGCCGCGCGGTCATAAATGCTTTTCGCCACGGGGTCGCCGAGCCGCCACAGGGCCAATACATGCTTCTGGAACGCGGCCACCCTGTCCGCGCTGCCGCCATCCGTCATTTCTTCAAACGCGCCGGGGACAAACAGGGGATCGCTCAGCGAAAACAGGTCCATAAAATAATCATAGAGCAGCGTCCGCTCCATGCGCCCGTCCGCCTGCCGGAAAAAGGCGTTGATGCCCTGGACCCCCACCCAATAGCAGGATCCTTCGTCCCCATAGAACAGGGACCAGCCCCCGGCGCGCTCCGCGCCGCCGCGGCCGTCCTCGCCGTAGGCGACGGATCCGGTGCCGCTGACGACGTGGATGCCGGATGAAGCGCGCAGGGCGCCGCTCCATCCCACTACGGAATCGTTTGCCAGGATGCTCCGCACGCCGGGAAGCGCAGCCTCCACGGCGAAACGCATATCCGAAGCGGAGGTGACGGTCTCCCCATAGCCCGTCAGGCCGAAAGCGGCGCATGCCAGGCGTCCGGGCTCGACCCCGGCCCGGGAGAGAACGGCGTCGATGTAGCGTTTCATATCCGCGGCATAGGTGTCCGCACCGCCCCTGAACAGCGTGATGGCCGGAAACTCCGTTTTCACCAGCACCCGGCCGGAAAAGTCGGACACGGCGAAAGCGATCTTTGACGAGCCGCTGTCACATCCGAGGAAAAGCATACCTTCGCACCCCTTCTTTTATGGTTCCAGGTGGCCCGCCAGCACCGCGCTGAACGGGTCGTCCTCTTTCCTGTCCAGATCGATGCCCATCCGCGGGGGGATCCAGGCGCTGACGGCCTGGGCGGGCAAAAGAAGCTGGAGAAGGGAAAGCCGCCGTGTGCCGTAGGTCAGTTCCACCCGCATCCCGTCGGTCCCGGGCGCGCCTTTTGTCAGGCCGATCCGGTAAGCGTGTCCTCCTTTGGCTTCGCAGGCGCCGCAAAGCGCTTCGGGCCGTTTTTCATCCTCCCAGGGAAGGCTCAGGCACATCAGCGCGGGCCGGGCAATAAAAGAAGCGCAGGGGCCGTGGACCGCTTCCTCCAGTTCGTAGCTGACCGCCGTGCGCCTGACTGTCTCCGTCAGCTTCAGGGCGCATTCCCCCGCGGCCGCGGAGGCCGCCCTTTGTCCCGTTACCATCCATGCGGTCTCGCGGGACAGGGGCTGCGCAAGGGACAGGACCCAATCCCGTACGACGGGCAGGTTTTCCGCCATGGCCCCGGCCTCTTTCGTCATATCCGCTTTCAGTTCCTCCCAGGCGTCCTGTTTTTCGCTGAGCGAAGAAGCGATCAGCAGCAGGCTGCACACCGAAGCCATGACGCCCATGGTCTTCGGCCCGGCCGTTTCCCAGGGGATATACATCGGGACCACCGTCCCCGCTTCCCCAGCGATCGGGGAATCCAGGCCCTGCGTCACTGCGAAAACCGGCGCGCCTGTGCGGGAGATCTCCCTGATCGCGAAGAGGGTGTTGGTGCTGGTCCCGCTCTGGGATACGGCGATCACCGGGGTGTTTTCGCTGAACTCGGAAAGGACGCACAGGGCCGCCTCGGGCGTCAGGCAGGATACCGGCAGGCCCGAAATCGCGCGAAACTCGCTTTCGGCAAGACGCGCGCTGTGAAAGGAAGAGCCGATGCCCAGCAGCACCACCCTGCGGGGGCGGTCCGGCGGCAGCGACGAGCGGATCCGGCGGAACATGTCGTCTCCCTGCTGCGCCGTGTTCGTCAGCGCGCACGACTGCATTTCATAGTACATCTGCATTTTGTTTTCATAATTCTTCATTCCCGTACCTCCGTTTCCGTGATCAAATTGCAGTCAATGATGTTCAGGCCGAACATAACGCAGCGTCGGAACGCGCCAGCTGCGATCGGTCTCTCCGGGAAAAGGGGATCACCCGCGCAGTTTTTTATATAAATACAGGATCAGGTCGTCATCAACGGTGCAGACCGTCTCATACTGGACGCACTGCCTGCCCCGATACCACACGCCGGAACCGTCCGGGATATATCCGCGTCTGGCGTACATCCGCTGCGCGGCGCCGTAGCTTGAGCACAGTCCCACGCCGAGGCAGACCGTATCCGCATACCCTCCGGCGATCCGCTCCGCCGTATCCATCAGCCTGTTTCCTATGCCCCTTCTTTGGTATTTCTCCAGCACGTTGAAATCGACGATGATCGGCCAGAGCGTATCTTTGAACGGACCGTCATCCGCCCTGAGGTACACATACACATAACCGGCGGGACAGCCCTCGAATACGGCGGTCAGGGCAGCGCATTTTCCCTCGGCCCGGTCCTTCAGCCTTGACATATATACGGCGATATCCGGATGCCATCCCTGGGCTGCAAGTCCGTCCGTAAAGGCCCGGGCGTCCGTACTTTCCATACTGCGGATGACAAGCTTCCCATCTTCGTAATAGACCATGGCGTTTTTTCCTCCTCGGGAAAGGGTTCCCACCGGCGCCCCCGCTCCAGGCCGCCCATTTGAACGGAACAGGGGTTGACGCGGTCCTTCCCGCTCACATCCTTATAAAAGCGGCGCAGCCCATATCGTCCGCCGCGGCAAAGCCCGCCGAACGGTAGAACGCCTTTGTTTTTTCCGTATTGTCCGTCATCAGTTCCATCTGGTAAACGTCCTTATACCTGTCCATGACGGCTTTCAGCAGCTCTGTCCCGATGCCTTTCCTCTGATACTCCGGCAATACAAGGATATCCTGCACAAATACGATCGTCTTCCCGTCGCCGACCGCCCGGATGATCCCAACCAATTTGCCAGAGTCATATGCGCCGAGCACGCAAAGCGAATTTGAATATGCCTCCCGAAGGATGCCGGTACGCTTCAGATAGTTCGTCCAGCCGACGCTCTTATACAGATCTATGATCTCATCGAGCCGGAAGTTTTCGTATTCCCTTATTTCCATTGCTCCCCGATCCTTTATCATATCCCGGGGACCTGCCCCGGGAAAAAACTGCGTTCCTTCCCGGTCCGTATGGATCGCCGCAGGAGCGGGACCGGGAATATGCTTGGATAAGCCGCGCGTCAGCTTTCCTCTTTCGTCGGCGTTCCCCATTATTATAAACGGACTGGAGCGGAATATCAAGTATTCCGTACATGTGTACGGCGCCCTGACTATGGGCTGTATGGCCCGGTAAAGAACGGACAGGAAGACAGCCGCCTGCGGGGAGTACGCGAAATATCAACGGCCCTGCCTGTGCGTTTCACCGCAAAATACAGAGCCATGGGCTGTCCGCCGTTCCATCGCGCAGCCTGAACACGAACCCGGAAAAGCCGGTCCTGAAAAGGACTTTTTTTGCGATAGGGTAGAGGGAGGGCGTTACATTCCTGCCGGACAATTTGGGGGTTTTTAAGAATTTGGCCAGCAGCAGCGGACAAAATCCATAATGCGCGTAAAAAAGTCCAGCAGAGTCAATACCATCTGTCGGGAGACGTATGAGATGATCAAACGTAAGATGTGCCATCGGGGACGGTTCGATCAGGTACTTGAACCGTCCCCGACGGCATACTTACTGATGAAGTCCGGCCGGGGCTGAAGCCGGAAAATGAAAGGCGTATTCATTTACGAGTGCTGATCCGGTATTCCCGGATTATTCTTCTGCCCGCTGTACCAATTCAAAGTGGAAAACGGGAATATCCGGATTCACTTCAAAGGTAATGGTGACTGTACCATCTTCAAGCTTACGGAGAGTAAACACTTTAACATCAGAACCATCCGGCTGCCAGTACAATACTCCATCTTCATATACAAGCTTGATCGTCATTGTATCAGGGCCGTTTGTTCCGGTGACAATTCCTTCGGAAATAATGGCCTCATCACCTTCTATTATCAGCGCGTAATAGTCTTTTTCCTCCAGGGTAATCATGTTCTCTCCAAAGGAAATGAACTTTCCGATGTATTCCCCTGCGAAATCTTCCAACTGCGGAATGAAAGCAGAGGCATCCCCGGATTCCGCAAAGGACAAGCCATTGCAAGCGAGAAGCAACGCAGGAAGCAAAGCGGCGCAGAGCAGAGCGGTCATTCTCTTTCCGGTTTTCATTTTCATTTCCCTCCAATGCATGAATTTGGGTTTACCAAGCCTATAATCTTCGACGGGTAATAGGTGGGCATCATGCCTACTTGTCGATTTATATTTTTCGGTCGCTTTGCATCCTGGGCTTTTCTCTGTTCCGTCAGGGCCCCGTTCCTCTCCGCCCGGTCCATATCCCGAAGCGCCTTTGTTTGAAGCACAGCTGTTTTCGTCCAGTCACAATGTCATTCGTCCAAATCAACTCTATTTTGGACGAAAATTATTTTGCTGTCTGCCCTGACATAGAAGGTACCTCTCCCAGATCCCTGCCGGATGATAACGCCTTCTTCCGTTAGTTTTTTCAGTGCCGCAAACGCTGAGGATCTCCCTATACTCGGACAGTGTGCGGCAACGTCAGCACCGGTAAACTTTCCAATTACTTCTTCCGTATATTTTTTTACAATATCATATGCTGTACTGGCAGGACCTCTTTCAGATAATAATCCGACACGCTCCTCAAATTCTGTACGATTCTGCGGCCGCCTCTCACTGTCATACAGATCCCACAGTTCCATCCGTTTTTCCTCCCCGCCGACCTCCAATTGTACGGTATCCGGAAATGCCTTCCAAACCGGGGACCATCCCCCGTTTGATCTGAAGATCACTTTTCACCCACCGCCAGCAGGTTGTCCTTGCCCATTCCGCAGACATACGGATTTGAATCATACCGATAGCAGAAGTCAAGGAAGTCTTTTTTCTGTTCCGGATCAGCCATCAGCCTTACAAGGATTTCACGGGGAACAGTCCGCCCATAGGCGCCGGGGCCGGACAGCCGGATATTGCGGACGCCTGATCTTTCCATGATCTTAACCAGTTCGTCCGGCATGAAGGTGTATGTAATGCACCACGGCGCCTTTCCCTGCTCATATTCGTCTATTTCCTGTTGTCCCCCCAGAAGGCCGTCTGCCATCACCTGTTCCGCTTTTTGCCTGTTGAACCGGAACGAATCGATCATGCTGCCGCGATTTGAAACACACCATTTCACAAACGGATCAGGACTGTGTTCGTCAAGAATAAACTGATTCTTCTGGATCGGATTGCACAAATACGGCAAAGAGCCCAGTCTGCTGGATACGCTGAACATGACTTTTTTCCGGGCGATACGCACCAGTTCACCGATGACCCGCTCCTGATTAGGATATGTATATGATATCGGAGCGTCAAACGACATCACAAGATCAAAAGCATTATCCTCATAATCATGAAGGTCTTCAAGCGCCCCTTTCACAAAAGTGATCCTGTCAAGGACTTTTTCCGCTTCCGCGATCTCCCCGGCTTTGTCTATCATTGATTGAGAAATATCAAAATGCGTGACGCGAAGGCCTTTCTTTGCCAGAAGGATCGAAAACCTTCCGCTGCCTGCGCCGCCGTCGAATACAGTCCGGATACCGTCCAATTGTTCCATCAGTTTCCGCTGAATGTGGTCCTTCTGAATGATATCGTCGATATATGTCTCCTCCCGGCGGCTTTCAAGTTCCCCCTTGTCCGGAAGGTTCCACTGCCTTTCCGCAATTTTCCGACTGTAATCCATCATGGCGCCTCACCTTTCACTCAAGGCCAGAACTGTCCCCCGTGCTTTGTGATACCAATTCCCTGTACATCCGAAAACGCATCCCGACCGAATGAACGAATTCCCCTTTCTCGATCATCTGCAGTATCTCACCGGCCGCAGCCCACCGTGCTGCAATGGTTTCATCCGGCTGAAGAACAACATCGGCAATATCAACATCTTTGTTTAGCAGGAACAGATCCTGAAAATAGTTTTTCTTCCGGTAAGTGGCAAACAGCCTTAATTCCGATTCGCTTGCATCAATTCCCGTTTCCTCTTTTAATTCCCTGACGGCGGATCGCAGCGTGCTCTCTCCGGCAAGCGTCCCGCCTCCGGTAAATTCCCACAGATTTCCGGCCTTTTTGTCAGGATGACGTTTTGTGATCAGGAACTGTCCTTTCGGGTTTCTTACCCATATTTCGCTGCAAACGTAATACTCTCCTTCCGAAAATGCTTCTCCTCTTTTATGAACGCGGTTCAGCGGTTTTCTTTCACTGTCGTACAGATCCCAGTATTCCATGTCCTTGCCTCCGTCGATCGATACTGCGCCGTCAGATCAGGCTTCTTTTATCAGTTGAGCGCCCCTGTAAGTCATGGGACAGTTCTGTTTGGTCCATCGGACTGAACAGATATCCCAGCCGGAGCATGGAATGCCAGTAGTTTTTCGAATGGGTATCCCCCGCTGATGCCAGAAGCTTCTTCTGGGTCTCCGCCGGGAGCAGATAATCCGTACGGGCGAGCCCTTCGTTCAGGCACCGGCGCAGTTCCCGAAGCTGGACCTCTGTCAGCCCGGCGGATCTTGCGCTGTCCAGGACTTTTGACGCGGCATACAGATAAAGATCGTTTTCAAAGGACTTTTCAAGGGAGCGGAAGAACACGGAAGCGGTTTTTCCGGGTTCCATCCCGGGCAGGTAAGCGGCATCTTCGGAGGATTCCCGGATGTACAGGTAGTACAGGGAGGCGGACATCTTTCCTTCCGCCCGGCGCAGGATACGTCCCAGGCGCTGGATCCGCTGCCGGGTCACAGCCGCGCTGCTGAGCACGATTCCCACGGAGGCGTCCGGCACATCTATGCCTTCATCCAGGCAGCGGCAGCTGACCAGGATACGAACGGTCCTGTTCCGGAAATTCTCCATATTCCGGGTGCGCGCGTCCCCGGACATCTTTGAGTGACAGACGGCGCAGATCTGTCCGTACCGATGCCGGATCGCGCAGGCCATGCGCTCCGCCTGGCTGATCCGTTCGCAGAAAATAATGATGCGCTCCTTTTCGGGAAGCTGCGCGATCAGGGCAAGGCCGCAGAGCAGCCTCGCGTCAGCCAGGACGCTGATCTCCTTTCTTTCCCATGTTTTCATTAAAAAAGCGGCAGCGGGATCTTCCGGATCCATATCGGCGGATCCGGCAATCTTTTGTATTGTCCTCATAAAGGCCTGGGGGGATAATTCCCGAAGCTCCGGCCAGAGGTCCAATATTTTTCTGATCAGCAGCATCAATTCATGGCTCAGTTTCTGATAGGCCTCTTTTTCCCGCGGCAGAAAGGAAACGGCCACTTCACTGATAATGAAGGGAGAAACAATACCGTCGGCGGAAGCCTGACGAACATTGTAGCGATAGATCTCGTGACCCAGCGCATCGGTCAGAACGCTGCTGTCCGGAGGATCGAAGGGGGTCGCGGAAAGCCCCAGGCTGGCGTACTTTCCGTCTGCCGTAAAGGAGGAATGAGTAAAATCGAATATCCGGCTGTTCTGCGGGCTCCGGTAATGATGGCATTCGTCGCAGATCAGCAGCACGCGGCGCCCCAGGGCAAGATCCCTTCGTATATGATCCGCCAGTGTGCTCCGGGCGGAATTGACAATATAGATCATAACGGAGCGGTCTGCGCGGTCCCGCGTTCCGCCGCCGTAAAAGCCGGGACGCAGAGACGTGTCCTTTATGTGATGCAAAAGGGCGGTCTGCCACTGCTGGGCGAGCGGGATGGTCGGCAGAACGATTTTAACATGGGCGTCCGGATAGCGTGAAAGATACAGATCGATCGCGTTCAGCGCGAACACGGTCTTTCCCGCGCCGGTCGCCACATGGACAATGCCCCTGAAATGATTGGCTTCCCATGCGTTCAGGCATTCCCGCTGCCAGGCGTACAGTTTCATTATGATCATTTCCTATATAAAAAATTCGAGTTTGAGAAAAGGCGTATTCTCATGATGTCCGAGCGCCGGTGAAGACAGGAAAAACCTTCGTCCGGAAACTATGTTTCTGATCAGATCATAGCATGAAGATGATAAAAAAACAAGCGGAGCTTGTAACATCGGGCCGAAACCGATATAATGAAGCATGATTCGGGAAACGAACGCGAAAAAGCAGATCATCAGAGAGTGAGGAAAAACAATGGTCGTTTCCTATGCATCGCTCGGAAAGGAAACGCCGATGCATCTTCCGCATCTGCTCTATGGCAAACTGATCGCCAACACGTATCTGCCCGGGACGGAACAGCCCGGATTCCGTCAGAAACTGGAGGAGATCGCGCCGGGAAGCGGCATTGCGGGGGAAATGCAGGCGTATACGGCCACCGGGCTGGAAACCAACAAGATCTATTTCGTGCTGAAGGATATGTGGGAAACACAGGACGAGGAGGAAAGGGAGCAGTTTCTGGCGGATCTGGAAGGCGATTTTGTGTCCACCGCACTGGTGAAGCGTGTGTTCCGGCGGGTGACGGGAAAATCAGCCCAGTTTAATCAGAACTTTACCAAGACAAAGCATTATGGCGACTACTTCGCTTTTATGAGCACCTTGTTCCGCCGGCTTGGGTACGCGGGCTGGGTGATCCTGTTTGATGAAGCGGAGCTGATCGGAAGACTCGGGAAACCGCGCTGAAAGCGGCCAAAGCAACACTGAACGCCATTATTGACGCGCCGGAATTGGCTTCCCTGTCGAAAGCCGAGATCCTGCGCGTACTGGAAAACATTCAGGAATTTCACGGGATGGCCTATGACTGGGAGCCTCAGCTTGATCCGGAAACGATCTATAACGGGACAGAAGGGGCGGGCTATCTCCTGCGGACCAGGATCCGGGCGGCGATCGAACTGCTGGATCAGCTGTATCAGTACGGAAAGGTCGGCAGGATCAGCATTACGGAGCTTGGAAAGGAACAATTTGAGGAAGATAACACGCCCCCGCTGCCGGAAAGCGACTGGTAGTGTCGTTTGTCCCGTTCGTATTTCCCCTCATGCCAATACACACAACGCGCCGATCCGCCTGAAGACCGTCCACTGTTTTACTTCGTTTTCATTGGTCAGCAGTGGACATAATCCGGCATCAGGCGATCAGGTCGGATCTGTCTTTCTCCTTTGATCTCTTCGGGATCTCAAAGAACCGGTCCTGATCATCGTCGTCTGCAAAAGTATTTGGAGGATCCGTAAATGAAACAATTCATACCGGCGTCTGTGACAGTGATTGCCGACGACGCTTTTGCCGACAGCCCTGTACTCCTGTACGTAACTTCCGAAAGCGAAGGAGAATCCTTTGCTGTCAGAAACAATATCCCGTACCTGATCCGGTAACCCGGCAAAGCCTGCCCGGCCTCCCCTCCGGGGGAGGTTTTTGACAGTCCATGACACCTGAACACAGCTTCCAGGGTATACTTAACCGATCTACCGATCAGCCTGAGCATGGAAAAAAATCATCCATACGCAGCAGATCATGTCCATGTTACGTCTTTATAGTTAAGGCGTGCCGGGAGGACCGGCAGCGGAAGGAAGGACAGTCACGATGAGGAAAACGATGTTTTGGGTCATTGCTTTGATGCTGATGCTGATCAGCCCTTCAGCGCCGGCAGCCGCCGGGGACGATGCACAGATCGCGGACGCGCTCCGCCGGGCAGGCGTCACCCAGCCTGTTCAGCTATCCCAGTGGGGCGATACAGCGGCCTGCTTCGCTGAGACGGACGGCATCAAAAGGCTGATCCTCCTGGAACGGCATGACGGCGCGTGGCAGATTGTCATCCACAATCCCACCGCCTTGATCCAGGGCGCGGACTGGCCGGAGCTGTATCTGGACAGCGACCAGTCAATCTACTGGACATACATCCTGGCCGAACAGTCTGTCGTGAGGTATCACAGCTGCCGCAATGCGGACGGCCGATGGAGTCCGGTGGACCAGTTCCACGGCGACAGCGGGTACGGCGAATACACCCACATCCGGAACACGTCCTGGGACGGTTTGAACGGCGGAGAGATCACCCGCACTTTTTCCATGGTGGATGAGAACGACAATGACCAGGGCGTTCAGCTCATGCAGATCCTTCCGGCGTCCTGGCTGGCAGACTGCATCTGGCTGGAGGATTTCGACGTCTCGCGCTTCCCGACATTCTTTGCCGAAACCTACGATAATTACGCTTCCGAGAACGAGCGTTTCTTCCGGGAAGCCGCGGCCGCGCTGATGCCGGATTACATGTTTATCAAAGGCATGCTGAAGAACGACGCCATGCACTTTCTGATGGAGAAACCGGACGGCAGCCGGGTGTATGTGATCTGCGAGTATATGAGCCACCGGGAGGTGCGCCTGATCGAGAGCAGCCCGCTTCCCGCCGGCACGGTGCTGGGGTACGAAAACTTCACCGACAGTTTGTGGATCGACGGGCGCTGCGTGACGATTCAACTGCTGTATAACGGCACTGCGGGAATCGAATACATTTATGACGACGCCGCATGCTCAGAAGAATCGGGCGGCTTTCTGTTCTTCGGACACCGGACAGTCTGGGACGGCTCAGTAGTGCCTATGCAAGCCATGCTCTACGGAGATCACCCATGGGACGACATCGCGCAGATCAACTGGAACACCCTGCCGCACAGTTTGGCGGAAGCCTCTGCACAGATGGATTCCGGCAATTATGCCATGGTGGTGAATCCGAATCCAGCCGACCGCCTGCACCTGCGGGAACGGGCGGACAAGGGCAGCCGCTCCCAGGGCAAGTATTACACCGGGACGGCGGTCGGCGTCATGGCTCAGGACGGCGACTGGACGCTGGCGGTGTTCGGCGACTGGAACAGTTGGGTGCGAGGATACATGATGAAGCGCTACCTGACCTTTGGGCAGCCCGGCAGCGCGCTGCAGCTTGATCTGTCTGCCATGCCACAGCTCTCCCCGGCCCACCCCATCCTGAAGGTCTACCGGCAGCCGCAGGCAGGATCCTACGTCACCCATTGGCAGGAGAGCCATGAATCGATGCGGGTGATCGGGATCATCGGGGACGAATGGTACCATATATGGTTCCCGGCCACCGGGGAATACGGTTTTGTGCGGCAGAGCGATCTGACGGCGGGGAATGGGTAACGACAGGCGGATCAGGAGGACGGCAGTCATGAAAAGGTTTGTTTCGATCCTGCTGCTGATCACGATGGCATTTGCTTCGTGCGGTTTTCCCGCGGCGCCGGCTGAGAGCGCTGCCGAATCGGATCTGATCGGCACCCGGCAGTTCGTGGGCGGCGGGACGATCATGGCGGAGATCGGGCAGAAACGCACCGGCGGTACAGCGGATGCTTTCGATGATCTCGCCATGGACGCCATGGACGGCACCATGAGCGCCCGGCTGGAAGCCATGGGCCTGACCGGGGTAAGCACGCAGGTGAACCGGAAGGGCTCGCTGCGCTTCATCCTGGCCTGGGGCCGGGATGCCGAAACCCATTACCGCGTGGCGCTGCGTTTCACTCCCTGTTCCGTCGGCGTGTGCGTGGGGGATGAGGCCGGGGACGCCGCGCAGATCCCGGTCAGCCGGTATGATAACTATCTTCGAAACCCCGAACTTGAAATCTATGAAAATACCCTGAGGCTGATACAGTCGGAACTGGCCCTGGCGTCACAGCGGCAGCAAGCGCTGCTTTCCATGCCGTTCCTGACCGGAAATGTGGGACAGTTTCCGAGAGGAAAAACCTATGCGGTCTATCGCGGTCCCGGCAGGGAGTATGGCCGGAGCGCCAATGGGAAAGCCTCCGTTTCCACCAACGGCACCATATGGATCTATGGCATCCGCGGAGACTGGATGCTCATCAGCTACGGCATCTCCGGCGGACGGACCCGCTACGGCTGGATCAGCACCACAGGGCTTTCAGCCCCGTTGATCGGATCCTGCCCGGAACTGGTTTTCCCGGGGGATGACGGCACGGATCATGTCTATGCCACCGTCAAAACAAATGCCCGCATGACGGATGTGCCCGGCTCTGACAAAGACTTCATCTACCCCCTGCTGCCCGGCGACAGTGTCCACCTCCTGGCTGAGATGAACGGCCGGGTGCTGGCGGAGATCTACGCATACGATGAGCCTTATTGGGGCTTCGTGCGGTGGGATGACCTCGATACCCGGCATGGATACGCGTTCACTTCCGCCAACACCATCGGAGAGTCGGCTGTGTGGCCGCAGAATGAGATCCGCGCCGCCATGCAGGCCGCAGCGGATGCCTACACCGGCAGTGCCGCCGGGCACACGCTGATCTCCCTGCGCTACAGCGATGAAGACAACGACCCGGAAGCAACGAATTGGCCCACCGATGTTCCCGAGGGCATCGAATGGATGAAGCTTTACGGCACAGCCCGTTCCATTTCCTACTATGATTTCGAGATCGCAGGCAGCGACGGCACTGCCGAAGACCTGGCTTTCTATGTCTGGCGCGAACCCGGCGGTGAGTGGATCGGCGGCATGGGCGGGTATGAGTAAGCATTGAGAAGAATTTGCGGTAAGGCCGTATTCATTTGAGATCAAATATAATAACCCAGCAGTTTTTCATCGATCAGGGCTATCGTTTCCTTTTCCTTTATATGACTGTACCAGTCAAGCGCCGCTATTTCTTCTTTATCGTTGACCAGGCGATAAATATCATCAAGGCTAATATCAGGCAGCGTGATCCCGTATAACCCGCCCAACTCGACCCGCTCATCCTTCGAGAAATGATCCGGCTTCAAAAGGAGCTTCATGGCGCCGAGATATGCAATATCGGAAATCGGCAGGCCCAGTTCTTCATGGCATTCCCGGAGGATGCATTCCCGGGCTGTCTCTCCCTTTTCGGCACAGCCGCCGAACACTTCATATCTGTTTCGCCATTTGTTTTTACCCATAAGGTATTCATTGCCGACTTTTACAACTGCAAGGCAGTGCGTGAACAGAGGATCACGGGAAAGCGCCGCTTCATCCGTCTGATCTATGGAGATCAGAATATTGCCATCCTGATCTTCAAAATTAATGTTTCCATATTCCATGATGTGTTCTCCTTACCGCCGGTTCAGCACCCGGAACTCCTGCATACTTCTTATTATTCCATCCCGTAACAGACATATTCGCGGCTGAATTCGTAGCCAAGCTTTTCCGCCAACCGGACAGACAGCTTATTTGCCGCGTCCCATGCCGGATACAGTCCTTCGTCGAGGCAGGCGAGGATCAGCTTTGCGGCGACAGCGGACCCCAATCCTTTGTGACGTTCTTCTTTTACCGTGTCGATTTCGATGTCTATCCCCTTGAGGAAACGCGAATAAGACGACGCGGCGGAAACAATCTTCCCGTCCTTCATGACGGCAAAGCCCCGCCCGAGCTCGAGATATCTTTCCTTCGATTCGAAGACGGAAACGCAGTCCTCAAAAATTTCATCCTTCAGGCAGACGTCATAGAGTTCTCCGTCGATCCTGCGGAAGGTATACCCTTCGGGAAGCGCCTTTGCCATGGCTTCGAGCTTTTCCCGGTCGAATACCGTATCCTTTTTGATCGCGTAGCGAATCCGCTTGTAAGCGGGGAAGTTGTTTTCGATCAGCTCTTCCCATGCTTCATCCTGCGGCACCACGATCATCCATCTATCAGGCTTGCCTCGCAAAAGCTCCAGATCCGCATCCCCTGCGCAAAAAGCAAAATCACCGATCACAGCCAGCGCGGATTTCGGATGATCCGGGTCAGTCACGAGTATCTTTCCCATCACATTGTCGAGGCAGGCATTGACGCCGGTATCGAGATCCTCCCAATCCGCAAAAACGGGAGCAGCTATTGACGGTTTTTTCAATTCGAAAATCATTCTTTATTCCTTTTTTGATCAATCTGTCCGTTCTGTAAAATCGATCTTGGTACGCATCTTCGACTGTATTCTTGAAAATCTTCTCCCGGCGCTGATGCCCCTGATGCCAGAAAAGCCGGCAATTACGGCGCTTTTGATGGCCTTATGTGTCTAATCGTAGTCCGACAGGCCGACGCCGTCCTGATACTTTTGCGTCCGATGAATTGTAAGCACCGATTCGTCCGCAAACACACCATCCGTGACAGAATAATCGCCGCAGCTGAACAACGTGTTCTCCTGCCCGTCAACGATTGCAAACTGTCGGAAAGAACCGTCACTGTAGTAGAACCAGATGGTCGGAAGATACTCTTCGCTTCCGTCTGCCTTAACCAGCTTTTGCTTATCAACCTGCATAAACGCGGCGACAAGTTCCAGATCAGTTCTGTCATTATCCGGATACAAGCAGTAGTCTGCCGCCCGATCCAGATTTACGTCATAGGTCAGATCAGTTGCTTCTGTCTGATGACGCGCCGTATGGATTTGTTCGGCATGAATCGTCAGGATATGAGGTTTCTTTTCCTGCCAACCCGGCTCTGTCCAGTCAAAATTGACGTCAAAGGTTCCTTTGGTGTAAATCTCATACCGGTTCTCATGATCCACATACTGGATATATGAGTGATCCCGGTAAAGAAAGATCACGGTATCGGCCAGTTCTTTGGTTTGATCATCATCCGTGATGATCTGCGCCTCCGAGGAGGAAAAGACAGCCAGGATTTCAGGCTGTGTTCTTTCTTCGGCAATCGAACAACACACCGCGCAAAGCAGCGCAACCGCCAACAGAACAGGGATCAGCTTTTTCATCCAAATGCATCTCCTCTCATTTTTGTCCGTTTGATTGACCCATGGTCAGCATAAAGTCCGATCCTCTGAGCATCAAGTACGTCAGGGCTGAACAATACGCCTAGTCTATCTTTGCATAATCTTTTCTAAGCATACCATAAATATTATAATCGCAATAAACAGAAACCATTTTCCCTTGGCGAACGGTTCCTTCTTTGATAAAACCACATTTTTCCATAACCTTGTTTGAGGCAATGTTTCTTACATCCGCAGTCCCATTCAATCGGTCTATTTCCGTGTTCTCAAATATAAACCGTACCACTTCCTTTAAAGCTTCTGTAGTAATTCCCATATTCCAGTACTCCGGATTCACTCTGTATGCTATATCACCCATTCTGGCATTTTGGATATCAAATACCGCAATCATGCCTACCACTTTATTGGATTCTTTTAATACAATTCCCCAATCAAAATCAGGAGAAGGTTTTCTCTTTACCCAAGGACGGGGATCAATAAACATAAGTTCAGGATTTTTCTCTCCCTTGCTTGCTTTTCTTCCCCAATAGGTATAAATTTCATCTCTCCCCAGCCATTCTTTCAAATCTGGTACATCTGCTTCGTTAAGAGTTCGAATAATCAGCCTGTCAGTTTCAAGGACAGGTTTATCTGTCTCGTAATCTTTTAACATGGTTCCTCCATCATATCATTTCATTGTATTCTATGTTGCTTTGCCTCTCAGTTCCGACAGATCAAGGTTCTCCAAGGAGAAATCTATTTTTACATTTGTTGTCTCAAGCGCCTTGTTTCCTTTACTGTAACCGCTGATCGTCCCAGTATGACTGTTCTTTGCAGCACTATTTCTCTCCGAACTGTCTTTGTTGATATCTCCCTTGGAAAGTTGCACCACAGTTTCGACATGCTCCGTCCACGGGAACATGTCAAAGGGCACGGCCCTTTCCGCCCGCCAGCCCGCCTGGCAGAGGATACGCACATCCCTGGCCAGGGTCTCGGGCATGCAGGAGATATAGACCACCCTGTCCGGCGCAAGGAATGAGAGGGATGAAAGGAAGCGTCTGTCGCTGCCGGCACGGGGCGGGTCCATAAACACTACATCGATCTTCGCCTTTTCGGCGGCCAGGCGGCGCATATACTGTCCTGCGTCGGCGCAGACGAAGGAGGCGTTCGTGATGCCGTTGCGCTTCATGTTGCCCACGGCGTCCCGGACCGCGTCCCGGTTCACCTCCACGCCGATGACCTTCCCCGCCTTTTCCGCGCATCCGAGGCCGATGGTCCCCACGCCGCAGTAAGCATCCAGCACCGTTTCCCTGCCGGTGAGGGCGGCGAATTCATAGGCTTTGGCGTAGAGCTTTTCGGTCTGGACCGGGTTGACCTGGTAGAAGGAATTCGGCCCCAGGGCGAACACCTTTCCCGCCAGGCGGTCCTCGATGAAGCCCCGGCCGTACACCGTGCGGGTGGAGGGCCCCAGGATCATGGAGGTGTGCCTTGTGTTAAGGCTGACGCACACCGTGGTGATCCAGGGGCATTTTTTTATGAGCTTTGCGACAAACGCCTTCTGGGCGGAAAAGGGGGTGCGGCCGATGACCAGGGTCACCAGCATCTCCCCGGTCCGGCGGGCGGTACGGATCAGCACGTGCCGCATCAGGCCCCGTCCGCTGTCCTCATCGTAGGGCTCGATGCCGAAGTCCGCCATCAGGTCCCGGACGGCCCGGACGGTCCGGGAGGCCCCCTCGTCTTCGATGAGGCACGCGTCCATCGGGACGATCCTGTGGGTCCCCCCGGCGTAGGGACCGGCGAGGATCCTGCCCCTTTCATCCCTGAAGAAGGCGGCGTGGACCTTGTTGCGGTAATGGAAGGGATCGTCCATGCCCACGATATCCTCCACCGGGCACAGGTTTTTTAAAAGCCCCGCCACCCGGTCCTGCTTTTTCCTGAGAAGCCCGCCGTATTCGCCCCGGCCGCGGCATCCCCCGCAGACGCTTCCCGCGGGACACTCCATCCGGATCATGTTTTCCGTCCCCCTTCGCCGCAGCCCCAAAGACAGGCCGCGGTTTTTTGTCCGATCCATGCCATTATATCAGAAGAAAGCGCCCCGGAACAGCCGCAAATGCGCCTGCGCGGCCGTTTTTCCGGGCGAAAGAACTTTTCAGCCGTGTCCGGGTATGGTATAATCGGATGGACGGGCCCGCGCCCGAAAAACACCCCTGCTCCGCATCGATCGGAACGTGGGAACGGAAAAACGGAGGGTACCATGATCACCAACGACAAGGGCATCCGGGACCTGAAGCACGATATCGCCACCGAAGTATGCCGTCTCGCCTGGGAAGATAGGCTCAACGAAGAAGAAAAAGAAAAGATCGTCATGACGATCTCCCCCGGCCCCAAGCCGGATTACCGCTGCTGCGTATATAAGGAGCGCGCCATCGTCCGGGAGCGCATCCGCCTGGCCTGCGGACTGAACGCCGACGTCACCAACGACACCAGGAACGTGGTGCAGGTGATCCGTCCCGCCTGCGACGACTGCCCCACCTCCACCTATTCCGTGACCGACAACTGCCGTTTCTGCCTGGGCCGGGCCTGCATGAATTCCTGCCGCTTCGGCGCCATCTCCAAGGGTGAAAGGCGGATGCATATCGATCCCGAAAAATGCAAGGAATGCGGCATGTGCGCCAAGGCCTGTCCCTACGGCGCCATCATCCACCTGGAACGCCCCTGCAAGAAGGTGTGCCCGGTTGGGGCCATCAGCTGGGACGAGTACGGCTTCTGCAACATCGACGAAAGCAAGTGCGTGCACTGCGGCCACTGCATCCACGCCTGCCCCTTCGGGGCCATCGGGAGCCGTATCTACCTGGTGCAGATCATCGAGGCCATCAAGGCCGGCAAATCGGTCTACGCCATGTGCGCCCCGGCCTCGGAAGGCCAGTTCGGCAAGGACATCGGCATGGCGTCCCTGCGCAAGGCCCTGAAGGAAGTCGGTTTCGCCGATATGGTGGAGGTCGGCCTGGGCGGGGACATGACCGCCGCCTATGAAGCAAAGGAATGGATCGAGGCCATGCACGAGGGCAAAAAAATGACCACCTCCTGCTGCCCCGCCTTTATCAGCCTTCTGCGCCACCAGTTCCCCAAGCAGTACGAAGAAAACAAGTCCTCCACCGTCAGCCCCATGGTGGCCGTCAACCGCTACCTGAAGGCGATCCACCCCGGCTGCGTTACCGTGTTCATCGGCCCCTGCATCGCCAAGAAGGGCGAAACGCTGAACAGCTTCATCGCCGACAACGCCAATTACGCCATCACCTTCGGCGAGATGGTCAGCCTGCTGGAAAGCCGGAACGTGGCCCTGGAGCCCGTGGCCGAACCCTACCAGGAATCTTCGCTCTACGGCAAGAAATTCGCTTCCTCCGGCGGCGTGGCCGCGGCGGTGATCGAGGCAATGAAGGAGATGGGCGAGGACACCTCCGGAGTCAGGCTCCTGACCTGCGCCGGCGGCGAGGAATGCCGCAAAGCGCTGATGCTGCTCAAGTCCGGCCGGCTGGATGAGGACTTCATCGAGGGCATGATGTGCCCCGGCGGCTGCGTGGGCGGACCTTCCCGGCAGATGGCCGAGGTGGAACTGACCCGTTCCCGTACCGGCCTCCTCAGCAAGGCCGACGGAAGGAACATCCTGGACAACCTGAAGAATTACCCCATGGACTCCTTCAGCATGTACCGGGACGGCCATATGGAAGCGAAGAATGAATCCGTTGAGTAAAACGGCTGATTATGATATAATGATTATTTGCCGCCGCTCATGCGGCGCACAGCGCCATAATGCGCCGGGAAAAAACTGAAATCCACTTTTTAAGGAGAGAAAGCAAAGCCATGAAATTAGGCGTCGTAGGCCTGCCCAACGTGGGCAAGAGCACGCTGTTCAACGCGATCACGGGCGCTGGCGCCCAGGCAGCCAATTATCCCTTCTGCACCATTGAGCCCAACACCGGCGTGGTCGCCGTCCCGGACGAAAGGCTTTCGGTGCTGGACGAAATGTACCACCCCAAAAAAGTGACTCCCGCCTCGGTGGAATTCGTGGATATCGCGGGCCTGGTCAAAGGCGCCAGCAAGGGCGAAGGCCTTGGGAACAAGTTCCTGTCCCATATCCGGGAATGCGACGCCATCGTGCACGTGGTCCGCTGCTTTGAGGACGAAAACATCATCCATGTGGACGGCAGCGTCGACCCGGCCCGGGACATGGAGACCATCAGCCTGGAACTGATCTTCGCAGATATGGAGACCGTGCAGAAGCGCGGGGACAAGGCAGCCAAGATGATCAAGACCGGGGACAAGAAATACGCTTTCGAGGCCGACCTGGCCGCCCGGATGCTCCGTCACCTGGAGGGCGGCGCGCCCGCGCGCACCTTCCCGGCCACGGACGACGAGGCCGCGGTGATCCGGGACTGGTTCCTTTTGACCGTCAAGCCCGTGATCTACGCCGCCAACATCGCCGAGGACGCCCTCGGGGCGGACGAGGACAGCATCCCCTTCCTTAAAAGCGTCCGGGAAAAAGCCGCGGCCGAAGGCGCCGAGATGCTGGTCATCTCCGCCCGCATCGAGGAAGAGATCGCCGTGATGGATCCGGAGGAAAAACAGGAATTTCTTGAGGACCTGGGCATCGGGGAAAGCGGCCTGGACCGGCTGATCAAGGCCTGCTACCGCCTGCTGGGACTGATCTCCTTCCTGACCGCCGGCGAGGACGAATGCAGGGCCTGGACCATCAAAAAGGGCACCAAAGCCCCCCAGGCCGCCGGCAAGATCCATACCGACTTCGAGCGCGGCTTCATCCGCGCCGAGATCGTTCCCTTTGACACCCTCAGGGAGCTGGGCAGCATGGCCGCCTGCAGGGAAAAGGGCCTGATCCGCTCAGAGGGCAAGGATTATGTGATGCAGGACGGCGACGTGACGCTGTTCCGCTTCAATGTGTGACCGGAGGGGAATGAAATGCCGGATATCGCCTTTCTTGTAAAACGAGCCGCCAGGATGGACTGGAAGCGGATGTACGAGACCGCCGACATGCTTTCCGGGAAGACCGGCCTTAGCAAAGCCTGGCTGCTCCGGGACATGCTGCGCTGCGCCGTCCGCTTCAACGCCGGCTACATGGATTACAAGATCGCCGAAATGTACCGCCTGAACGACGCCCAGAAGCGCACCGTCATTACCCGGGGCATATCCAACGCCATCGTCAGGAAAATGAACGACAAGGCGTACTGGCACTTTTTTGACGACAAGACCGAATTCAACACCACATTCGCCGCCCACATCGGCCGCCGGTGGATCAGGCTTGACGAAAACACCGACCCGGAAAAGTTCCGGGATTTCCTGTCCGGCCTGGATACCTGCCTGTACAAGCCCCTGGAGGGTTCCTCCGGCCAGGGGATCGTCAAGTTCCGGAGACAGGACTGGGAAGGGGACACCGAGGCCTTCAGGCAGCGGCTCACCGCCATGGGGAACGCCATCGTGGAGGAACTGGTGGTCCAGCACCCCGTGATGTCCGGTATGTGCCCCACGTCGGTGAACACCGTGCGCATCGCCACCATGCTGGGGGACAAGCAGGACGGCATCGTCTACGCTTTCGTCCGCATCGGCAACGGCAAGGTGATGGACAATGTGGACTGCGGCGGCATGGCCGCCCGGGTGGACCTGGACAGCGGGGTGCTGAAAACCGTGGCCGCCGACAAGGCCGGCAACGTGTTTGAAAAACACCCGATGACCTCTACCCCCATTGTCGGGTTCCGCATCCCCTTCTGGGAGGAGGCCAGGGCCATGTGCCTTGAGGCCATGCGCGTCGTGCCCCAGATGCGGTTCGTGGCATGGGACGTGGCCATCACCGAAAAGGGGCCCCTGTTTATCGAAGGGAATTCCTTCCCGTCCCACGCCGTCCCGCAGTTTGCCGCCCATTACCCGGACGGGATCGGCATCCTGCCCGAGTTCGACAAATTCATCGACGTGGACGCGCTTAGATAATTTATCCCGCGGCAGACGGTTTTTTCGGGAACGGGATCCCCTGCCCGCGCGTTAAATAGTTTGATACAGACAGCCGGACCGGCTGAAAGGATTCTTTGGCACCAAACGACTGTGAGGAGATGAAGTCATGGACCTTCTGAAAACGCTGCTCATCTATATGACCCTCGTCCTGTCCTCCGGCACCGGAGTCGATCCGGCCGTGACACCCCTGACCCCCGACACGCTCCCGACGCCTACGCCCTATGTGACGATGGCGCCCACCGCCGTCCCCACGGCGGAGCCCACCCAGGAGGCCTACACCACCCTGACCATGGGCGACAGGGGCGACGCCGTCACCCGGCTGCAGCTGCGCCTGAGGGAGCTTGGTTACCTCAGCGCAAGCGCCGCTATCGACGGGATCTACGGAAACCAGACCCGGACAGCCGTGCGCGAATTCCAGCGGGCCATGGGCCTCTCCGTGGACGGCGTGGCCGGCCCCAGGACACAGCAGCTGCTCTTCGGCACGCCGGCCTCCGCCGTGGTTACGGTCAGCTATGTGGACCAAAACGGCGCCATTTTGCGCCAGGTCACCCGTGACATGCCCGTTTCCGGCGTTATTTACGCCGACACAGGCCTGCTCGGCGGCAGCTACCGGATCAACGGAAGCACCAGCTACCAGATCACCGTGACCAACGGTGTGGCAGTTCCCTCCTCGGTGGTGTTCAACTGCTCCCCCACCATGACGGCCGCGCCCACCGCGGCGCCCACCGCCGTATCCTCCGCCGTGACCGTTCCCGTGCGCTATGTGGACCGGAACGGGACCGTCCTTTACACCGACTATTCCGTCCAGCTCTTCAGAAGCGGCACCATTTACGCCAATCCCTCCAGGGTCCCCGCGGGCTATTCCCTGGTATCGGGCGCTTCCCAGTACGTCACCGTCACAAACGGCGTCGCTTCGCCCGCCTATGTCACCTTCACCTATTCAGCCCCCGTAACGGCGGCCCCCACCGCGACGCCGGTATCCATGGCCTATGTGACGGTAAGGTACTGCGATGAAAACGGCGCCATCCTCGCCACCGACACCGTTTCCCTTATTGCCAACAGCACCATCTATCCCCGTTCCGGCCTGGTGCCCGGCTATATCCTGAACGGGACCGGCAGCGCCTACGTCATCGTGTCCGGCGGCGTCGCCACTCCTTCCACAGTCACCTTCTACTACAAAAAGAGCGTAACGGCGGCCCCCGAAGGTTACGTCACCGTTTACTACAACGACCAGTACGGCAATAACCTCAATACCGAAGTGGTCGCCGTGACCAAGTCCGTGTATGTGTACGCCAACAGCTCCATGATCCCCGCCGGTTATACCCTCTCCTCCACCGACAAGCAGTGGGTCAGGTATAACAGCGGCAATCCCAATCCCTCCACTGTCACCTTCACCTGCCATAAAAACGGCTCCACCCCGGTGCCCCAGGTGAACGTGCCGGTCTATTACCAGGACCAGAACGGCACCATCCTCGCCACGGCAAACCAGATGCTGACCGCCTCCGCCTACGTATACGCCAACGACGCCCTGGTGCCCGCGGGCTATGCCAGGACTTCCGCCGCCAGCAGGTACGTGACGGTCACAAACGGCATCGCGTCGCCTTCTGCCGTCACCTTCACCTACCGCTACAGCGTCACCGCGGCCCCGACAGCCGTGCCGACCCAGGTGAACGTGCCGGTCTACTACAGGGACCAGAACGGCAATATCCTTGCCACCGAGATCCAGGTCCTGACCTCTTCCCGCTATATCAACGCCAACGACGCCCTGGTGCCCGCGGGCTATACCCGCACCTCCTCCGCCTACAACTACGTGATGATCCTCAACGGCGCGGCCTCCCCCGACAGCGTCACCTTCTCTTACCGCTACAGCGTCACCGCGGCGCCCACCGCGACCCCGGTGCCCCAGGTGAACGTGCCGGTCTATTACCAGGACCAGAACGGCCGCACCCTCGCCACTGAGGTACAGACCCTGACGGCGTCCCGCTACGTCAATGCCAACGACGCCCTGGTCCCCGCGGGCTACACCCGCACCTCTTCCTCCTACAGGTACGTGACCGTCTCAAACGGCGCGGCCTCCCCCTCCAGCGTCATCTTCACCTACCGGCTCAACGCCACGGCGACCCCGGTGCCCCAGGTGAACGTGCCGGTCTATTACCAGGACCAGGACGGCAATATCCTCGCCACCGAGATCCAGACCCTGCTGTCGTCGGGCTATATCTACCCGAAGGATTCCATGGTCCCCGCCGGGTACAGCCGCACCTCCGCCAACCGTGTTTACGTCACCGTGCAGAACGGCGCCGCGTCGCCCGCCACTGTCAGCTTCATCTATAAGAACAACATCACCCCCACCCCGGTACCCCAGGTGAACGTACCTGTGTACTACGCGGACGAGGGCGGCAGCATCCTGGCCACCGATCAGAAAGTGATGACCTCGTCGGGCTATATCAACGCCAACGACGCCCGGGTGCCCGCCGGTTACACCCGCACCTCCGCCGCGTCCTCGTACGTGACCGTCGCAAACGGCAAGGCCTCACCCTCCAGCGTCACCTTTACCTACCACAGGCCCGCCACGGCGACGCCCGTGCCCCAGGTGAACGTTTCCGTGTATTACGCGGACGAAGCCGGCAATATCCTGGCCTCTGACCTTGTGGTCATGACTTCGTCCGGCAGCATCTATGCCAACGACGCCCTGGTCCCCGCGGGCTACATGCGCACCTCCGCCGCGTCTTCCTACGTGACCATCCAGAACGGCCATGCCTCTCCCGCCAGCGTCACCTTTATCTACCGCAAGCCCGCCACACCCACCCCGGTGCCCCAGGTGAACGTGCCGGTGTACTACGTGGACGAAAGCGGCAGTATCCTGGCCTCTGACCAGGCTGTGCTGATCGTTACGGGCGATATCTACGCCAACGACTCCCTGGTGCCTGCAGGCTATACCCGCACCAGTGCCGCGTCCGCCCGCGTTACGGTCACCAACGGCAAGGCGTCGCCCTCCAGCGTCACCTTTACCTACCGCAAGCCCGCCACTCCCACCCCGGTGCCCCAGGTGAACGTGCCGGTCTACTACCAGGATGCAGGCGGCACCCTCCTCAACTCCACCCAGGTGACCATGTCCGCCTCCGGCTATGTCTACGCCGACAACTCCATGGTGCCTTACGCCTATGAGCTGGTGTCCGATGCGCAGGTATACGTGGATGTGGCTAACGGCAAGGCATCGCCCTCCAGCGTCACCTTTACCTACAGGAACACCGTCACACCCACTCCCCAGCCCCCCGAGACCGTATACGTCAGCGTGGTATATCGCGAGCAGGGCGGCAGCGTCCTCTACAGCACCCAGGTGCCCGTCACCGGCGGCGGCTATGTGTACGCCGACGACAGCGTGGTCCCCGCGGGCTACGTGCTGACCGGCCCCAACAGCTTCTATGTCAGCATCGAGAACCACATGCCCAATCCTTCCGAGGTGGTATTCACCTATGTGAACGCCTCCACCCCGACCCCCACCGACGTCCCGCCGGCCCCGGTCACCGACCAGCCCACCCTCCCGCCCGGCCCCGCGCCTGCCAGCCTGACCGAAATGGGCAAGGTAGCCATAAGCGGTAAAATAACGGACATTTCCTGGTACTACGACGGCAACGGACGCGAAGTGGTGAACTTCGTCGATATCATGGTCGCCATGGGCAAGATCAACACCCGCCACCAGCTCGAGAATTCGTTCCACGTCACCCTGAACGATCACACCATCGACCTGGATTACAATCCCAAAGGTTCCGCTGTTCTCGCCAAAGACCGCGTCAGGATCGATCCCGAAACGTATCCGGCGCTTTACCCCATCGTCGTCGACGGCAAGCCCTATATCCCCTTTGAGTTCTTCCGGGATCTGGGCGGCTACGACTACCGGATCGACGGCAGCACCCTTTACTTCAACTTCATCAATTGATCCCTGACGAAAGGAACGACCCATGAACGGCAACCGAAACCGTTATACCAGCGCACCGCTGTACGGCATGAAGAACAAAAGGGTCCAGCAGGCGGATATGACCGGCGGCGGAGGGAACGACCCCGGAGGCGCCCCCTCCGGGGGCCCTCCCCGGTACCGGGGACTGATCCCGGTGATCGCCCTGCTGCTGCCCTGCCTGTTCATCCTGTCCATGGCCATACCCGGCGAAAACGTCAGGAACATCCTTAAGATCCTGTTCCTTGCCGCGGCGCTGATCACCCTGCTCTTTATGCTGGGCAAACGCGCTTTCGGGAAAAATGCCCGTTATTCGGTCAGTCTGGTCATTCTGGCACTGATGGTCATCAGCGGCGTATCCCTGGCGGTGACCCTGCCCAGGAATACGCCGCGGACCGCGGCATCCAGTATCGCCAACAACGCGTATTTCGGCGGGGATAACGCCCTTACTTCCGTTTCGGCAGCGGATATCGGCGCCTCTCCCGAAGAAATACCCTCGGGCGGACAGGGCGACGCCTCAGCCGGCGCCGCGCAGATGCAGCTGATGGCCTTCATGAACTACTGGGGCGAATTCGACCTGGACCAGATGGTCAACCTGTGCATGCCCTCATGGGTCAACAGCCGGGAGAATCCCAAGACGGACCTGTTTTTCATCCTCACCAACCGTGTGCCCCTCAGCTATTCCATCGACTCCATCTCCGGTTCGGCCGAGGACGATTCCCGTACCATCACCATCACCTGCCTCATCCGCAAGCAGAGCATCGCAGAACCCGAAAATTACAGGCTGCAGGTATTGATGATCCGCCTGAACAATAACTGGTATGTGGACCCCAATTCCCTTGGCGGCACCAAGGTACAGGCCACCAACGTCCCCAGCAGCGAAAGCGCCGCAATGGTGACTGCCGTCCCCACCGCCATCCCGACCCCCACGCCTCCCATCACCAACGAGACCGTGGTATACTACAATCCCCAGGGCGGACTGTATTACCATTCAGCGGAAATGTGCCCCAAGGTTGCCTCTCAGTATGAGCCGCTGACTCCCCTTTATTACAGGGACCTGAATTCAGGAAAATTCAAGACCCTGAACCCCTGCCCTGACTGCGGCGCTCCCCCGAGGCCGAGTATCGTATCGGAGTGATGTTATGAAATACCATATCGACACCATCCCGGTTTGGGACGCCGTCAAGGAAATGTGCGGCTGCCCCATGTGCCGGCTTAAATGCAGGATCGAGGAAAACGACGTGGTCCGGTATCTCGGAGGCTCCGTTATGGAGCCCTCCACCCGCATCCAGGTCAACGCCAGGGGATTCTGCCCCCGGCACCAGATGCTGCTTTACGCTCAAAAAAACCGCCTCGGCCACGCCCTGATGATGCACAGTCACCTCCAGGAGACCCGGAAGGAGGTCAAAAGCGTTTTTGAACGCGCCGAGAAGGGAAAGACGTCGGGCGGCGGCCTCTTCAGCCGTTCCAGGGGAGAGATGAAGGACGCGGTCGCGAGCGCGGCAAAGAGCCTGAAGGCCATGGCCTCCTCCTGCATCCTGTGCGATTCCATCCGGGAAAACCTGGACCGCTACGCCTATACCCTGATCCACCTGTACCAGACCGACAGCGCCTTTAAACGGGCGTTTATCGACAACGGCGGGGTATGCCTTTCCTGCGCCGGGGATCTCCTGGCCCTGGCGGCCGAGGAAATGAAGGGCGAGGTGCTTTCGGACTTCGTCCGCGACCTGGACACCACATTGTCCGCCCGGATGGAGCAGGAGGATCACGACCTGAAAAACTTCACGCTGATCTTCGATTACCGCAACGCCGGCAAAGCCCTTGACGGCACAAAAGGCGCCCTGGAGAGGACCGTCAACACCCTTCGCGGCGCCTGCCTGGAGGAACCCAAATAACGCGAAAAAACGCGGCCCCGGCCGCGTTTTTCTCAACGCGGGAAAAGAGAACCGATCATGAAAAAAACGCTTTCCCTGCTGATCTGCCTTTTGATGTGCCTGCCGGCTTATCCGGTCCTGGGAGAAAGCGCCGGCCTTCCGCCCTATGAGCTTCCGTTCACCGCTCCGGAAAACGATTCCACGCCCACCAGGACTTCCGACATCAGGCTGTTCCTGCCCAACGAGGATTCCTCCGCGCTGGTCACGGTGGACACGGTGGTGGTGCTCCGGCCCTTCAAATGGTATGCCGAGCCAGCCCTGGAGGCGCTGTTCTCCTGGCGCCCGGTTTCCGGCCAGCCCACCAAAGCCCGCAGCCTGCCCGGCGCGTCCTACCTGGCGCTGAATACCATGAATCCCGTGGAGATATCCGACGGCATCGCCACCGTCAACCTGGCGGCCTCCGCCATGAACCTGTCCCACGAGGATCTGTACACCGTTTGGATGGCCATCACCGATACCCTGTGCCAGTTCGGCGACATCCGCGGGGTCAACCTGCTCATCGGCGGCATCCAGCCCGGCATCGACGTGGCCAGCCAGACCCCGGCGGGCACTGCCCTCAGGCAGAGCGACGACCTAGCCACCCTCTGGGCGCGGGCGGAAAGCCGGCGCAGCAGCGCGTCTTCCGGTAAAAGGATCACCTGCGACGTGACGCTGTATTTCCCGGCCTTTGACGGCCGCGGCATCCTGTGCGAGACTCGGACCCTGGTCTTCGCCTCCACCACTCCGCCCCAGATGGCCAAGGTGCTTCTTGCCGCCCTGTCCGAAGGTCCTTCGGACATCCATGTTCCCGCCCTTCCGGACCTGAACACGTTATTGAACGCCGTCTCCATCAGCGAGGACAGCGGCGAACGGGTCCTGTCCCTCCGGTTTGACGCCGCCCTCGATACCGCCCTGTCCGACGCCGGTATCTCCCGCGCCTGCTTCTGCGCCTCCCTGGCCTATACCATGACCACCTTCCTTCCCGGCATTGCCGGGCTGGATCTGTGGATCGGCGACAGCCAGGTTACGTCCGTGACTCCGGAAGCCACCTACCAGGGAGCCGGGGAAGCGATCTCTTTTCCCGACGGCATCATGCGCCGTTCCCAGTTCGCCGTTTTCCTCCTGAGCCAGTGCACCCTGTATTTTTCCGACGGCAGCGGCATGCTGCGGGCCACGGAACGGGCCGTTCCCTGGTATGAGACCCGCAGTCCCCGCTTCCTTCTGGAGCAGCTGATCCTGGGAAGCATGCATTACGATTCCGTGACTCCGCTCAAAAGCGTCATTCCCGCCTCGGTGTCCGGCGGCGACATCCTGGCCGTCGCCCTCCCCGCCCGCGGCAGCTGCCTCCTGGTCAGCCTGACCCCGGGTTTCCTGGCCGCCTGCGAAGGAATGGCGCCGGAGGCGGAAAAAGCCATGGTCTACGCCATGGTCAATACGCTTACCGAGCTTGAAGTCGTCAACGAAGTCTGTTTTTTCGCCGGCGCCGAGCAGGCCGATACCTTTGCCGGCAGCATCGTGATGCGCGGCACGTTCCTGAGGAACGTCAACATGATCGGTAAATGATCATTTCACGCCCGGAGTGCCGCTCCGGCACACCAACGGAGCCGGGGGAAGGCCGCATGGCCCGCCCCCGGCTCCGTTTATTCACGGAAAACTTATTCAAAAATGAGCCGCCCGAAGAATTCCGGACAGTGGAAATCAGGTTTCTCCAGGCCGATCCGGTTCCAGGACAGGTAATGCGGCCGCATCGTTTTGTCCCCGCATTTGTACATATTCCCCGTCATTTCCCCTTCAAACCGGTATCCGGGGCAGAACAGGCGGAAAAAAGAAAGCGGGATCCCGTAGGACACCTCCCAGCCGCCTTCCGTCCTGGCCGTGCGAATGGAAAAGTATGACTCGGCGTCCTGCCTTACGATATTGAACCGGTCCGCCCTGTCCGCTCCCGCCTGCAGGCAGAGGCAGCCGTTGGGGTTGATCTCGAAATTGAAATAATACGCCGACCCTTCGGGCCTGAAGAAAAATTCCAGGCAGCTGTCCTCCCATACCGGGGAAAGGGGCCTATGGTTTTCCGCACGGATCTCCCCTTCCGCGGCGCTCATGCGGACATACAGTTTTTTGGCGTCATGGCACATTTGGCCCCACGCCCGGATCCCCGTATCCTCCGTCCACAGGACCTGGTCGACGGCGAAATCGGGAACGCGGCTCCAGTCCGGACTGCCCGCCGCCGCCGAAATGCGGTATACCTTCTTCCCCGCGTCCCCGGCAGGCCTTCCTCCGCTCACCGGATCCGCCGCATTGTAACGCATCCCATCCCCTCCAAACCATTCCAAAACTCCACTCTCCACTCTTCACTCTTCACTCTTTTTGTCACATCACTCCCAGCCCCTTGAGCGCCGTCAGCGTCAGGAACATGGTCAGCATGGATAATATGGTGGTCACGATCAGGATCTGCCCGGCCAGACTGCCGTCGCCGTCCACATTTTTCGCCAGTACATACCCCCCCACCGCCGTCGGCGTGGCAAAGAAGCATACGATCGCGGCCATCTGTTCGCAGCGGATGCCAAAGAGCGCCCCGACCAGGATCATCAGCGGGGAGATCACAGCCAGCCTGAGGAGGGACGCCGAAAGGGCAAGCTTTCCGCTTTTCCTGAAGGATTCCACATCCGTCATGGCGCCCAGGGCCACCAGTGCGACGGTGGAGCCCGCCGAGCCCAGATTGTCCACGGTTTTTTCCACAAACACCGGCAGCTTCAGCCCCGTCAGGTTGCAGACGACACCCAGCACCGTCCCGATCAGGAAGGGATTGGACGCCACTTTTTTGATCACCTCTCCGGCTTTGGGCCGGGCCCCGCCCGAATACAGCGCCAGCACGATGGGCGCGGTGATATTGTAAAAAATGACCATTACCGGAAGAGGCAGGGCGATCACTGCCGCCGCCGCATCGCCGTAAAGATTGGTGATCAGCGAGAACCCCAGGATGGCCGCGTTGCCGCGATAGACCCCCTGGATGAACTCGCCCCGGGCCGGGCCGGGCCCGATAGCCCTGGGGACCAGCAGGCACAAAAGCACCAGCACCGCCGCCGTGCCTGCAAGGCACACCAGGATCAGCTTCAGGTCGACCACGGCGCTCAGGTCCGAGGAATAGACCTGGCTGAATAGCTTGCACGGGATCAGCGCAACGAAAGCCAGGCGGTTGATCCTGTTGGAAGCCTCCCTGTTGATGACGCCGGTCTTGCGCAGCACAAATCCCACCAGCATCAAAAGAAGGATCGGCCCGACCCCGTTCAGGCTGAATACCAGCATTTCTCCCATTTTATCGACCTCCACCTATCCTCATACGCAAAAGGGAACTGTAAACGCCGGGCGTTTCCGCACCGTACCGTTACAGTTCCCTTTATGCTTATCAGCCGCTCATTCCACCGGAGTAAAGGCGCTCTTGTCCAGGCCGCAGACGGGGCATACCCAATCCTCGGGGATGTCTTCAAAAGAGGTGCCGGGGGCAATGCCGCTGTCCGGATCGCCCAGTTCGGGATCGTAGACATAGCCGCAGGGGCATTCGTACTTGGTCATGTTTTTTTCCTCCTGTTTTTTCGGTGTTTTGCTGCCGAAATTATACCACAGGTCTCTCTCTTTGGCAAGGAAAAGCCTTTTTTTGATCTCACAGGCGCCCGCATTTCCCCGATGCCTCCTTGGGAACTGCCGGTCCTTCATCCCGGGCTTTTTCAGGGCTTTAACAGCTGCACCGGAAGCCGGCCTTTCAGTTCCCTTTCCTTACGAAGGGCAAAAGACGCAGGACTTTCCTGAACCTTGCAGGCAGGTCCTCGGCGCGGATCGCGCCAAGCCCTGCCGCCGCAATGCCGTACACCGCCATGCCCGTAAGGATGCAGGCCGCCACCGGCAAAAGCGTTCTGCCGCCAAGGCAGGCGTTCCCACCGAAAACAAAGTTGTACACCGCCCAGACGGCCAGGCCCATCATAGCGGAAGCCCCCAGGGGACGGAGGACCACATCCGTCACCGAAAAGCGCGTGCGGGTGTATTTGCACACATACACCAGGTTCGGCACCATGGATACGGTGTAGCATACCAGGGAAGCGATGGGCGCCCCGTGGATGTTGATCCCCGGATCCCGCACCAAAGTCAGGTTCAGGACGATCTTGCACACCACCCCGGCCAGAAGGGTCAGCATCGGGATATGCTGCTTTCCGACTCCCTGAAGGATACCCGAGGTGGCCTGCACCATGGTAAACAGGATAATGGTCATGGCGGAGACCTCCAGGAGGGATCCCGCCATCATCAACTGCTCCGTAGTGTACTGCGACCCGCCATAGCACAGGAACAGGATGGGCCTGGCCAAAAGGCTCATGCCCACAGAGCACGGGAACCCGATCACCGAGGCGATCCTCAGCCCCATGGCGGCCTCCCGGGACACGTGGTCCATGTCCCGTTTGGCAAGGCCCGCGGCGATGTCCGGGACCAGGTTGGTGGACATGGCCATGGCCAGGGCCGTGGGCACGTTGATCATCGTAATGACCATGCCGGAATACATGCCGTAGCGGATGCGCGCCTCGCTGGAATCCATCCCCGCGGCAGTCATCAGGTTCTTCAGCGTCGCCGAATCGATGGTGGATGCCAGGGGAACGATGCAGGCCCCCAGGGTGATGGGAATGGAGATGAAAACGATCCGCCTGGCCATCTGGACGAAGCTGATCCCGCCGTCGTCCTCCGCGACAGGAAGGGGCTTTTCCTTCGTCAGGCGGTACTTGACGATCATATAGAGCATGGCCGCGCACTCAGCCAGGGAGGTGCCCAGCAGCGCCCCGGCCGAACCCATGGTCCAGCCGCCCCTCTGAAATCCGACGGAAGCAAAGGGCAGCGCCACCGCCACCTTCCCCACCTGTTCGATCAGCTGGCTGACAGCGGTGGGCATCATATGCCTGCGGCCCTGCATATAGCCCCTGAAAGCGCTCATGACGCATACAAAGAACAGGGAAGGCGCGATGCACATATAGCTGAGGAACCCCTCCGGCGTACCCACCAGCGATGCGATGGACCGGGAGAGAAGCAGCAGGATGACCGTGGTCACAATTCCCAGGACGGTCAGGAGCCTCAGGGCGGTGGTGAACACCTTCCGGGCGTTTTTCATCTGTCCGATGGTCACATAATGGGACACCATGCGCGAAATGGCCACCGGGATGCCCGCCGAGGTAATGGTAAGCAGCAGGTTATAAGCCGGGAAGACCTGCTGGTACAGCCCCATGCCCTCGCCGCCGATGATGTTGGCCAGGGGGATGCGGTACAGCACGCCCACCACCTTGCAGATGAGACCGGCCAGGCCCAGGACCGAAATGCCGCCCACCAGGCTGCGCTGTTTTTCTGTCATTGAGTCGCTCCTTGTCCGCGCCGCCGGGGGGCTTTGCCCCTCTGAAACGGAAACTGCGTTTCCGTATAAAACGCAATGGAAACGCAGTATCCGTCAGTTAAAGCGGCGGGAGAATCAGATATCGCCGTCGTCCTCCGTCGGCGTGGGATCGGGAATGTCCATATCCAGGTCCGCCCCGTTTTCATCCTTCGGGACATCGGGGCTTTCTTCGGGCTCCTCGGCCTGGGCACGGGCCACGCCCACCACCCGGCTGTTTTCGCCGATACGCATCAGCCTGACGCCCTGGGTGGCGCGGCCGCATACGCGGATATCGCTCACCGGAGTGCGGATCATGGTGCCGTCGTCGGTGATGATCATCAGGTCCTCATCGTCGCGCACCGCCAGCTGGGCACAGAGGAAGCCCGTTTTTTCGGTGATGTTCATGGCCTTGACGCCCTTGCCGTTGCGGGCGGTCTCGCGGAATTCCTCGGGATCGGTCCGCTTGCCGTAGCCGTTCTCGGTGATGCAGAGCACCAGGGCGCCTTCCTCGAGGACAGCCATATCCACCACCCGGTCGCCCTCGGAAAGGCGCATCGAGCGCACACCCCGGGCGACGCGGCCCATGGCGCGGACGTGCTTTTCGTTGAAGCGCAGGGCCTGGCCCATGCGGGTGCCCAGCAGGATCTCGTCAGAACCGTCGGACAGCTCCACGCCGATCAGTTCGTCCTCTTCCTCCAGCACGATACTGATCAGGCCCGCCTTGCGCAGGTGCGCGAATTCGTCCAGCGGGGTCTTTTTGATCAGGCCGTTCCTGGTGGCCATCACCAGGAAGTGTCCTTCCGGACGTTCGGGCATCGGGATCATGGTGGTCACCCGTTCGCCGCCGGAAAGCGGCAGCAGGTTGACGATGGCCGTGCCCTTGGCCGTCCGGCCCGCCTCGGGGATCTGGTAGCACTTGAGGGTGTAGACCCGCCCCTTGTTGGTGAAGAACAGAAGTTCGTCATGGGTGGAGGCGATGCGGATCTGCCGGGCAAAGTCCTCGTCCCGGGTCGTCATGGCCGACACGCCCTTGCCGCCGCGATTCTGGGCGCGGTAGGTGGACTTGGGCAGGCGCTTGACGTAGTTCATGTTGGTCAGGCTGACCACCATGTCGTCCACGGCGATCAGGTCCTCCACGTCGATCTCCCCTTCGATAACGCTCAGCTCGGTGCGGCGGGGATCGGCGTATTTTTCCTTGATGGCCAGCATTTCGTCCTTGATGACGCCCATCATCTTGCCCTCGTCGGCCAGCAGGCTCTGCAGGTAGGCGATGGTTTTTTCCAGCTCGCGGTATTCCTCCAGCAGTTTGTCGCGCTCCAGGCCCGTGAGTCGGGCAAGGCGCATGTCCAGGATGGCCTGGGCCTGCTTGTCGGAAAAATCGAAGGTATCCATCAGGCTTTGGCGGGCCTCGCCGGTGTCCCTGGCGGAGCGGATGATGCGGACGATCTCGTCGATGTGGTCCAGCGCCTTCAGCAGGCCCTCCAGGATATGGGCGCGGGCCAGCGATTTGTCCAGGTCGTATTTGGTCCGCCTGGTCACCACGTCCTTCTGGTGCAGGATATAGTAATGCAGCATCTCCTTCAGGCTCAGGGTCCGGGGCACGCCGTCCACCAGGGCCAGCATGATGACGCCGAAGGTATCCTGCATCTGGGTGTGTTTGTAAAGGTAGTTCAATACCACCTGGGCCTGGACGTCCTTTTTAAGCTCGATAACGATACGCATGCCGTTGCGGTCGCTCTCGTCGCGGATGTCGCTGATGCCGTCCAGCTTCTTTTCCTTGACCAGTTCCGCGATCTTCTCCACCAGCCGGGCCTTGTTGACCATGTAGGGGATCTCGGTCACGATGATGCGGTCCCGGTTGGACGTCATGGCCTCCACTTCGGTGCGCGCCCGGACCACGACGCGGCCGCGGCCGGTATAATAGGCCTCGCGGATGCCGGAACGGCCCAGGATGATGCCGCCGGTGGGGAAATCCGGGCCCTTGATATGCTCCATCAGGTCGTCCAGGGACGCGTCAGGATTGTCGATCAGGCAGACGGCGCCGTCGATCACCTCGCCCAGGTTGTGGGGCGGGATGTTGGTCGCCATACCTACGGCAATACCCGAGGAACCGTTCACCAGCAGGTTCGGGAAGCGCGAAGGAAGCACCCGGGGCTGCATCAGGGTCTCGTCAAAGTTGGGCATGAAGTCCACGGTGTCCTTGTCGATATCCTGGAGCATGAAATTGCAGATCCTGCTCATCCTCGCCTCGGTATAACGCATGGCGGCGGCGCCGTCGCCATCCACCGAACCGAAGTTGCCCTGCCCCTCCACCAGGGGATAGCGGATGGTGAAATCCTGGGCCAGGCGCACCATGGCGTCATAGACCGACGCGTCCCCGTGGGGATGGAATTTGCCCAGTACGTCGCCGACCAGCCTCGCGCTTTTGCGGAATGGCTTGTCCGGCGTCATGCCCAGCTCGTTCATATCGTACAGGATCCGGCGGTGGACCGGCTTAAGGCCGTCCCTGACGTCCGGCAGGGCGCGGTTGATGATGACCGCCATGGCGTAGGCGATAAAACTGGTCTTCATCTCCGTTTCCAGATCGGCCGGAAGCAGTCTGTCCTTGATGTCGCTCATAATTCAAAAGTCCTTTCACTTACAGGTCCAGGTCGGTGACCAGGGTGGAGTTCTGTTCGATGAACTCCTTCCGCGGCTCCACCCTGTCCCCCATCAGCAGGGTAAATATTTCGTCGGCGGAGATGGCGTCCGCCAGGGTGAACTGCTTCATCGTCCGGGTCTCCGGGTTCATGGTGGTCTGCCAGAGCTGCTCCGAGCTCATCTCGCCCAGGCCCTTGTATCGCTGGATCTCGGGCTTTTTGTCCCGGCCGATCTCGTCCAGCTTTTTCTGCAGGGCGTCGTCGTCATAAACGTAGGTCTCGTTCTTGCCCACCGTCACCTTGTACAGGGGCGGCATGGCGCTGTATACATAGCCCTGCTTGATCAGTTCGGGCATATAGCGGTAGAAGAAAGTCAGCATCAGGATACGGATATGGGCCCCGTCCACATCGGCGTCGGTCATGCAGACGATGCGGTGGTAGCGCAGTTTGTCGATGCTGAACTCCTCGCCGATGCCGCAGCCGAAGGCCGTGATCATGTTCTTGATCTCCTGGTTCACCAGGATCTTGTCCAGCCGGGTCTTTTCCACGTTGAGGATCTTGCCGCGCAGAGGCAGGATGGCCTGGTAATGCCGGTCCCGCCCGGTCTTGGCGCTGCCGCCGGCGCTGTCGCCCTCGACGATAAAGATCTCGCACTTCGCCGGATCCTTTTCGGAGCAGTCCGCCAGCTTGCCGGGCAGTCCGCCGCTTTCAAGGACATTCTTGCGCCTGGTCAGATCCCGGGCCTTCCGGGCCGCTTCACGGGCCCTGGCGGCGCCAAGGCACCGGTCCAGGATGGCGCGGGCCACCTGGGGATTCTCCTCCAGGAACTGCTCCAATTTGTCGTACACCAGGCTGTCCACGATGGGGCGCACTTCACTGTTGCCGAGCTTGGACTTGGTCTGCCCTTCAAACTGGGGCTCGTGCAGCTTGACGGAAATGACCGCGCTCAGGGATTCCCGGGTATCCTCGCCCTTGAGGTTGGCGTCGGCCTCCTTCAGGATCCTGTATTTGCGGCCGTAATCGTTCACGGCCCGGGTCAGGGCCGAATTGAAGCCCATCAGGTGGGTGCCGCCGTCGGGGGTCAGGACGTTGTTGGCGAAGGCATAGATGTTCTCCTGGTAGGAATCGTTGTACTGGAGCGCCACCTCCACGAATACGCCGTTCTTTTCGCCTTCCACATAGATCGGTTCGTCGAAAAGGACTTCCTTGTTTTTGTTCAGGTGCCTTACGAACTCCTTCAGGCCTCCCTCATAATGGAAGACCCGTTCCTGCACCGTGTCCCCGCGCTCGTCCCTCAGTTCGATCCGGATGCCCTTGTTGAGGAAGGCCATTTCCCTCAGGCGGTTCTTGAGGGTATCGAAGGAAAAAGTGATGCCGGGATCAAAAATGCCGTCGGGATTCTCCGCGGAGCGGATATCCGGCCAGAAGCGTACCGTGGTGCCGGTTTCCTGTGTATCGCCGATGATGCGCAGGTCGTAGTCGATCTTGCCCAGGGTATATTCCTGCTCATAAATGTGTCCGTTCTGCTTCACTTCCACCCGCAGATGCCTGGACAGGGCGTTGACCACGCTGGCGCCCACGCCATGGAGGCCGCCGGAAATATTGTAGCCCTCGCCGCCGAATTTGCCGCCGGCGTGGAGCACGGTCAGGCACACTTCCACCGCGGGACGGTGCATCTTGGGATGCAGGCCCACCGGGAAACCGCGGCCGTTGTCCCTGACGGAAACGCTGCCGTCCGGGTGCAGCGTCACCCATACAGAGGTGCAGAAGCCGGCCAGCGCTTCATCCACCGAATTGTCCACGATCTCATAAACGCAGTGATGCAGGCCCCGCGCGTCGGTGGAGCCGATATACATGCCCGGCCTTTTGCGTACAGCCTCCAGGCCCTCGAGCACCTGGATCTGGTTTTCGTCATAATGCGTTCCCTGCTGGATCCGCGTATCCTCTGATGAATTGAATTCCGTCATAGAAACCTCCGAACTGATACTTCCGCCCGGTAAAAAACAGCTGGCGTCCGGGGCGCGGAGCCCTTCCTTCCGCCATGGGCTATCTGATATATTATACCACAAATCCGAATGGAATGACAGCTTTTCTTCAATATATATGCGCATATTTTTTTATGTTGTACGCGGCTTTTCCCGGGCGTCTTTGAACCGCTGTCCGTATATATCCTCTTTTTTTGACTTTCTTTAACTTTCTCATTTTCTTCACCTTGCGTTCAAATTTCTGTAACATTTATCTTCTATGATGTACCTGCACCGGAAAAAAAGCATCTCCGGTTCCAAACAAGAAAAAGGAGGAAACCATATGAAAAAGAAGATTATTTCCGTTATTTCCCTTATCTGCATATGCTGCCTGGCCCTGGGCCTCATCACCGCCGGAGCGGACACATCCGTCATTTCCGAGGAGGAGATCGGCGCCATCGTCAACACGCAGACCGACACGTCCCTCGTCTCCAGCCCCTTTACCGAGGCCGTGAGCGCGGTGCGTGACAGCGTGGTCGGCATCAACAATTACCAGACCCAGTCCTCGTCCTACGGCTATGGCTACGGCTTCGGTTTCAGCTTCGGCGATGATTACGGTCGCCAGCCCTCCGAAAGGCTGTACGGCACCGGCAGCGGCGTGGTGATCACGTCCTACGGCCATGTGCTGACCAATTACCACGTGGTCGAAAACGCCAACCGGATCACCGTGACCACCTCCGCCGACAGCGAGGAACACGATGCCGTCCTGCTGGGCTATGACGCCTCCCTGGACATCGCCGTCCTTCAGGTCAGCGGCCTCAACGTAAAGCCCGTGGCACTGGGTGACAGCGACGCCCTGCAGGTGGGCGAATGGGCCATCGTTATCGGCAACCCCCTGGGTGAAAAGTTCGCCCGCACCGTGACCGTCGGCATCGTCAGCGCAGTGGACCGCCAGGTAACGGATACCAGCTATGACCGTTATTACCGCCGCTACACCACCACCAACACCATGATCCAGGTAGACGCCGCCATCAACAGCGGCAACTCCGGCGGCGGCATGTTCAACGTGCTGGGCCAGCTGATGGGTATCCCCGCCCGAAAGTATTCCAGCAATATTTTCTCGGAAACGGACGTTGACAACATCGGCATGTGCATCCCGATCAACGTGGCCAAGCCCCTGATCGAGGAAGTGCTCCGCGGCCGGGGCGGTGAGAACGCGTCCTCTGCAGCCCCCTCCTCCGGAAACAACGGGTCCGATGAATCCATGCTCAACAAACCCCGCCTGGGCGTGACCGTCACCACCCTTTCCTCCAGCGCCACCGCCAGGCTGCCCTTGGGCGCCTTCGTGCGCGAGGTGGAAGAAAACAGCCCCGCCGCCGAAGCCGGCATCCAGAAGGGCGACGTGATCGTAGCAGTGAACGGCAAGGACACCTCCTCCACCACCGCCCTGATCGGCATGCTCCAGGGCCTGAACGAGGGCGACGTGGTCACCGTCAAGGTCTACCGCGCCAAAGGCGCCGCCGAAGCCATCAGGGATAATACCCTGGACCTGAGCGTTATCGATCCCGACGGTGAGTACATCGACCTCGAGGTCACCCTGCGGGTCATCGGCAGCCAGTCTTCCTTCGTTCCCGCTGTGGTCCCCGCCGCGTAACATCGAAGCAGCGGCATCATAACACACCGGCACCGCGCCGGCGCGCCCGTTGGACGCGCCGGCGTTTTTTATCACCCGGTCCGCTTAGCCGCGATCCCCCGGCGATATGGGTGCCATACCGCTTTTCATCCCTTGCGCCGCGGGAACAAATTATTTATAATATCAGGTGAGTATGGCGCCAGACACGCAAAAACAGCGCCCGGCCCCGAAGACCCCTGAGGAAGTGTCGTCCATGAATCCGAAACGTTCCAAGATGCGCAGGCCCCTGGGCGCAAACCGTTTGCTGGCCCTGGGCTTCATCGCCCTGATCCTTCTGGGCACGCTGCTTTTGTGCCTGCCCTTTTCGTCGCGCAGCGGCCGCAGCGCGGGCCTGGTCCCGGCCATGTTCACCGCCGCCAGCGCCACCTGCGTCACCGGGCTCAGCCTGTTCGACACCTGGACCCAGTGGAGCGGTTTCGGGCAGGCGGTGATCCTCTGCCTGATCGAGATCGGAGGCCTCGGCTTCATGTCCGTGGCCAGTCTCCTGGTGTTCGTTCTCCGGGGCCGTTTCGGCATGCGGGACGCCATGGTGATCTCCCAGGCCATGGGCGAGGAAGACATGAGCCGCATCCGCCACATGCAGGGCTTCATGCTGATCGGCTGCATCCTGACGGAGCTGCTGGGCGCCCTGGTGCTGACACTCCGTTTCATCCCCCTGTACGGCTTCGGAAAGGCCGTGCAGCTGGGGGTGTTCCACTCCGTCAGCGCCTTCTGCAACGCCGGTTTCGATATCTTCGGCTTCATCGCCCCGGGACAGAGCCTGATCACCTTTTACAGCGACCCCCTCGTCCTTCTGACGCTGTCCTTCCTGATCGTCTTCGGCGGCCTGGGGTTCCTGGTGTGGGAAGAGGTATGGCGGGTCCGCTCCTTCCGCAAGCTCAGCGTATACACCCGCCTGGTCCTGGTCTCCACCCTGGCGCTCCTCGCGGCCGGAACGGTCTTCTTCGCCTTTTGCGAATGGAACAATCCCGCGACCATGGGCGGGATGAACGCGGGCGAAAAGCTGCTGGCCGCCTTTTTCCAGAGCGTCACCCTGCGGACCGCCGGCTTTTCCGGGATCGACCAGGCCGGCCTGACAGAGGCCGGGAAGGCGTTTTCCGTCTTCCTGATGCTCATCGGCGGCTCCTCCGGATCCACCGCCGGCGGGCTCAAGACCGTCACGTTCCTTGTGATCCTGCTGTTTTTGTGGAGCCGGATGCGCGGCAAGGCCGCCATCGTGGTCAATAAGCGCACCATCCCTTCCCAGGCGGTATTCAACGCCCTGACCATTTTCGGCATCATGATCGGGGTGATCTTTGTGGGGACAGTGTTCCTGACCTGCGACAGCGGCCTTACCCTGACCGAAGCGATGTTCGAATCGGTCAGCGCCATCGCCACCGTGGGCCTGAGCCTGAACGTATCCCCCCGCCTCTCGACCGCCTCCAGGCTGCTGATCATCCTGTTCATGTATTTCGGCCGTGTCGGGGTGCTGACCATCAGCCTGGGCTTCCTGAAGGACAAAAACGAACCCCGGTACCGCTACGCGGATACCACGATCCTGATCGGATAGCGCCCGCTTCATTCCCGCGGGATCCGCGCCCGGCAATACCGTTGCCGGAAAATCATCACAGGAGGATGGCATCATGAAAAGCTACGCCGTTTTGGGTCTCGGCCGTTTCGGGAAACAGCTGGCCCTGAGCCTGGCACGCCAGGGAGCCGAGGTCCTGGCCATCGACCGCAACCGGAAAAACGTGGACGAGGTGGCCGACGATGTGACCCGCGCCGTGACCGCCAATATCCAGGACAAAGACGTGATGACCGAGCTGGGCGTCACGGAATGCGACTGCGTCATCCTGGCCTTCGGCGGCGACCTGGCCGCCAGCGTCATCGGGCTGATGAACCTGAAGTCCATGGGCGTAAAGCGCATCATCTGCAAGGCCTACGACCAGACCTACAAGGACGTGCTGCTGAAGCTTGGCGCCGACCAGGTGATCATCCCGGAACAGGAGATCGCCGACAAGCTTGCCAACCAGCTCATTTCGCCGATGCTGAAGGATTACATCGCCCTGAGCGACGGCTATGTGGTGGAGGAGGTGACCGCCCCTTCCTTCTGGCTGGACCGGACCCTGGCGGACCTGAGGATCCGCTCCAAATACAAGGCCGACGTCATCGCCATCAAGCGCAGCGGCAAAATGCTGATATCCCCTGGCGGGGACGACGCCATCAAAAAAGGCGACGTCCTGGTGCTCCTCGGGGAACAGGAGGCCCTGGACGACATCCGCAAGCTGCGGTGACGATCTCTTATTTTCCGTTTCATAAAAAACCGTGGGAAAGTCCTGTTATGCGGGACTGACCTTCATATTCGGGGGGACCGATGAAAAAAGCGGAGATCCTGGCCCCGGCCGGCGGGGAAGCGCAGCTGACCGCCGCCGTGCGGTCCGGCGCGGACGCCGTTTACCTGGGCCAGAAAACTTTCAACGCCCGGATGGGGGCGGACAATTTTGACGACCTTAAGGCCGTGGTGTCCTTCTGCCACGCCCGCGGCGTCAGGGTCTACGTCACCTTCAACACCCTGTGGAAGCAGTCCGAGACCGGGGACGCCGTGCGCGCTCTGGAGAACGTGGCGGACAGCGGCGCAGACGCCATCCTGGCCGCGGACATGGGGACCGTGTTCCTGGCAAGGGAATGCTGCCCCTCCCTTCCGCTCCATGCCTCCACCCAGATGACGGTCACCTCCGCCGCCGGCGTCCGGCTGATGCGGGACATGGGGTTTTCACGCTGCGTCCTCGCCCGGGAGATGAGCCGGGAAGAGATCCGCGAAGCTGCCCGCGTCGAGGGCATCGAGACCGAAGTCTTCGTCCACGGCGCCCTGTGCATGAGCCTTTCAGGGCAGTGCTTCCTGTCCTCCGTCCTCGGCGGCCGCAGCGGCAACCGGGGACGCTGCGCCCAGCCCTGCCGGCTGGATTTTTCATCGGGCGGCAGGGAATACGTCCTCAGCCTGAAGGACCTGAGCCTGGTGGACAAGATCGCCGAGCTCGAGGCCATGGGGGTGGACAGCCTGAAGATCGAAGGAAGGCTGAAGCGGCCGGAATACGTTGCGGCCGCCGTCACCGCCTGCCGCATGGCCAGGGACGGGGAAAAGCCCGATATGGACACCCTTCAGAAAGTCTTTTCCAGATCCGGCTTCACCCAGGGCTATTATACCGCCCAAAGGAACGCCTCCATGTTCGGGATACGCGCAAAGGAGGACGAGGAAAAGTCCCGGGAGGTCCTTGGCAGGATCCGGGAAAATTACCGGCGGGAGTACCCCCGCCTGCCCCTTGACGCAGTCTTCAGCGCTTACCCCGGGGAAGAAGCGCGCCTGACCTTCACCTGCGGGGAAAAGACCGTCGCCGTCCGGGGGCCGGTCCCCGAAAGGGCCGAAAACCGGGAACTGGACGAAGAAAGCATCCGTGCCGTCCTTGAAAAGCTGGGAGGGACCGCCTTTTACCTCCGGAGATCGGCGCTGCGTACCGCGCCTTCCCTGTGGCTTTCGGCCTCCGCCGTCGGCGCCATGCGCAGGGAGGCTGCCGACATGATGTCGGAAGTCCTCGGCCGCGTCACGCCATGGCCCTTCAAGACGTGCGCCATACCCGACGCAGGCGAAAAAACTTCTCCGGTCCTTCGCCGGGTGTTTCTCTCTTCCCGGGAGCAATTGACCGACGAAACGGCAGCTTTCGCCGACCTGGTCTACCTGCCGCTTTCCCAGATCGGCCCGGATCTCATCGAACGCTGGCCCGAAAAGATCCGCGGCCGCATCGACCGGGTGCTTTTCGGCCAGGAGGAAGAAAACGAAAGGAAAAACCTCCGGGAAATACACGCCCTGGGGATCAATGAAGTCAGCGTCTCGTCCCCCGCCGGCATCGCCCTCGCAAAGCAGGAGGGACTTGAAATGTACGGGGAATGCACCCTGGGGATCATGAACGGCTGTGCGCTCCGGCAGTACGCCCGCCTCGGCCTCATGGGCTGCGACCTGACCTTTGAGTGCGCCTTCGACGAAATGAAACAGATCCCCCCGCTCATCCCCCTGGGCTGCGCCGTATACGCACACCTGCCGCTGATGACCTTCCGTTCCTGTCCCCTGCGGGGGAAGGAGGGCTGCGGGAAATGCCCCGGAAGCGGAGAGGTGCGGGACCGGTACGGCCTGTCCTTCCCCGTTTCCTGCCGCGGAAGGCGGTATTCGGTCATGCTGAATCCCCAGCCCCTGTATTTGGGCGACAAGGCCGGCCTGATCCCCCGGGGGATATCCCATTCGTTCTATTTCACTTTGGAAAGCGCCGCGGAATGCGCCGCTGCCCTGCGCCTATTCCGCGACGGCCGGCCCTGGGAAGGCCCCTTTACCCGGGCCCTGTACTTAAGGCCCGTCAAATAAGGCCGGATGACGCCGGGGAAGGCCGCTGCAGCCTTTCCCGCTCCGTACCGGATCACGAAATGAGGGAAGCATGAATACGCCCGTACTGATCCTGTTCAATTTTTCCCCCGCCCGCGCAGCCGCCGTCGCTTCCTGCGCCCGCGGCTGCGGTTTTGAAGTGCGTCCCGCCGCCAACAGCGAGCACCGTGTGCCCCTGTCCGCCATCCTGGGACCGGCCCCGGCGGATGCGCTGACACGGCCTGCCTTCACGGACGAGATGCTGGTCTTTGCCGCCTCCGACCGGGAAAGGGTGTTTGCCTTCCTGGACCGCATGAAGGAGGACGGGGTCGCCCCCGTGGCCCTCAAGGCCGTCCTGACCCCGTTCAATATCCGTTGGACGGCGGAAGAACTGTACAGGGAACTGTTTAGGGAGCACCGGGCCATGACCCGGGAAAAGGCGGCATCCCCGCACGGGTAAATCACAATTGACTAACCCTGCCGCCGGGTGATATGATGATACGGAAGGCTTTGAAGGCGTGCGCCCGTTTCAGGACGCCCGCCGGCCGTTCCGCATCCGACACGGGCCAGGACGCCCGTCACAGGATCAATATCCGATCCGGGCCAACACCCGATCCATCAGGAGGAAATAACATGGAACTGAAAGGCAGCAAAACCGAAAAAAACCTGCAGACCGCTTTTGCCGGCGAATCCCAGGCCCGCAACAAGTACACCTATTTTGCTTCCGTCGCGAAAAAGGAAGGCTATGAGCAGATCAGCGCCCTTTTCCTGAAGACCGCCGAAAACGAAAAAGAGCATGCCAAGCTGTGGCTCAAGGCCCTGGGCGGCATCGGAAACACCGCGGCCAACCTGGCGGCGGCGGCCGACGGCGAAAACTACGAATGGACCGATATGTACGAGACCTTTGCCAGGGAAGCCGAAGAAGAAGGCTTCACCGACCTGGCCGCCCAGTTCCGCGGCGTCGCCGCCATCGAGCGTGCCCACGAGGAGCGCTACCGCGCTCTGCTCCGCAACGTGGAAGCCAGGGCCGTTTTTGAAAAGAGTGAGGTCAAGGTGTGGGAATGCCGCAACTGCGGCCACATCGTGGTGGGCACCAGCGCTCCCGAGGTCTGTCCCGTCTGCGCCCATCCCCAGAGCTATTTCGAGATCCGCTCTGAAAACTACTGATCCCGTATACCGTCACATCACACCGCAAGCCGGCGCGCTTCCCGCCGCCGGTCTGCCGCCGGAGCGCCTGTCGCCCCGGCGGTTTTGATATAAAAAACCCCTCTCCGGCCACCGGCGCCGTGAGGGGGGTATTCCCGTATCCGGGTAAGTTCACCGGACTTTCGGGACGTGGTATTCGGTCCTCGGATCGTATTTGACGCTCTCGGGGGGCGTTTCCAGGACGGACGGGTCGTTCAGGCAGCGGTTCATCGTGGTAAAGAAACGGGCGAAATGCGCGCCGCTGCTCACCCGCTCGTCCGCAGTGATGCCTATGGGCAGGAAACGCTTCATTCGGGTCTGGCCTTTTTCCACCACCGCTTTTTTCTCTACGGTACCCATGCCGAAGAAAAGGCTGGTAGAACCGAAATTGTAGATATGGTGATTGACGTGATGCAGCCCGATGGATGCGTTGTTGGTGATGAACAGGCTGGTATGGAAGGGCAGGCTGTCAAGGAAAGATCCGGGCATCAGCCCGTAACGGTCCAGAAGCTTCACCAGGGCCACCAGGAAAGTCGGAAGCCCGGGCACCATCAAAACACCGGAAGCCAGCTTGTAGGCAAAGTTTTCGCTTTCTTCGCCCCGGTTTTCTTCGATCACCCTGATCATCCGGTCCCGTACGTCGTAGATGGTATCGGTGGGGTCGAATTTGATCTTCACCACCGTTTCGCCCTTGTCCGCGTCCCGTGGATCCTTGAGCATCGAAAATGATACGGTGCAGTTGTTCCGCGAATAAAACTGCTTGTTCATGATATACCGGTTGATCTCCGGATGCTGGCTGACAGACCGGACAAACGCAGCGATGATGATCTGCATATAAGTGATCTTTTCGCCCCTGGCCGCCTGGTCCGCAATGTACCTGGTCAGCATTTCGAAGTCCACCTCATGCTGCAAAAAAACCATGGAATCCACACGGGTGGGCATCAGATAGGGCGTGATCCTCACTATCGGCTCGATATTGGGCGTCCTGCGGCCGTCCGGTCTGTAACCAAACATGTTGTTTGCCTCCTAACAAAAGAATCGTTCTGCGTGATCCTCTTTCCCGCAGCGAGCCTGCTCCGCCGACAACGGTATAATTCCATTCCCGCCGGGTCCTTACGGGGCGACCAGTTCCAGGGCGTCCAGCATCCTTGTGCGGTACAGCTTCCAGGCGTCTTCGTTCTTCCAGTAATCCTGCAGGGCAAAATAACGGATGCTGCCGTCCTTGTAGTCGGTGGAAACGATGGGCGAATAAGCGGCATAGCCGTCCAGGGTGATCAGCACTGCCCGGACGCCGCCAAACGTTTTTCTGATGGATATGGGTTCCCCAGCCTCGCAGGGGATCCCGTCTCCCCGAAGCGCGGAAATGGAAGTATACGCCGTCAAAGTGGGCTGTCCCTTGAAAAATACCTCGCCGCTCCTTACCTGACCTTCCACCGTCATGGTACCGTCGTCCGCGTTGATCTTTACGAACAACAGGCCGATGACGACCCGCCTGGTAACGATGGCATAGATATAGACCGTGTTTTCACCGACACTCAGGTCCACCGGAACCACGTTGGACTCATCTCCGTTCGCCAGGAAATCGCCCACCTCATAGCCGGCCGCAAAGCATCTGTCTACGATCCATTTGCCGTCTTCGCCGGATGCGGCCGACGCCTGCGCTGTGGTGCCGTTGACGTTGTTCAGGACTGTTTTATTGTAATCGACATACCATACTTCCGCATAGCCTGTCATATCCGTGTCAGCCCACTGTTTCACATCGGCGCGGGCATACCCCGAGAGGGACACAGCCAACAGGGCAGCCAGTAGCAGGGCGGAAAGCTTTTTCATACACACTCCCCCCATCGGAAATGGTTAAAGCTATACAATTATCAATCTACCACAAAAAAACAATCATCGCAAGTGGAAGCATGAAATTATCGTTTATTCTGCCTTCCCGCTCTAAATCGGGATCCCACCGACAGTTCACAGCTGCCGAGCCCGGTCCATCCATCAAAGAATAATAAAAAAACGGACACCCTTTACAAGGCGTCCGCAGGCACGCATCCTTTTTTGATCAGCGGAAAGCGACTTTGGCACGGATGGGAGCCAGGTTGTCACGGTAAGCGCGCACCCAGGCTTCATCCCTGTAATAATCCTGATAGGAAAGGGTCTTGCCGCTCTTCATGTTGCCATACAGGGTGGGATAGGTGACTTTGCCGGTGATGGAGAGCAGTACAGCGTCGGCACCGCCCAATTCTCCGGCAATGCTGATGGGCTCAGCGAAGGGGAAATCGTCGTTGGCGCCGTCAAGCACCTGATGCCTGGTGGTATAGATGGTCAGTGTGTTGACCGTCTTATTGTAGATACCGTCCTTCAGCTGGCCTTCCACCTGGAGATATCCCTCTTCCACATTGACTTTTGCATACAAAAGCCCGATGACGATATGGCTCTTTGTGGCGATGGGATACACAAAAGCGGTGTTTTCCTTAACGGTCAGGTCCACCGGGACCACATTCACGTCTTTCGTGGCGGTGGAGATGATCTCGCGGGCTTCAAAGCCTGCCGCATAGATGCTGGAGATAACGTAGCGGGCATCCTTAAAGGGATCCCTGGCCTTGCTGTCCTGACAGGAGGGGAAGGTCTCTTCAACGGCGATGTCGGTGCTCAGGTAACCAATGGATTCGAGGGGTGTATTGCCTTTTATGTTATTGGCGATATCCTCGTTGTAATTGAAAAGGAAAACGACCTTGTAGCCTTCCAGATCGATATCCACCCACTTTTCCGGGGCAGCCATTGCGCTTAAAGCGCAGGCAGAGGCCAGGATGACAGCCATGATAAGAGCCGCTAATTTTTTCATTTCTTTAAAACCTCCCTGAATCATAGGATCTTGCTTGCTTACATTACCACAAAAACCGCTATAATTCAACCCTTTCCGCCGGGACCACGGCTGTTTTTCATCCGTTTTCAGTTGTAGGCATAGACGGAACTTTACCGGCACGATCTGCCAGCAAAAAAACAGGCGCCTCCGAAGAGACGCCTGCGATATGCTTTTTCGGGATCTTATCAGTCGGCGACCAGGGCCAGAGCAGCGGTCATGTTGGTGCGATAGGTCTTGACCCACTTCTCATAGCGGAAGTAATCCTGGTAGGACAGCCACTTGCCGCTCTTCAGGTTGCCGAAGAGAGTGGGATAGGTGACCTTGCCGGCGATGGAGATCATGATAGCGGGAGCGCCGCCCAGTTCTTCCTCGATGCTGATGGGTTCGGCCAGTTCGAAGTTGGCAGCGGAACCGTCGATCAGCTGAGCCTTGGTGGTGTACACGGTCAGGGTGGTGCCATAGTCCTTATAGAGCTCGTCCTTGTACTGGAGTTCGATCTGGACGAAGCCTTCCTCGACGTTGACCTTGGCAAAGAGCAGGCCGATGACAACGTGAGACTTGGTGGCGATGGGGTACACGAAAGCGGTGTTCTCTTCAACGGTCAGGTCAACGGGAACCACATTCAGGGTAGCGCCGTTGCCGACAACTTCGTTGGCTTCGAAGCCGGCCACATAGGTGCTGGAGATGACATAGCGGATGTCATAGGCGGCATCCCTGGGTTCGCTCTTGCCATGGGGATTGGTTTCTTCCTTGGCGACGGTGTTCTGGGCCCACAGGGTTGCTTCGCCGACAGCCTGGTACACGGGGATCACGTTGCCGGGATAGTTGGGGGAATCCACTTCGTAAGCGGGGCCTGCGCCGGAGCCGCCGAGATAGAGGCCGTCGGGGCCGTAGTCAACGGTATCGGATGCACCGGTGGGCAGGACGGTATCACGCCTGTAATCGGTGCCGGTCGCGGGCAGATCCCAGTCATCGATGGAATAGCCGTTCCAGTCGGTGTAATCCTTGGTCACCTGCCAATAGGTCACGGTCTTGCCGTCGACGTCGATGGCGATGGTCTCGTTGTAGTTGAACAGCTGGACGACCTTGTAGCCTTCCAGGTCCACATCAACCCACTTTTTCATGTTGGCTTCGGTGTTATAAGCCATCGCGGAAACGACGCTGACAGCCACCAAAGTCAGAGCCAGAAGCAGAGCAACAAACTTTTTCATGGTTTTCTCCTCCCATTTCGGCAAAGCCGAATAATTGATGCAGGGATATCATAACACTAAACGCCGCGCATAGCAAGTCTTTATTTCACAGTTTATTCACTTTTTGTGAAATTTCCACAAAAGAATTTTTTATATTAGTCCTCATCGTAGAAATCCGCGGTCATTCGGGCGGCGCGGGCAAGCACCTCCCCGGTATCCAGGCCCTCCCCGGCGTCCATGGGATCCCAGGGCTCGCCGGCGGCGTTTTCCAGTATGCAGCCTTTGCCCGAGAGGCGCGCGCCCATGGCCCTGCGCTCCTCTTCGCGTCCGTTTTCCTCCAGGATGCCCCGTCCCTCGCCGTCCAGGACCTGAAAATCTTCCCCGCCGCCTTCACCCTCCCGGGAGAGGACGGTGAAAAGGAATTCGTGCCCCGCGGAAAAGTCATACAGGAGTTTCAGCGTGTCCCCTTCATCCGCCGCTTCGCCGACCGTCGTTTCCTCCAGGAGGGAAATATCAAATCCCTCATCCGGCAGGCCCCTGCCGATCGTGAGGCCTCCGCCTCCTTCCTCCAGGTCCTCGCCGAACATGACGAACCGCTCCCGCGGCGAACGCATCTCCATCATGTGGCTCCCGTTCGCGTCAAAGGACGCAAGGACCGCATAGGAAAAGCGCAGAAGGTCCAGGTCCTCCCCGACCCGGATCACGCGCCAGCAGCCCTTCTCATAGTCCAGGCAGTCCACCCGGAACACGATCTGCGCCATGGATCCACCGTCCTTTTCGCTCGAATGCTCCGCAGCATATTGTAATAGGAAGAATTTGGACACACGCATGTCCCGCTCAGGTAAAGGCCGGGATCATCCGCGCCTGTTTTTGCCGTTTTCATGGTCAAAAAGGCGGACTCGTTCCTCTTCGTTCCTGAACAGGGGACGCCTCTTTGCGTTAAACAATCGCCCGCCCGCGCGATGAGCGCGGTCACTTTTGTCATCGTTCCATACTCTGCCTTTTCCCGTGCCTGCGTCCGCGCTCCCCTCCCCTGCGGGAACCCTGCGGGGAGATGGACGGGACAAAAACGCGCGCAAAGCGAACAGGCATCCAGCCGCAGCCGTCAGGACGCACCTTAACAGGTGGACCGCTCTTAAGGCAGTCCCTCCTCCGGACAGGACCGTCAGGGCCAGGACACACAGGCACATCGCCGCGGCGGCAAACCCCCGGCGGCGGCCGAGGATCGTCCCCAGGCCCCACAGGCCGCAAAGCGCGACCAGGAGGACGCACAGGGGATATGTCAGCGCGCCGTTTTCGATCTCCGGCCAGACAGCCCCGAAGATCTCTCCCGCGGTCAGCTTTCCCGTAGCGGCCATCCGGAAGATGATCCTGACCGGCGGCGCCATCGCGTCCCACCTCAGGGCCGCTTCCGCCAGGGAGAGGGCAAAAAGCGCCGCCGACAAAAGGCAGCAGGGCCCCGTCAGGCGGGAGGCCGGGAGACGGTGAAAACGCGTCTTCACCCGGCCCGTCCCTCCAGGGCGCAAAGGACCGCCTCGCCCATATCCTCCCTGCCGCATTCCGCCCGGTGCCTTACGGGAAGCGTCTTCAATTCCTCAAAGGGCTCCGGCACGGAAAGGCCGCAGCGCTCCTTCAGGCGTTCGGCCGCCTCGAAGGCGTCCCCGGGATCGGAAAGGCCGATCCCCAGCGCCGAGCACACGTCGGGCCCGAATTTGAAGGGCGACGCGGTGGACACCAGGAGGACCGTCCGGCCGGGATCCTTCCCAAGACCCCTGAGCACCGCGGAGGCCACCGCCGTGTGCGGGTCCAGGACGTACCCGTCCGCCTCGTATACCCGCCTGATCTCGGCCATGGTCTCCCGGTCGTCGGCCGAGCCGCAGAGGAAATCGGAGGAGAGGACCTCCCTTTCCTTTTCGTCCAGGCGGAACACGCCGTCCCGGGAAAGGGACGCCATCCAGCCTTTTACCTTCTCCGCGCCGCCGATCTCCCACAAAAGCCTTTCAAGGTTGGAGGAGATCAGGATATCCATGCTGGGCGACGCGGTCCTGAAGAACTCCCTGCGGCGGTCGTAAACGCCGGTTTGAATGAAATCCGTCAGCACACGGTTGGCGTTGCTGGCGCAGATGAGCCGTCCGATGGGAGCGCCCATGCGTTTGGCGTACCAGCAGGCCAGGATATTGCCGAAATTGCCGGTGGGCACGCACACGTCCGCGGGACGGTCCCAGTCGGCCCTGCCTTCCTTCAGCATGTCCGCGGCCGCGGAAAAATAATAGGCCACCTGGGGCGCGAGCCTGCCCAGGTTGATGGAATTGGCGCTGGAAAGCACCCGGCCTTTTTCATTCATGCGTGCGATGAAGCCATCGTCGGTGAACAGGCGCTTGACGCCGGTCTGCGCGTCGTCAAAATTGCCGCGCACTGCGATCACATGGGTGTTTTCTCCCCGGGATGTGACCATCTGCGTTTCCTGGACGCGGCTGACGCCGCCCTTGGGATAGAACACCGTCACCGAGGTGCCCTCACAGTCCCTGAAGCCCTCCAGCGCCGCCTTGCCGGTATCCCCGGAAGTGGCGGTCAGGATGGCGATCTCCCGTTTTTCCCCGGTCTTGAGCGCCGCGGAGCGCAGAAGGTGCGGAAGCATCTGCAGGGCCATGTCCTTGAAGGCCATGGTTGGCCCGTGGAACAGTTCCAGCACCCGGACGCCGGTCTTTTCAAGCTCCCTTGCCGGGCAGGGAAAATCCCCTTCGAACCGGGCATAGGCTTTTTTCGCCATTTCCAGGAGCTCCCCGCGGGTAAAATCCGGAAGCAATTCATGAAGGATCAGGGCCGCGCGGGACGGGTAATCCATATCCGCCATGGCGCGGACCTCGCCGCGGGAGAGCACAGGCAGGCTTTCGGGCACATACAGCCCGCCGTCGGGGGCGATGCCCCTGACGATGGCGCGGGCGGAAGTTACCTCCCCCCCGCCCCGTGTGGAAATATAACGCATGTTTTATCCTCCGTACATCGGTTGTGAAAAAGCGGCGCGGCGAAGCGTGCCGCGCCGTTTCCTTCCGGATTTTCCGGAAACGCTGTCCAAAGCTGCGGGTCAGATAAAATACTTCCTGATGAATTCGGGCGCCGCCGCGTCGTCCACGGAGCAGGAGATGATGATCTCCACCTTGTGTTCCTCCGCCACTTTTTCAAGCCTGGCAAAAAACGCTTCGGTAGCCTCAATGGGGCACTTGACCAGCTTCAGAAAAGCGTCGATCAGGATCACATTGATGTCAAAATTCTGGGAAAGCATGCCGCACAGGAAGCCAAAGAACATCTCGGGGCTGTCGCTGCCGTATTCGCCCGCGTTCACGAAGCGCACCTCGTGCTTCAGGTCAAACATGTAGCGGTTGTCGTCGTCCACAAAAATGATGTCGCCTTTGTACTGATCCACTGCCGCGTTGGCCATATCCAGGATCTTTTTTGTCTTGCCGGAGCCTTTTTTACCGTGAATGACTTGTATCATGGCTGGTTGTCCTCCCATTTCAGTGATCGGGTATAGCTTATTATAACCGAAATCTTTCCGTTTGAACAGTACCGAACGGATATAAAAGAATCAGGGTGAAAAAAAGCGTCACACCGTTTCCACCTTGATCACGTTGGTGGAGCCGGTCTGCCCCAGGGGGATGCCGGCGATGATGATCACGGTGTCCCCGGGATCGATCATGTCGATCTGCCGGGCGCAGTCCACCGCGTGGGTCAGGAGGTGGTCGTAATCCTGCTGGTACAGGGATTTGACCGGATACACGCCCCAGGACAGGGCAAGCTGGTTAAAGGTTTTTTCCTCGGGCGTGGCCGCGATGATCGGCTGGGAGGGACGAAACTTGGAAAGGTTCCTTGCCGTTCCGCCGGATTTGGTCACCGAAATGATGACCCGGGCCCTGACGTCGTTGGCCGCCCTGCAGGCCGCGTCGCACACCGCGTTGGTAATGTCCTTGTCGGGTATGTCGTAATTGTGGATGCGCTGGCCGTAGATCTCGGCCGCGTCCTTTTCGGCCTGGGCGGCGATGTTGGCCATGGTCGCCACCGATTCCACCGGGAACTGGCCCGCGGCGCTTTCGCCCGACAGCATCACCGCGCTGGTGCCGTCGAAGACCGCGTTGGCCACGTCGGTGATCTCGGCGCGGGTAGGCATCGGGTTGGACATCATGGAATCCAGCATCTGGGTGGCGGTGATGACCATCTTGCCCGCCAGGTAACACCTGGAGATCAGGCGTTTCTGGATGCCCGGCAGCCGGTTGTACTCCACCTCCACGCCCATGTCGCCCCGGGCCACCATGATGCCGTCGGATTTTGCGAGGATCTCGTCAAAATTGTCGATGCCCTCGCGGTTTTCGATCTTGCTGATGATGCGGATATCGTGCCCGCCGTGGTAATTGAGGAACTTGCGGATGTCCGTCACGTCCTTGGCGCAGCGGATGAAGGAGGCCGCCACATAATCCACGCCCTCCTGTACGCCGAAATACAGATCCTTTTTGTCCTGCTCGCTCATGTGGGGCATATCCACGTGCACGTCCGGCACGTTGACGCCCTTGTGGTCGCTGACCGGGCCGCCGTGGAGCACGGTGCAGAGTATCTCCTCCTCGTCGGTGCTTTCCACCCTAAGGGAGATCTTGCCGTCGTTGATCAGGATCATGTTGCCCTTCTTAAGGCACTTCGGAAGGCCCGCGTAGGTGACCGAGGCCCGGGTCTCGTCACCCTCCACGTCCTTCACCGTCAGGGTGAAAGGCTGCCCGTCCTTCAGTTCCACCGTATGGTCCCTGAAGTTCTTCAGGCGGATCTCAGGGCCCTTGGTGTCCAGCATGATGGCCAGCGGCACGCCCATATCCTTCCTCACGGCCTTGAGGAGGTCGATGGTCTCCTTGTGGTATTCGTGGGTCCCGTGGGAAAAATTGAGCCTGGCCACGTTCATGCCGGCCTCGATCATTTTCCTGATGGTATTTTCGTTCCTGCTGGCCGGGCCGATGGTACAAACGATCTTCGTCTTGCGCATGGCTTTTCCCCTTTTCTGTTAAGTCCCGGTATGTCGGATACGTTCATATTTATATTATACCCGCGAAGCTCATAAAAAGCAAGGCATGCATCGTCCCGCAGCGCACGGCGGGGAACGGACACGGCCCGGACGGCGGAGAGACGACAAACGCGGGGCCGCCGGCCCCGCGTCTGGAATTATTGACGGTTTTCCAGGTACTTCAGGTTTTTTGTGATGAAATCGTCCCTCTGCCTTACGCAGTCAGCGCTGCGCAGGGGATCGGATGGCGTGTTGAAAACGTAATCCTCCACTCGCTCAAGGTCGCTTACAGCCACGTGCATGCGGGTATCGGAGGAGGCGTAATAGATGAACACCCTGCCGTCCGGGGCCACGCAGCAGCCGTTGGTAAACACAACGTTGCTCACGTCCCCCACCCTTTCCCTCCCCAGGGGGGCTATCAGGTAGCCGCCGGGCTCGGCGATCACCCGGGAGGGGTCGTCCAGGGCCGTCGCGAAAGCGTAGATCACATACCTGAGGCCTGCGGCGGTGTTCCTGACGCCGTGGGCGATGTGGATCCATCCGCGGCTTGTTTTGAAAGGCACGCAGCCCGCCCCGTTCTTGGCCTCCGTCACAGTGTGGTAGCGCCGGAGCGAGGTCATTTTTTCCTCGTCGATCACCGCGTGGGTGATATCATCGCACAGACCGAAGCCGATGCCTCCGCCCGAGCCTGTTTCGATAAAATCGTCCATCGGGCGGGTATAGAAGGCGTATTTCCCGTTCACAAACTCGGGATGCAGCACCACGTTGCGCTGCTGGGGGGACCGGAGCGTTTTCAGATCCGGCAGGCGTTCCCAGGTCTTCAAATCCCTGGTGCGCACGATGCCGGCCTTCGCCACGGCGGCGGACAGGTCATTTGAAGCGCCGTCGTGGCTCTCGGAACAGAAAACGCCGTAGATCCACCCGTCCTCATGCTTTGTGAGCCTCATGTCGTAGACGTTGGTCTCGTCCTTTTCGGTGTCCGGAAGGATGACGGGATGGTCCCAGAAGCGGAAATGGTCCACCCCCGTATCCGACTGGGCCACGGCGAAAAAGCTTTTGCGGTCCATGCCCTCCACCCGGCACACCAGAGTGAACTTCCCGTCAAGGTATATGGCCCCGGAATTGAGCACCGCGTTGATCCCCAGGCGCTGCATCATGCGGGGATTGGTCTCCGGGTCGGGATCGTACATCCAGAAGGGCGGGATATGCTCCCGCGTCAGGACCGGATGGACAAAGCGGTCAAAGATCCCGTTGTAAAAGCGGTCGTTCACCCGGTTTTCCCGGGTGATCAGCGATTCGTATCTTTCCTCCAGCGCCTTATATGTTTTCATATTCCCTCCTGCCGATCACCTCAAGGGTCATCCTGCCGTTGTGATAAGGACATTTCCATGGTTCAACGATGGGTTTTTCCGCAGCCGGCTCCCCGTCTTCCGTAACATACCAGAACCATTCCCCGCCCTCACGGCGGTCCCACACCCGGGTGAGGATAAAATCCCACTGGTCCCTGGCGGCATCCAGGTATTTTTCACCCATGCCGTGCCGCCAGGCGTTGAGGTATCCCAGACAGGATTCCGCCTGCACCCACCAGACGCGCTTTTTGTCGACCTTTCCCCGCTCCTTTTCGTTGGCGGTGCCCTTTCCCGGCACAAAGGCCTCCGCGGCCACCGCCTCCGCCAGGCTCTCAAGCTTCGGGCGCAGGCGTTTTGTCACCCCTTCGTCCCCCAGGACGTCCAGGGTATGGTCCAGGAGCCAGCTGGTCTCGATGTCGTGGCCGTAGCTTGTCAGGTCGATCAGTGTCTGATAATCCGGGCCGAAGAAAACCTCCTGCCGGGAAAGCGCCGGGTTGTACATGTGCCTTTCCCAGATGTCCAGCTGTTCAAGGAGGCATTTGCGCACCCTTTCGTCCCCCGTGGCCCGGTACAGTTCGGTATAGCCCTCGGTGACATGCAGCAGGGTGTTCATGGTCCGGGAGGCGCTGACGCCGTTTTCGGAAAGCTTTTCGTTGCTTTCGGGGCTGAAATCCTTTTTGAAAGCCTCAAGGTATCCTTTTTCGTCCCTGCAGCGGCCTTCGATAACGTCAAACAGTTTAAAGGCCTCCTCCAGCGCTTCCCCGCTGCCTGTCGCCAAGGCGTAAGCCGACAGCCCATAGATGGCAAAGGCCTGGCAGTAGGTGTGCTTGGTGGTGTCAAAGGGCCTGAAATCCGCCGTCACCGACCAGAAGACCCCGCCGTTTTCCTTATCTCGCATCCCAAGGAGCGCCCGGTACGCCCTGTCGGCGTAGGGACGGAGGCTTTCGTCCTCCAGGACGCGCATGGCCGTGGAAAAAAACCACAGGATCCTGCTGTGCAGGATGCAGCCCTTCACGGCGTTTTCATCCCTGTTCAAGTCAAAGTCCACAAAGCCTGTGTAACCGCCGTTTTTTTCATCGGCCAGCCCCTCCCAGAAAGGAAGGATCACCTTTTTCAGGTGCTCCTCCATTTCCCGGCGCATGCCCGTTTTCCCGTTCATGTTTTTCAACCCTTTCGTCCGTTTTTTGTGCGCCAGGTCGCGCCCCCTCAGGCCCCTTCCATCAGCGTTTCAAGCGCTTTTGCGGTCTTCAGTCCCGCCGCCGCCTGGACGGTAGGGCCCGGATGTCCCCGGGAACCGGCCTCCCCCCGGCCGAACGGTTCAAGCCGGACAAATCCGCAGGGGGCTCCCGCCGCCCTCGCCCTTTCCACGGCCCTTTCGAAGATGTCCGCGCCTTCGTCCCCGCACAGCCCGTAGGCCCACAGGATCGCCGCCCGGGGCTCCTTTTTACGGACCTCCAGGATAAATGCGGCCGCAGCGTCCTCCATGGCCTTTTCGAAAGCCGGGCGCTCCTTTTCCGGAAGGGAGCGCAGGGCCGACATGTCGTTGGTGCCCAGGTTGATGACCACGGCGTCCAGGGGATCGGCGGAAAAGTCGAACTCCCCGTCCTCCCCCTCCGGGGCGCAAACGCTGTTATAGATCTTCGGGATGGCGCCGGACAGGAGCCCGTCCCAGCTGGAATACACGCCCCAGCCGCCCAGGCACAGGGCCCGGGTCCGGCATGAGAAGGCGCGGCGCAGCGCGGCCCCCCAGGTGAGGGCCCCGCTCATCCATACGGTTTTCCATTCCCAGGCGTCGACCGGACCCAGGCACCCCTCGCCGACCGTCAGACTGTCGCCGATCAGGCCGACGTTCATTTTAGGCTTTTCCGCCGGGAATACCTCCCCCTCCAGCCTCAGGGCGGTCATAAGGAGGGAACCCCCGTCCCCGGGGACCGGCTGGCTGTCCCGGAGGATGGATACCTCGTGGGTCACCGCCGGGTCCATGCCCAGGAGCGCGTGGTACCATTCCTCTCCCCGGGCAACGCAGAAGCGCCCCACGGGCGCGCCGTCCACAAGGACGGCGGCCCAGGGGGCCTGGGAAAGATATTCGGCTTTCAGCCTGACGTCCAGTGAAACGCAGGCCGTCTTAAGCTCGACCCCGCTCCCCGTCCAGTGCATCGGGAAAGGGTCCTTCTTTTCGCCTGTGCGTCCCAGGCGCAAAATCCTTTCGTCCTTCGCGGGGTCCAGGATGACCATTCAAACCGCCTCCGTTTTTTCCGCTTCCGTTTTCCGCTTCCGTTTTCCGCTTCCGTTTTCCGCTTCCGCCGGCTGTTTTCCGCTCCATTCCTCAGCGGCGGCCTTCCTCGGCGTCGCCGGCGCTGACACTGGAATTGGCCTTGATGTACTCCACCACCTCGTCGACCGTGGTGAAGGCCAGGCCCACATAGGTGTCCGCCGCGCCGTAATAAATGGCGATCCTGCCGGTATCCGGGTCGGACAGCGCCGCGCAGGGGAACACCACGTTGGGCACGAAGCCCCTCTCCTCATAGCTTTCGGTGGGGGTCAGAAGGTAATTGGCGCAGCGGTATTTCACCTTGCTGGGCTTGTCGATGTCCAGGATGGCGCCGCCCATGGAATAAACGAAGCCGTTGCAGGTGGAGGACACACCGTGATAGAACAGCAGCCACCCTTCGCTGGTCTCGATGGGGGCCGCCCCGGCGCCGATCTTGACGCCCTCCCACCAGTTGCCGCTGGGGGACATCACATGGCGGTGTTTGCCCCAGAAGGTCATATCCGGGCTCTGGCTCATCCAGATGTCGCCGAAGGGGGTATGGCCCGAATCCGAAGGCCGGGAGAACAGGGTGAACAGCCCGTCTATTTTGCGGGGGAAGAGCACCGCGTTGCGGTTGAAGGGGATATAGGGATTCTCCAGGCGGGTGAAGGTTTTGAAGTCCTTCGTTTTGGCCATGCCGATGGCCGCGCCGTAGTTGTCCTGGCACCAGATGGCGTAATAGGTGTCGTCCACCTTCACAAGACGGGGGTCGTAGGCGTAATAGGGCATGAAGGGCTCGCCGTTTTCATCCTTGAAGGGGATCTTGTCCCGGTCCACGGTCCAGTGGATGCCGTCGGAGGAACGGCCCAGGTAGATGTAGGGCACGCCGTTGGTCTGTTCGCCCCTCAGGACCGCGATATAGCCGCCTTCCCAGGGCATTACGGCGCTGTTGAAGATGCGGGCCACGCCGGGGATCGGCTCCCGCGGGAAAAGCGGGTTTTCGCTGTAGCGCCACACCGGCGCCTGGGCGCGGTGATCCTTGGGCTTGTCCTGCCAGGGAATATTGGGAAGGCTGGGGGTGTTGAGAATCCTGACGCTCATGACGGTCTCCTCCTTAAAAATTCTCCGCCGCGCCGCGCCTTGCGCTTTCGCGGCATGAAATTATAAACGCAGTATAGGTCCAGCACGGCCGGATGTCAAGATTTTTTACTTAATTTTTAAATTAACATTTTAATCTATTTTACTTTTCCTTCGCCGGTCCGGAGGAAGCGCCCGGGATCATCCGTCCGCCCACCTCCAGGCGGAGTGTGCCGTCATCATCGTTCCCCGGGCGTTCCTTCAGCGCGCGGACGGCGGCCCGCGCCATGCGCTCCCGGTCCGGGCGGTAAGTGGTCAGCTTTACCGGGGAGGGGAAAAGGGTATAATCGTCAAAGCCGGTCACCGACACGTCCCCCGGTACCGCGATCCCCATATCGTTCAGCTGGCGGATCAACCGGGCGGCCACATCGTCGTTGTTGCATACAAAGGCCGTGGGCAGGTCTTCGGGGAGCCTGAGCGGGAAAATGTACCTCCCTTCGGCGTCCCGGTCCTCCATGATCCACGCCGGGGGCACGGGCAGGAGCCCCGCCTCCGTCATCGCCCGAAGGTACCCGCACATCCGGTCCGTGATGGAGGACGTGGCCGTCGAAGAGCCGACAAAGCCGATCTTCCGGTGGCCAAGGCCGATCAGGTGCCGGGTGATCTGCCAGGCGCCGCCCCTTCCGTCGCTGACGACGGCGCAGCCGCCCCGGTCGCTGTAAAAATCCAGGCACACTTTTCTCAGTTCGGAGGAAGAGAGAAGATCCATATATTCGGGGCTGAACTGCCCCATAAGCACCAGGGAATTCACCCGCCTGTCCGCCACCAGGGCAGGCAGGACCAGGTCCTTCTCCATGCCGGCAGTCACGATCTCCAGCGCCCCGAGCATGCCCTCCTCCAGGATGGCCCCGGTCAGTTCCCGGTACATGGAGGCGTAAAAGGATCCCTTGTCGAAGAACCTTTCGCAGGTCAGTATCCCCACCGCCGCCGCGTCGGCGCGGTCGTCAGAGGCGCTTTGCGCCCGGGCGGTGCCGTAGCCCATTTCACGCGCGGTGCGTATGATCCTGCCGCGCATCTCGTTCCCGACGCCTTCCCTGCCGCCCAGGGCTTTGGAAACGGTCACCGTACTGACCCCCAGGGCTGCGCCGATATCGCTCATTGTGACTTTTTTCTTCATGCGCCTCCCCTTCCCGCTCAGCTCCTGCCGCCATGCGTTCCCGCTGTTTGTTACTTAAAATTTTACTATATGATTTAACCGTTGTAAAGCGGCTCCTTGACAAAATCGGAAAGATTTTTTACTATTGTATTTACCATTCCATCCTTAGGAGGACACAGCCATGGCATCCGTTACATTCGATCCCGCGGCGGGCCTGTTCCATCTGACCAACGGCCGCGTATCCTATATCATCTCCCTGGCAGACGGAAAATATCCCCTGCACCTTTACTGGGGAAAGGCGCTGCGCACCGTCCGGGACGACCTGGTCTGCCGGCGCCTGGGCCGCCGCACCCATGACGCCTTCACCATGCACGAAACGCCCCTGGACCGCCTTCCCCAGGAATGCCCGGTCTTCGGCTGCGGGGACATGCGGGAGGGCATGCTGCAGGTCCGCCATTCCGACGGCAGCGAAGCCCTGGACCTGACATACCTCAGCCACAGCGTAAGCGATGAAAAACCGGCCCTGCCCGGCCTGCCCTCGGCCAGGGGCGAAGGCTCCCGTACCCTGACGCTGACCCTCCGGGACGAGCCCACGGGCGTGGAGGTGGACCTGCTGTATACCCTGTGGGACGACTGCGATGCGATCGCCCGCTCCGCCGTGATCCGCAATAACGGAAAAACACCGGTGACCCTGGAAAAAGCCCTGTCCTTCTGCCTGGACCTGGAGGGGAGCGGATATGAGCTCGTCACCCTGCAGGGCGCCTGGGCCAGGGAACGCCAGTGGACCCGCCGGCGCCTGGTGATGGGCGACCAGGGGACCGGCACCGTCCGCGGGGCGTCCAGCCAGCAGACCAGCCCCTTCCTGGCCCTGACCGGGGACGGCTGCACCGAGGACAGCGGCGAATGCATGGGCTTTGCCCTGTGCTGGAGCGGCAGCTTTTTCGCGAACGTCCACGTGGACCAGTTTTCCTCCGCCCGGGTGATGATGGGCGTCCAGCCCTTCGATTTCTCCTGGGAGCTGAAAGGCGGCGAATGCTTCCGCTGCCCCGAGGCGTATCTGGTATATTCCTTCGAGGGCCTGGGCGGGATGAGCCGCGCCTTCCACCGCCTGGTGCACTCCCACATCACCTCCGGCGCCTTTGCCCGCGCCTCCCGGCCCATCCTGATCAACAACTGGGAAGCCACCTATTTTGATTTCAACGAGGAAAAGCTTTTGTCCATCGCCTCCTGCGCGAAGGAGGCCGGGGTGGACCTGTTTGTGCTTGACGACGGCTGGTTCGGCCGCCGGGACAGCGACAACTGCTCCCTGGGGGACTGGACGGACGACCTGAGGAAGCTGCCGGAGGGGCTGAAGGGACTTTCCCGGAAGATCCACGCCATGGGGATGAAGTTCGGCCTGTGGGTGGAGCCGGAAATGATCAGCCCGGACAGCGACCTGTACCGGAGCCATCCCGACTGGTGCATCCATTCCGGGGACCGCATCCGGGTGGAAAACCGGCACCAGCTGGTCCTGGACATGACCAGGGAGGACGTAAAGGCTTACGTGAAGCAGGCCATCGGGGACGCCATCGGGCGCGCGGAAGCCGATTACATCAAATGGGACATGAACCGCAACATCAACATGATCGGCACCTGCACCCTGCCGCCGGAGAGGATGAAGGAGTTCTCCTTCCGCTATATCCTGGGCGTGTACGAGGTGATGCGGGACATCACCTCCCGCTTCCCGCGGGTGCTGTTTGAAAGCTGCGCCGGCGGCGGCGGCCGGTTCGACCTGGGCATGATGTGCCTGATGCCCCAGGCCTGGACCAGCGACGACACCGACGCCTGGATGCGCTGCGGCATCCAGTACGCCACATCCCTCGTCTTCCCGCCCTCCTGCATGGGCGCCCACGTCAGCGCGGTGCCCAACCACCAGACCGGCCGCGTATCCCCCCTTTCCGCCCGGGCCGCGGTGGCCATGGGCGGCACCTTCGGCTACGAACTGGACCCAACAAAGCTGTCGGAGGAAGAAAAGGCGGATATCCGCCGCTATAACGAGCGCGTCCGCGCCTGGCAGGACGTCCTTCTCTACGGCGATTTCCTGCGGCTCAAAAGCCCCTTTGACAGCGGCGAATGCGCCTGGATGAGCGTGTCGCCGGACAGGGAAAAAGCCGTGGTCACCCACGTGTTCCGGGACGGCGCCCCCAACGCGATGCCAGGCCTTTTGAAGCTGCGGGGCCTGGATCCGGACGCGGATTACAGGGACGAGGACACCGGGCTCGTCCTCGGCGGGGACGAGATGATGCTCCGCGGCATTCCCGTTCCCCCCGCCCGCGGGGACTACAGCGCCTGCCAGTTTTTCCTCCGGCGGGTGTGACCCATCACAGGAGAACGGAATGAAAAAGATCCTGAGCGCCGTCCTGCTCCTCTGCCTGCTCTTTGCCTCCCGGGCCGGGGCGAACGGACCCGCCGCCGAAGCCTTCGTTTTCGGCCAAAGCGCCCTGGGACGGGACCTTATATGCCTGCGGGCGGGACCGGAGGACGCGGAAACCCGCTTCCTCCTGGTCTTCGGCGTCCACGGCTACGAGGACAGGTTCGTCCGGGACGGCGCGCTTTTGAAGGAGACTGCCGAAAAGCTGGCCGCCCTGCTCGCCGCCGATCCGGGGCTTCCGGCGGACTGCGGCGTGTATATCGTGCCCTGCGCCAATCCCGACGGGCTGTATGAGGGCACTTCCAACGTGTCCTTCGGGCGGCTGAACGCCGAAGGCCTGGACATCAACCGGGATTTTCCCGAGGGATGGGTCCGGCGCACCGCCGCCGCCAACCGCACCGGGGACGCGCCGTTTGCCTCCCGCGAGGCCCGGGCCCTGCGGGACCTGGTCCTTTCCGTGTCCCCCCGCTGGGCCGCCGACGTACACGGCTACGTCAACCGGGTCAAATATTCCTCGAACCGGGCCATGGCGGCGTATTTCGCCTCCGAAGGCGCCCTTGACATGCCCTTTGAAAAATGGCAGAGCGGCGGCATGCTGTGCGCGTGGCTGGACACCCTGACCGACGGCGCCCTTCTGATCGAGCTTCCAAACCCGCTGAAAAACGGCAACGTCAACGTTTTGAAGGACGGGTACGCCGACGATATGGCCCATCGCCTCTTCCGCGCCGTCACCGGATGGCTCGGGGAAAACGCGTTGCCGGCCCAATGACCGGCATACAGTCCCAAATAAAGCAGCCCCGAAAACGGATCGCTTTCAGGGCTGCTTTTATTTGCGGTATGCCGCTTTCAGATCAGCGACAGGAACATCACTATGGCCTTTTGCAGGACGGCGTCGTTGAAGTCATATGCCGCGGTATGCAGCGCCGGCCATTCTTCCCCGCAGCCGATATAGAACATCGCGCCGGGGCATTTGCGAAGAAACCATCCGAAATCCTCGCTGGCGCGCCAGGGCCTGTCCGGGCGGATCGTGGCAAAGCCCGCTTTCTCGGCACAGGCGAGGACCTTTTCCGCTGAAGAAAGGTCGTTGCGCGTTTCGGGGAAAACGTCCCTCTCCTCCGCAGTAAGCTTCAGCCCGTCCTCCTCCGCCAGGCGCCGGGCCGTCCGGACGGCAAAGGCATGCAGGGCGTCCATATCCTCCTGGCGTTCGGCGCGCAGGGTCAGGCAGACCTCGCCGAAGCCGGGACTGATGCCGAAATCGCCCTCCCCGGCCTTCATCCCCACCACGGTGCACCATACGCCCCCGCCCCGGGAGCGGACGAGGTCTTCCATGGCGATCACCAGGCGGGCCATGGCCGGAGCGGGATTCCTGCCCGCCTCGCTCTCGCTGGCGTGGGACGTTTTGCCTTCGAACGCCAGGCGCAGCCCCATGGACGCGCACTGGATCTGTCCGCCCCGGCACACCACCGCGCCTTCGGGATAGCCCGGGCGGTTGTGGAAGGCGTACACCTCCGATATCTTTTTTTCTTTGATCAGCTCCGCGCACATTTCGCCGCCGGCGCCGATCTCCTCCCCCGGTTCCAGGATCAGGTACACGTCCCGGGGAAGCGGCCGTCCCTCCAGCGAAAGGGCCAGGCCCAAAAGCGCCGCCATGTGTCCGTCGTGTCCGCATTTATGGGATACGCCGGGATGGGCCGAAGCCCAGGGCAGGGAAACGGTCTCGTCGATGGGCAGGGCGTCCAGGTCGGCCACAAAGGCGATAGGCCCCGCGTCTCCGGGCACGTCCCTTTCGCGGAAGGCATACAGCCAGGAGCCCCTGTCAACAATGCCGAAGGACGTGTTTTCCTTCAGGTACGCGGCCACAAAGGCCCGGGTCTCCTCCTCCCGCATGCTTATTTCAGCCATCGCGTGGAGGGCGTGCCGCGCCTGTGCCGCCTTCATCACCGTATCCCGGGAAACAGGAATATCCATATGTTTTTCCCTTTAAGTTACCTGATAAGCATGTACAGGAGCATCGCCAGCATCACCTGCAGTGCCGCATAGCGCTGGACCACCTGGGTATCGCTCCAGCCGAGGCGTTTGCGCAGATGATCGTGGAGGGGCGTAAGGGTGTCCTTGAGCACCGATATCTTAAAGAAGCGCTTCAGGAAGATCTTGACCATCCCGCTGCCGCCGTCCAGGATCATCACCAGGCACAGGACGAGGAAGCTGAAGGGATGGCCGGACTTCATTGCCAGCACCGCGAAGAAAAAGCCCAGCATGCGGGATCCGGCGTCGCCCATCAGCATGGTCGAGGGATAGGAATTGAACCAGAGGTAGGCCAGCACCACCGCGCACAGGATCACGGCGTACCACCGGTAATCCCCCAGAGCGCCGCCGAACAGCACCGCATAGGACAAAAGGACCACCGCGCTCTGGCAGGCGCACAGGCCGTCCACACCGTCGGAGCAGTTGGTCACGTTGATCGAAAGCCAGATCAGCGCCGTGCCCAGGATGCCGTACAGCCAGGGATTCAGCGTGAAGGAGCGGTCGAAAAAGGCGGCCTCCGTGGGGTTGAAACGGACATAGGACACCATGAAGCCCGCCGCGAGGCACAAATCGATCAGGCCCTTTTTGTAGTCGCTCCAGGACTTCTTCGAAGCGTCGTCCAGGTAGCCGGACAGCATCTCCAGGAGGAAGATCACGCAGAGGATCAGGTATTCGGCGTTCACAGAGACAAACAGCAGGGAGCAGACGACGAAGCACGCCGCCATCACCAGCCCCACCCCGCGGATCTTTCCCCGGGATTTTTCCCCGTCCACGGCCAGGGCGCGGCCCTTGTCCTTGGGCAGGAAGGAAAAGCGGCTCTTCAGGGCCGCGAAGGTCAGGATAAAGGCGATGACCGCGCCGGCCATGGCAGGCCCTGCGGCGGGAAGGTCCGGAAACAGAGAAGTCAGCATGATCACCTGCGCGGCTTTGCCGCGCTCTCCTTTCATACAGATCCGTTCCATGTTATCATAAAGGGCGGGAACAGGCAAGTTTCACTTTTCAACCGTCCCATTCTGCGTTATCATGGTAGAAAAACCGGGAGTTCCCGAAAACAAGCGAAAGGACAAGCCATGCCTGAAAATGAATTAAAGATCCTCGTCCGCTACCACGCGGACATCCCGAAGATCGAAAAGATCGACATCGGGGACTGGATCGACCTGTACGCCGCCGAGGACACGCACCTTGAAAAGGGCGAATGGAAGCTGATCTCCCTGGGCGTCTCCATGAAGCTGCCCGCCGGCTACGAGGCCCATGTGGTCCCCCGTTCCTCCACCTTCCGCCGCTGGGGCGTCGTGCAGGCGAACAGCATCGGCATCATCGACGAAAGCTACTGCGGGGACGGGGATATCTGGTATTTCCAGGCGCTGGCCCTCCGGGAGACCGACATCCAAAAAGGCGACCGGATCTGCCAGTTCCGCATTTTCAAAAAGATGCCCCCCGTCGTATTTGAGGAGCGGGAGACCCTTCCGGACCCAGACCGGGGCGGCTTCGGCTCCACCGGGGACAGGTAAAAAAGGTTTTCCCGCCTTCACCGGCATCCAAACATCATAAGAGTACGCCCTTTCTCAAACCCGACTCTCTTATCAGGAGGAATCATGAACATCTGCATTTTCGCGTCGGCCAGCCCCGTGGACAAAAAATACCTGGACGCCGTGGAGGCCCTGGGGTATGCCCTGGGGAAGGCCGGCCATACCCTGGTCTTCGGCGGCTATGCCGACGGGCTGATGAAGGCGGCCGCCGACGGGTTCCTCCGCGCGGGGGCGCGTGTCATCGGCGTCACGGCGGAACTGTTCGAGGCCACCCAGGCAAAACAGCCCGGCATGGAGGAAATGATCCTGACGCGGGACCTTTCGGAGCGCAAGGCGGAAATGGCGCGCATCTCGGACGCCTTCATCGCCGTGCCCGGGGGCGTTGGGACCATGGACGAAATGTTTTCGGTCCTGTCCCTCAAATCCGTCGGGAAGATCCCCGGAAAGGTGATCTTCTACAACATTTTCGGGTTCTGGGACCTGGTCCTTGCCGCCATGGAGCGGATGCGCGCCGAGGGCTTCATCCGGGACGACCTGAAGGACGGCTACGCCGCCCTGTCGACCCCGGAAGAGGTGCTTGGGGTCCTTTCGTGACGCCGCGGCGGCTCCCCTTCAGGCAGCCGCCGTTTTGTTTGCCGTTTACTTCTATTTTTCATTGCTTTAAACTTGTGTCCCGCGCCTTGCATAGCGCCACTCGGCGATGTATAATTATTGTAAAATAATGATAAATGCGAGAGGGCGTGAAGTCGTGATCAAAAAATGCCGTATATGTTTTACCATCCTGTGCGCTTTGACGTTCCTGTCGGTCTGCGCAGCTTCGGCGGACGCTACGCCGCTGACGCCGGATGTACCGGCGGAAGCGGTGATCGCCGAGGCAGGGGAAACCGCGCTGTTTTCATTCACGCCGGCGGAAAGCGGTCTTTACACCTTCATATCTTCCGGCGATAATGACACTTACGGATATTTGTACGACGCAAGTATGAACGTGATCGCTTCCGAAGACGGCGGCGGGGACGGCAGCAATTTCATGATCACCTGCCGACTGGAGGCCGGAGCGGAGTATTATTTCGGAGCGAGGTATTTTTCTGATTTCGATACCGGCAGTTTCAGCGTGACGCTGAGCAAGGAACCTTCATCTTTCAGCTGGTCGCTGGGGGACGGCGTGCTGGCAACCCTGGAAAGCGGCGTGCTTACGATCTCAGGGGCAGGTCCCATACCTGATTATTTTTACATGTCAGCTCCATGGTACGGAAAGCCTATGGATACCTTGGTGATCGAAAGCGGCATTACAGCCATCGGAAATTACGCATTTTTGAATTGCGGCGGTTTCACGGGGAACCTTTCGATTCCGGACGGCGTGACAAGCATTGGATTTAGCGCGTTCGAAGGCTGCAGCGGCTTCACGGGGACCCTGACGATCCCGGACAGCGTGACGAACGTCGGAAGCTACGCGTTCCAGTACTGCAGCGGCTTCATGGGAAACCTGACGATCCCGAACAGCGTGACGTATATTGGAAATGGCGCGTTCTACGGCTGCAGCGGTCTGACGGGGGCCCTGACGATCCCGGACAGCGTGATGAGCATTGGAGCTGACACGTTTGTTCGCAGTGGATTTACAGATATAAATACAGATCCCGGAAACGCAGTCTATACATCCATAAACGGCATCCTTTACAACAAACAGAAAACAGAACTGATCGCATGTCCCGGAGGAAAGACAGGGACCCTGACGATCCCGGACAGCGTGACGAGCATCGGGCCTCACGCATTCTCCGGCTGCGGCGGCTTGACGGGAACCCTGACGATCCCGGACAGCGTGACGAGCATTGGTTATGGCGCGTTCAACAGCTGCAGTGGTTTCACGGGGAACCTGACGATCCCGGACAGCGTGACGAGCATCGAAGATTTCGCGTTCGAAGACTGCAGCGGCTTCACGGGGACCCTGGCGATCCCGGACAGCGTGACGAGCATCGGGAATTACGCATTCTGCGGCTGCAGCGGCTTCACGGGGGCCCTGACCATCCCGGACAGCGTGACGAGCATCGGGAATTACGCATTCTGCGGCTGCAGCGGCTTCACGGGGAACCTGACCATCCCAGACAGCATGACAAGCATCGGAGACTCCGCATTCTGCGACTGCAGCGGTTTCACGGGGACCCTGACGATACCGAACAGCGTGACGAGCATCGGGGATTATGCGTTCGCATACTGCAGCGGCTTCACGGGGAACCTGACGATCCCGGATAGCGTGACGGGCATCGGAGATTTCGCGTTCTATGGCTGCAGCGGCTTCACGGGGAGCCTGACGATCCCGGACAGCGTGACGGGCATTGGAAGTAGTGCATTCTACGGCTGCAGCGGCTTCACGGGAAACCTGACGATCCCGGACAGCGTGGCGGGCATTGGAGATTACGCGTTCTATGAATGCAGCAACCTGACGAAAGCAGAGATCCTCAACGGCGATGCATTATTCGGCAATGACTGTTTTGGCAGCTGCCCAAACCTGGTCCTGTTTGGATATACGGGTTCAACAGCACAGGAATATGCGGCCGGCAGCGGCATCCCCTTTTATCCCCTGCTTGGTGCAGCAGAACTCCTGTTGGATGTACCGGCGGAAGCGGTGATCGCCGAGGCAGGGGAAACCGCGCTGTTTTCGTTCACGCCGGCGGAAAGCGGGCTTTACACCTTCATATCTTCCGGCGATAATGACACTTACGGATATGTGTACGACGCGAGTATGAACGCGATCGCTTCCAATGACGACGGCGGGGACGGCAGCAATTTCATGGTCTCCTGCCGACTGGAGGCCGGAGCGGAGTATTATTTCGGAGCGATTTTTTTATCTTCCAATACCGGCTGCTTCAGTGTGATATTGAGCAAGGAAAATTCATCCTTCAGCTGGAAGCTGGGAGACGGCGTGCTTGCAGCCCTGGAAAACGGCGTGCTTACGATATCAGGGGCAGGACCGATACCTGATTATTCATATGATTCGCCTGCGCCATGGTACGGGAAGACTATGGATACCCTGGTGATCGAAAGCGGCATTACAGCCATCGGAGATTACATATTTTTTGATTGCGGCGGCTTCACGGGGAACCTGTCGATCCCGGACAGCGTGACGAGCATCGGGAATTACGCATTCTTCAGCTGCAGCGGCTTCACGGGGAACCTGATCATCCCGAACAGCGTGACGAGCATTGGTTATGACGCGTTCCGGGGCTGCCGCGGCTTCACGGGGAACCTGACCATCCCGGACAGTGTGACGAGCATTGGAGATAGCGCGTTCTGGAGCTGCAGCGGCTTCACGGGGAACCTGACCATCCCGGACAGTGTGACGAGCATTGGAAATGGTGCGTTTGTTGGCAGTGGATTTACAGATATAAATACAGATCCGGGTAACGAAGTCTATACATCCATAGACGGCATCCTTTACAACAAACAGAAAACAGTACTGATCGCATGTCCCGGAGGAAAGACAGGAAACCTGACGATCCCGGACAGCGTGACGAGCATTGGAGATAGCGCGTTCTGGGGCTGCAGCGGCTTCACGGGGACCCTGACCATCCCGGACAGCGTGACAAGCATCGGAGACTCCGCATTCTGCGACTGCAGCGGCTTCACGGGGACCCTGACGATACCGAACAGCGTGACGAGCATCGGAGATGACGCGTTCTCCGGCTGCAGCGGCTTCACGGGGACCCTGGCGATCCCGGACAGCGTGACGAGCATCGGGAATTACGCATTCTACGGCTGCAGCGGCTTCACGGGGACCCTGACCATCCCGGAAAACGTGACGACCATTGGAGATTACGCGTTCAACAAATGCACTGGTTTTACGGGGGCCCTGACGATCCCGGACAGCGTGACGGACATTGGATATGCCGCATTCGAAGGCTGCAGCGGCTTCACGGGGACACTGACGATCCCAGACAGCGTGACGAGAATTGAAGGCGAAGCGTTCCTGGGCTGCAGCGGCTTCACGGGGACCCTGACGATCCCGGACAGCGTGACGGACATTGAAGATTACGCGTTCTACGGCTGCAGCGGCCTGACAAAAGCAGTGATCCTCAACAGTGAGGCATCATTCTATGGGAGTGATTGTTTCTACGATTGCCCCAGCCTGGTCCTGTACGGGTATCCCGGTTCAACCGCACAGGCGTACGCGGCTGATACGATTATGCCCTTCTATCCCCTCCTGCCCGAAAAAGCGCTCATCCTGCCCGCTTCCCTTACGGCCATCGAGGAAGACGCCTTCAGCGGCACGGACGCCGAGGCGGCGGTGATCCCGAAAAACGTGGTCTCCATCACCGGCGATCCCTTCGGCGGGAACGGCATGCGATATATCTACGGCCATCCCGGCACCGCGGCGGAGACCTTTGCCCTCAATTGCGGATACACCTTCGTGGCGATCGACGACGGATGGTCGGCGGAACCGTAATATTTGCGCGGCAGGGGGACCGCCGGGGAAAACGTGGCCCGGCACGGTCCCGGGTCCGCACCGCGGAAGATCAATAAATTCCCTTTTATATCCCTGATCAAAAACGGGATATGATGCCGGCTTTGACGGCAAAACAGGCTCAGACCCCCATGGGACCGGGGTTTGAGCCTGTTTTGCCGATGCACAGTATTTCATACTTTAAACTTGTGTCCCGCTCCTTGCAAAGCTTCCCGCGGTGCTGTATAATAAAATCAGTTTTATACCTATCTTTTGGAGGGATGGCATATGAAGATCCTGAACGTCACGGACGCCGAATTCGGCCGGTACGGGCGCGTCGCCACGGGGTATCCCCTGGACGGACTGCTTGCCGCGCTGAAAAAGACGCCCCTGCCCGAGGGCACCGACTACGTGCCGCGGGACGACTCGCTGCACTTGGCTCCCGACGCGGAGGCCGTCGGCGAGGCCCTGTTCGGCGGGATGCCCTTCCAGCTGGGCTGGTGCAACGGACACAACACCCGCCTAAACTGCCTGGAATACCACCGCGACAGCGAATTCAACCTGGGATGTGAGGATTTTATCCTGCTCCTGGCCAAGCAGGATGAGATCGACGAAAACGGCATGCTGGACACGGCCTGCGTCAAGGCGTTCCGCGTCCCGGCGGGCACGCTGGTGGAGGTGTACGCCACCACGCTCCATTACGCCCCCTGCCATACCGACCCCGCCGTCGGCTTCCATGTGCTGGTGGCCCTGCCCGCCAACACCAATACCTCCTGGCGTCCGGAAAGCGGCGCCAACACCCTGGACGAGACCCTGTGGGCCCGCAACAAATGGCTCCTGGCCCACGCGGAATCCTCCGAGGCGGCCCAGGGCGCCAAGGTCCGCCTGAAGGGCGTCAACATCGACATCGCCGGCGACCTGTGAACCTGTCCCAATTAAAAAATTATTTTAAAGGAGTGCATGCACCATGATGACCAATATCCCCGTCGTCAAGCTGGGCATCATCGCCGTCAGCCGCGACTGCTTCCCCATCCAGCTGAGCAAGACCCGCCGCGCCAACATCATGAAGGCCTACAAGGGCGACCTGTACGAGTGCCCGGTGACCGTCGAGAACGAAAAGGACATGCTGGAGGCTGTCTGCGACGTCAAAAAAGCCGGCTGCAACGCCCTGGTGGTGTTCCTGGGCAACTTCGGCCCCGAGACCCCCGAGACCCTGATCGCAAAGAATTTTGACGGTCCCTGCATGTTCGTTGCGGCGGCCGAGGGCGACGGCGACATGATCAACGGCCGCGGCGACGCCTACTGCGGCATGCTGAACTGCTCCTACAACCTGGGCATGCGCCACCTGAAGGGCTACATCCCCTCCTATCCCGTCGGCACCGCCGACGAGATCGCGGACATGATCGCGGACTTCGTGCCCGTCGCCCGTGCGGTCATCGGCGTGAAGAACCTGAAGATCATCACCTTCGGGCCCCGTCCCCAGGACTTCTTCGCCTGCAACGCCCCCATCAAGGGCCTGTATGAGATCGGCGTGGAGATCGAGGAAAACAGCGAGCTGGACCTGCTGGTCAGCTACAAGGAGCACGAGAACGATCCCCGCATCCCCGGCGTGTGCGAAGAAATGGCCAAGGAAATGGGCGAAGGCGCCTATTATCCCGACATGAGCGTGCGCATGGCGCAGTTTGAACTGACCCTGCTGGACTGGGCCGAGAACCACAAGGGCAGCCGCCAGTATGTGGCCTTCGCCGACAAGTGCTGGCCCGCCTTCCCCAGCCAGTTCGGGTTTGAGCCCTGCTACGTCAACAGCCGCCTGGTCAGCCGCGGCATCCCCGTCAGCTGCGAGGTGGACATCTACGGCGCCCTGTCCGAATACATCGGCCTGTGCGTTTCCGCCGACCCCGTAACGCTGCTTGACATCAACAACAGCGTTCCCAAGTACATCTACGACGAAGACATCAAGGGCAAGTACAACTACCGCCTCACCGACACCTTCATGGGCTTCCACTGCGGCAACACCCCCGAGTGCAAGCTGTGCAGCGACCGCGCGGTCAAGTACCAGCTGATCCAGCACCGCCTGCTGGAGCCGGCCGGCAGCGATCCCGACTTCACCCGCGGCACCCTGGAAGGCGACCTGGCCGCCAGCGACATCACCTTCTACCGCCTGCAGTGCGACAGCGAGGGCGTGCTCCGCTCCTACATCGCCGAGGGCGAGATCCTGGACGTGAAGACCCGCTCCTTCGGCGGCATCGGCGTGTTCGCCATCCCGGAGATGGGCCGCTTCTACCGCCATGTGCTGATCGAAAAGCGTTATCCCCATCACGGCGCCGTGGCCTTCAGCCATGTGGGCAAGTACCTCTTCGAGGTGTTCCGCTTCCTGGGCGTCAAGGACATCGCCTACAACCAGCCGGCGAGCCTGCCCTACCCCACCGAGAACCCCTTCGTCAAGTGATCGCATTTTAAACACACCCGCCGCGGCAAACGCCGCGGCGGGATTTTTTGCGTTTTTTTTACGCCGTTTTCGCGGGGACAATCTCCCTCAGGACCCTGAAATAGATGATGTAGGATATGATCACGTTCAGGATATCGGCCGCGGCCTGGGTCCATACGATGCCCATCATTCCGAACAGGCCGTTCATCACAAACAGGATGGGGATATTCAAACCGATCTGGCGGATGGCGGCCAGCCAGAAAGATTCCCTGCCCCGGTTGACGGCCTGCATGAAATTGACCATATTGAAGCTGAGGAACATAAAGGGCGTGGCAAAACACCGGGCCCGGAGGAAAACCGTTCCCAGCTCCACCGTCCGAGTGTCGCCGATGAAAAAAACGATCAGCCTGTCCGCAAACAGGTAATACATCAGCACGCTGAAGGCCGCAACAGCCAGGCCCGCCACCCGGGCAGCGGTGAAAAAAGCCTTCATCCGCCTGAAGTTCCCGGCGGCGTAATTATACCCGATCAGCGGGATCATGCCCAGGCATATGCCGATGCCGATATTCAGCGGAAACCGTTCCACCTTCTGCACGATGCCGACGGCCGCCAGTTCCAGGTCGCCGTGGGAAGCAGACAGGCGATTGATGACGATATTGGTCAGGTCGAACAGGAACACGCTCAGCGCTGCGGGAACGCCGATGGAAAAGATGTTTTTTCGGGACTCCGGGCGGATCTTTTCAATGCGCTTGGGGATATCCAGTACGGAATCACGTCTCACCCTCCGGTATACCAGGATAAAATACGTGAACGACGCCATGCCAGACAGCATGGTGGCGATGCCGGCGCCCATGACCTGGAAGCCGTCCGGCAGGATCACGAACATGAACAGCGGGTCCAGAGCGATGTTTAAAACACCGCCCATCCCCAGGCCGAAGGCCGCTTCCCGGGAATAGCCGGCGTTGCGCAGCATAAAGGACATGGCGGTACCCTCAACGTTGGCGACGCCGCCGATCACCACCACAAAAAGCAGGTACTGCCGGGCGTAGCCGATGGTGTTTTCACTGGCGCCCAGCATTTTCAAAAGGGGATCCATCAGGATGAGGCACAGGAGGGAAAAGGCCAGCGCCGCTGAAAAGGCGCAGACCAGCGTCCAGGAGGCCGCCCGCCGGGCTTCCTCCTCTTCCTTTTTCCCCAGCAGGCGCACCACCAGGCTGCCGCCGCCCACGCCGAACAGATTGCCCAGCGCCCCGGCCATCAGGAAAACCGTCAGCACCAGGGAAGAGGCGGCCACCATATACGGGTCGCCCGCCCGGCCGATGAACCAGGTATCCGCCATGTTGTAGACCAGCGTGATCAGCTGGCTTATGATGGTGGGGATGGCCATCCTGGTCAGGGCGCGGGGAACGGCCATGGTCTCAAACAGTTCGGTTTTTTCATTTGACGCCATGATCCCCGCTCCTTTCCGCCGGCCTTACCTGATCCGCTCCAGAAAGGACAGTTCCTTTTCCATGGCCTCGCTCCGTCCTTTTCCCGTAAAGCCGTGGCCCTGCCCCGGCATGACGATCATTTCCGCATGCTCAAACGCGTCCAAAGCCCTTTGGGAGTAGGAAAGTGGGACCAGCCGGTCCTTATCCCCGTGAAGGATCAAAACAGGGCCGCGGTAAGAGGCGATATGCCCGTAGATATCCATATCGGCGAGCGCCTCAAAGTATCCGCGGCCGATCCTCATGCCCAGCAGCCAGCCGGTCTCGGGAAAAGTCCCGTCCGCCCGCCGCTGCCCTTTGGCGAAGTCCACCAGCACGGATGCGGGATATTCCAGCACCAGGGCTGCCACGTCCTCCGGGCGTCCTGCCGCCACGTATGACGACACAAATCCTCCCTGGCTGTTCCCCCAGAGGCATACGCGGGAAAACCTGGGATCCTCCAGAAAACGGTCGATCAGGGCGTTCAGGTCCTCCGCCTCCGTCAAAACGGACATATCCTCCATTTTTCCGTCGCTTCCTGAAAAAAGACCGCCGCCGCAGAAATCCAGGCTGCAGGCCGCGAAGCCGCCTGAAACAAAAAAATCGAAGTAATCCCTGTTTCCGATGTGGTTCCCGCCGAACCCATGGCACAGGATGACCAGGGGGAAGGGTCCTTCGCCCTCGGGTACTTTCAGCACGCAGAAAACGTTCCCCAGGCTGCCGGGAACATAGAGCGTTTCCTCCGCCGCGGCGAATGAAAAGAGCACGGCGCAGGCAAAGAGAAGAGCAAATGTCCTTTTCACTTTGGGACCCTCCTGTCGTGTCCGGGGAAAAACATCTTCGTCAGTAGTACATGTCAAAGCCGGTCTCCAGCCGTTTGGCGTAGGTCCTTCCGGCTTCCGTCAGGGCGGGCAGCATATAATCCGCGTTGTAGCGCACGACGGGTATGCGGTCATAGGCGCGCATGCCCATGTGGGTCAGTCCCCGTTCCATCTGTGTCAGGCACTCCAGGGTCCCCCTGCCGGTCCCGCCGGCGCAGACTATCAGGACGCAGCGTTTTCCGTTAAGGAAATGGTTGTGCGCGGCGTCGCACCGGCGGAGCCTGTCCAGGAACGCCTTGAAGCATTCCGTCATGTCGGACCAGTAGACGGCGCTGATCCATACGATGCCGTCCGAATCCCGCAGCGCCCGGTAGATGTCCTCAAAGTCGTCCCGGATCACACACTCGCCCTTTTGCCTGCAGGTGCCCCAGCCGTTTGCGCAGGCGCGGCAGTGTTCGATCTTCATCCGGTTCAGGCAGATCTCCCGCACCTCGGCGCCGCACAGCTCAAGTCCCCGGGCAAACCGGTCCTTCGCGGAGGCGGTCAGGCCGTCCGCGTTGGGGCTGGACCACAATACCGTTACCTTTTTCATGTTTCGACCTCCCGAAAATCTGATCATTCCACAGGCTTGAATCCGCGTATGATGATTGTATTCCTTTAAGCATGCTCTAAGTCAATGATCCTCGGAAGGGTTTTTTCCCCTGTTGCGGTCAGGGTGCGGATAAGATATCATGCATACGGGCGGTGCGCCCGGCGAATCGGGATCTGCGGGGGGCGAAGATCATGATCATGCTGAAGTACGGAAACACCAACACCTTTTACATACCAGGGCAGCCTGGGGGACTGCTGATCGATACGGATTACGCGGGGACGCTGAACGCGTTTTACAGGGCGCTGAAAGCAAACGGGCTCACGCTGAAAGCCATACGGTACGTTATGGCCACGCACTATCATCCAGATCATATGGGCCTTATCGGCAGCCTTGCGGAAAAGGGCGTAAAGCCGCTTTTGCTGGACGTCCAGGAAAGCTCGGTCCACTTTTCGGACAGGATCTTTGAAAGGGACCGCGTGCCGTTCACGCCCGTCAGCGAAGCGGGGGCGGCCGTTATTTCCTGCGGGGAAAGCAGGGCTTTCCTTGCCCGTCTCGGCATCGCCGGCGAGATCATCCACACCCCCAGCCACAGCGAAGACAGCGTTTCCCTCATCCTGGACGACGGCGACTCATTTGTCGGCGACCTCGAACCCTATGGGTATCTGTCGGCCTATGAAAACAATCCGGATCTTAAAAACGACTGGGTTCGTATTCTGTCCTATTCGCCCAAACGCATATTCCATGCGCACATGCCGGGATATGTTTCCATCTGACGGCCTCCCTTTTCAAAAGAAACTCTTTTCCTGTGGGCCAAATCGTGGTAAGATGGTCTGCCGCCGGAAAAGCGGCAGAAAGAAGACAGACTATGAAAGCATTTCTCCTTGGCTTCGCGGAGCGCTTCCGCAGCGCGGAAAACCTGAAGCGCCGGCTGACCGTCCTGATCGCCGGCGTCGTGATGATGGGCCTTGCCGTGGCGGTGCTGGACCGCATCGGCTGGGGCGCGGACATGTATTCCACCTTCAACCTCGGCGTCAGCCGCCGCATCGGGATGAGCTTCGGCACCTGGCAGATGATCCTGAACGGCGTGATGCTCATTTTCGTCCTCTGGCGTTCCCCCCGGCTCATCGGCGTCGGGACGCTGGCCAACATGTTCCTGGTGGGCTATTCAGCGGACCTGTTCTCCTTCCTGATGGACGCCCTGGGCCTGCATCCCGAGGCCCTGCAGACTGCCGGGAAGATCGCCGTTTTCGTTCCTGCCATCGCCCTGTTCCTGGTGGCCGCAGCCTTTTATATGGTGGTGGACCTGGGCACGGCTCCCTATGACTCCATGCCGCTGCTCATCCACGACACCTTCAAAAAGCCCTCGTTCATGGTCACACGGATGCTCTGGGATGTATCCTTTATTCTTTTGGGCCTCCTGGTTGGGGCCGACGTGGGCGTCGTCACCGTGGCCATCGCGTTCGGCCTGGGACCGGTCATCCGGGCCGTCGCCGACCGCTTCAGGCCCATGATCATTCCCGGAGACGGCAAAAGCTGAACGTTATGGCCGTCCCGCTCCTTTTTTTTCGTTTTTCCGCCCTTTTTTCGCGTTTTTCTGCGTTTTCACGGCGCTTTTGGGGGCAGAAACACCGCTGTATTGTTGTTTTTTTCCCGGATGTATGTTAAGATACTGGCGGGCAAGGTGCACAGCCTTGTTAATATTTGATTCCCCGGGAAAGGTTGTAACCTTGACCGGACGGACAAGGAAAGGAACCCTGAGCGATGAAGAAGACGATCTGCAAGGTGGATTACGACACTGAAGCTTCCGAACTGGTCGAGAAGCGTACTGTGGGTGCCTTCGGTGATCCGACCGGATACGAAGAGTCCCTGTACAAGACCGAGGGCGGCAAGTTCTTCCTGTACTGCGCGGGCGGCAGCGAAAGCCCCTACACGGAAGAGACCATCAAACGCATGAGCGCCGACAAGGCCAAGGAGTGGCTGGAGGCAAAGTAAGTTTGTTTTCCCCCTCCCCCGATGAGAGCCTGCGGGCTCTCTTTTTTTATCCGCTTTTTTCCCGGGCGGAATATGTCGGATCCAAAGAGGAGCGGCCCTTTCCCGCATATTTGCACGGAAAAGGAGCCCGGACCGCGTCGGATCACAGGTCTGCTTCTTTAACGATATATTTTTATCGTATTTCAATATATTTTAATTGACATTCATATAAACCGGTGATACAATCCCTTCTGTAAAGGAGGTCTTTGCAATGAACCAGAAGAAACTGGCCGCATGGCTGAAGGGCATTATCATCGGCATCGGTCTCTGCGGGCTTATCGTTTACTTCGCCATCATTCCCGATATCGGGAAATCGATGCACGCGAGCTGGCCGGAATTCGCGGGATGGCACTGGCCGTGGATGATCTTCCTTTGGTGCACTGCCGTCCCCTGCTTCGCCTCACTGGCGCCGGGCTGGATGATCGCGGTCAACATCGGCAGGGATCGCTCCTTCTCCCAGGCAAATGCCCGCCTGCTTAAGCGCATTGCGTGGCTGGCCGCGGGAGACACGGCATTCTTTTTCCTCGGGAACGTCGTGCTGTTCTTCCTGGGCATGAACCACCCGGGGATCTTCCTGATCTCCCTTCTGATCTGCTTTGTCGGGACCAGTGTGACAGTGGCGGCGGCGTGCCTGTCCCACCTGGTGTATAAGGCGGCGGACCTGCAGGAGCAGAGCGACCTGACCATCTGACGGGGTGAAAATATGGAAAGAGAAGAAAAGGGAGAGATCGTCTTCAACATCGACGTGATGCTGGCCAGGCGCAAGATGAGCCTGACGGAACTCTCCCAGCGGGTGGGCATCACCCTGGCCAACATGTCCGTCCTGAAAACCGGCAAGGCCAAGGCCGTCCGCATCAGCACCCTGGCGGCGCTGTGCGAAGCCCTGGACTGCCAGCCGGGGGATCTGCTGGAATACAGGAACCCAGGGGAGAACCCATGATCGTCAAGCTGATCCAGCCGCGCATGATCAAAAGGCCCATGGATACGGACCTGAAGCTCCACATGGCCCCGCCGCTGGGACTGCTGACCGTCGCCGCGGTCCTGCGCGGGGAGCACACGGTGACGGTGGAGAACGAAAACATCGGCCCGGTGCGGCTGGACGATTCCCCGGACATCGTGGGCCTGTCCGTCACGGTGGACGTGCTGCCCCGGGCCATGGAGATCGCGCGCGTGTACCGCAGCCGCGGCATCCCGGTGGCGGCCGGCGGCATCCACATCACCACCGCGGCGGACACGGTCCCGGAGGACGCCTTCGACGCCCTGTGCATCGGCGCGGCGGAAGGCACCTGGCCGGATATCATGGCGGACCTGGCCGCGGGCAGCCTCCGCAGGGTCTACCGCTGCAATGGCCCGCTGCGGGGCGAGGACATCGTCTCCCCGGCCTACGACCTGATCGCGAAGCAGCCTTACCTTTACTGCAATGTGGTGCACACCAGCCGGGGCTGCCCCTTCCGGTGCGATTTCTGCTACAACAGCGGCCGCGAACACCACTACGTCAACCGGCGCATCGAGGACGTGCTGGCCGACATCCGGGCCACAGGCCAGCGGCATATCCTGTTCATCGACGACAACTTTGCCGGGAACCGGGCGTGGACCCGGGAATTCCTGGAGCGCATCCGGCCGATGCGTCTATGCTGGAACGCTGCCGTATCCATCGACGCGGCGAAGGATGCGGAACTGATGGATCTCATGCGGGACAGCGGCTGCCGCAGCCTCTTCATCGGCTTTGAGAGCATCTCCCCCGCCTCCATCGGCTCCGTCCACAAGCGGCAAAACCGGACCGTCGAATATGAGGAAGCGGTCCGGGCCATCCACAGCCGGGGCATCATGATCAACGGCAGCTTCGTTTTCGGCCTGGACGGCGACACGCCGGAGACCTTCCGGGCCACCCTGGACTGGATCGTAAAGAACCGGATCGAAACGGTCACCTCCCACATCCTGACCCCGTATCCGGGGACTGTTCTCTACGACCGGATGAAGGAAGAGGGGCGGCTGCTGACAGACGATCTGTCATTGTACAACACGGCCCATGTGGTCTTCCGTCCGAAGGGCATGACGCCGGAGGAACTGTACCGGGGCTATCTGTGGATCTACCGGCAGGTGTACAGCCTCAAAAACATCATCCGCCGCACTCCGGCGGCCCGCCGGCAGCGGACGGCCTACTGGCTCTTCAATCTCCTGTACCGTAAATACGGACGCTTCACCGACAGGCTGTGCCGCCGCATCACGTACGAACGCATCGGCCGCCTCGCGCAGAGACTGGCGCACTATCGGAGCCGGCGGAATTGATCCCTGAGAGGCGTCAGGCGCCGTTTTACCCGGCAGGCACATTATGCACGGCTCACGCATGAATGCGTGAGCCCACAGGGGGGACTCAACGTCCCCCCTGTGAGACCCCCCAGCGGCTTTGCCTGTCACCCCTACGGGGCTCCCGGGCGGCAAAGCCGTAAGGAAAAATTGCTCCGCAATTTAACCTCGGTCACGTACACGCCGCTCCCTCGGATCTCAATCAGGGGGTGTTCCCCCTGATAACCCCCCTGTGTCGTGTTTGATTCGTG
>JAFXUZ010000086.1 GCA_017524725.1 Clostridia bacterium | reverse complement strand
GGAGAATTATACGAGGAATTTTCTGGCTCAACATCTTCCGGAATGCCGGCTCAACTTCCGCCCGAATGCTGGCTCATCTCAAAACGGAACGGTGGCTCAACTTGCCCGGACTCGGTGCTCAAAAGCACCCGGAATATTCAGTTCGGTTCCTTTATACGTTTTTAATATGAGCGCTCTACCTTTATTCCCGTCTTTATGGAAGTTATGGTATAATTAATCAGATTCCAGCGGGAGAGGTGAACGCATGCCTGACAGGAAGATCGATGAAGAACGCATCATGGTGTGCGTATCCGCTTCTCCCACAAGCGTAGATGTGATCCGTCGGGCATCGGCTCTCTCCCACGCGCTCGGAGCGGAGCTTATCGCCCTTTATGTTGAAAACACCGATATTCAGGATGAAGCCCAATCCCGGGCAGTGCATGACCACCTTGCCCTTGCCGAGCGGTATGGAGCCAGGCTGACCACGATCTTCGGCAACGATCCCGCCACAGCCATCGCCAGGTATGCCCGGGTCAGCAGGATCACAAAGATCGTGCTGGGCAAAAGTCCCCGGCAGCGCACTCCGCTTCTGTCCGGAAAGACGTTAATGTCACGCCTGAACGAACTGGCGCCGGATGTTGAGATCATCATTGTTCCCAATCGTCTGAGATCCGACGTGCGGCGTTCGGCATTCGCGAATCTCCTGCGGGGAGAACGCCTGTCTTTAAGCGACCTTTTGAAAACGCTGCTCATCCTGGCAGCCTGTACCGGCACTGGTTTTTTGTTTTCCGGCATCGGCCTTGCGATCACCAACATCGTTTTGATCTATATCCTGGGCGTAATGGGTGTGGCGCTTCTGACCACCGGACTGGGATACAGCCTGCTATCCTCTTTGCTTGCCGTACTTATTTTCAATTTTTTCTTTACGGAACCGTATTATTCCCTGGCTTCCAGTCCGGACTACCTTGCCACATTCGCCGTGATGTTTGCCGCGGCGCTCCTGTCCAGCTCCCTTACCAGCCGGATCAAAGCCCAGTCCATCCTGACAGCCAACAAGGCGTATCAGACGGAGGTGCTTTTATCCACCAGCCAGCTTCTGCAAAAAGCAGAAGGCAGGGATGCCATTTTGCATGTGGCGCAGCGTCAGCTGAGCCGGCTGCTGGAGCACAGTGTTCTTTGCTATGATCATCCGGGAGACGCGCTTGCCACCGAACCGATACTGCTTGAGATAGATCAGGACGGCGGTTTTGCGGATGTGCCGCTGCATCGGGAACAGGATATCGCGGCATGGGTGGTAAAAAACAAAAAACACGCCGGTCATGGGACCCGGGCATATCCGGAAGCTAAATGCCTGTATATGGCAGTTTACGGTGAAGACCGGGTGTGGGCTGTTATGGGCATCCGGGCGGACAACGATCCTATGATCGACGAATACCGCAAAAACCTGATGATATCCATCCTGGACGAATGCGCCCTTGCGCTGGAAAAGGATCACATGACCCGCGAAAAACAGCGCATGGAAGAAAGCGCCCGCCAGGAAGCCCTGCGGGCCAACCTGCTCAGGGCCATCTCCCACGACCTGCGCACACCTCTGACCAGTATTTCGGGCAACGCTGCGATCCTTCTGGAAAATCCGGAACAGCTGGGCGACGAGAAGCGGAAGGAACTGTATGAATCCATCTACGACGATGCGATCTGGCTGAACGGCCTGGTGGAAAACCTGCTGACCATCACCCGTACTGAAAACGGCACCATGAAGCTGAACCTGCAAACGGAACTGATCTCTGATGCGGTGGAAGAAGCACTGCGGCACCTGGACCGGAACGCATCCCGGCGCCGTATCATGACAGAACTTTCCAATGATATGCTCCTCGTCCTGATGGACGCTGGCCTGATCGTTCAGGTGCTGATCAACCTGATCAATAACGCGGTGAAATATACGCCGGAAGGCGCAAAAATTACTATTGGTACAGCGCGTGAACAAAGCAAAGCGCTGGTATGGGTGGAGGATGACGGCGCGGGGGTTCCTCCGGGAGATGAAGACAGGGTATTCGACATGTTCTATACCGGCGTCAAGCGTTCCCCTGACAGCCGCCGGGGCATCGGCCTGGGACTGGCCCTATGCCGTTCCATCGTTCAGGCCCACGGCGGAGAGATCCATATGGAAAACATCCTTCCCCATGGAGCGAGATTCTTTTTTACGCTCCCCCTTGCGGAGGTGAAAGCATTTGAACAGTAAAGCAGCCATCCTGATCGTGGAAGACGACGCCGCGGTGCGGAACCTGATGGCGGTCACGATGGAGACCCAGGGCTATCAGTATAGCCTGGCCGGGACCGGAAGCGAAGCTCTGATCGAACTGACGACCCACCGGCCGGATATCATGCTGCTGGACCTGGGGCTTCCGGATATGGAGGGCGTAGACATCATCCGAAAGGTGCGTACCTGGAGCGCGATGCCCGTCATCGTCATCTCCGCCCGCAGCGAGGACGCGGACAAGGTGGAAGCGCTGGACGCCGGGGCCGATGATTACCTGACCAAGCCTTTTTCGGTGGACGAACTGCTGGCACGTCTGCGGGTAGCGCTGCGCAGGCTGCATGCTTCAAACGCCGCCGGCGGGGAAAGCTCCGTTTATGAAAACGGAAGCCTCCGCATCGATTATGCGGCCGGATGCGCTTACCTGAACGGCAGTGAGATCCATCTGACGCCGATCGAATACAAACTGATCTGCCTGCTGGCAAAAAACACCGGCAAGGTACTGACCCACAACTATATCCTGAAAGAGATCTGGGGCAATTTCACCGCTTCGGATATGGGATCCCTGCGGGTGTTCATGGCCATGCTCCGTAAAAAGCTGCAGACCGGCAGCGACGCCCAGCCCTTCATCCAGACCCATATCGGCATCGGTTATCGGATGCTGAAAACAGAAAAGGGGACGGAGGAAACGCCGTGATCGTCTTTCGCAAAGGGAAAAGCAGGGAAAAAAAACACCGTCCGGAAAGCCTGTTGGTGTTCGGGTTTCTGATACTGATCCTATTGGGCGCTTTTTTGCTGGCGCTGCCCATATCCTCCCGGAGCGGGAAAAGCGTCGGTGTTTTCGACAGCCTTTTCACCTCGGCTTCGGCGGTTTGTGTTACGGGCCTGGTAGCGGTGGATACGGGAACCGTATTCTCCCTGTTCGGCCAGATTGTGCTGCTTGTCCTCATCCAGGTGGGGGGACTTGGCTTCATGGTGTTTGCAACCATGATCATGGTGATGCTGGGACGCAAGATATCCCTGAAAGGACGCATGCTGATCCGGGAATCCATGAACAGCGCATCCCTATCCGACCTGTCCGTACTGACAAAGCTTTATCTCATGCTGGCGTTCGGGATCGAGACCCTCGGCACAGCGGTGCTGGCCATCCGTTTCGTTCCGCTGTACGGCTGGCTGCACGGGCTCTGGATGGCCCTTTTTCACGCTGTCAGCGCTTTTTGCAACGCTGGTTTTGATCTTTTCGGGCAGTTTTCCAGCCTGACCGCCTTTTCCAAAGACCCTTTGGTGCTTATCACCGTGGCCCTGCTGATCATTCTGGGCAGCCTGGGTTTCTCTGTTATTCTGGAAACCCTGCGCTGCCGGGAAGGCTTCCGTTCCCTGTCCCTGCATACCCGCATCGTGCTGACCCTGACGGGCATCCTCCTGGCATCCGGCACCCTCGTTTTCCTGTTTGCGGAAGGAACGAACGCCGCAACGCTGAGGGATCGCGGCACAGGGGAAAAGGCGCTGAACGCGTTTTTCCAGTCCGTCACCCTGCGCACGGCAGGATTCAATTCCTTTGAGCTTTCCATGATGCGTGACGGATCAAAACTTTTCAGCACGCTTATGATGTTCATCGGAGCCTCCCCCGCTTCCACAGGCGGAGGAGTAAAGACCACCACCGCCGCCGTGCTGTTCTATCTGATGATGAACGTAATCCGAGGAGAGAACGAGGTGAACGCATCCCGGCGAAGGCTGTCATCGGATACCGTCCGCCGAGCCCTTGCGGTCATCACCCTGTTCCTGGCCGTACAGGTGACCGGTACGCTGATGATATCCTTTATCGAGGACGGCCGTTTCTCCCTGGCGGATATCTGGTTTGAAGCTGCGAGCGCCATGGGCACGGTGGGCGTATCCGCCATCGGCACCCCAAACCTTTCGCCCGCGGGCCGCGCTGTTCTGCTGCCCATGATGTTCCTGGGGCGTGTAGGGCCCCTGACCCTGGCTTTGGCGCTCTCAGGCAGGATCAGCAGGGTGCGTACGGCTTCCAAATATCCCGAAGAAAAGATCATGATAGGATAAATACAGCATGCAGGGAAAAAGGCTTTTTTGCCTTCAACAGCGCCCTCGCATCATGAGATCACGCTTCTTTGAAACTGGACGCTCTTTATACTATTCAAATTGAAATTATCAATTTGAGAATCCGCGTGCTGCGCACTCTCATGCGATCCTGAACGCACCTTCGGCGCTAAATAAAAGGCATTTAGCCTTTTTAATCAGGATCATTATTATCAAGGTTATCCGGTAAATGACGAAAAAAAACGGGCCGGGCATCGCCCGGTCCCGAACATATGGCAGATCATTTGCCGATCATTCAAACTGAGCCGCGTACAGGAGGTGATAGACGCCTTTTTTTGCCATCAGGGATTCATGGGTCCCCTGCTCCACCACGTCGCCATGGTCAAGGACCAGGATCAGGTCAGCGTTTCGTATCGTCGACAGACGGTGAGCGATCACAAAGCAGGTCTTCCCCTTCATCAGGTCACGCATGGCTTTTTGTATTTCTCTCTCTGTACCGGTGTCCACGTTGGACGTCGCTTCGTCAAGGATCAGCATCCGGGCATCATACAGCATGGCTCTGGCAATGGTCAGAAGCTGTTTCTGCCCCTTGGATATATTCCCGCCGTCTTCACTGATGACGGTCCGGTATCCCTCCGGAAGCCGCATGATAAATGGATGGATATGGGCTGATCTGGCAGCGGCTGTGACCTCTTCCATGGTGGCGTCCGGCTTGCCATAGGCGATGTTCTCAAAGATCGTACCTTTAAATACCCAGGTGTCCTGCAGCACCATCGCATAGGCACGCCTCAGGCTTTCACGGGTCAGGGTGCGGATCTCCTTTCCGTCCACAAATATCTCCCCGCCTGCCGGGTCATAAAAGCGCATAAGCAGGTTGATGATGGTCGTTTTCCCCGCGCCCGTCGGGCCGACGATGGCTACCAGTTTTCCCGCCTCTGCCCTGAGGCTCAGGTCGTGAAGCACGGTCTTTTTTTCGTCGTAGCCGAAGGCGACATGCTTCAATTCCACTTCGCCGCGTACGTTCTTCAGTTCCGCTGCGCCGGGAAGATCCGCCGTTTCTTCGGGTTCGTCCAACAGAGCGAACACCCGTTCCGCCGCGGCAAGGGCGGAAAAAAGTTCATTGATGATATTGGCGATCTCATTGATCGGGCCGGAAAACTTCCTGGAATAAAGGACAAATGATGATATGGATCCAAGTTTGATAATGTTTTTCATATACAGCACCGATCCCAGCAGGGCGATCAGGCTGAGGGTCACGTTGTTGATGAATCCCATGGTCGGGCCGATGGTTACGCCATAACGGTCCGCCTCCCAGTATGCTTCGGCGGAATTGGTGTTGACCTCGTCAAAACGCTGTTCGGCATGCTCCTCATAGGCGTATGCCTGGATGGTCTTCTGACCCGAAAACATCTCCTCCACGAAACCGTTCATCGTACCGTATGCCTTAGAACGCCGGGCGAAGCGAGGCTGGGTTATTTTGCGCATGTGGGATGTGTAAATGATCGCGGCAGGAACGCTGAAGAGGGCTACCGCTGAAAGGGGCAGGGATATGCGGATCATCATGATCACCGATCCGACGACAGTCACGACGCTGGTCATAATTGATACCACGTCCGTCGCAAGGCAGGTGGAAATAACGTCGATATCATAGCTGACCCTGCTGATGATGTCGCCGCCTGCATGCCTGTCAAAATACCCGACCGGCAAAAGCATCAGTTTGTCAAAGACCTGCTGCCGCATGCGCCTTGCGGCGCGTTTTGAGATATTCATCATCAGCGTATGGATGACGACGCTCAGAAGAGACGATGCCAGATAACACATCAGCATCCTGACAGCATAATAGGACACCCGCTCGAAATTCACCTTGCCCCTGCCCGCGGCGGCTTCGTTGATGGCATGCCCCGCCAGGTCCGGCCCCTGCAATTGGAGCAGATTCGACAGGATGCAAAGCATCCATACCAGCAGTATCAGCCATTTGAAAGGTCCAAGGAAAGCGATCGTCCGCCGAAGGGCGCTTTTGCTGTCCTTCGGCTTATGCATGACGGAATCCCGCTTTGCCATTACATCGCCTCCCCCATCTGTGTCCGGCAGATCTCGCCGTATACGGGATTGTTCTTCAGAAGCTCCTGGTGGGTCCCGCTGCCGATCATCCGGCCTTCCTCCAGGACCAGGATCCTGTCCAGATTCATAATGGACGAGACCCGCTGGGCGATGACAATGGTCGTGGCGCTTTGGTGATGCTCCCTGATCGCGTGCCTGAGTGACGCGTCGGTACGGTAATCCAGGGCTGAGGAGGAATCGTCAAGTATCAGGATCTCCGGCTTGGCAGCCAAGGCTCTTGCGATCAGGAGACGCTGCTTCTGGCCGCCTGAAAAATTAGCCCCGCCGATATCCGCCCGGTGTTCATACCCGTCGTCGTATTCTTCGATAAACCCGGTTGCCATGGCGTCCCTGGCTGCTGCGCGCATCATGTTTCCGTCAACATTTCTGCCAAAGACGACATTCTCCTGGATGGTGTCGGCAAAAACGGTGTCGTTCTGGAAGACTGTTCCGAACCTGCTCCTCAGTTCTTCCGGCTGATAGCTGCGCACGTCCCGTCCATTTACGAACACATGGCCTTTCTGCGGATCGTAGAAGCGCATCAGCAGGTTGACGATCGTGGTTTTTCCGCTTCCTGTGGCACCGATGATCCCAAGTGATCCGCCCCGCGGGATGGCGAAATCGATATCCTCCAGGCACTGCTGCCGCCCGCCGCCGGCAAAGCGGTCGTCATGAGACGCACCCAAAGCGTCCTGTTCGTCATCGTTATAGCTGAACGTCACATGATCAAACACGATCATCCCTTCCCTGCCGCACTCAGCGCATTCCTCTGGAGGGAGAACCTTCAGGTCGGTCTCGGTATTGACGACCTCGGCGATCCGGTAGGCCGAAGCGTTGGCCTTTGAAAGCATCATGAACACCCTGTTTAATCCCATCACACCCATCAGGATCATATTGAAATATGTCAGGAACGCCAGTATCACTCCCGGCTCTGTGACCCCGTCGTTGACCCTGCGGGCGCCCAGAAGTACCACCAGGGTCAGCCCGACGTTCAAAAACAGGGTCACGATCGGCCCGGGAAGCGCCATGACGATGCCCGCACGGATATCCCTCCGGGCGGTCTCATCATTGACGTCGGAAAAGCGTTTCTTTTCGTAGGATTCCCTGGAAAGCGCCTTGACCACTCTGATGCCGGTGATGTTTTCCCTCATCACACGGACGATGCTGTCCATGCCGCGCTGTACTTTGTCGTACAGCGGGATGCCGCGCATGGAAACGAACACGACCAAAGCGATCATGATCGGCGCCATAATGCACAGGATAAGTGCAAGACCAGCGTCCATTGTAAGGGTAATCGCGATCCCTCCCAGAAGCATGATCGGCGCGCGGATTCCGATGGTCTGGACGGATTGGGAGAAGGACTGAACATTGTAGGAATCCGACGTCATGCGGCTGATCAGCGAAGGCAGGCCGATCCTGTCCATCTGTCTTCCCGAAAGCCTGAGGGACGCGTGATACAGATCGCGCCGCACGGAATACGCTACCTGCCGCGCTGTTTTTACGGAAAAACGGTTGGCGGTCACGTTAAGAAATCGCACCAGTCCCGCCAGGCACAGCATGACAAGGCCCCACAAAAGCACGTGCCATGTATTTCCGGAGGGGACCACATGGTCTATCAGGTGTTCCATTACATATGGGATCAAAAGCTCCGTCAGTGTCCCGGAAAGTTTGATCCCCATGACACCGCTGATCCGTTTTACATGGATCCGCAGGTATTTCCATAAAAATTTCATTTCATAATGCTCCCAATGCAACTGATGACGCGCCGGATATCTTCCCCGGAGCGAATGGAACCAACGATATATATCATACCATTTTCCGATCTTGTCAGGCAATCGTAAAGTGACGGATCCGACGTCATACGGAAGAAAAAACTTTTGCGGAATCCGAAAAAGGACGCGCATTCGCAGCGCGTCCCTCAATGGCCATTATAGCCTTCCATCCGTCAAGCGGATCCTGTTACAGCCGCTCGGCCTTCTCGATATCAAGGAAATACTTGTAGGTATCAACGGTCAGTTCACCGCAGGCAGCTTCATCGCAGGCGATGATCGCCCCGTTGTGCATCTGCAGGGCGCTGCAGGTCCATTTGTGGCTGACGTTGCCCTCGACGGTCTGGGCCAGAGCCCGTGCCTTGTTGTGTCCGCTGATCAGCACCAGGACTTCCTTTGAATCCGTTACCGTTCCGATACCGACCGAAAGGGCATACGCAGGGACTTTTTCGGGATCGTTGCCGAAGAAGCGGGAATTGACGATCCTGGTATCCGTGGTCAGGGCACGGATGCCCGTGCGGGAGGACAGAGAGGTAAAAGGCTCGTTAAAGGCAAGATGCCCGTCCACGCCGATGCCGCCCATAAACAGGTCGATTCCGCCGCAGGCGGCGATCTTCTCCTCATAACGCGCGCATTCGCCTTCCGGATCTTCGGTCATCCCGTTAAGGATATTGATGTTCTCCGGCTTCATGTCCACCAGGTGATCGAAAAAGTTGTCATGCATAAAGTACCAGTAGCTCTGGTCATGTTCATGGGGCAGGCCAAGATATTCATCCATGTTGAAGGTGATCACGTTGCTGAAGCTGACTTCTCCGGCCTTGTTCTTTCTGATCAGTTCCCTGTACACGCCGATCGGGGACGATCCGGTCGGAAGACCCAGCACAAAGGGCCTGGTTTCGTGATGGGCGTTGATCTTTGCGGCGATATAATCCGCAGCCCATTTGCACATCTTGTCGTAGTTTTCCTGAATAATGACTCTCATCTTTTTATGCCTCCACAATATGTCCTTTTTGTCTGATCACGTCGATAACTGAATCAACATATTTTTCGCAGACTTCATTGCTTCCCGCTTCCACCATCACGCGGATGACCGGTTCCGTGCCGCTTTCACGCACAAGGATCCTGCCTTCATCCCCGAGGGCCTCCGTCACTTTTTTGACCGCCGCCTGCACGTCCGGATCGTTCTGGGCATCCGGCTTGCTCTTCACACGCACGTTTTTGAGTACCTGCGGATAGAATGCCACAGGCTCGGCAAGTTCACTCATCTTCTTTTCCTTGGCCAGCATCACTTCCATCATCTTCAGACTGGTCAGGATCCCGTCGCCGGTGGTGGCATACTTGGAGAAAATGATATGCCCGGATTGTTCGCCGCCGATACGGTTGCCAAACTCCTTCATGTTTTCATATACGTATTTGTCGCCCACCTTGGTCTTGGCATAATCGATGCCGACCTTGTCAAACGCCTTGTACAGGCCGAAGTTCGACATGACCGTGGTGACCACGGTGTTGTTGAACAGCTTGCCCCGCTCCTTCATATACAGGCCGTAAATGTACAGGATATGGTCGCCGGTGACGACATTGCCCTTTTCATCCACACACAGGCAGCGATCAGCATCTCCGTCGTATGCGAAACCTACATCCAGGTGATTGTCGACCACATATCTCTGTAGATGCTCGATATGGGTGCTTCCGCAGTTGGTGTTGATGTTGTATCCGTCGGGATCGTTGTTGATCACATAGGTCTTGGCACCCAGGGCATCGAATACACCTTTAGCAATGGACCAGGCCGAACCGTTGGACACGTCAAGACCCACCTTAATACCGTTAAAGGAATAACGGCTCAGAGAGATCAGATAGCCGATGTAACGGTTCCTTCCGGCCACATAATCCACCGTCCGTCCGATGTCCCTGGTAGCCATGGGCACCTCGATCTTCCCGTCGATGTAATCCTCCACCTTCAGGATGGTCTCCTCATCCATCTTCTCACCGTTGTTGTTGATCAGCTTGATCCCGTTGTCATAATACGGGTTGTGGGAAGCGGTGATCATGATGCCGCAGTCAAAATCATCTGTCCTGGTGATATAGGATACGCTGGGGGTCGTAGTGACGTGCATGATATATGCGTCCCCGCCGGAGGCGGTGATGCCCGCGACAAGGCTGTATTCAAACATGTACGAGGACCTGCGTGTATCCTTGCCGATAACGATCTTTGAACGCTTCCCCATCCGGGCGCCGTAATACCATCCCAGGAAACGGCCGATCTTTACCGCATGCTCATAGGTCAGCCCCACGTTGGCTTCGCCCCGGAACCCGTCCGTTCCAAAATATTTGCCCATATTTATTCCTCCGTTTTGCAGATGACAGTTCCGTTGTTCTTATGGATACTTCTCTCCGGGATCACTCCGCGGACACAGCTGGTGGGATATACGTTGGAATGTCTCCCGATCACCGTACCGGGATTCAATACGGAATTGCAGCCCACCTCCACATAATCGCCGATCATGGCGCCAAATTTCTTCAGGCCCGTTTCGATCTGTTCGGTCCCGTTGTGCACCACCACCAGCTTTTTATCGGATTTGACGTTGCTTGTGATCGACCCGGCCCCCATGTGGCTGTAATAGCCGAGAATGGAATCCCCGACGTAATTGTAATGCGGCGTCTGGACATGATCGAACAGGATCACATTCTTCAGCTCCACAGAGTTGCCGACCACACAATTGGCTCCTACCAGGGCGGCCCCCCTGATAAAAGCGCAATGCCTTACCTCGGTTTCAGGGCCGATGATGCAGGGTGCGCCGAGATATGCCGACGGAAATACTTTGGCGCTTTTGTGGACCCACACGTTTTCACTGACCTGTTCATAATCGGGCCCAAGTGTTTTGCCCAGGGTCAGGATCAGTTCCTTGATGCCTTTCAGGGCCTCCCACGGATATGTAAAGCCCGCCAGATACTCCCCTGCCAGGGAGTGGTCCAGATCATACAGATCCTTAACAGTGTACATACAGCTTTCCCCCAATGTTCGGATTCGTGAAAAAACAATATTCAACAGGAACGGCTTATTATATCACTTATCGGCGCATTTGCAATGTTTTTTTGCTGTTTTCTGGATTTTTGCCCTTCCCTCTATTTATATCCGGTCATTTCTGCGAGCAAAAATTTTCTCCTTGCCATTTTATGAATAGTGTGTTATCATATAAAAGCTGTCCATAAGGGGCTGATGTTTCTTCCGATGAAGTTTGCACCTTGGCGAAAGCCATAAAACAGCCTGTACCCGGTCTCCGCCTTATGCAGCACATCAGAATGCACCCGTAGCTCAGCAGGATAGAGCGTTCGCCTCCTAAGCGAAAGGCCGCGCGTTCGAATCGCGCCGGGTGCGCCACAAAAACCCCGTAACCAAGCCGGTTGCGGGGTATTTACTTTTGCCATCTATCTCAGTACCTTCTCTATCGTTTTTCCTTTTGCCAGCTCGTCGATCAGTTTGTCCAATTGCCTCATTCTTTTCGTTAAAGGGTCAGTTACCTCTTCTACTCTGATCCCGCAGACAGAACCCGTGATCAGATCCGACTTGGGATTCCACTCTGGCGCTGATGACAGGAAATCGCCATAGGTCCTGCCATTCAGGATCCCTATATCCTCATACCCGGTCAGCCACTTGATGACCCGGTCCACATCTGCCTGTGTCCGTCCTTTTCTTTCGGCTTTCTGAACAAGGCATTGATAGACCTTTTCAAACGGCATTTCAAACACGCTTTGCCGCGCCATTATTCATACCCCTCCCACTGTATAGATATTTGCTCGTCAGTATCCCGGGCAGACCGCTGGATTATCATACAACTCCAATTAGTGATTTATAATGCCGTCATTATTCTGCGAATCCCTTGCTTACGGTCATGCGGACTTCTCCGCCGACGGTGGTGATCCGAACATCGTCCGCCATGTGGAACAGGATGGATCGCTCAAATCCGTCCCATTGCCCGGAAGTATCCTGTTCCCGGCCGTCGGGTAGTGAAAAGCATACCCGGTCAGTATCGGATACCATCGCGCCTTCGAAAGCGCTGCGGAGCTTTGCCAGGAATCCTGCAGGCTTCTCACCGTTTTTCAAGGCGATCGTTTTTTTCATTTGCCTGCGCTGTTTCCTGTTCCGGAGCGAACGGGTCGAAACATGCAGCTGATACTGCCTGCTGATGTGCTCGATCCAGAATTCCGCTTTCATATCCCCGGTAACGATGCTGACCATACTCAGGATCTCTTCGGTGAGCAGTACCAGGCGCAGACACTCCTCGCGCTTAAGTTTTCCGTTTTGCGCCATACTCATGGTTTCTTCCGTTGCTTCCCGGAAACCATTCCCTTGATTATCGATCCGGATAATGCCCGATTTGACCAGGTTTCCCTGCAGCCCTTTCAGCCTCAGCCGCAGATCGTCCGAGGCCTGCATAAGCGGCTTCAGAACATTCTTGTCCCACGAAATCCCGGCATATAAGACGATCAGCCGATTGACCAGCATCCGTATCATCTTTCTGGATTCTTCATCCGCTTTTTTCATCAGCCCGTCAGTTTCCACCTTTCCGTCAGAGGACTTTTTTTACTCAGCAGAGAAAAAATGACCGTCACGAAGGTCTCCCGCTGTTCAGGCGTACAGGATTTGAGCCATTCGTGAACAGCCTGGTCCAGGATCTGTGAGCTGTTGGAAACGTTCTCTGCCTCCAGGAAATGCCTGCCGACCAGTTTCCAATTGAACGGGTCGTGCTGCAGGATAGAAAAGCTGGCGGACTGCACCACACGGTATTTGGGATGATAGTTCATCAGCAAGCCCACAATGGAGCCGGACGGGACGTCCGACCGGATCAACGGTTCGATAAGCCTGTAACCCTTCGGAGCCGATGGTTTCATCGTCCAGGCCGGGGCCGTCAAAGGAATAGATCCTGACAAGACGCTCCCGAACGGCCGGCTCCGCGTGCGCTGCGGAATACAGGGCAAGGTTGCCGCCCTTGCTGTGCCCTGCCAGATAAAGGGGGCCCGCGGTGTTTTTCGCTGCCTTTTTCAGGTATGCGATCGAGGCGGTCTGTGCCGGAACGGGAGTAACATAGCTCATCATGAAGTCTTCCTTCCGGCCCACCAGCGATGGGTCGGTACCGCGGAAGGCGATCACTGTTCCGACACCGGGGACATTCAGCGTCATCGCGGAAAACTGAATATTGCGCCCGGGATCCACCTCATTGACCTGGTCCAGGACGGTGATATCCTGAAAACGCCTGCTTTGAGCCAGGCTTATTAGAAACCGGCTGCGGGCCTTTGCGCCGTCGCCGACGCCCTCCTGAGGGTACAGTTCCAGCAGGTTGGAATCGGCAAGCTCATCAAGCCTGATCGTTCTGCCGCTCCCAAAGACAAGTTCGTTCTCACCGAGGTTTCCATAGGAGATCATGGCGGCGATCACCCCATCGATCTCGCCCCAGGGAGAATGTTCAAAAGTCAGGTCCCCGCGCCAGGCAACATAGTCAACGATGGTGCCGCTGATCACACTATTTGTAAATTTCTGTTTCGCCATGCCCGGGAACCTTTCTGCCATAGTAAAGTTTTCCTTTAATCCGGGTTATTATATCATCTTTTCCGTGCCTGAACAACCCGGCTTCGTTCTTTCAGCTTCTGAACAGAAAACTCGTATGGAAAGGCACCCTGCCCCTCCGGACAAGGTGCCGTAAAACTCATTTGGGATATTATTTCCAGTGTTTGTTCGGGGACGGAACCGATTCAAAAAAACCGTTATTGCCGTCAGAATCCTTCATAAGCCGGAATATATTATGTCACCAGACGAGTTCGCGTCCAAAGCGCTTCACATATTCCTCCCGGGTGATGACTTCGGTACTCAGACTGAGGGTCCTGGCAAATTCCAGGGCTTTTTCCAAATTGGGAGCCGGAGCATATACCGTCCCGTCCTGTCGGATCAGCCAGAACTTGCTGTCGTCGTTTTCTTTCACGATCAGCCCGCCCCTTACCTGATCCGGTTCGCCTTGTGAGAGTTCTTTATTAGCGTTCGTCATTGTAATTGCCTACATTTCACTTATCGATGTTGAAGCCCTGCAGGCATTCTGCGCTTCCATCTCTTGATACGTTTGAAATGGTACTCCCGGCAGATGCAAAGCGAAATATTCCATCAGAAAGTTCATCCGATGTTGTACCCGGTAACGCTGGGCAGCCACAGGCTGATCTGCGGGATGAATGTGATCAGCAGGAGTGCCACCAGCATACACAGGTAGAACGGCAGTGTCGCTCGGACGACCTTTTCCATGGGACGCTTGGCAACGGCGGAACCGATGAACAGTACCGCGCCGACAGGCGGTGTCAGCAGGCCGATGCCGCAGTTGAGCACCACCATGATGCCGAACTGGATCGGGTTGATGCCTACGGACATGGCGACCGGCAGCAGGATCGGCGTCGCGATCAGGATGATCGGCGCCATATCCATGATCATGCCCAGGATGAGAAGGATCAGGTTGAGCAGCAGGGAAATCACGATGGGGTTGGAGGAAATAGACGTGATCAGGCTGGCCGCCTTGGCCGGTACGTGCAAAAGTGTCAGACAGTTGCCGAAAGCGGCAGAAAACGCGATCAGGATAAGAACAATGGACAGAGTCTCCACGCAGCTCTCAAGTGACTTCCAGACCCCTTTCCAGTTGAGGCCCTTATAGATGAACACGGATACCAGCAGCGAATATACGACAGCGATGGCCGCAGACTCCGTTGCGGTAAATACACCACCGACCACACCGAACACGACTATGAGGACAGCCAGCAGTGCCCATATACTCTTGCCAAGCTGCTTGAAAAAATTCACAAAGGAAAAACGCTCGCCCTTGGGATAATTGCGTTTGACGGAGATGATGTAGGAACCGACCATCAGAGATACGGCGAGGATGGCGCCTGGCATATAGCCGGCCATAAACAGCGCACCGACAGAAATGCCGCCGGCAGTGGTGGCGTAGATGACCATGTTGTGGCTGGGAGGTACCAGCAGGCCTTCACAGGAGGATGTGATGGTGACCGCAGTGGAAAAGTCTGCGTCATAACCTTCGTCCACCATCATAGGGATCAGGATGGAACCCAGGGACGCAGTGTCGGCAGAAGCGGAGCCGGAGATACCGCCAAAGAAATAGGACGCCACGATGTTTACCATGGCCAGGCCGCCGCGCATCCATCCGACCAGTGAGTTTGCCAAAGCAATCAGCTTGTCCGATATACCGCCGGTACCCATCAGCACACCCATCGTTATAAAGAATGGGACCGCCATCAGAGAGAATGACCAAACACCCTTGACCATCTGCTGGGAGATCGTCTGCAGGGGCTGTCCCATCGACATCATGCAGAACAGTGTGGAGAGGCCGACCGCATAAGCGATCGGGAAGCGCAGCAGGATCATGACCAGGAACGAGCCCAACAGGATCAGAGTTGAAAGGGTCTCTGGATTCATAATCAGACCGCCTCCTTTTTCTTGGGCAGCCAGAAGGCTTCCAGATGGAGGAAGACCTGTTCCAGCTCGAATATGATCATGCTCACGCCGGCTACCGGCACGGGCAGATACTGCCAGAACTTACTGAGTACCGGGATGGAGGCGTACTTGCCCCGGACACTCAGCGGCGAATTGCAGAAGCGGATGCCGTATATGACCAGATAGATGCCCAGTACCATCACTGCGATATCGGCCAGCACATCCAGCACTTTGACCACTTTTTCAGGCAGATAACGGTCAAACGCAGTCATACGGATATGGGCTGCCCTCCGGATAGCGAGGCTCGCGGACAATACAGTCATATAGACCATCAGCGTCAGAACGATCTCCTCACTCCAGTGCGGGTCGGTGATAAAGGGAATGTACCGGCCCGCGACAGACCAGCAGGTGATCACGATGTCGCCGATCAGAAGGATCTTGCAGACGAACATCAGGATTTTGTACGTCCAGTCGTAAAGAGGCTTGATCTTTTCCAGTGATCGGAAAAAACCGGGGACTTTTGCGTCAGGCAAAGCAAGCACTCCTCTCTTGCGGGAATATAAAGGGGGATGTGGGGCTGCCCCACATCCCCTTAGGGAAACCTACAGATACCTGTCGGTTACTTGAGGTCCAGTAGCTGCTGGTAAGCTGCGTCTTCGCCGTTGATGTTGGCAGAAACGACATCCTTCACGGCCTCGATCCACGGGGTCTTGTCGGCGACTTCAATGATAGTGACGCCTTCGGCCTTCAGAGCTTCAAGGGTCTCAGCTTCCTTGGATTCGCTCACCTGACGGCAGACCTGGGAAGCGTAATCGGCAGCTTCCTGCACCCACGCCTGCTGTTCGGCAGAGAGCTTGTTCCAGGCGGTATCGGTGATGATCAGCTGCACGGCGCCCAGGGTGTGGCCGTCCATCATGAAATAGGGAGCGACCTCCTGGAAGGCGTTGGACTTGTAGTTGGCGGTGGGCTGTTCGGCAGCGTCCACCACGCCGGTCTGCAGCGCGCTGTAGAGCTCGGTGAACGGGACTGTGGTCGCAGAGGCGCCCAGGCCTTTAACCAGACCGGTCATGACCGGGTCGGAAGAAACGCGGATCTTGAGGCCCTTCAGGGAGGTGATGTCAGTGACGGGGTTCTTGAAGAAGAAATGACGGAAGCCTTCTTCGCCGTAGCACAGTCCGCGCAGGGGCAGGCCGATGGTCTGCGGTTCATTCAGGAATTCCTTGGCCAGGTCACTGGTCGCGAAGTTCCAGAAATGGTCACGGTTTTCAAACACATAGGGCAGGGAAAGCAGCGTCGCCTTGGTGCAGCCATACTGACTGAGCGCAAAAGCGGAGATGCGGCAAATGTCGGTCACTGTGCCGTAGCCCAGCAGATTGTCGAGGATCTGGTCTTCGGCGCCGAGCACGCCGCTGGCCTGGATATCGATCAGCACGGTGCCGCCGGAAAGTTCTTCGACCTTGGTTTTGAAAGCGCGAGCCAGTTCGCCGACGATGGTGCCCTCGATGGGGTTCACTTCAGCGTAGGTCAGGGTGACCGTGTCCGCCAGGGAGGCGGTGCAGCCGGCAAGCATGATCAGGGCAAGGAGCAGGCCGATCAGTTTCTTCATGTGTGGTATTCCTCCTAAAATATTTGATTCACGGCATTGCCGCATATTTCCAAAACGGCCGCAGCCGTTTCAGTTCCGCGGATTGCTTGACATAAACTGTTTAACTTAAAATATCATAACACATTCAGACGGAAAAGTCCACACAAAATTAGCACAATGTGATAAATACAGCAAAAAACCAACAGGACGAAAAACAGCCCCAGGCGGAACTTCGTTTCCTGCCTCCCCGCGGCACTTGCGGCCGCGGGGAAATGGTTGTATACTTTACCCGGCACGGCGGATCAGCCGTAAGAAAAGCATACGGGAGGCGGCGGCGGATGGCAAGCGCACAGACGATCGTGATACCGGTCAGGCTGGATGAGAGGACGTTCAGGCGGTTCGCTAGGTTTGACATGTTCAGGCTTAGGAAACGCTGGCTGAGGCCGGCTGTATTCGCCCTGATCCTGTGCGCGTTCGCCTTCGCGGCGCTGATGACCAGGAAGCAAGAGTCCGGTATGATCGCCGCGGTCCTGCTGGCAATCGGCCTGGGACTGCCGATCGTGTACATCGGCATGTTTCTGTCACAGGTCAACCTGCAGGCGGAGAAGTGGCACCTGGGCAAGGGCAGGCGCGTTTATACGGTAACGCTCAGGATGCGGGACATCACCGTCATGAACGACAATAAACCCGGTGAGGTCGCGACCATACCATGGGAAGAGGCCCGGCAGGCTTTCCGCATGCCGGGATGCATCTACCTGTATGCAAGCCCGGTAAAGGCTTTCCTGCTGCCGGACGGGCAGGCAAACGCACCGGACGAAGAATTATGGAACATGATCGTCGCCTGCCTTGGAAAGGACAAATGCAGGGTGAGCCCCCGGATCGCCCTCAGAAACAAACTGAAATGACCGGGCAGCGGGAAAGAGACTGGATACGGGATTCATTTTTGTTTTCCACGACGGTCACATAGCATCCCGTTCTCAAAACGGGCAGCGTTGCCCGGCTTCCCCCGATCCCCACTTCGACCGCGCGGCTTTCGGAGCCGAGAAAGCAATAGGACTTTAGAGCGTCGTAAAGCTCATCCTGATATCCGAGCCGGATCTTTTCATATGAATCCGCCGCTGTATCAAAGACCAATTCCTTTCCCCGTTGCCGCTTTGACCGCTGTATCTCGTCTTTGGATCCGTTTATGCCCCGCTTCCATTCCCGTATTTGCATCGGGGGGGGGGGGTAGGCGCATCCATCCCGCTTCTGTTGAGCAAGGTCAGCGCTGCCTGTGAATTATTGACCTGGAAATTTCAGGCCGGATCGGAGAATTATGAAAAACGGCTGTGTGCCCGTCGGCAATACGGATATGTATTACGCTTGCTTCGGAAAAGGCGAAAGGAAACTGGTTGTCCTGCCGGGCCTGTCAGACGGCCTGGCGACTGTGAAGGGAAAAGCGCCTGTCCTGTCTTTGCCATACAGGAAATTCCTCCGGGATTATACCGTATATATGTTCAGCAGGAAAAACGAAATGCCGGAAGGATACGCCATGGAAGATATGGCGGACGACCAGGTTTTGGTCATGCGGAGCCTTGGCATCGAACGTGCATGCCTGATGGGCGTTTCACAGGGCGGGATGATCGCCCAGTGCATAGCGGTACGGCATCCGGATACGGTGTCAAAGCTGATCCTGGCGGTCACCGCGCCGAACGCCAACGTTACTGTACAGGCCGCGGTCAAAGGCTGGATGGAAATGGCGAAAAACGGGGACCATGCGACGCTGATGGCGGACACCGCAGAGAAAATGTACTCGGAAAAATATCTGCGAAAAAACAGGAAGTACCTTTCCCTTCTGGCGAGGTTCACAAAACCGTCCGGTTATGAACGGTTTATGAAAAACGCCTGCGCCATACTGAACTTCGACGGACGCGAAAGCTTGTCAAAAATCACCTGTCCGACCCTCATTATCGCCGGCAGCGATGACAGGACAGTCGGAAACGAGGCTGCCCTCGAATTGAACAGGGGGATCGCCGGGAGCAGACTTTATGTATATGAAGGACTCGGGCACGGCGCGTTTGAGGAAGCGAAGGATTTTTACGATCGGGTTGTGAGCTTCTGCGATACCGGTCCCTGAAGCAGGCGGACCGCCATGCCGATCGAGGACGAACAGAAGGATATGCCGGGGGAAAAACGATCGAGAGCAAGTATCAGATGGATGAAGTGCACGCAGAGAAGTTTCAGGAATACCCGTCACAGGGCAGAACCGACAGGAAATGTAAAATATGTGTCCGGGAACGGTTCCTTCTCCAAAGTAAAATGCCACCATTCCTCCCTCAGCGGGAGAAATCCATAGCGAAGCATAACTTCGCGCAGCAGCATGCGATTGGCATACTGCGTCTTTGTGACGCCGTTAAAGTCGGGATGGCTCCGTTCCCCAAAAAAGTCAAAGGGGCTGCCCATATCCAGTTCTTTCTGGGTGCGCATGTCAAAAAGCGTCAGGTCCACGGTGCTGCCGCGGCTGTGGGAGGATCGTTTCGCGATATACCCGCAGGGGATCAGGACGCTTTTATCAAGATCGGGATAAAAGAAAGGCTTCATACGGGTATCCGCGAGGTCTTCCGCCCAGTGCATGAAATGATCCACAGCCCCCTGGGGGCGGTATGCGTCGTAGACCTTCAGGCGGTATCCTTTGGAAGCCAATTCTCCACTGACATCCCTCAGGCATGAAGCCGCTTCCCGCGTGAGCATCGCGACGGGCTGCTCATAGCCGTCGATCCTGCTGCCGATAAAATTGAAGGTAGAATAATACCTTATCTCCAGGATCACATCCGGGATCGCTTCGCCGACGGATACAAACCCGGCTGCACTGTCAGACAGCATCGTTCATTTCCTTTCCCACGCCGCCCCGGGCGGCGGGATCCGGCAAAGGCGCGCGGCATCTGATGTCATATCTCCCCTGCCCTGAAAAGATCATACGATGGGGATGGCGCGGCCTGTATGGGTAAGCGCTCTTTCCTCAAGCTGATTGTCACTGTACACCAGTCTTCCGTTGATAAACACTTTTTCGATCCCAAAGGATCTTTCCCGGTCCGGCGTTCCGCTGCGCAGCGCCTCCTCGTCGAACACGGTCAGGTCCGCGTAATATCCTTCTTTCAAATATCCGCGCTTCGGGAGCATGAAACGGTCCGCGATGGCGCCGGTCATCTTCCTTATGGTGTTCGGCATGGTATCCCCCGTCCCGAGCAGGGAATCCCTGAGGAACTTTGGATAGCAGTCGTAAATGGCGGGGTTTTGGACGCCGTGATCCTCCACCCACGCGTCGGTCATGTACAGGCAATACGGATCATGTTCAAAAGCGCTGATGATCTCCGGGGTCGAATACGGCCCCATATTAACCCTGCCGACAAAACCGCTTTTTTCGCACAGCATCAGGTACGCCTTCAGATCGGAAATGCCTTCTTCACGGGCGATCTCATGGACCGTTTTCCCTTCGTACTTTTCATAACCGGGTCCGATGTATGCGATCTGGATATCTTTGAAGCCGAAGCCGAGCAACATGCTGGAAGCCTTCACAAGCACGGACAGCTTGAGCTGTGTGAACGGCTGTTTGCGTTCCTTTTCGCTCATTCCCTGATACCAGGGCGGCAGGATCACGGTAATCACGGATACGCCGAGGCACTCGTTGTAAATATCGAACATCACGTCCACGCCGTCCGCCCGGAGGCTTTCAAAGATCTTCAGCAGTTCGTCCTTGTCCTTCAGGGTCTTCCGGCCTACAAAGATCGCGTGGGAATAATGCAGTTTAAGGTTTGTGCCCTTTGATATTTCCACAAGTTCGTCCACCGCCCTGAGCAGGTGGGAGCGGCCGAGCAGCTGCGGGTATGCCATGGAGACCCTGGATTCCGCACGGGGATGGACAGTCAGGGGTTTATTATACTTAACGCACAGGGCAGCCACCTTTTTCAGTTCCTCCACGTCCGCAAACAGTCCCGGCTTGTACATAAGCCCCAGGGAAATGCCCGCGGCACCCTGTTTGAGCGCCTGTTCCAGGATCTCCAGCATCCGTTTTTCTTCCTCCGGCTTAAGAGGCCTGTTTTCAATGCCGCCGGCAGCCGCCCGGGCGGAGCAATGCCCGGCCAGCAGGGCCAGATTGCAGGGCATGTGCCTGTCTACAGCCCGGAAGTATTCTTCCGCCGTACCGTACTGTCCGGTGGTATCCTCAAAGCTGAAGATCCCTCCGCCCATCCTGTCCGTATACGGATTTCCCTTTTCAAATCCGATCTCGGAAATGCCGCAGTTTCCGGCAACGAACGTCGTGATCCCCTGTTTCAGGAACGGACGAAAATATGGAAGCGGATCCTTTTTGATGGCAAACCAGTCGTTATGGGAATGCCCGTCAATAAAACCGGAGGAGATCGATTTGCCTTTCAGGTCGATGATGCTGTCGGCCGGTACGTCGATCTTTTCGGCGATCCAGGCAATGCGGTCCTCTTCCAGCAGGATATCCGCCTGATAAGGCTCGGCGCCGGTCCCGTCGTATACTTTGGCGTTTTTCAAAAGCTGTCTCATATGTGTCCTCCCTGGCGTGCGCAAAACGAAAGCAGGGCGAAAGAACAGCCGTCTTTCCCGGGCTCTTCCCGGAAAAACGGAAGCAGTTCCTGTCCTGCGTTGTTCTCCGTGACCATGATAGCATAAACACGAAAAAAAAACGAGTAAATTTTTATTATGAAACGCCGGCCTTCACAGCCGAAAAAGAATCCCCCGCGAGATAAGCAAAAAGGATTCCCGCGAGGTATATAGAATAAGGAATAATCGACCGCACCTAAAAAACGGAGGAAGAGCAGCATGGAAAGAAAGCCCGATCTTCACGATTACAGGGACGTGGCGGAAAACTACGATCGCTACCTGGAAGTGATGTACGCCCATGACGACCATCTCGAGATTTTCCGTGAGTTTTATCTTGATCTGGCGCGCAGGTACGGCTCGAACGGGGTCGTGGATGTCGCCTGCGGCACGGGCGCGGTACTCCTGTACCTGGCTGAAAGAGGCGTCGATATCGACGGAACCGATCTTTCGGAGGAGATGTGCCGCGTAGCCGGGGACAAAGCGGAGCAACTGGGCCTTAAGCTGAATATCTTTCCCGCGGATATGACGGTCTTCTCCTCCGGGCGCAAGTATTCCCTTGCGATCATCGCCCGAAGCGGCTTTATGCACCTGCCCACCCAGGAACTCCAGGAAAAGGCGCTTTTAAATCTCAGAGAACAGCTGCTGCCGGGCGGCATCCTGACCCTGAACACCTTCGATCCCTGGCCGCCCCTGCAGGCGGAGCAGATGCGGACCACTCCGGAGGATTACACAATCCGGCTTGAGTATGTGAACAGCGCCGGGAACCGGGAAAAGATCTGGAATGCCATTACCTACGATTCATATACGCAGCAGATGTACGGCAACTGGAAATTCGAAGAATTCGATGCTGACGGCAGCGTCATTTCCGAACGCGTCCGTCCCCTGAGGATGCGGCAGACCACCCGGTGGGAAATGTTCCTGCTGGCCAGGCTTTGCGGATTTGAAGTTCTGGACATCTACCGTGGATACAACGGGGACAAGGAAGACCTGAAGGATATTTCCACTGCTTCAAAATACAGAAGCAACCTGATCTGGATTCTTAAAAGAAAAGACTGATATATATGGCTGATAAAAAAATATCCTCATCCGGTGTGTAACGCATGCGGATCACAATTCCCGTTTGTTCCCGGACGCCGGATGGAGCTAGGGCATTATAAAGCTTTAGGTACGCAGCCGTATGGGATATGTGATGTCAGACGATAAAGTTCCCCGCGGTATCCTTCGCCGTTTCTCTTCCGGCAAAGGATCCCCTTCCGATCCGGATCTGAAACAGCCCGTGCCGATTGCAGTACGCAAGCAGGGTATGCGCCCGGCCGATCCCGAACCGCGCCTCTGCGTTTCCTTCCGGATACAGCTTCACAAACCGGACATCCTGGTCCGTGAGCATGGCAAAAAAGGAAATATAATGCGTTTTCGTCATCGGGTGGTCCATGGTCACGTAATACTCGTCTTCAACGACCTCCAGCCTGATCCGGTGTTCTTCATCCGGCGTTTCAGGAGCCAAAGCGGGCAGTGTCACCCCGCAGCAGCTGATCACCGCATCACCTGTGGCCCGGATCACGTTTCCGCAGACGGGACATACATATATCCTGCCGCGAAGTATATTGAAAGACCTGTTCGTGTTGCGGACGGCTTCCCCGGACAAAAGCTCGATCACCGAAAGCCCCAGAGCCTTCGACAGCGGCTCCAGGAGGCTGATGTCGGGAAAGCCCTGTCCGGTCTCCCATTTGCTAACCGCCTTGGCGCTGACATGGATCATCTCAGCCAGCTTTTCCTGCGTCATTCTCTTGCTTTCGCGAAGCCTGCGGATCACGCTTCCGGTTACATAATTGTTCATCGCGATCCCCTCCTTTATGCCCAAAGCATACTACAGGACAAACGAAAAAACCATCCACGCACCGTAGAGTGACTCCCCGGTCATTATCCCCGGCGCTTTTTCCGCGTTCATCCCCTGATGCAGAGGGGCCTTACCCCAGGGGATCCAGGATATTTATCTCATTCTCCAGGTTCCTGTAGAACTCGGCGATTTGGATCCCGTCGACCAGGGCATGATGCGCAAGGACAGAGACCGGCATGATCGTCCTTCCCTTTCCGTCGGTTTCATATTTCCCCCATGTGAGCCGGGGATTCGATTCATCGCCACCGGCCACGGGCTGGATCAAAGACGTGTAGCGGAACCACGGCAGCGCCGATACGAAGTACATGCTTTCTGCGTCCTCATCTTCGGTGATCCCGTTTTTTACGCATTCCCGTCTGGCTTTCTCCGCCTGCTCAAAATATTCGTGCAGTCCCATGTGGTGATGAAGGGTGCAGTAGCAGTACCGCCCGCCGTCTGCCGGCTCCGTATGGGACGTGGGGCATTCCGAATACTCCACGATCCCATTTCCCCGGATCCTCTGCCGAAAAGCCGGTATGCCGTCCGCGGCAAGGGCTGCCGCGTGCAGGAAGGTCAGGTAAAAGGATCTGCGCTGCGTCCTGCTGAAGTCAAGGGCGTTCGTCACATCCACATCGACTGTCACTCCGACATACGGGTAGCTTAGCGACCTGAAGTAATCAAAATGCGCCTTGCGGGCGTAGCTTTCCATGTCAAGCCGGATAAAGGGCATTCCTTTCCCTCCCTTAAGATGGTTGCGCTATATTGCGGCGCTGTCAGCCGTCCCGGTCCAAAGAATGGGACGGCCTGCGGATGTAAACCCTTGTCATCCCGTCCTCGCCGTCGCCCTGCGCCATACAGTAAAACTCCCAGCCGTATCTCTCGTAAAAGCCCGTGTGATCGGTCACGAGATACAGCGGGGAAATGCCTTTGGACTGCATATCCTCCGCAACAAGATCCAGAAGACGTCCGGCGATCCCCTGGCCGCGGTATTCCTCTTCCGTATAGACAGCGCATACGTTCGGGGCGAGATCCTTGCGGTCATGAAAATCGTTTTCTATGACGCCGAGCCCGCCGACGATCCTATCCCCGTCCAGGCACAGATACCAGCCGTATTCCGTATCTCCCTTCAGGTAGGACGACATGCATTCTTCATACGCCTCTTTGGGAACGCCCCATTTCCGGTGGAACCATTCAGCCGCAGCATCCATGATCTTCGGACGTTCCCGCAGGTTTATGAATGAATATCCCATACGTTTCCCTCCAGTCTTTGCTGATCCTTTCAGCGGTTATCCCTGATGCCATACACGCCGCAGCATCATATCAGCGTTCATTTCCGCCACAAAATTCCCGTTTAATATCTTCATCTGTGACAGCACCTGCTCCTGGGTATCAGGAAGCGGCCCGTCCGTATAACCGAGAAAATATGTCAGTAGAGCATATTTCCCGTCCCAATACCCGTCGTAAACGTTCCATGCGGCAAGGCAGTGAGTCCCTTCTAAGACGACCTCGTTTTTTTCAATGGCGCAGGATACCTTTTCCCGCGTTCGTGCCCGCCACTTTTCAAGACAGGCCGCCACACGCGCGTCGCCCTCAGGCAGCGCGCATGGCGCCGCGTTTTTCAACGCTTCGACGGAAAAAGGCGTATCCGTAAAAGACTCCGTATCGATATCCGTGTACCTCCTGAGACAGGAAAGGAATGCGGCGCCCGTCATGTATGTTACAGCCCGGGCAGGGAAATACCGGGTGGGATCGGAAATTTCGTCCAGCGCTTCCTTCTTCCGTTTTTCGCCTTTTCCCTCATCCAATTGCGACAGGGCTTCCAGTTCGACATAATTCGCGGTGCCTTCGATCTGTTCGATCCGTGCCTCGTAATCGTACGCAAACGGAAAGCGATCCATGCGGGCTTTGCGAAGGGCCAGCAGACGGTCAAACGCTTCCCTGTCAAAGCATAAAAGGCACCGCCGCATGCATGCCGCTTCCTCCATCTTCGCCGCCAAATCGGCCTCTTCATAGCGGTATTTCACCAGCGCGGCCCGTTCGTTCGCCCAGCGCTTCTCTCCGTTTACGTTCTGGAACGCATGAAACATTTCGTGGGCCAGTTTTGACGCCAATACGTCGAAATCGTACGTTTCCTCCATCAGGTTCCATATGGCGATGTATTCTCCGTTGTACATAATGGAAGTGTTGGCTATAAATTCTTTGGGTCTTGCGATCCGTTTTCCACAGAAAACAGCTTCGGAGTCATTGTAAAGCGCAAAAGGGAAACGGCGAAAGCCGCGAAACAGTGCAGGAAAATCAAGCCTTTCGATCCTTGACAGGACCTGATCGTACGCATATGACAATTCCACGGACAAACACTCCTTTTTCGTCCATTATCCATTCTCTTCTGCGCTCGGAGTTCGGGGCCGTATCAGACGGTCGTCAGCTTTTCGATGGCCTCGAGCCTCTGGCTCAGGGTGGGATGGGAATAAGTCAGCCGGACCAGAACGGGAGAAGGCGCCAGGTCGGCAAGATTGCTGTTTGACAGTTTTTTCAGCGCGCTTATAAGTTCTCTTCCATATCCTTCCTTCACCGCCTGGGCGTCCGCCCTGTATTCCGCACGGCGGGAGAAGAAATTCGCGAGCATTCCAAACAGGGGTGACAACAGAGTGAATTCCACGGTCATGATCAGTATGACGGCAAAGCCGTAATTGATCCCGGCAAATCCGAAGTCTGTGAACAGGTTTTTCGTCCTGAGTGTCAGCCATGCCAGGACGCCGATAATGATCATCTGAAGGAAGGTCAGGGCCTGGTTTTTCAGGGTGTCCCTGTGAAGTCCGTGCCCCATTTCGTGGGCGAACACAGCGCATATTTCGTCCGGAGTCATGGATCCCACCAGGGTATCATACAGCACGATGGTCTTCATTTTACCGAATCCGGTAAAATACGCGTTGGATTTCGTGGTCCTGCGGGACGCGTCCATCACCTTGATCGCCCGTACTTTATATCCGTTTTTCTCAAGGAGCGCGGTGATCCTTTCCTTCAGTTCCCCTTCTTCAAGGGGGGTGAATTTGTTGAATATCTTCCCGAAGACAGGATACAGAAATACGATGCCAAGGGCCAGCACAGTCATTACCGCCGCGAAAACCAGGATCATCCGGTCCCCAAGGGCCTGATGGACTGCCATCAGGATCCCTCCGACGGTAAGCATGATAATCAGGCTGATGACAAATTCCTTCACCAGGTCAAGGCAGAAAGTCCTGAGAGTCATTTTATTGAACCCGTACTTTTCCTCGATCACCATCGATTCATGCCATGAAAAAGGCGTCATCAACAGCGAAGAAAGTGCGGACAAAAGAAATACCGCAAACATCTGCAGGAACAGGTCATTTGCCGGGAATAACCGTGCAAAGGCGGCATATACATTGAAAGCCAGCAGGACAAAGTCGATAACGAAGGAAGCTGTCGAAGTCAGAATGGAAAAACGCGATTTCTCGGCGTGGTATTTCCGCCATTTTTGGTAGGTGTCCCGGTCGTACACGTCGGATACGTTGGCGGGGATCGGGTTGTCCGCCGAACGCATGCGGATAAAATTCAGGAACAGGTCATAAAGAAAGACCGCGGTCAGCGCCGCAAGGACGATTATCCTGAGATCCATATGTTTTCAGTCCTCCTTTCGGTTTCCGCAGTCAATTATAGAGCATATATGCGTTCGGGTCCATTGTTTTTTCTTTTCCGGCCCAATCGGGAAATATAAGATCAGAATTCTTTTTTCTCTGTCCAGCGGACAGAGGCCAGGAACCCGCCTGCGGCAATGACAGCCGCAGCCACCACCGCCATGACGACGACCCTGGTCCCGGATGTAAAAATGCCGCCGATCTTTTCCGCTATATCAGGGATCAGCCATTTCAGTCCAAGGCAGGCGAGCGCCGCCAAAGCAAATACGCCATAGAAAATGATCCTCCCCTGATCGCCGCCAAACCGGATACGTACCGGGATCATTACGGAAAGCATGGCGACGCCGGCGCAGACCGCAAAGAAAAGGGACAGCCCAACGCTGCCATTTCCCGGCCCGGGAGAGACGATACCGCGCACCAGGACGCAAAGGCACCCCAAAGCCAGGAACGCAAGAAGCAGGATGAATCCAAGCAGGAATTTTTCGGTCACATAAGTCCTGCGGTCAAAGGGCAGGGTAAACAGATGCGTCTGGCTTTTATCCACCTCGTCATAGCTGAGGGTGCTGACCGTAAGCACGGAAGCCATCATCGCCATGAAAGGGAAAGCAAATCCATCGTTGTTCATTACCGTAAACCAGACTGCCAGGATCAGAAATACAGGCAGCAGTTTTTTCTGGTTCCGAAGGAGGCAAAGATCCTTGATCATCAGGCCTTTCACAGTACTTCTCCTTTCAGCATCATCAGAATGAACTCGTCCATAGTGATCCTCTCGATCACCAGGCGGGGGTAGTTTTCTGCATAAAAGCGCTTCTGGTCTGTCAGCAGGGTCCACCCAAAGGCTTCCCTGCGCCGGCGCAGGACTCCGGCCCGGTCAATTTCCTCATAATCCTGAGGGCTTACCTTGATAAGCGCGTAATCGCTCAAAAGGCGGTCCGTGTCTTCATGGCACAGGATCCTGCCGCCGCTGATCATGTAAAAATCATCACACAGCTGTTCCAGATCCCCTGAAATATGGGAGCTGATCAAAATGGCGCGGTTTTCATCTTCGGCGATATATTTCCCTGAGAAGCTCCAGGATCTGATCCCTTGCGATCACATCCAGCCCGGCCGTCGGTTCGTCCAGGATCAGCAGGTCCGCCCGATGGCAGACAGCGCTCAGCACCCTGGCCTTTGCTTTCATGCCGGTGGAAAACTCCTTGAGTTTTTTGTCCATGGGAAGGGACAGTTCTCTGGCCTTTTCCTTATAGTGCGCTGCGTCGAACCCGGGATAAAACGCCTTAAGGATCTTTCCGGCATCGCCGACCGTCAGCTCTCCTGAGAAACCGGATTCGGCAAGGACCGCACCGATGCGTTTTTTTTCAGCGACTCCAGGCATCGTTATACGCCTTCCGAATATTTCGATCTCTCCCCCGTCGTAGGAGATCAGACCGAGGATCGCTTTGAAGGTGGTACTTTTGCCCGCGCCGTTGGGGCCGATGAACCCGGTGATCATTCCCGGCCGCACCTCAAGGGAACAATCCAGTGAAAAATCCCCGTATTTTTTCTTCAGGCCTTTCAGTTTCAGCATGTCTGTTCCTCCGTGATGATCTCAAGCATTCTTATCAGTTCTTCCCTGCTTACGCCATAGCGTTCAGCTTTTTCAGAAACGGCTTCCAGATCCTTTTCCAGTTCCCTTCGCCGCTCCTCCTGGATCAGCGACCGGTTAGCGGCGCTTACATAGGTCCCCTTTCCGTGGACCGTGGACGTCAGGCCTTCTTCCTCCAGGGTGTCATATGCCTTCTTGACGGTCAGCGCGCTGATCTTCAGGTCCCGTGAAAGGACACGAACCGACGGAAGGATGTCGTTTTCCTTCAATTCTCCCGACAGGATCATCCGTTTGACGGAGTCCACGATCTGTTCATAGATCGGGGTCATGGAATAGGTGTCAATGATCATGTTCATGGTCCGGACCTCTTTGTTTGTTGATTCAACGCAAACAGTATATAACAGTATATAACTGTTGTCAACTGTTATATACTGTTTACAAGCAAAATAATCTATTATTGAGAGTAAGCGTCCCTGCATAAAAAAACATGCGTTCCTCAATGCCCGGGCAGGCCTGAGATCAAAATACGTTATTGACTTAGAGTCAGCTTGAAGAATTATAATTTTTCATACCCACCAGACGATCCATTCATATCCGCCGAGACCGTGCCACGAAAGCGCGAAAGGAGTTGGTACACGCGTGGATGCCATCGAAGCGATACTGACGAGACGAAGCACCAGGAATTACAGACCGGACCCCGTGGAAAAGGAAAAGCTGGACCGGATCCTTGAAGCCGCTGTCCAAGCCCCCAGCGGCGGCAACAACCAGAGCTGCCACTTCCTTGTGATCCAAAGCCGGGATGTTATCCGGAAACTTGTCGAAATGACGGAAAGGGCATTCGCCGGCATGGAAGCCGACGAAAACACCTACGCCAGCCTCAGGCATTCCATTGAGGCGTCAAAAAAAGGCGGGTATGTCTTCTGTTATAATGCGCCTTTACTGATTGCCGTCGCCAACCGCAAAGGCTACGGCAACAATATTGCAGATTGTGCATGTGCCATTGAAAACATGATGATCGCAGCCAACGCGCTCGATCTTGGCAGCTGCTGGATCAACCAGCTGCGATGGCTGAATGAGGATCCCTGTCTGGTGGAGTACCTTCAAACATTGGGGATGGAGGAAAACGAACGCGTTTACGGCGCTGTGATCATCGGTTATCCTGCCGGAGAGCTCAACAGAAGCCTGATGAAGCAAAAGGGAAATAAGATCACCTTGATCAACGAGTGACCGTTTTTTAGGAGGGACATATGTTCAATTTCGATTTTTTCACGCCGACAAAGGTTGTCTTCGGGAGAAACACCGTTTCAAGGACCTCCGGACTGATCAGGGAATTCGGCGGAAAAAAAGTGCTGGTCCATTACGGCGGCGGCAGTGTGATCCGCTCAGGGCTTTTGAAAAAGGTCACCGATCTCCTCGATGGAGCCGGCATCCCCTATGTGACCCTGGGCGGGGCTGTTCCCAATCCCCGACTCGGCCTCGTTTATGAAGGGATCGCCCTCTGTAAAAAGGAGAACGTCGATTTCCTCCTGGCGGTGGGCGGCGGAAGCGCCATCGACTCCGCCAAAGCCATCGGATATGGCGTCGCCAACGAAGGCGACGTTTGGGATTTTTATGATTTCAAACGGAAAGCCGCCGGCTGCCTTCCCCTGGGCGTGATCCTGACCATTGCGGCTACCGGCAGCGAGATGAGCGATTCCTCGGTCATCACCAAGGAAGAAGGCCTGGTCAAACGCGGATACAGCAGCGATTACGGCAGACCGAAGTTCGCGATCATGGATCCTGAGCTGACCATGACGCTCCCGGACTACCAGACGGCCTGCGGATGCACTGATATCATGATGCATACCATGGAGCGTTACTTTACCAACGGCGGAAATATGGAGATCACCGACGCCGTCGCAGAGGGACTTCTTCGCACGGTGATGACAAACGCGGAGAAGCTGAAAAAAGATCCGAAGGATTATGACGCCCGCGCGGAAGTGATGTGGGCCGGAAGCCTCTCCCATAACGGACTCACCGGCTGCGGAAACGACGGCGGGGACTGGATGACACACAAATTGGAGCATGAACTCGGCGGCTTATACGATGTGGCTCACGGCGCGGGTCTTGCCGCCATCTGGGGAAGCTGGGCGAGGTATGTTTACAAAAACTGCCTGCTGCGTTTCACAAGGTTTGCAATCAACGTAATGCAGGTCGAACCTGCATCATCGGCTGAAGAAACCGCCCTGAAGGGGATCGAGGCGCTTGAGGATTTCTTCAGAAGGATCGGTATGCCCACCAACCTAAAGGAATTGGGTGTCGACGCATCCGAGGAAGATCTTTCCCTCATGGCCCATAAGTGCGCCGTCGGTGTGAACGGTGCCATGGGTTCGGCCAGGCTTCTACGGGAGGAAGACATGCTGGCCATCTTTAAAGCCAGCGCTTAAAACCATCCAATCTTCTGACATGCCGTTTTTGCATCCCCCAGGGTCCGGATCTTCGGACCTGGGGGATGCGCTCTTCAGCCCGATGGGTCAAAAGCACCTATTAAGAAAGGAAAGATGTTTATGAGGATCTCATCCGCTTCCTGGATCACCATGCCGGGAGCCTCTTCCACCACGGCGCCCATTTTCAGGCGGAGATTCCGCTGTAGAAAGTCTGTTCGTACTGCATCCCTGGAAGTCACCTGCGACGGCGTATACGAGGCCAAACTGAACGGTGAACGGGTAGGGCGCTTTATTCTTGCCCCGGGGTGGACAGAATACAGAAAACGTCTTCAGGTACAGACCTATGACATAGAAAAACTCCTGAAGGAAGACAATGTCCTGGAGGTCACCGTTGGAAGCGGATGGTACCGCAGGACAAACGCCCCCTGGACCAAAACACAGAACCCCGATGAATTCCTGCCGGCCATGCTGATCGCCGCCCTGTATATCGTTTATACCGACGGCTCAGAAGAAACGATCCTGACGGATGGGGACTGGGAGGTTTCCGAGAGTGAGGTGACGCTGAACGGCATATTTATCGGCGAGGATGTGGACATGACCCGTGTACCCATATTCCGGCCTGCCGTGATCTGCGATCATCCAAAGAACATACTGATCCCGCAGGAGGGCCCGGAGGTACGGGAACAGGAGACCGTCTATCCGCGTTCGTCCTTTCGTACGCCCCGGGGAGAGTGGGTGATCGACTTTGGACAGAACCTGACCGGTTACATGGCGTTTGATATTTCCGCCCATGCAGGTGAAAAGCTGTGCCTGTCCACAGCGGAAGTATTGGATAAGGACGGTAATTTCTACAACGCCAATTACCGTTCCGCCCGGAGCCGGTTGATATATGTATGCCGTGAAGGACGGCAGTCCTATAAGCCGCGGTTCACTTTCTTCGGTTTCAGGTATCTGCGCGTCGACGCTTATCCTCAAGGGTTTTCGGCTGAAAACATTCGGGCGATCGTTCTGCACTCCGAAATGACACGCACCGGATGGCTGCACAGCAGCGACCGGATGCTGGATCGACTGTTCAGCAACATTGTCTGGAGCCAGAAAGGCAATTATCTGGATATCCCCACGGACTGCCCGCAGCGGGACGAACGTTATGGCTGGACGGGAGACGGGCAGATCTTCTGCCGCACAGCCACGTACCAGTATGACGTACGGCAGTTTTTCCGCAAATGGCTCGCCGATATGCGCGCAGCCCAGCATGATAACGGGTGGGTGCCGGAGGTGATCCCGAGCCTCACTGCCTATAAGCCCGGCGGAGGAGCCTGGTCCGATGCGGTGACCATCATTCCCTGGCAGCTGTTTGAAACATACGGGGATCTTTCCTTCCTGTCCGATATGTATCCCGCCATGGAAAAATGGATCGCCTACATCCCAACCGTTTCCACCGATAAGGACCTGTGGACCGGCTGCTGGACTTATGGCGATTGGCTAGCGCTGGATGCGCCGGAAGATTACCATCCCGCTACGATCGAGCTTTCCAAGCGCGGGTTCAGCAGTGACGACCTGGTCTTAAGCGTTTTTTACGCCAACTCCGTCGACATCGTGATCAGGTCAGGCGAACTCCTGGGTAAGGATGTCAGCGGATACCGCGATCTGTATGCACGGATCGTCAGCGCATACAAGGCCAGGTTCTCGGAACGGCTGAACACCCAGACCGAAAAAGTCCTGACGCTGCATTTCGGCCTTACCGACGACCCGCAAAGACTGGCCGACGCCCTCGCCGCTCAGATCGCCGACTGCGGTACAAAGCTGCAGACCGGCCTTGTAGGGACGCCGTACCTGCTGCACGAACTGAGCAGGTACGGACATGGGGATATCGCCTGGTCCCTGTTATTGCGCAAAGAATATCCCGGCTGGCTGTACTCGGTATCAAAAGGCGCTACCACAATCTGGGAGCACTGGGACGGGATCAGGCCGGACGGATCCTTCTGGGATGACGACATGAATTCATACAATCATTACGCATACGGATCCGTCGCAGACTGGGTGTTCGGGGTCGCGTGCGGCATCCGGCCCATGAAACCGGGATTCGCACAGGTCCTCATCGCCCCGCAGCCCGACAGGCGCGTCGCGTCCCTTTCCGCGGTGCTGGACACCGTTCACGGCCGCGTCAGCTCAGCATGGTCCTGGACAGACAACGGGATCCGGTATGAGATCGAAACTCCCGTAAAAACAAAGATCGTCATCGGCGGTAAAACACATATCGTCGAAAAAGGAAGATACTTATTGTGAAAACCGCGCCCGGCGCACAGATCCAACCCTGTTCAGCGAAAGCAGCCGAAAACCGGCAAATCGCTTCCGGCGTATCAAAACAAACGGTTCACCGTTTTGCATCTTTTCGGCCCGGCTTTATGCGATCCCGCCGCCGGAGGAATTTTGTATCCTGTTCATCCTTGCATAGCTTCCGCCCAGGGCAACCAGTTCGTCGTGGCTGCCGCTTTCGGTAACACGCCCGTCCTCGATCACAAGGATCGTATCCGCATTGCGGATGGTGGACAGGCGGTGGGCGATCGCTATGATCGTCCTTTTGCCGGCAATGCCGGCGATGGCTTCCTGTATCTGTCTCTCTGTCTCCACATCCACGGAGGCGGTGGCTTCATCCAGGATGATGATCGGGGACCGTCTCAGGATGGCTCTGGCGATAGCCACACGCTGTTTCTGGCCCCCGGAAAGGCGCAGCCCCCTTTCCCCCACCCGGGTCCTGTAACCGTCAGGCATTGCCATGATATCCTCGTGGATATTCGCTGCCCTGGCAGCTGCTTCGATATCCTCCTCCGATGCCTCGGGAACCGCATACCCTATGTTTTCCGCAATGGTCCCGTTGAAAAGGAATGTGTCCTGCAGGACCGGCGAAATATTCCGGCGCAGGCTTTCTATGGCAACATCCCTCAGGTCATACCCGTCGATCAGGATCCGTCCGGAAGTGGGCTCATAAAACCTGGAGATCAATTGTGTCAGTGTGGTCTTGCCCACCCCGGTCGGGCCCACCAGTGCAAGCATTTTTCCCGGCTCGCACCGGAAGGATACATCCCGCAGGACAGGGATATCCTGCCTGTAGGAAAAACTGACGTGGTCGAAGATGATCTCTCCCCTGACATTTTCAAGCGTTATGGCATTGGGACTGTCCCTGATCTCCTGAGGCGCATCCAGGACGTCCAGGACACGTTCGGCCCCTGCCATGGATTGTTGCAGGTTTTCAAGCAGGCTGGCAAGACCGGTGACCGGTGCGTAAAAAAGGCCAAGATACAGAAGAAACGCCACGATATCAGCCACCTTAAGTCCTTCTCGCCAGGCCATATATCCCCCGAAAACAACCACCAGGACCGTCCCCAGTGAAGAAATGAATTCCACCGAAGGGTGGAACACCGCGCTGATCTTCAGTGCCTTCAGCATCGCCCGGATATGCTCAAAGTTTTTTTCGTTCACCTTTTCGGTCTCATAGTCTTCCCGTCCGAAGGACTGGATCTCATGGATACCGGACAAATTATCCTGAAGCTTACCGTTGAGCTCACCCATCTTTTTCTGCGAAACACGGAAATACGGTCTCACCTTTTTTGAAAAGACCACACCGGAGAGGAAGATCAGAGGAATCGGTGCACAGGTGATCAGCGCAAGCTTCCAGTTGATGGTGAGCAGCATGATCAGCACACCGAAAAAGGTGACCAGGTTGGTCATGCTTTCCGGGATCATATGGGCGTAAAGAAGCTCAAAATCCCTGGTGTCGTTGACGATCCTGCTCATCAGGTCCCCGGTCTGCTTGTCGTGGAAATAGCCCAGGTGCATACGTTCCAGCTTATTGTAGGTTTTTGTTCGCAGGTCCCCCACAAGGTGCCACGCAGCCTTATGGGCAAGGTAATTGCTGAGGAAGCGAAACAGGACGCGCAGCAGATACAGTACTGCCAGAGCAGCCGTCATTAACGCGATGGTCTTCAGGTCCTTTTCCTCCACACCACGTTCCACGATCCCCGTCATGGCAGAAAGCACCCTGGGAGCAGCCAGGTTGACCCCTGTCAGCGCAAGAGTCGACAGGATCGCAAAGGTATACAGCCCCCTGTAGCGCGCAGCTTCGCGGCTGAGCCGCCACAACGTTTTGATCATCTTTTTTCCTCCCGCGTATCATTACCCGTCCGTTCATGGAACATACCATGGATATCCTACCCCCTGAAGTGCACTCCAAGTCAATGAAAAAAATAGAAGCCTTTGGGCATTTTGCCATGACAAAAAGCACTGTCAAGTGTATAATGAACAGGCTGCCTGCGTGCGGCGGAACGGGAGACGTCATGGACAAATACAAGGTACTGAAAAAATTCTTCGGCTACACATCCTTTCATCCAGGGCAGGAAGAGATGATCGATTCCCTGTCAAACGGCAGGGATGTGCTTGCCGTCATGCCGACAGGCGCGGGTAAATCCCTGTGTTACCAGATACCGGCGATCCTTTCGGACGGGATATCCCTGGTCATTTCCCCCCTTCTTTCCCTGATGAAAGACCAGGTGCGTTCCCTCAACCAGGCCGGTGTCCCTGCTGCCTATATCAATTCTTCCCTCACCGAGGGACAGATCCGCAAAGCCCTGCGCCTGGCAGGTGAAGGAGCATACAGGATCATCTACGTCGCCCCGGAACGCCTCGTTTCGCCCAATTTTCTGTCCTTTGCCCTGAATGCCGATATCCGCCTGATCGCCGTTGACGAAGCCCACTGCGTTTCCCAGTGGGGCCAGGATTTCAGACCGAGTTATCTGAAGATCGCAGATTTTATCGGACAGTTTTCTCATCGTCCGGCGGTGGGAGCCTTTACCGCCACAGCCACCAGTACGGTTCGCAGCGACATACTGAAGCTCCTGGCGCTGAAGGATCCCAAAGTCCTGGTTTCCGGCTTCGACCGCCCAAACCTCTTTTTCGGTGTGGAAACGCCCCGTTCCAGGGACCAGTGGATCCTGCAGTTCCTTGCCCGTCACAGGGACGAAAGCGGGATCATTTACTGTGCCACCCGCAAAAACACGGACCGGCTGTGCGATTTCCTGAACGCACACGGCTGCCCCGCTGCCCGTTATCACGCCGGCATGAGCAATGAGGAAAGGGTGTCAAGCCAGGACGACTTTATTTTTGACCGGAAAAAGCTGATCACCGCCACCAACGCATTCGGCATGGGCATCGATAAATCCAATGTGCGGTTCGTCATCCATTACAATATGCCGCAGAGCATGGAAAATTATTACCAGGAAGCCGGAAGGGCCGGAAGGGATGGAGATCCCGCCGAATGCATCCTTCTCTATTCCCCGCAGGACTTGATCATCGGCCGGTATATGATCGAACATCGGGAAAGGAACGAGGAACTCTCCGACGGCGAATTTGAGGAACTCCGGCGCAGAGATCTCGAAAAACTGCGCCGGATGGAAAAATACTGTACCTGCCCGGGCTGCCTCAGGCAGTATATCCTGGAATACTTCGGTGAAAAAGCCAAAGCCACCTGTTCCGGCTGCTCCCATTGCACCCTCGGATACGCAGCCATCGATGCCACCCGGGAAGCGCAGAAGGCCGCAGCCGCCGCAGTCGAGCTCAACGAGCGCTGCGGATTGAAAAACATGGCCAAAGTCCTGTGCGGTACCATCCGCGAGGAAGACAAAAAAAGCCGTTTTTCCTTCCTGCACTGCTGGAAAGCCCTGGATGGGATGGAGGAAGCCGATGTATGCGGCCTGCTGGAAGCGCTGATTCGGGAGGATATCCTCTCCCGCACATACCGCAGCGGCTATCCGATGATCGCTCCGGGTCCCCTGGCAGAGGAGATCCTTTCGGGGAAAAGAAGCTTTATGTGGCGCAGGCCTGCGGACAAAGACAGCGTCCGGACAGTTCCCGTCCGGGCGGAAGGTGAAGGGACCTGGAGCGAGGAAGACCTGATGGCGCTCCTGCGCGGGCTCCGTTTGTCCATCGCACAGGAAAAAGGACTGCCGCCGCACATTGTTTTTTCCGATTCGGCCCTTTCTGATATGTGCAGGAAGCTCCCTCTGACGGAGCGGGAGTTCATAGATGTTTCCGGTGTCGGCTTCCGGAAGGCTGAGGAGTACGGCGGGCGTTTCCTACAGGTGATCCGTTCATTCTGTGCCCGCTTCGCCATCCGGGAGATCCCGGAGGAAACGAATAAAGGCAGGCAGAGAAAGACGTACCGGCAGGATCAGCGTCTGCAGTTCATGCTTACCCCATCGGAAGCCTCCGCTTTTGTTCCTTCCGCCGAGCCCTGCACCATGGCGCATTTCGCCAAAGCCCTCTCCGACCTGAAAGAGCCTCGGGAGGTCCGGAAACTATTCGGCGTGGATGTGGAAGCGAAACTCGTTTCACTGGATGTCCTCAAAAAAGGAAAAAAAGATACCGGCGAGTATGCCGTCGCCGGTCCCAGGGCACAGGAATTCCATCTTGCGGTGCAGGAAAAGCTTTCCGCAAAAGGTACAGCCTATCAGACCGTCCTGCTCTCTCCTGAAGCACAGATAATGATCCTCGGGCTGTATACCATTCCTGATGATATAAACTGATTTTGCCTTAAGGACTGTATGTCCAGCCGGCATCCCCATGATAGATCATCAATTTCGTCATTCCGCCATCCACGCATATATTTTCCCCGGTAATGAAACCGGCCTTGTCACCCGCAAGGAACAGGATCAGTTCCGCGATGTCCTCCGGCCTGCCGACCCTGCCCACGGGCTGCTGAAGGGCGTCCGGACCGTCGTGCTCCGCGCCCCTTGTCTCGATCCACCCGGGAGAGATGCTGTTTACCCTTACCCTGCCTGCCAGGCTGACCGCCATGGCATGGGTCAGGGCGGATATCCCTCCCTTGGCGGCGGTGTAGCTCTCTGTCTGCGCCTGACTCATCCTGTCCCTGGAGGATGAGATATTGATGACTGAGGCCCCGGGAGCGAAAACCGGAAGGAACAGCCTGGTCAGATAGAACGGTGCCGTCACTCCCACGGCCAGGGCATATTGGAAATCCTCATAGGAGCATTCATCGATCCCTTTCATCGGCGGCGGCGCGTTGTTGACAAGCACGTCCACGCGCCCGTAAAGGGCGGTCACCTGCCGCGCAAACGCTTCCAGGTCTTCCCGCCTGCCGATATCTCCGGTGAATGAACAGCCCGGAAGGATATCCGCCGTGCAGACGGCCATTCCTTCCCTTCGGAACGCCTCCGCCGCGGCTTTCCCTATCCCATGGCCGCCGCCGGTAATGACTGCAACCTTCTCCATGGTTTATTCATCCCCGTCCTTTCCGGCTATTGAAAAGAAGGACCTGGGAATATGGCAATATCCTCCCGGATTCTTGTCAAGGTATTTCTGATGATATTCTTCCGCGGGATAAAAGTTCTGAAGCGGCTTGACCTCTACCGCCAGGGCTTGCCCGCATTTTTTCTCTTCCTCGTCATATACTTTTCGGATGTCGGGCAAAAGCGTTTCATCTGTATAGTAGATCCCGGTGCGGTACTGAATGCCCTCGTCATGCCCCTGGCGATTGACCGAAAGGGGATCAATGACCGAAAAATAAAAGCGAAGCAGTTTCTCCGCGGATATCACAGTCTCATCAAACACGACCCGGACCGTTTCGGCATGGCCGCTGTTGCCGCATACATCCCGATAGCCCGGGTTTTCCGTAGGTCCGTTTGCATAGCCCGTTTCGGTCTCCATGACACCGTCAAACTGGTCAAGATATTTCTGCACACCCCAGAAACAGCCACCAGCAAGATAGATCGTCTTCATTTTTTTCGCACCTCCGTAGATCAGGCACACTGACCGCCGACAGCATGGCAGAGCGATGGCAAAAAGCTCCCGGACCGCTGACGACGGCAGCGCGATACTCTTTTATTGAGCAACAGTTCTCCCGACTGAAGCCGCACCGCGGATCAGCCGTTTTCGGTCAGCTTCTTTTTTAAGTCGTCCACGGCCTGCGCCGTCTGAGGATCCGTTTTCAGGTCCGCTGTGACCTTCTGGCATGCATGCATTACGGTGGTATGGTCCCGGTTGAAGGCACGCCCGATCATTTCAAGGGAAACGCCTACCATCTCACGGCACAAAAACATGGCCAGCTGTCTTGGAACAGCGATATCCCTGGACCGCCGGGGGCCTTTCAGTTCTTCACAGCGTATGTTGAAATAATCCGCCGTCGCCCTGATGACGTCGTCGCTGCTGACCCAACGCTTTTCGCTGGCGGCGAAGGTCTCCCGCAGGGCGGTCTCGGCCAGTTCCCTGTCCACCTGCCGGCCGGTCAGCGACGCGTATGCGATCAGTCTGGTCATGGCGCCTTCCAGTTCGCGGATGTTGCTGGAGATCCTCTCGGCGATCATGTGAAGAACCTCCGGAGGCACGTTGATGGGCTCATCCTCCGCTTTCCTCCGCAGGATCTCGTAGCGTGTTTCCTCATCGGGTTTGGATATATCCGCGATCAACCCGCCCTCAAAACGGGACCTGAGGCGCTCTTCCAGCCGCGGGATCTCCTTAGGAGGCTTGTCGGAGGAAATGATGATCTGTTTGCGGTTTTCACGAAGGCTGTTGAAGGTGTGGAAAAATTCCTCCTGGGTGGCATCCCTGCCCGCCAGGAACTGGATGTCGTCCACCATCAGCACATCCACGTTGTTGCGGTATTTATCCTTGAATTCGGACATGGTGCGGCTTTGGATGGCTGAGATCATCTCATTGGTGAATGCCTCGGTGGTCATGTACTTGACCCTGGCCTGCGGATTCTGTGAAAGGATATAATGACCGATCGCGTGCATCAGGTGCGTTTTGCCAAGTCCCACCCCGCCATAAATAAACAGTGGGTTGTAGTTTGTCCCCGGGGATTCGGCTACGGCAAGGGATGCCGCATGTGCAAAACGGTTATTGGCCCCAACCACAAAGGTTTCAAATGTATACCTGGGATTCAGGGAAGCCGCCGATATGTTTTTTGCGGGCGCAGTACCGTTTTTCATTTCCCCCGCTTCCGATGGAGTGAGTATCTCCACCCGCATATGCCGTCCGGATGCCTGGGAAACGGCATTTGCGATCAGCGCCGTATACCTGTTCACGACAAATTGGTAATAAAAATCCGTGACTGCCTCCACATACAGGCATTCACCCGAAATGGAGAGCGGACGAAGCGCCCCCTGGATCCATGTATTGAAGGTCACTTCCGTCATCTCCGTGCGCATCAGAACGCATGCCTTTTCCCAAATCGCCGCCGTATCCACTGGATTAACTCTCCCCAATTGTATATTTATTTTATCCTGCCGCTTCCCGGGGTCTCCGGAACCGGACCGGAAGAAACCGCCTCCGGTCCACGTTTGTGGATAACCTCCGGTGGATAACTTTTTCTTGCCGTGCCGCTATCAGATTCTATCAAATATCCGGAAACTTTTCAAGCGGCAATTCCTAAGGTTTTTCGGGACATTTCCCGGCTAATTTCGTTACCTGTTTTCTCCTTTACGTTTGGATCGCACTGTGGATAATACACCGCACTATCTATAGTGCCGCATTCACGGACAATGCACAACCGGTAGGCAAACGAATGTATATTTATACAATAGCAATATATGGTTTCCACTTATTTCTTAAGAATTATTTAATATTTTAAAGATATATGCATTTTCCGCCCGCAATGTCTCACTTTTTTCTTCCCTTCTGTTTATGGACTTTTATGACGCTTTGTGCTATCTTTATGTTGTGTCTTTATCGTCAGTCTGAAAGGAGCAGCCAATGATCTCGGCCGCACAGGTCCTTTCCATCCTGATCCCGTGGGTCGGGCCTTCCCTGAGCGATCCCCTGTTTCCCACTGCCGAAAGGATATGCGTCCGGCTTTCCGGATATTCCCCCAGGCGCTCCCCGGAGGAAGACCGTGATTTTGTCAGGCAGCATATCTTCGAGTCGGTAGACCGGCTCACCGGCGGTTCCCTGCTGGTTTTTCCCTTTCCCGGGCAGGAAGTCACAATGTGCTCTGACGATTTTGACACGATCGCCGACGAGATCATGTACCTTCTGTTCGACACATTTCCCGCGGACACGCTCCATTTGCGTATCCTTGAGGAATATGCCGAACGTACCGGAAGCCTTTCCGCCCTGAGGAAGATCTATGTTTCTTTCGGCGGCCTGATCTCGGGCAGCGAAAGGAATGCCCTGAAGAGGGTCATTCTCGGCTTTCCCTCTTTCAGGCTGTACTGGATAAAGGATGCCGGCGATTTCCCATCATGAATAAGAAGAAGGTTAATTGTTTTGAGCAAAGTTATCTCTGTCGTCAACCAGAAGGGCGGTGTAGGCAAAACCACCACCGCAGTCAATCTTTCCGCGTGCCTTGCAAATATCGGTTCCCATGTGTTGATCGTGGATCTCGATCCCCAGGGCAACGCGTCCAGCGGTCTTCAACTGAAGGCCGGCAGTCACACAGTCTATGAAGCGCTGCTTGGGCAGTGTGCGTTTAAAGACGCCGTCACCCGTACCCTGCAAAAACACCTGGACGGCGCTCCCACCGATATTCGTATGGCCGGGGCAGAGCTGGAGCTGGCGGGAATGGAAAAGCGGGAATTCTGCCTCAAGGAAGCGCTTGCGCCTGTCCGCGGCGATTATGATTATATCCTGATCGACTGTCCCCCATCCCTCGGCCTGATCACCGTCAACGCCCTGGCTGCCGCTGACAGCGTACTGATCCCCATCCAGTGCGAATACTATGCTTTGGAGGGGGTATCGTCCCTGATCAACACCATCAGCCGGATCAAAAAAAGCATTAATCCCCACCTGGAAACCGAAGGTGTGGTGCTGACCATGTTCGACGGCAGGACCAACCTAAGCCTGCAGGTAGCGGCCGAGGTAAAAAAGCATTTCAAAAACAAGGTCTTCTCCTCTGTAATCCCCCGCAACGTGCGCCTCGGAGAAGCGCCGAGCCACGGCCTGCCCATCCACCTGTATGATCCAAAGTCTGCCGGAGCCGAAGCATACAGCTCCCTGGCCAGGGAACTGATCAAACGAAACCGGAAGTAGAGAAAGGAGTCACGGCACCATGAAAAAAAGCGGTCTTGGACGCGGCCTTGACGCGCTGCTCCCGGAACTGGAGGAAGAACCCCCCCAGGACGATCAGACGACGTTGAGCATCCACCGGATCGATACCAATCCGGACCAGCCGAGGAAAAATTTTTCGGAGGAATCCCTCCGGCAGCTGGCGGAAAGCATCGCCACTGCCGGCATACTCCAGCCGATCCTGGTGGTGCGCCGCGGTGACCGCTTTCGCATTGTCGCGGGCGAAAGGAGATTCCGCGCCGCCAGAATGGCCGGGCTGACTGAAGTGCCCGTGATCGTGCGGGACCTGACAGAAGAACAGCAGATGGAAATCGCGCTGATCGAAAACCTTCAGCGGGAAGACCTGAATCCGATCGAGGAAAGTGAAGCCATCAAAAACCTGATGGACAAATGCGGCTACACCCAGGAGCAGGCCGCCCGAAGGCTGGGCCGTTCCCGGCCCGCAGTCGCAAACTCACTGCGGCTGCTCTCACTTCCCGAGGTCATCCGCCGTTATGTCGCCGACGGACTCCTTTCAGCCGGGCATGCACGGGTTCTTTGCGGTATTGAGGACGAGGAAAGGCAGCTGGCACTGTGTGAAACCACTCTTCGTGATGGCCTGAACGTCAGGGCCCTTGAAGCTCTGGCAAGCAAAAAGCCCGTCTCCCCTGCGGGCGGCAGAACAGCGCAGCCCCTGTCTCTGGAGCTTAAGGATATGCAGGAGAGGCTCTCTTCCGTCTTTGGTGTCAAGGCTCAGATCTCCGGCAGCGAGGAAAACGGCAGGATCATCCTCTCTTATTCCAGCAGGGAAGAACTGGAAGCCATATATGACCAGCTGGAACGGCTGGAGCAATAAAAAACCGATCAAAAAAACCGCGCCACGGCGCGGTTTTTTTGATCGGGCAGGATCAGGCTTCCTTTGCAATTTCCACCAGCTGGGCAAACGCGGCGGGATCGCTCACCGCCAGTTCCGCCAGCATCTTGCGGTTCACTTCGATGTTCTTCTTTTTAAGACCGTTGATGAAGGTGGAATAGCTCATGCCATTGGCGCGGGCGCCCGCGTTGATGCGGACGATCCACAGGCGGCGGAAATCGCGTTTGCGCTGCTTGCGGCCTGCATAGGCATAACGGAGAGAACGGCGAACCTGTTCGCTGGCGCTGCGATACTGCTTGGACCTGGTGCCAAAGTAGCCCTTCGCCAGCTTCAACACCTTGCGGCGTTTTTTATGGGCATTTACAGCCCTTTTGATGCGTGCCATAAAATAACCTCCTTACCGGCGACGGACTTATTTATACGGGATCAGCTTGCGGATGGTCTTTGCTTCTTCGTTGTTCTGGATCATGCCGCCCTTGCGAAGATGACGGATCCTCTTGGTCGTCTTCTTGTTCAGGATATGGTTGGCGTTCATTTTCTTATGCTTCACCTTGCCGGTCTTCGTCAGGGAGAAGCGTTTTGCCGCGCCGCGATGGGTCTTCTGTTTGGGCATAGGGATTGTCCTCCTTCCGGAATATATTGATTAGGCTTTGGGAACCGCAGCCTTCGGCTGGCTCTGTCCCTTCGAAGCCTTATCCGCTTTGGGCGCAAGGATCATAAAAATATTGCGGCCTTCCATCATGGGGCGCTTTTCGACAACGGAAACTTCCCGGACCCGTTCCGCAAAACTCTGCATCACTTTAAGTCCGATATCCGAATGGGCGATCTGCCTGCCCCGGAAGCGGATGGAGACCTTGACTTTGTTCCCATCCTGAAGGAACTTCACCGCATTCCTGGCTTTGATGGCTACGTCGTTCTCCTCGATGGTGGCGGAAAGCTGAACTTCCTTGATCTCCACCGTTTTCTGGTTCCGGCGCATTTCCTTTTCGCGCTTGGCCTGCTCAAAACGATGCTTGTCATAGTCCAGCAGCTTGCATACAGGGGGAACAACGCCGGGTACGATCTTGACAAGGTCCAGCCCCTGCTGTTCGGCCATTTCAAGCGCTTTCGCCGTGGGCATGACACCGAGCTGCGCGCCGTCCGGGCCGATCAGACGGACTTCCCTGTCCCTGATCTCTTCATTGATCATCCATTCCGTGTTGATGTCGATACACCTCCATAAATAAGTAAAACAGCGGGTGGAAACCACCCGCCGACAAACACAATCCTCCCGGGAAAGGCCTTGACCCGCACAGAACATGATCCGTGTCGGGGAGAAGCGGGCAGCTTCTGCTTCGAACAGACGATATTATATTCCATCTTGCGGCTGCTTGTCAAGCGTTTTCTTTGTTTTTTTCAGGCTTCTCTCTGCTGTTTCCGTTCTATTTAAGAGTACAGCGCCCCATTTGGGGCACGGCGTTTTTCAAAAAAAGCCTTCAGCAGCGCGGCGGACCTTTCCCCCAGCACACCGCCGGAACACGGCACCGTGTGATAGAACCTGCTGTCCTCCGGCAGGTCGTACACGCTTCCGCAGCAACCCTGGGCCGGATCGTAAGCCCCGAACACACATTCGTCAATGCCCGCCATGATCATTGCTCCCGCACACATGGGACAGGGCTCCAGGGTGACCACAAGCCTGCATCCCTTCAGCCTGCGCGTCCCAAGCTCTTTGGCGGCCTTCAGCATACACAGTATTTCAGCATGGGAAAATATCGCCTCAGGTTCCCCTGTCTCACGCAAATTATGAGCCTTAGCGATGATCCTTCCCCCGTATTCGATCACGCAGCCGACCGGGACATCCTCACCCGCTTCTTCAGCCTCACACAGGGCGTTTTCCATCAGTTCCCTGTCGTCCATTTTCATGACACACCTCCTCTTGAACGCCATCATCATACCATCTTCCCCCTGCCCCCGCAAGCGTGATGACGGATGAATGTGCGATTAACAAACGCGTAACTTTCTGTAAACAAACGGCGAAAGAACTGGTCAATTATTTAAAATGTGATATACTGTTTCCCGGAAAGGAGCTTTCTATGGAAAAAAATGTCCCGAAACCATCCTTCCGACGATACACGTGCTTTGTGGCGATGCTGCTCTTCCTGACTGTCCTTTTTCCAGGCAGCAGTCCCAAGGCCCGCGCGGATAGTGATATCCTGATGGTCTGCCTGAACATCGGCAAAGCAGACGCCATCCTGGTAAAGGGCGAAGGCTGGGCTTACCTGATCGACACAGGCTACGAGCAGTCCTTCCCCGCCATTCAGGAGATGCTGTCTCAGTACGGAGTACAGCGGCTGGACGGTGTTTTCCTGACGCACTGCCACAAGGATCACTCCGGCAGCCTGATGAGCCTGGCTCAAAGCGGAACAGAAATCTCCGCCTGGTTTGGAGCGGAGATCTACTATGATATAAAGCCACAAAAGCATCCGCTTCTGCTCGCAGCGAACGAAGCAGGCGCCTCCGTTGTCTGGCTGAAAGCCGGGGACGTCATCCAGGCAGGCCCGGACGCGTCCTTCACTGTGCTCGGTCCGCTTGCAGTCGATACCGGCAATGAAAACAACAATTCCCTGGTGATGCGTTTTACTTCTCCTTACGGCAGTATTCTCCTGTGCGGTGATATGAAAGAGGCCGAAGAGAACTCCCTGCTGTCCGCAGGCGTGATCATCCCCTGCGATATACTCAAGTGCGGTCACCATGGGGACAGCGGCGCCACCTCCGCCGCGCTTCTCTCCGCCGTGCGTCCGAAGTACGCCGTCATTTCCACGGCAACCGGCGAGGAAGAGGACACCCCCAGTCCCAAGACGCTCCAGCGGTTACACGCCGCCGGAGCCAGCGTATACGTTACCCAGGATTTCCAGGATGCCGTGGAATTCCGCCTTGGCAGCGGTGGTATCACAACACGTGACGTCACATGGAACGGGATCCCCGAAAGGGTCCGGGGACTGAAGATGCGGATTTCCCTTGTCGATGACACTGTTTCAGTATTCAATACCGCATCATCGGATATCATCGTGGAGGAAGCAGTACTGTACTCGTCCAAGGGGACACAGCTTTTCGACCTTGGCGACCTGCTTGTACCCGCAAAAGGCTCCGTCGTCATCGGCAGCGCCGTTTCACCTTCATCATGTGATTATTACGTCCAATCCAAAAAAAGAGTATGGCACAACGAAGAACTCGATACCGCGGTGCTCTATGACCAATGGGGACGTCCCCTTGCCTGGGCGGACAATGGGCTGCCTGAATGATCCGAAAACTCCGAATCGTTTTGTCCCACGGACAATCGATATACAGTGTATAATGAAAGGATGAACCAAATGAACAAGCTTGCAAAGAGAACAGCGGCAGCCTTACTGTCGCAGGCTCTGCTGCTTTCCGCAGCCGCATTTGCACAAGCGCCGGCAGCGGAAGCTCCAACTGCTGAGACCACATCCGTCGAACTGGCAGACGACGCTGCGGTCATGACGGTCAACGGCCGTGTCTACACAGTGAATGATTTCAAGTCCGCCGCTGATTACCTTTATTCCAACCAGTACACCGATTCCCCCACCGATTACTCCATGAGCTACAATTTCCTTGTCCAGGATGAAATGTATCGTTACGGCATTGCGAAACTGGGCCTTGACCAGTTTACCGAGGAAGAGGAAGCCACCTTCAAAGCCGACGCTCAGGCTGAATGGGACGCGGCAGTCCAGTCCTATGTCGATTACTATAAGACCGGTTCTGAGACCGAAGAAGAACTGGCAGCCCTGAAGGACTCCGGAAATATCTACTTTACTACTTTGGGCTATTCTCCCGAAGACTTTGTTGAAGAACTGAAAATGGTAGAGGCAGACAAGCGCATGCGCAATCACATCATCACCGCATATGGCCTTGAAGTGACCCGTGATGAAGTGGAAACCCAGTTCGCCGCGCTTGTGGAAGAAGACAGGAGCATCTTTGAAGAAAATCCCCCCCTGTATGAGCTCTATCAAAACTATTACCAGTATGAATCCCACTATATCCCAAACGGCTATCGCGGCGTGCTGCAGATCCTTCTGGCCGTGGATGAAACCCTTCTGAACGATTACAACACCAAGCTTGACGCCTATGAAAACCAGCAGGCCGCCGCCGCTGATCCCGCAGACACGGAGACCGACGTCGAGGAGGACGAAACCTCAGAAACCGGCGCCGAGGAAACCACCGTGACCCTGGAAGAAGTGGATGCGGCCAGGGAAGCGGCGCTTGCCAGCGTACAGGGCACGATCGACGAGATCTATACCCGGCTGGAAAACGGCGAAAGCTTTATCTCTCTGATCCCAGAATACAATATCGACCCCGGAATGCAGTCGGAAGAGTATCTTGCTTCCGGTTACATGGTCCATAAGGATTCGATCATATATGATCCTGCCTTCATCGGCGCCGCTTTTGATGAAAACATGACAGCGGTCGGCGGTGTCAGTGCTCCCGCCCTGGGAAAGTACGGCGTGTACATCGTTTATTACCTTCGTGACGCCGGCGGTCCGGTCGAATTGACCGACAGCGTCTATGCTGACCTTGAGAACGATCTCATCTCCGCCCGGCTGAACCAAAAATTTGTCGAACTGGTCGCCGAGTGGCAGGCTGAAAGCGAGATCGCCTATGAGGCGGAGACCTTCACCGCTCTCACTGGCCTTCAGGTCGTGGACGGAAAGGTCGTCTTCCCCGAATCCGAAGATCAGTAATACCAACATGGGCCTTCCCGCCGCGGAAGGCCTTTTTTTCGCTTTTGCTGTTTTTTCCTCTTTTTTCTTTGTTGCCGCGTCTTGATCCCGATTTCCTTTTTTCCATGTTATCCCTCTATTTGCTTCACATGTTTTTTCGTCTGTTTATTGACAAAAATGAATTATCGTGTTATGAAATATAAGCGGCAAAGGCGGCTGAATGGCTGCGTGCCTTTGGCATGAGGAAAGTCCGAGCACCGCAGGGCAGAATGCCAGCTAACGGCTGGTGGAGGCGACTCCAAGGCAAGTGCAACAGAAAGATACCGCCGTCCAGAGACGGTAAGGGTGGAAATGTGCGGTAAGAGCGCACGGGCGGCCTGGCGACTGTGCCGTCATGTAAACCCCATTCGGTGCAAGATCCAGAAGACATACAGGGCGGCCCGTCCTGTCTTCGCAGTATCGCTTGAGCACATTGGCGACTTTGTGTCGAGATAGATGGCCATTTTTAACAGAACTCGGCTTACAGGCCGCGCTTTGCCGCAATTGTTTTCTTCGCTTGACAAAAGTACCCTTATATGATATTATTTTTTTTGCGTCTGATGACGTCATGCGCTCGTAGCTCAGCTGGATAGAGTGTCAGACTCCGACTCTGAAGGCCGTGGGTTCGAATCCCGCCGGGCGCACCACCCAACAACCCTAATCTTGATACGAGATTGGGGTTGTTACTTTTTGCCCGGAAAGCCGCTAAACACGGAGCTTCCGCGCTTGTTCCCGTTGCCCTATGCCCTTCCGGAGCGGTCTCCGGACGGGCATTTTGGCTTTATGGACGAGTATGGGGTAACGGGAAGCAGCTTTCCCGTTACCCTATGCCCCTTTCCCGTTACCCCATAGGGCCTACCCGTTACCCCATTGAAAAATGCGGACAAGCAGTCCAAAAAAGCTGTCAACAGATATTCCGCAGAATTGTTTATATTATCCAGTGTTAATCTATAGGACTGTCTCCTGTATTTCGCGGCGGGAATACGCTTCCAGAACAATTTGAGTATGTACAAAAGATGCTGTATATGATAGAATACAAAATATAGTATAGGGGGAAGGATTTGGAACACCCATTACACTATATTCAGGCTGAACCCGGAGACAGCCAGGAGCGGGCCGCGGCAAAACGATGATACTTGCGGATGAACGTGACGGCATGGCGGGAACGGAATCAGCTTCCGGCGCATCCACCCGTTTTTCCTGCTAAAGAAACAAACTTGGAGAAGAGGAGCCTTGAACATGCAAAAGAGATTCGTTTCCCTGCTGCTGGCGGCAATGCTGCTCTGTTCCCTGGCCTGCTGCGCATGGGCCGATGAAGAGGACAAGTACCAGGCCTTCGTGGATACATACGGGCCGGAGTATGACAGCATTGATTGGGAACAGGCCATCGCCGATCTTGGCGGCCTTGACGCAGTCGACTGGACAGCCCTGTTCTATGCCGCCGGATATGAAGGCGCGAAGAAAATCAAAACGGATCCCGTGTTATCCTTTGTCGGCATGGATGCGTTTTTCAGAGATGGCGGCGTCTGGGATCAAATTTCCGCGGCAAAGAAAAAACTGGCTGACGAGTATTTTTCCTCCGCGTCGGACTTGGTCAAACAATTCTGCACTACAAGTACCATGGAAAAATATTCGCTGGAGACGCTGGACGAATTCATGGATCTGGTAGTCAACCGGCTGATGCCCCAGTCTGTCCGGCTGATCACTTCGCGGGTGCCGGCCTTCCGGAACGCCCCTGCCGGCAGCCTTTCCGAGCAGATCGGCCTGAGTATCCGCACGTACAAAGCAAACGTCTATGCGGAAGTATTCAGAGGGACTGCCAGCGACACCGCGATCTCCCTGCAGATTGCCGTATATCTGAATGACTGGCTGAAAGAAACGGAGGACGGCTATGTCCTGAAGCGGGACAACGATACCGCCCTCGAATTGAATGATGTCATTCCCCATGAATTGATGCACGCTTTCATGTTTAACTATAACCAGAACGGTATGGCCCTCATCCGCCCCTCGTCATACAGCTATGACGACATGGATGCGGCGAACGACGCGATGCTGTATCCCGTCTGGTTCACAGAGGGCGCCGCAGACCTGGCCGCCGGAAACTACCAATTATATGAACCGGTATTCGAGTGGTTCGGCCTTTGGAACCCAGAGGGCACAGCGCCGTCCTCCACCCCCGACCGGGTGCGTCAGGCTTATTCGAAAGTGGCAAATAACCTCTATCGGGATATAGACAGGGATACGTACTATATCGGCTATATTTTCGGGCCCATGGCTGTGGCCTGGCTCTGCGATATGCAATGGCAGGCAGACGGACATTCGTCAGCCCTCAGCCGCGGCACGGACGGCAGCATCACGGCCATCGACGACACGGGTCTGCTGAACGCCTTTTCCCGCATCCTGGAACGGCTGCACAACGGGGAACCGCTGGATGACATCATCCGCCGCATCACTGGAGCCCGCTTCCTGGATACCGACGATTTCACCCTGCGTTTTATCTGTGGCGGAAACGGCGGATCGGACGAGGGCACGGCTCAATTCTGCGCCGACTGGCTTAATTACCTGGAAGCGCTGTCCCGGCAGAAAGGCTATGCCGTGTCCGGATCCCTGCTGACGGGGCTGGGAAGCAACCTCCTGGACACGCTGGACTGGAGCAAAACGGCATCCGCGGATCTGTACGTACCCGTCAAAAACGGCTATGTGGCTTCCACCACCGATTATGAAATCACCCGGAAAACTGCCGGCACCTCCCATTTTGATATCGGCACCTGTCGGGAAGGCGCAAAATACGTCTGCTCCGAAGGCGCGGACAGCGTGTATGTGAAGGGTTCCGGCACGCTGCTTCCCTTCGTGTTCGAACGCACGGTGAGCAACGAGGCCGCCTTCTCTCATTTCCTCGTCTTGGAAACTAACGGCGGTATCCTGACCCCCGGAAGCCAATATAACGCCGCCTCCGGCAGCGTGAAGGCGGAGCTGCTCCCCGCTTATCTGGACACTCTGGCTGCGGGCACTTACAAGCTCACGGCGGTGTTTGACGATGAAAAGGCCGTGACAGTGAACTTTACCGTGCAGGCGCAGCCCGGCAGCTTTGAGGCGGTGGCCGTGCCCAGCGATACGTTCACCTTCAAGAAGGTCTGGCAGGGGGACGGCGAAAAGAGCATCGACTTTACGCTCTATAAGGCCGACGGCTCTGTGTATCATCACGGATTTGATAAAACGAAAGTAAGCAAGACGGAATGGCGGTATAACGCCTGGTTCTCTTCTCCCGCGGCTTGCTACGTGATCGAGCAGCCGGTGAAGGGCTACATCACCCAGTATGAAAACGTGGGCGTGTACGCCGGGATCACCGACCGCTGCTGTGATGGCGGCACCATCATCAACAAGAAAATCCCCAAGACCGGCGACCGCGCGCCCCTGGCCCTGTGGGCAGGGATGATCCTGCTGGGCACGGCGGGCATCGGCATCGCGCTGATGATGGGCAAACGCAGGAAAGCCAGTAAATAACAGGATTTCAGCATAGCCCTGTCCCATTCGGCAGACAGGGCCTGTGTTTCAGTTGGGAGGAAGGAAAAATGCAGGGCGGGGAGTGGAAAGGCCGCAGGCGTCCCACCCGTTTCCGGCGCTTTCGCTGGGAACGGCTGGCGCTGATCGCTCTCTCCGCCGCCCTGATTGCATTCGGGCTGGTGAAGCTGATCGGCTACGGCAGGGATTATACAGCTTCCCGCCGCACAGCCGATACACTCAGGCAGGCATATCGGGAAGAAACGCCAATGGAAACCGTTTCGCTTGCTGCATCCCCTGCCCCGGCCACGCCTGCTCCAACAATAGCCCCGGCCACACCTGTACCCACTGCATCCCCCGCGCCCATGCTGGAGGCGGCGGCTTATCCCGGCAATCCCGGGCTGACCATCGGCAGCCGCTTCAAAGCTCTGCGAAAAGAGAACAAGGACATTGTGGGCTGGCTGAATATCGGCGATCTGCTGGATGAAGCCGTAGTGCAGCGGGATGAAGTGTTCTATATGGATCACGACGCTCTGTGCAAGAAGAATGTGAACGGAGCCATTTTCCTGGATTCCGGCATTTCCATGAAAACCCGGCCCTATACCCTGATCCTGTACGGCCACAACATGAAAACCGGGGCCATGTTCGGGTGCTTGCGGAACTTTGAAAACGTGTCCTTTTATCGCAAAAATCCCTTCATCACCTTTGACACCATGTATGAAGAAAGCCGCTATGTGATCTTTGCGGTGGGCAGCGTCAGCACCGAATTGTATGCCCGGCATTACGTGGACTTCTTTTCTCTGATTTCATCGGATATTCAGAAGCGCCAAGCCGCCATCGAAGCCTTGAAGGCCGCCTCCGTGCATACCTGCACCGTCGATGTGCGGCCCGAGGATCAGCTGCTGCTCCTGGTCACCTGCGTGGAAAAGGACGAGGAGAGGCGCGTGGTCGCCGCCCGGCGAATCCGGGACAGAGAGGACGAGAAGGAGTTGAAAAAGCTGGCGGAGAGGAGCTGGAAGCGATAAGAACACGATGATGGTTCACTATGTTGACAATGTAAAAAATAACGAATGCCCTCTATGTTAAATCCCTTAATGTTTGGCTGTTCTGATAGAAATAAGTTAGTGTTGGGAAAAGATCCCTTAATCCATCTTGACCGTGATCCTGTTTTCTCCCTTAAACTCAAACACCACCGTCCCGTCTCCCGACACAACCATTTTTTGCACAAGCAGGTTCCAGAGTTGATCATCCCATTGCTCAAGCACCAATGGCTGTTTCAACAAGTCTTCTATGAACCTCTCGACAGCCTGCTTTCTGGCCAAGCGTTCCTGCCGCTCGGCCTGAAGTTTTTCCAGCCTTGCCTTCGCTTTCAGGTATCGTTCATCGTATGCCGACGTGGTCTTCTCAAACTCCGCCAAATTGTACCCAGAAGCTTTTTGGCTATGGATGAATGCGCTGTTCCTGGCAACAACATCAGCTATTTCCTTCTGCGCCGCTGCAATCTTCTTATCAAACGCAGTTGTATCACCCGACATGTCGGAAAGCACCTGGCAATCTTCTGCGATGCTTTCCCGGTCTGCCATCAGGAGGTTGTAGGCTTTCAGGAACAGCGCCTTGATGACCTCTTCGGTCAGAGTGGGCGTACCGCCCTTCTCTCCTTTGCCATACTTCCGATTGCAGCGCCAGATGACTTTGCGGTAAGGGTCGTTGGAATGCCAGACCTTCTGGCCGTAGTAGCCTCCGCAGTCCCCGCAAACGAGCCGGGAAGCGAAGATACTGCCCCCACTGTATCCGCGCCCTATGGATTTCCTCCGGGCCAATTCAGCCTGTACTTTGTCAAACTCCGGTGGCGGGATGATGGCGTCGTGATTGCCTTTCACATAGAACTGCGACACTTCGCCCTCGTTCACCTTGTGCTTCTTCGTCAGGAAATCCACCGTGAAGGTTTTCTGCACTAATGCGTCCCCCTTGCATTTTTCATTTGACAAGATGCTCAGAACGGTTTTTCCGACCACTTTTTCTTTTTTCCAGGCGTGAGGACACCCTTTTCTTCCAGCATATGACAGATGCCGATGGGTGTCATGCCGTCCATGAAGGAACGGTAGATCAGGCGGACGGTTTCGGCTTCCTGGGGATTGATCACAAGCCCTCCGTCCTCTCCCCGGTCATAACCCAGGAAGGTGCTGTAGGCTAAAGTGACCTTGCCGTCGGCCATCCGCTTGCGATGGCCCCAGGTGACGTTTTCCGAAATGCTGCGGCTCTCCTCCTGGGCCAAGGATGACATGATGGTGATCAGCAGTTCGCCCTTACCGTCGAATATCCAGATGTTTTCTTTTTCAAAAAAGCATTCGACGCCATGATCTGTCCTTGTGCATTCCACTTTCCATCCGGAGTGACTATGGCGTACGTGAAAAAACAGGCATTAACTGTGGCGTAGGTTTCCCGGTTCTTGTAAACGCTGATCAAATCATCCTTACTCAGAAATTCACTCGTAGAATTCGCAACAGTAATGCCAAACAAAACTATTGTCTTCCATTTCCGGAACGGAAACGAAGAGTCCGTTAAACTGGAAGAAGCACAATAAAGCGAAGTGACGGCTTACGGTCACAAGCACAATCTGAGCCCGCTTCGGCGGGCTCTTTCTTAATACCTTTTTTAATCCCACATATAATTGTGTCATTTTTTTCAAATAGTGTATAATGCAATCAAGTTAAAAAGACGTTTTACACTATTAGCCTCGAACAAGGCACAAATCGTGTAAACTGGAAAAAGGCGTATCGTTGGTAACGCAAAAACACAGTAGAACAGCCCCAGTAACCGCGTAAAATCGAGGTTTCTGGGGCTGTATTATTATGTTAAGTCTGGAAACCCAGAATGTGATCTGCATTATAAACGGACAAAAGCTTTTCATAAATCAGGAACCGGACTTGAAAACATATAACAAACAGGGTTACATTTGGAATCCGGAAAGGAAATTATGTGACCGTCGTTCCTATTTTTTGGATACAGTTTCATTCGCGATTTGTCCTCTCCTTAAACCGATCCCATACGCGATTCAGAATATATCCGATAAGAACCGTCAAAACGCCCCACAACATATATCCGAAAACACTCTTGAACATTTGACATCCTGCCTTTCATTTGAATAAATGCAGTCAGAGGAGGAGGCTGCCCTCCCGCCTTTGCCATCATTTAAAGCCCGGCTTTACGATTTGAGCCGCTGCAATCCCGGCGATTGCGTTCAGAATAAGACGCCAACTTCATCCGGGGCGCACCATTGACGACAGCGGTTTTTCGCGTCTTCGCATTGCTTGCACGTCCTTCCCGGGCTGTCCTGTGTTTCTCCGACTTCTTTTATCATATTCCGGATCACCCTTAAATGCAACAATTATTTCCCCGTCCCGACTTCACCCCTGGAGGGAATACATGTTCCCCATACATCCTGCTTGTCGGTATACTCCTTTCAGCATCAAGTATGTCCCTGAGGCCGTTTGTGTTTCATTCGCTTTCCTCTCCCGATAAGACCTATCGTTCCCCGGAGCATATCGTCAATACATCGTTGACGGTGAGTACACCCCAGGTCTTCCGCATCGCGGGAGACGCCGGAGGAATAAAAAAGCCCGACAGAATACCGGCGCTTTCGATCCTGCCGAGGTTTGTGACGCTGAACCCCCTTGCTGTCCCGAAACCGAAAAACCTGTTTCCGACAAACTTTCCCGCTTTACTGGGAAAGTTTCCGCAGCAGGAGATCAGCGAGGCGTCAAGAAGCCCGGGATCAAGGTTCGCGTAACACTGCAGCACAAGGAAAAGTTCCCTGGGACAGGTTATCTTTTTACGGACCTGCCCACATATGCACTAACTTAAACTTGACAACAATCAATACACCAATTATAATGACCGTATAATAGTACAGGGGGAAGACCGAATGGAAATGGTTGGTGTAGCGAGTTTGTTGCGAATGATGCCGGAAGGATATGAGGAGGCATGC
>JAFXUZ010000085.1 GCA_017524725.1 Clostridia bacterium | reverse complement strand
GTCCAAGCGGCACCGCCGGCCGGGTACGAACCCCTCACCGATCCTGCGGGAACGGTTCGGGGTGTCGTTCCGCTTCACTCCTCGCCGGAGCGGCATCGGGACCGTGTACCCGATAGGCCGTTACATGCCGCTGAAGCGGATCATGATCGGAGGGAGATCCCTCCGATACCTCCCCTCTGCTGCCATACGTTCATTCTCCTTCACACACAACTGAACAGTTACGCTTATTTTACTGCCTGCAGTTATCCGCGGAAAAATCTGAAACAGCAAAAGGAAAGCCATTATAATGATCCTGCCCGGATAAACACCGTTCCGTATATGCCTGCGCCGCTCCCAGTCAGACAGCGCCGGTTTTAATGATTTTTTAGGATGGAAAAGCGGGGAACTGTGATATACTTTCATAGGGTCCTTCATCTGATCCATGCGGGAGGAGGCGTGATAAAATGACTGACGTTTTGCATCTGTATATCCCTCATCCGGAGGACGGCTGGTTTTATGTAAAAATGATGTCCGATCCGGAGACGATGGCCTATAACGCGCCGTGGTTCCCGCCCTGCGGATGCATCCCATCGCCGGAAACGGAGTGGCTCAGACTGCAGGAGCACTGGATCGGAAAGGAACCGGAACGGTTTTACGCTTTCCTGCGGCGGGAGAAGGACGATGCCTTTGTAGGGGATGTGAATTACCACTATAATACGGAGCGGGACTGGTGCGATATGGGGATCGTGATCTACGCCCCGGAGCGGGGAAAGGGATACGGCAAAGCGGGCCTCTCCCTCCTTTTGGAAAAGGCGTTCCGTGCGGACGGGGTTTCCCGTCTGCACAACGAATTCGAATCAGCCCGCGGCGCCGCCTTAAGCATTCACAGGGAGGCAGGGTTCCGGGAAACAGGCGCGGCCGACGGGATCGTTCAATTGGAATTGACACGCGGGGAATACCTGCGGGGCAAAAAAACGGATCCTGAGGTATAAGTCATGAGACTGCTGTTTGAAATGGACAAAAAGGATCACTTCGGATGCACCCGCACATTTACCCGGAATTCCGCGAGGAGCGTCATCATCCGGGATGGAAAAGTCGCCATGGTCCGCAGCATGAAATATGATTACTACAAATTCCCCGGAGGCGGGATCGAAAACGGCGAGGATCCCGTTGACGCCATGATCCGTGAGACCCGGGAAGAAGCCGGTCTGGCCGTTATTCCGGAAACCGTCAGGGAATACGGATATGTGCATCGCATCCAGAAAAGCGATACGGATCCGGATGAGCGCTTTGTGCAGGACAATTTCTATTATCTTTGCGAAGCGGAGGACGATCCGGTCTCCCAGGACCTGGACGAATACGAGGCGATGGAGTCTTACAGGCTTGAATACGTTTTCCCCGCGGCGGCGATCATGAAAAACCGCCATGCGGCGGACAGCCCTTACAACCCGATGATGTTTGAACGGGAAGCGCGCGTACTGGAACTTTTGCAGGCAGAAGGATTGCTTTAACGGAAACGGAGGTGTCCCTTAGGTGTGCGAATGTGTTTTTTGCTAAATAGCATCAGGCGCCATTCAGGGCCTGCGGGTCTATGAAGACGCGGAGACGCTTGCGTTTATGGATATCGCGAATGATGTCGACGGCCACATCCTCGTGATCCCGAAGAAGCACTGCAATAATATTCTGGACTGCGATACGGGCACGCTGGGTTCCGTCATGAAAACCGTCAGGACCGTTTCCTTGCATCTCACGGAAAAATGCGGGTATGACGGCGTCGATCTTTTGAACGCCAGCGGTGAAAGCGCCGGCCAGTCGGTCCCCCATTTCCACATCCATATCATCCCAAGGAAACGGAACGATCAGATCGACGCGTGGCCTCATTTCGACGGAGCAAAGCAGGAACTCCGGTCCGTTTTCGATAAAATCCGGATGTGACAAGGCGCTATTTCTTTCCCCGCTTCATGGAGGATCGCAATATGTCAAAGCAGAACATCTATGACGACAGCGATTTTTTTGAAAACTTCCGCCGCAGCAGAGAACAGCCTGTGAATTTCAACGACTGCGTCGAGACCCCGATCCTGTTTCAGATGCTTCCGGACCTGACCGGAAGATCCGTCCTGGATATCGGCTGCGGCATGGGGCAGCACGCGAAGCAGTATTCCGATATGGGCGCGGGATACGTTATGGGGATCGATATCTCCGAAAAAATGCTGGCATACGCAAAAGAACACAACAGCGCGGATAATATCGTCTACCGGCGGTTGGCAATGGAAGATATCGAAACGATCGGCCGGTCTTTTGATCTTGTGACCAGCTCCCTGGTCTTTGATTACGTCGAAGACTTTGCCGGTCTGATGCGGAAGATCCATAACCTGATGAAGGACGACGCGAAGTTCGTTTTCAGCATGTCCCACCCGATCGTAACGGCATGGGACGGCGTTTATGACCGTTATACCCGAACGGAAACGGGCGAACGCCTGTATGCGAACCTCCGGAATTACTGCGTGGAAGGGAAGCGCAAGGTCGACTGGGTGGTCAACGGCTATGAGTGTTACCACCGAACGGTTTCAAGCCTGATCAACGCGCTGATCGGGGCGGGATTTACGATCGAGGAATGCCGGGAAGCCCGCATTTCGGACGATATGCGAAAGCAGTATCCCGCTCTGTTCGGCGGGACGGTCCACCGGCCGGAATTCATTTTTTTCAGGTGCGGAAAAACGCAGGGCAAATGACCGATGCGGCCGATATTCCCGGGTCGGAATAATGGGGAAGGATCCCCTCCCGGGAAGGACCCCAAATCAGGAAGGAGGCGCCCCATGAACAAGATCCTGTTTTCCGCCGATCCCGAGATCAGCTATATTTTCCATATGCTGTCTGTCTCAAAGTGCGGCTATGACAACGCCTACGGTGAAAAATACCGCGGCAGGTACGATCCCGCCGATCTGAAATGTTTAAAGGATCAGGAGCTCCACCTGACCGTCCGCGGGGGCGAACACTGCGGCGACTGGTACGGCCCCATGGTCTGCGAGCCAGTACGCACAGGGATGGCCGCGAAAGACTACTACACCGAAACGATCGCATGGATAAGATCCGGCAGCCTGGACCTGCCGGGCGATACGCTCGATTCCATCATCCGTGTATGCCGGGTCATGATCAGGCACTATGACGATTATATGGAAAATATATGGCCTGCGGAGCGGGACGCGATCACGGAGCATATCGACAAAGTGCGCACGTTTTTTGAAGGCAGCACTTTCACGGAAAAAGCGGAGGCAGCCGTCGGCGTTTCCCTGCCGCCGCCCTGGTTCACCGCCGTTCTCGTTTCATCCATTGAAGGAGGAGCGCAGGCCATCGATATCACCGCATCCCAGGATGTGTTCGGCACAGATCTCAGCCCGGAAACGGCAAAGGCGCTTATATCCCATGAATTCATCATTTACCTTCTGAAGATCGCCCTGAAGGACGAAAATGCCTTTCAGTCCCCGAAAAACTGGACTTTGACGGAAGGGCTGGCGGAATATTATCTTCAGAAGATCGATGGCGGCGTCATATCCTTCCGGGCCTGCCAGGAGCAGGCGGACGCATACAGGCAGCTTGAAAAAACGTGCGGCACGAACGCCGCTGCGCTGTATCGGGCGGCGTCAAAACGCTGAAACAGACGCCCCGCGATGCGGAAATACACATGATCATCAGATCGGCGTTGGGGAGGAAAATATGCAGATCATTATAGATCCGAACGGGTCCTGGTACCACGGTTCTGATCAGGTCTTCACCGTTTTGCGGGCGAACAGCACCGTGACCCAATGGAGGGAATTGGCCGAAGCCTTTTCCCACCGGCCCACCAGGCTTAGTTATGACGATCAGGGCAGGATACATCACAACGGCACGCAGAAAGGGTATTTATATATTATCGACGAACCGGTCGCCACAGGTACCGATATATATCAGCACCCGCGAACAAGCATGGACGAGAACACCGAATTCCTGACAAGAAGGCCGCTGAAAGTAAAAATGATCTGTGAACTGTAAGCTTTTATGTTACACCCGAATGAAAAAGCCAAAGGAGGGATCGATATCGCTGCGCAGACGCAGAAAAAGCATTATCCGGATCCCGGGCGCCTGGTTTCCTCGTATTTTCATCTGGCTTTACCGGTGGTGCTCGGATCCATCGTAACCATCGTCTACAATCTGGCGGACACCTACTTCATAGCCCGGACGGGCAATGCGTATCTGGTTGCCGGGGTGTCCCTGTGCGCGCCGCTGTTCACCATCCTGATGGCCTTCGGGAATATCTTCGGCCAGGGCGGCAGCTCCCTGATCTCGCGCCTCCTGGGAAAGCGGGAGATGGATTCCGTTTCACGGGTCAGTTCCTTCTGCTTCTATATCGCGCTCGCTGTCGGCGCCGTCATCGGCGGCGGCATCCTGCTCATCCGGGATCCGGTCCTGCGCCTGATGGGATCCAGCCCGGACACCCTCCCCTATGCCCGTGAATACGGCACGGTATTGCTGCTTGGAGCGCCGTTCATCGTCGTCAATTTCATCCATATGAATCTTTTACGCTGCGAAGGGATGTCCGGCCTGTCCATGCTGGGCACCGCGGTCGGCGCCGTGGTCAACGTGGTCCTGGATCCCCTCCTGATCCCCGGCATGGGGGCTGCCGGCGCGGCTTTGGCGACCGTCGTCGGATACATCCTGAGCGATGCGTTCCTTCTGGTCATTGTTCTCCGCCGCAGCCGCTGCCTTTCGGTCGTTCCCTGCCTTACGATCGGCGGAGCGTTCCTGAAGGATGTACTGTCCATCGGCATCACGGCGGCAATCACAAATATCGCCTCCAGCGTATGCATTATCCTGCTCAATCAGCAGCTGCTCCGTTACGGAGACGATAAGATCGCCGCCATGGGCATCGTGCTGAAGGTGACCATGATCGTCCAGATGATCCTGGTCGGGTTTTCCTTTGGCGGCATACCGCTCTTCGGTTTCCTGGCGGGAGCGGGCGAAAAACAGAAAGTGCGTCAGCTGCTGCGGTTCTGCCTTCTTTTCCTGACAAGCCTGTCCCTGGCCATGACCCTGCTGGTGTTCCTCGGCGCAGGCCTCCTGCTGGGGCTGATCACCCCGGACGCGCAGCTTGTCATGGATGGAGTCCCGATGCTCCGCTGGCAGACGGCAGGGAGCGTTTTTGCCGGCATCGTGATGCTGATGACCTGCCTGTGCCAGGCTTCGGGAAAGGCCGCGCCGGCGCTGATCCTTTCCCTCAGCCGCCAGGGGATCATATTCGTGATCGTCCTGCTTACGGCGTCTGTGATCGCCGGATACGCAGGCGTGCTGGCAGCCCAGTGCGTTTCCGATGTCTTAAGCGCGCTGGCTGCTTCAGCGATCTATGTCCGCTTATGGGGCAGGGAACCGAACGTAACTGATAAAAAGATACGACCTTAAGGAGGAAGCATCATGACAAACCGGGAACTTAAAACGATCTATTTCGGCGCCTATTCGTTTCAGGAAACGGACGACGGATATCTGCAGGCCTTTCAGTATTCGGAAGAACAGGTGGCCTATTTCAGGTCCGTTTCCGATTTCTGGTATGAACGCTGCATGGCTTCCACCGCGAAGACACTGGAATTCACCACAGACGCAACGGCCGTTTCTTTTGATTACAGGATCATCTGGGAAGGATCGCAGGATTCCTTCGAGCTGGCTGTCGACGGCCTGATCTATGATATCCGTTATGTAAAGGATCTTCCGAAAACAGGCCGCCTGGAATGGACGCTTCCCGACGGAAAAAAGGATGTCGTTGTTTATCTTCCGGCCGACGCCACTGTATTGATCCGCGGCTGCGAGATCGGCGGTTCCTGGACGCCTGCGCGAAAGAATGAAAAAGTGCTCTGGCTCGGGGATTCGATCACCCAGGGCTACGGCCCGCTCCGTTCGGCCCAGACCTATGTCAGCGTGGCCAACCGCCTGCTGAACTATGATATCATCAACCAGGGGATCGGCGGATATGTTTACGACAAAAACTCCCTGATGAAGATGGAAGGCTGGACGCCGGACAAGATCATCGTGGCCCTGGGCACGAACCAGTTCGGATGCAGGACCATGGAGGACGTGGAAGAATACTACGAAACCCTGGTCGGCATCCATGGCCGCTCGGTCCCGGTCCTGTGCGTCACGCCGCTTTGGCGCGGGGACGTGCCGGACGGCCTGCCCACGCTTGAACGTTTCTGCAAAAACGTCATGGCGATCGCGGCAAAGTACCCGAACATAACCGTTGTCGACGGTTTCACCCTGGTGCCCCATCTGCCGGAATACTTCCTGGACAACCTGCATCCGAACGCGCTTGGGGCGGAAGTTTACGGCAGGAACCTTGCGGATGCCATCAGGCGCCTGGGGTTCTGATGCGGCAGGTCAATCCCTGCCGATCAATTTCCTCTTATCCGGAACGTCGCCGGCCATCCGTTCCCGAACCTTTGTTTCATCGATGAAGGGCTTCCTGATCTCCGCCGGGAGATCGGGAAGCCCTTCAGATCATCATATCGGTTCCCCTGCAGGCCGGAGGATCCTTGCTTTATCCGGATCCAGGGGAAAAGTGCAAAGCCATTCCTCCCGCCCGAGGGGCGTCAGGTCGGGGATCGTCACCGACCGGATCCCATCCGTCAGCACATAACCCTGCGCGGTGTAGCACGGGATATCGTGCCGGACCCTTACCCGGATCCCGCCGTCGCACCTTTCAAGGGTCAGCGGAGCGTACTCCCGCTTTACCGTAAAATAACTGGGCTTGGGGTCCCCCTTCCAGTCCGTGGAACCGTGCACCCTCCTGCGGAGCCGCCCGGCTCCGTCCTCGCCCATGTGCGTCCGGTAATCGTTCAGGCAGAAATAGACCGTGCCTCCGATCGCATCGATCTTCCGATAGAACTCCAGCTTTTCAAGGAAGATCCGCTCGCGCTCCTCGTCGCCCCCCGCAAACGCCGGCTCGCACAGCCCGAACTCGGACAGCACAAAGACGCGTCCGGGATGCGCATCCAGCACCGACCGCCACGCCGTTTCCTCCTCAAGCCCCCGATGCCAGGTGCCGATGTAATCATTGATCATCAGCACATCGCCCTCACAGGAAGCGTCGTCAAACGGACAGTCCCAGGCCGTGTTGGTGACATAGTTGACAAGCCTTGTGCCGTCAAGCCTTTCGGCTTCGGCGACAGCCCGCCTGACATAGCGTCTCACTGTCTCGGTCTGTCCCGAAAGCTCGTTCCCCACTCCCCACGCCACCACACAGGGGTGATGCCTGTGCGCTTCGATCATTTCCCGAAGCTGCCTTTTGACGACCGGCCACAGCGCTTCGGGGTCGCCTTCCGGCTGTTTGCCCCAGAAGGGGATCTCCTCCTGCACCAGCAGGCCATGCTCATCGCACCAGTCCAGCACCCGGTCGTCCTGCTGCCAGTGAAAACGGGTCAGCACGCTGTTGCTGTCCCGAAGGAGCCGCAGCATCTTTTCCTGCGTTTCCCACGGTTCGGCCGCGCCGTGATCCGGATCGCTCCCGGGCATCCATTCCATCCCGGGAAGGCGCACAGGTTCGCCGTTGAACAGCCATCGCTCCCCCGCGGTTTTCATTTCACGGAATCCGATGCGCCAGGACCGTTCATCCGAAGGCACGCCCCGCGGGTCCTTCAGCGTAAGATACAGGGTGTACAGCGCGGGAGAATCAAAATGCCATAGGGATACGCTTTCAAGCCGTTCCGAAAGCTCCACGGAAGGGGAAGCGTCAGCCCGGCCCTCGCATACCGTATGCCCGGCGCCGTCTTCCAGTTTCCACTCCATGCGGTATCCTTCAGGGGCGTCCGTTTCAGCTTCCGCACGCAGGAAAGCCTCCGCCGTCCGCTGTTTTCCGCCCCCCGGCGCGATCACCGGCCAGGTGTCGATCCGGCATCCCAGGATCGCGCCGGCGCCCGTCCTGCGGCAAATCACAGGCCGGAAGATCCCCCCGTCGTCCGCCCAGTCGAAGCTTTGATCATACGGGAGGGCAGAGCGTGAAAAGCGGCTGTCCGCCGAAACGGTCATTACTCCCCTGCCGTCGCCCTCCAGCCAGCGGGTGATCTCCCCGCCGAAGGGGGTATAAGCGGACCCTTCATGCCTCAATACAGGGCGGTCTCCCACGTATACCTCCGCGTCCCTGTACACGCCCCGGAAATAAACGAAGGTCCTTTTCTCTCCCTCTTCGCAGGGAGGAAGCTCCGTTCGGTACCAGCCCCTGCCCCGCCGGTTTTGAAGCTGTTCGTCGGTATTCCAGGTATGCGGCAGGGTGATCCTGACCGCTTCCCGGAGGCAGCCCATATCATTTCCCGCGGCGAAATCCCATTCGCCAAGCAGCCGTTCCCCCATACCCCTTTGCGCCTCCACGCGTTTAACGACTTCATGCGATCGCCTTGGAAGGCCCGGCAAAAGCCTTATTGCCTCACAGCGCCTCCAGCATCTGCGCCGGGTTTTCCTTCGCCTTGACGGCGCCGAAGGCCTTCACGATCACGCCGTCCCCGTCGATGAGATATGTGGACCGTATCACGCCCCCGGAGGGCTTGCCTTCCCGGGCGGGGCGGAGCACGTCGTAAGCGGTGATGACGGACAGGTCCTTATCGGACAAAAGCGTAAACGGCAGGCCGTGCTTTTCTTCAAACCTTTTGTGCGACGCCACGGTATCCTTGCTCACGCCCAGCACCACGGCGCCTTTTTCCCTGAACTGCGGATACAGGTCCCGGAATCCGCAGGCCTGGCTGGTGCAGCCCGCAGTCATGTCCTTCGGGTAAAAATACAGGATCACCTTCCGGCCCCTGTAATCCGAAAGGGAGTGCATCTCCCCATTCTGGTCCGGCAGCGTAAACTCCGGCGCTTTCCCTCCGATATCCAGCATATCTGTTCCTCCCCGTCTGTGTATTTATGGTTTTCCCCAATTGATCATCCGTTCCTTAACTTTTCTTTTTCCTCACAGCGGACACAAGCCTTACGGGTTCATACTGCCTGCCCAGCATATGCATCAGATGCACGGCGTCGTTTTCCGAGCGATAGCCTTTCGCATTAAAAACTTCCCTGGCCTCCAGCCGGGGGTCTTTTTGACGCATCATAAGCAGCAGCTGTTTTTCTGCCTGCCGCACATCGGCCTCATCGGCATAGAAATACAGTCCGGCGCAGCCCTCCACTCCCGCCTGGGGCCGGAGCGCCCCCCGAAGGCCGTTTGGCTTCAGGATATCCTTAAGGGCGCGCCAGATGCGTTCCGCCCGTTCCTCCCTGGCGACGATCTTGATATAAACGATGTCCCCGGGATCGAAAGCGTCGTCGTCCAGGTACTGCCGATAGGGTGAGCGCTTCATATGCTGATAAACGATCTGTTCTTCGGAGGACATGGTGCCCCGATGGTAAATGAAGTTCCTGTTTTTATTCACTGTGTAAATAAAATAGGATGCGCCCATATCGCTCAGCTGGTTCATCAGCCATCGGGAGGCGGAGGGCGCCATGCAGGTCGTGGAAAGATAGGTATTTTCGACGGCGTCGTAAATGCCCGCCCCGTCCATTACGATCATCGGAGCGTTCAGGCGGAGGCTGCTCATCTGGCCAATGAAAAACGCCGGCGCGTGCTCGGAGATCAGGCAGATCTTCGCCCCGTCGTTATACAGGTAGTTCAGCCGGAACAGGACGGAAGACGGGATCTGCGAAAGCTGGTCCGGCGCCAGGTCCTTTGTGCGCACAAAAAACAATTGATCCCGCCGCTTTGCCCTGGGCAGGCGGAACAGGTTGACGGCGATGGCGATGCCCGTTCCCACCAGCACGTCCAGGACCCGGAGGAACGCCTGTTCCAGCGGCTTTTCCACGTCGGGGTAGGCGATCACCACGCAGACGAATACAATGGCCGCCAGGCTGGATGTATCCGGCTTGCGGATCACCACGGCGCTGTACAGCGAGATCATGGTCCCCAGGCCCATCAGCGCGTAAAGCGGCACGCCGGTAAGGGATGGGAACAGGGGAACGACCAGCAGGAACAGAAATCCCCATACGGCGCCGATCAGGGTGCCCGAAATGCGGTTGAAGGCATATTCCCGGGTATCATGCACATAGGGCTGCATGCAGATGATGGCGGTAATGGCCGCTTCGGCGGACATCTCTATGCCGCGATATCCCCGGAAATAGTAAAAAAGCAGGCACAGGAAAACCGCGGCCGAGGTCTTCAGTATGCGCTGGCCGATATAGGGAAAAACAAGCTTCTTCTGCATAATCGAAAATCAGAATTCGTAATCGCACGCGACCGACGCGCTCCTGACCTCGTGCATCCGCTTTTTCACAGGCAGGTGCACCGGGTGGGTCTGGTAAGCCTTGAAGGATTCCATGCCGTCAAACACGGTGATCAGGGCCAGGTCGTAGGACCTGTCGCTGTGCAAAAGGTCCGCCCCGGCTTCAAGATCCAGCATGCCTTCGATCTTTCCCTTCATCCCATAGAAGTTTTTCACCAATTGCGGGATCTCGTCTTTGTATTCGTCCTTGATCTTGAACATAACGATATGGCGAATCATGTTTCGTCCTCCCCTTTTTCTTTATTCGGGTCCAAAAGCAGCCCGTCCAGGATCGCGGCGGCCTCCCCGGCCAGGCGCAGGCACGGGCGTCGGGCGTAGAATTCGGGCGTTCGTTCCTCCGGTACGCCGCCGGGTGTCACCTGCACGTCCTTCAAAAGTTCCCGGCATACGATGGAACCGGATCGTTCCCGGAACAGCCGGGCGTATTCCTGCACCAGGCGGTAATGCACCGCCTTGGCGTTCCGGTCCTGCGGATCGGCGTAACCCCGGACGGCTCCCAGCGCCATCAGCGCGCCGCTCACCGTGCCGCACACCTCCCGCAGCCGTCCCATGCCCCCGCCGAAGGAAGACGACAGCCGCGCCGCCGTGTCCAGGTCCAGTCCGGTCACGTCGCGGAAAGCGCAGAAAACGGCCTGGGCGCAGTTATACCCTTCCAAAAACAGCCTCTTCGCTTCTTCCGCGTGATCCATCCGATCCCCCCCGATCCTGTGAAAAACGCTCCCGAAGTCACCCTCGGGAGCGTTGTAAAGCGCTGCGATTACTTGTTCATCGCCTGCTGGACAGCCACGGCCACGGCCACGGTCATGCCGACCATGGGGTTATTGCCGGCGCCCAGGAAGCCCATCATTTCCACGTGCGCGGGAACGGAGGACGAACCTGCGAACTGCGCGTCGGAATGCATGCGGCCCATGGTGTCGGTCATGCCGTAGGAAGCGGGGCCGGCGGCCATGTTGTCAGGATGCAGGGTGCGGCCGGTGCCGCCGCCGGAAGCCACGGAGAAATACTTCTTGCCGGCTTCCCAGCGTTCCTTTTTATAGGTGCCCGCCACGGGATGCTGGAAGCGGGTGGGGTTGGTGGAGTTGCCGGTGATGGAAACGTCCGCGCCCTCGTGCCACATGATGGCAACGCCCTCACGCACGTCGTCCGCGCCGTAGCAGTTGACCTTCGCACGGTCGCCGGTGGAATAGGCCGTCTTGCTGACGATGGTCAGCGCGTGGTCTTCCTTCACGTCGGCGGACAGATAATCGTACTTGGTCTGCACATAGGTGAAGCCGTTGATGCGGCTGATGATCATGGCGGCGTCCTTGCCCAGGCCGTTCAGGATGACGCGCAGGGGCTTGGTGCGCACCTTGTTGGCGTTCAGGGCGATCTTGATGGCGCCTTCGGCGGCGGCGAAGGATTCGTGGCCGGCCAGGAAGGCGAAGCACTCCGTCTCCTCATCCAGCAGCATGGCGCCCAGATTGCCGTGGCCGATGCCGACCTGGCGCTGGTCCGCCACGGAGCCGGGGATGCAGAAGGCCTGCAGGCCGACGCCGATCCACTTGGCGGCTTCGGCGGCGCTCTTCGCATTTTCCTTCATGGCGATGGCTGCGCCGAGCTCATAGGCCCACTTCACGTTTTCAAAGCAGATGGGCTGGGTGCTCTCGACGATGGAATAGGCGTCAACGCCCTTGCCGTTGGTGAAGGCCTTGACTTCTTCAAAGGATTTGAATCCGTATTTGTCCAGGACGGGCTGCAGCTGCGGCATGCGTCCTTCGTAGTTTTCAAACAAAGCCATATGCAGCGCCTCCTTTATTCTTTACGCGGGTCGATCCACTTGACCGCGCCGTCTTCAGCCTTGAACCGGCCATAGGTGCCCAGGTTCTTCTCATACGCCTCATTCGGAGTCATGCCCTTCTTGATGGCGTCCATCATCTTGCCGAGGCTCAGGAACTGATAGCCGCAGACCTGGTCGTCCTTGTCCAGGGCCATTTTGACCACGTAACCTTCGGTCATCTCCAGGTAGCGGGTGCCCTTTTCCTTGGTGCCGTACATGGTGCCCACCATGGAACGCAGGCCCTTGCCCAGGTCCTCCAGGCCGGCGCCGATGCGCAGACCGTCATCGGAGAAAGCGCTCTGGGTGCGGCCGTATACGATCTGCAGGAACAGTTCCCGCATGGCGGTGTTGATGGCGTCGCAGACCAGGTCGGTATTCAGTGCTTCCAGGATGGTCTTGCCGGGCAGGATCTCGCTGGCCATGGCGGCGGAATGGGTCATGCCGGAGCAGCCGATGGTTTCGACCAGGGCTTCTTCGATCACGCCGTTTTTCACATTCAGGCTCAGTTTGCAGGCGCCCTGCTGAGGCGCGCACCAGCCGATGCCGTGGGTGTATCCGGAAATGTCTTTGATCTCCTTCGCCTGGATCCATTTGCCTTCTTCAGGGATGGGAGCGGGACCATGGTTGGGGCCTTTGGCGACACATACCATGTCTTCAACTTCCTTGGTGTATTGCATGTGACTCTGTCCCTCCTGTTCAAGTTGTGTTTATCAAGGATGACCGGTTCAGTATACCATATCCGGCAAACCGCGTGCAACTGTTTTTGGGGCCGTTCGGCGAAAATAAGCCTGAAAGCATGCGATCGCCGTTTGTTCTCCTGAAGTTCCCATTGTTTCCGATGGCCTTCTGTGATAATATCTCCTTAACCGGGATGTCCCTACGCCGGCAGCAGTTTTTTATTCTGTCATGACACCTGCTCACAGGCCGGCCCTATGGGCGGTCCGGATCCCCGGTCATATGGCCCGGGAGACAGGCAAAGAGGTGATCCCATGTATGGATAACCCCCACGAACAGATGATCATCAGAAAGGCCGTAAGGGATGATGCCCTGCAGATCGCGGAGATCCTTGTCGAAGACTGGAAAACCGCGTACAGGGGCATCATAGACAGCGATTTTCTTGATTCCATGAGCGTGGAAAGCCGGTATCAAAGGGAAGTAAAGAGATACCAGAAATATACGGTCGCGGAATCCGGGAAGGAGATACTTGGTTTTGCATGGAACGAGACGGCCGGCGAAGACCCGGCAGACTGTGAAATAGTCGCTTTGTATGTAAGATCCGCAAAAAGAAAAAACGGCATAGGACGGGCTCTGTTTCAGAATTCGATCGATTTTTTCAGGGCGGCAGGCAGGAAAAAAATGATCGTATGGTGCCTGAAAGAAAATGTTGAAGCCAGGAAATTTTATGAGAAAATGGGCGGCAAAACATATATAACGGGTTCTCATCGATGGGGAGACCGGGATTATGACATGATATCCTACCTCTATCAGCTGGACGGATAAAATCGACCGCGCCGATCCCGCAAAAAAATGATAACGGAGAGAACGATATGAGCCTGATCAGTGCAATGATTAAGACCCACAGGGGCAATAACCTTTCCGGGGAAAAGCTGGCGCAAGTACAGCAGCGCAGACTGAAGAAACTGGTCGATCACGCCCGGAAAAACAGCCCGTTCTACCAAAGCCTGTACGGCAATATCGGCGATGATTTTCACCTTGCAGATCTGCCGCCCGTCAGCAAACCCCAACTGATGGAGAATTTTGACCAGGTCGTGACCGACCGGCATGTCACGATGAAAGCGGTCGACGCCTTCTGCGAGGACCCGGACAACGTCGGGAGGATGCTCGACGGAAAATACCTGGTTTTCAGGACTTCCGGTTCCACGGGCAATCCCGCCCTCGTGCTCTATGACAAAGGGTGCATCGACGTTTCCTCCGCCGTCGCGGCCCTCCGGACGTTTGCGCGGCCCGAGGACTTCAGGGCCTTTATGCGCCACGGCAAAAGGACGGCCGGCGTTTTTGCCGATTACGGTTTTTACCTGGCCTGCGGGATGTCCCGTTATCTCCAGTTGAAAATGCCCGGCAGGCAGACAAAGATCACCGTCGACGTCAACGCCCCGGAGGAGGAGATCATCCGAAAGCTCAATGCCTTCCGGCCCGCCATGCTCAGCGGATATCCGTCCAACCTTGCCTTGCTGGCTGATTATGGGGAACTTACGATCCGCCCGGATGTGGTGATCACCGGCGGGGAGCTTTTGACCGACGCCGTCCGAAAAAAACTGTCGGATCGTTTTGGGTGCTATGTGCAGACGCACTATTCCTGCACGGAGGCCGGGGAGATCGCCTGCGAATGTTCACAGGGGCATCTGCATATCAACGAGGACTGGGTGATCGTGGAGCCGGTGGATGAACACTGCCGGCCCGTGGGGAATGGCGTTCTGTCCGACAAGGTGCTGGTCACCAACCTGGCGAACAGCATCCAGCCTTTCATCCGCTACGAACTGACGGACCGGATCATCCTTCATCATGAAAAATGCGCCTGCGGCAAAAATTCCCGGTGGCTTGAGATCGAGGGCCGCACCGACGATATGCTTTTGTTTGAAAACGGCGTAAAGATCGCGCCGATGTCCCTGTACAAGATCCTTGAAGAAATAAAGTCCGTCAGAAGATTCCAGCTGGTCCAGACAGGGCCCGCCCGACTGGAGCTGCGGTTAAACAGCGATCACAGGGAAGCGGCATTTGAAGAGGCCCAATGTGCACTGCGCTCCTTCTTTCAGGACAGGGGCATGGATCATCTGGAGATCACGCTGTCAAGCCTGCCCCCGCAGGCCGATCCGGTCAGCGGGAAATACAAGCATATATACAGGGCAGGATGATCTTTAGGTTTTCTCCCGGCGTCGGCGCATCCCATCCGTTTATTCCGGTCGCTCGTAGTGGCTCTCTTCGGCGATCCATCAAAAATAGCCTGTCAAAAAGAACTTTCTCCGGCAGCATCCCTGTGCTTCAGTCGTCCGCGAAATGCTCTTTTGCGTGGAAAGTCCCGCATATCACGGAATAATTCCCGAAAACGGTCAGCTTGTCCCCCTCCTCAAACACCGTATCCGCCTGGGCCGGCATGGTCTTTCCGCCCCGGTGCTCCACAAGCATCACCAGGATGCCGGTCTCGGCCCTAAGCCGGGTCTCGGCCAGGCTCAGGCCGCGGTATTCCTCCGGGATATGGCGGAGCGTCACCTGTACAATGGATTCGGAGCCGATGTAGTCCAGCAGCATCACGGCGTTGAAGGTCTCCTGCTGGTCAAAAATGCGGTCCGCCATGCGCCGGAACAGGTTTTCGCCCCAGGCGCGGATCTTCGGGACACGCAGAAAAACAAAGATCACCCCGACTGTACACAGGGGGATCAGGACGCCGATATACTGGGCCCCGAAATGAACGAGCTTCATGGATAAAAACACGTTGACAAGCGCTGATACGATGGTCACGTTGAACACATACCCGAAAAGCATGGTGACGCGCGCCAGCCTCCGCCTGCGGCGGGAACCCAGGATCAATTCGCTCTCCCGCGTGGTAAAGCCCGTACCGGTCAAAAGCGAGAGCACCTGAAAGCGGGCGCGGTCGTCCGGCAGCCCCGTTAAACGGAAGAAGAAAGTGAACAGCTCCGTAATGACCCAGTACAGCAGGATGATAAAGGAAAAGAGCAGAAAAGAGAGCGTGATATCCATGCGTTCCGTCTCCTTGCGGGATGTTTTTTTCGAAATACCGGCGTCGAAAAGCACAAAGATGCCTGTGCACAGCCCATCCGCTGATTCATGGATAAAACCGCTGGTTTTCACCGGCGGCGGGAATGGTTGCGGAGGGGGATCACGGCCGGCAGTCCAGCCTGGCCAGGGCGTCTTTAATATATCGGACCACGAAATCCCCGGCTTCAGCCACGGACACCGCCTCCTTCATGGACTTGTCCCGGGCCGCGATCTCGACGGTGCCGTTCTTCAGGCCTTTGGGGCTGACGACCACGCGCAGCGGGACGCCGAACAGGTCCGCGTCGGAGAACATCACGCCGGCTGAAACGGCGCGGTTGTCCCAAAGCACCTCGATCCCGCGGGCAGTCAGGGCGTCGTACAGTTTCCGGCTCGTCTCCCCCACTTCCTCCTGGTCAGCCCGCAGGGAGCAGATCTGCACATGCCAAGGTGCGATGCTCATGGGCCAGATGGGGCCGTATTCGTCGTGGTGCGCCTCGCAGACAGAGGCAGCCAGGCGGCCCACGCCGATGCCGTAGCAGCCCATGATCGGGTGCTTCAGGCTTCCGTCCCGGTCCACATAGGTCATGTCCATGGCCTCGGTATACCTGGTCCCCAGCTGGAAGATGTTGCCCACCTCGATGCCGCGTTTGGTATGGACTGAGGGCTTGCCGCACACCGGGCAGATGCCGCCGTCAAAGGCTTTGGCCACGTCCGCATATTCCACCTCGCCGATATCCCGGGCGATGTTGAAGCCGATATAGTGCCTGTCGTCTTCACAGGCGCCGGTGGCAAGCCAGTCGATACCCTTCAGGGATCTGTCATATACCACGGCAACCCCTTCCGGCAGGCCGATGGGGCCGGTGAATCCCGCGTGGATGCCGCTGTCCTCGGTCACAACCGCCGGATGCACTTCCGCCTTCAGGAAATTGCGCAGCTTGGTTTCGTTCACGTCCAGATCGCCGCGGAGGAACACGACCACAAAGGAATCGTCCGCATTGCGCTGGTACATGACGGCCTTGCAGGTCTTTTTGGGAGAGATCTTCAGGAATCCGCACAGTTCTTCGATGGTCCTGATGTTCGGCGTTTCCACCTTTTCAAGCGGCGCGGCTTCACCCGGCTCATTGGTCACAAGGCAGGGGGCCGCTTCCATATTCGCCCGGTAATCGCAGTTACGGCACAGCACGATGGAGTCCTCCCCCACATCGGTCAGCAGCATGTATTCATGGCTCACCTTGCCGCCCATCATACCGCTGTCGCTGGCCACAGCCACCACTTCCGGTACGCCGCAGTGCGCGTAGATGCGGTTATACGCCTCGTAGCAGCGCATATAGTACCGCTCCAGGTCCTCCTGGGAGGTGTGGAAGGAATAGGCGTCCTTCATCGTGAATTCACGCACCCGGATCAATCCGCCGCGGCAGCGGGGTTCGTCCCGGAATTTTGTCTGGATCTGGTAGATCATGAACGGATACTGGGTGTAGGAATCAGCCACATCCGTCATCAAATGCACTGCTGCCTCCTCATGGGTCATGCCAAGGACCATATCCGCCCCGGAACGGTCCCTGAACCGCAGCAGTTCCGGACCGATGGAATCAAACCGGCCCGATCTGCGCCACAGGTCCGCGGGCATCGTGACCGGGAACAGCACTTCCTGGCCGTCAATACGGTCCATTTCCTGGCGGATGATGTTTTCGATCTTCGAGGTGATGCGCTTCATAATGGGCAGCAGCGTAAAGATGCCGTTGCCCACGGGCTTGATATATCCGCCACGGATCATCAGCGCCTGGCTGGCGATCTGGCAGTCCGCCGGGGTTTCCTTGAAACGCTTGGATACAAGATTGCTGACCTTCATAATGTGACCTCCCGGGTTTGTTAAAGCAGCCCCGTCCCTGCAGGGACGAGGCTGCCGCTTTGATGTACCACCTTGCCCGACGGCATCCTGCCGCCGTCTTTCTGCCCTGTAACTCATGCAGTGGATATTATATAAAGGATCAGGCATCTGCGCAAGATGTTCTTTCGGCCCGACGGCTGTCCGCGCCTCAGTCAAAGCCGTGTTCCGCCGCCCATTGCGCGGCATAGCTTCCCTCCGGCGCGGTGATGACGGTGCCCGGGCTAAAGGCAGTGTCGTCAATGAAGACCACCGAACCGGGCACGAATACCACAGCGCCTGCAGGAAAGCCTGCGAACGCTTCCTCCCCGATCACCGTCAGGGAAGCGGGAAGGACGATCATCGGCGCGGAACGGTAATGGAAAGAAGCGTCTGTCAGGAACGTGTTGTATTCGCCGACGGAAACGGCCTTCCATTCGTCCTCCGTACCCAAATAATCCACGTTTTTCAGGTTTTCACACATGTTGAACGCATAATTACCGATGCTTTTCACACTGCGAGGAACGGTGACGCTTTCAAGGGCCGTGCAGTAGCCGAAGGTATGGCTTTTGACGGCGGTCAGGCCTTCCGGCAGTACCACCTCCGTCAGCGCGAAACACATGCTGAAAGCGGACGATCCGATGGACGTGACGCTGTACGGGATCGACACTTCCTTCAGATTCATACAGTCAAGGAACGCGCCTTCCCCGATGGACGTGACGCCCTCCGGAATGATCGCCCGCGTCAGGCTGCAGCAGTCGCTGAAGGTATTGTCCCCGATGGCTGTCAGGCCGGAGGGGATATGGAGGGCGGCCAGGCCGTCACACCAGCTGAACGCCGCGTCGCCAATATATGTGACGGTGTCCGGAAGATCCGCTTCGGCCAGGCACATGCAGGTGTTGAACGCGGATTCGCCGACAAATAGCAGGCCTTCGGGGAAATTGATATTCGTCAGCGCGTAGCACGCCCCGAACGCGTTCTCTTCAATGGCCCTGACTCCTTCCGGCAGAATGACCTCCGTCACGGCGGAGCACACCCGGAAGGCGCTCCCGCCAATGATCCGGGTACCCTGTTTGACAGTGATGGCGCCTTCCCTGTTCATCGGGCACCACAAAAGGCTCCGGTCCACCCTGCTGTACAAAAGGCCGTCGTCCGTCTCCAGCGCCGGATGGGTCCCGGAGACTGTAATGTTCCCAAGATTCGAACACCCGCTCCAGGGATTTTCGCCCACCTCGGTCACGCTGTCCGGAACAGTGAACGAATCCAGGAGGGAACAGTCATAGAAAGCGCCGTCCCCGATGGCCGTCAGGGTTTCCGGCAGCGAGATCCTTGCAAGGTTCATGCAGCCGTCGAAAGCCCACGCACCGACGGAGGTGACGCCGGAAGGCACCGTGACGCCGGCAAGGTTCTCACAGTACATAAAGGCGCCCTCCCCGACGGCTCTCACCGGATACCCGTCCAACTGCGAGGGGATACTCAGCTCGATCCCGTACCGGAAGGAATGGTCCGTGTATTTTGTGATCACCGCGGAGCCGTCCGCCGCCAGGGCATACTCATAATCGCCGCAGGTATAGGCCGCCTCCCCTGCGGCGGCATTCAGGGAAAGAAACAGCAGCAGGACCCCCGCCGTCAATAAGAAAAACTTCCTCATCATTTTTAACCCGCCCCTTCCGATCAGTCTGCGTCATATCACGCATCATGTCCTGACATCTGCACAAGCTGGGGCTTGAGAGCCCGGAAGCGGAAGTATATTTCCCTCGGGTTTTCGTCCTCATACAGGAACGCGCCGTTGCCGGAGAAACTGGGTTCGATGAAATCCCACCAGGTCAGCGCCCGGATCTCCCCGCGGGCCGCCGCGACGGTGTAAAACTGCTCCAGCCAGTCCGCCTGGGTATGTTCGTTCCAGCCCCCGTGCCAGGTTCCGTCCGACATATCCAGCTGGGACCATCCGCTTCCGGCATTCTCCTTCACCCGGAAGCCGCCGTTCACGCCCATTTCCGTGATATGGATGGGCTTTCCCAGCGCCTTGTACGCGTCCAGCATCCGGGAGACGGCCACCATGTCGCGGCCGGGAAAATACAGCTGGATGCCCACAACGTCAAAATCCACCCCCGCTTCGATGATCGTCCGCAGATACTTCAGGGGGGAACGCAGATGCTCCGGCAGCGCCCCGTAGCAGTTGTAGCGTCCCGCCGCATACTCGGCAAAGGGCAGGCACACGTTCACAACGGACACCGCCCTGTCGTTGCCTTCCCGCAGGGCGTCCGTGGTGGCGCGGGTCAGGTCTACCAGCTGGCTTTGGCTCAGTTCAAAGCAGTTGGCCCAGTCGTGAGCCTCGTTCATGGCGTCCCAGATATCGATCACGCCCCGGTAGGTCTCGACATGGTGCCGGGCGACGGCAGCCGCCTCCCGCCGAAGCTCCGGATAAGGCAGGCCGAACATCCAACCCGGGTTGACCTCTTTATGGCCGAAGAAAAGCGGATGTCCCTTGGGCGTGATCCCCTTTTCGGTCAGGAATGAAAGGGCGTGATCGATATAGGAATAATCATACTGCCCCCGCTTCGGCGCCGTCCGCCCGGAATAAAACGGCAGGGTCGCGAAATTGAACGCGTCGGCAAAAAACCTGGCGTACCGGGAAGAAGGCGACGTGAACCTGAAAAAATTGCAGCCGAGCAGCAGGTCTCCCCGGGGCGACAGGCTTTGCCGTGCCTGTTCCGCAAGCGCCCCTTCGGCCGCGTATATCGCGTGGGACAGGGCGTAGAGCCGGTTGTCCGGCGTATCCATGCCCCGGTTGGCCAGGTGCTCGAACTCGACGGCCGCATCCAGGTGGGCCCGGATCTCCACCGGCAGGGAAATACCTTCGGAAAAGCGCCGGGCCCAGGCGATGTATGTCCGCACCGCCTCGGAAACAAAGTCCACAAAATCGCCCCGGTAGCCTTCGCCCAGGCCGTCCGCCATCACCCACAATTGCCCGTACAGGGGCACCCGGATCCTCGCGTGGATCATATAGGGCGATTTGGTCACCTGCAGTTCAACGGTGCCGTCGGGCGCGATGCGCATGCGGCGCTCGTCCGGTTCAAAATCCATGCCGGAAGCGTAAACGGTTTTGAGGATCTTCTCGGGCATCGGCATCCCGCCGGAGCCGTCCAGGCGCACTTTTACGGTCTGCATCGCGTTCTTCCTTTCCGTAGTTATCGTTTTTTACGCGTCCCCATCCAATAAAGCGGGGCGGGGATCCAGCCCCTCCGGCAGCACCTGATAATCCAGGAGCGAAACGCTCCGGGCATGCCGCACCCACAGCGCGAAGGCGGGAACGGGACCGACGGGATCGATCATGTGGGCGTCCGGATAAGCGCCCCGGAAATCGGGATAGTCCTTCGCGTCCGGCGCCGGCCCCTCCCAGGGATACTGACGCAAATGTACGTCCGAAAACGCGATCTCACCCACGGGCTTTTCGGGGATGCCCAGCACATAGGAGCCCCTGGGACCGTTGCCCTCGCCCCGGACGGCGGAAAACAGCACCCGGCGGAGCGTCCCCGGGCCGGGAGGCGGGTCCATGGGTTTGACCCTGCCCCGGTTTTCCAGCCGCAGGAAAAAAGGGCTCCAGGCCCGCGTAATGTGCAGCCCGGTGAGCCAGAAATCCTCCAGCGTGCCGCCGTCCACCGTTTCCAGGGACACGCCGCTGTCCGCGCATGGGTGCTTGAGCCCGGAAGGATCCTCCGAAAGCCCCCCGATCCTGCAGTTCCGGATCAGCACCTGACAAAAATCCCCCTGGGTATCCGTGCCCACCTTCACCGCGTTGCAGGCGGAATAAAAATCGCAGTCTTCCACCAGTACCCGCTTCAGCGTCCTTTGGGACGCGCCTTTAAAGCACAGGGCGTCGTCCCCGCTGGATACCCGGCAATGGCGGAGGATCACGTCCCGGCAGCCGTCGATGTCAAAGCCGTCGTTGTTGTAGTTGGCGTGGTTGCGCACCGTGACGCCTTCGATCAGCAGCGACTCGCAGTTCAGGTAATTCTGCATCCAGCAGGCGGCGTTTTTCAGGGTCAGCCCGGCCACATGCACCCTTTTGCAGTCGATCATGCGGATCAGGAAAGGCCGCCCCGGGGTGCCCTGGGCCGTTTCCTCTCCCGGGAAATTCCGGGGATCCCCCCGTCCGTCGATCACGCCAGGCCCCCTGAGGCAGATATCCTCGCAGCCCTCGGCGAACAAAAGCGACTGGTGCATCCCCATGCTGGTATCCTGCACGGTGAGCCGCCGGGCGTGATGCTCCGGATAATCTTTCAGATCCGTGCTGCCCAAAAGCCGCGCCCCCACGCAGACCTCCAGGCATACATTGGAGCGCAGCACCAGCGTGCCGCTGACGTAATCCCCCCGCCGCAGGCGGACGACGCCGCCCTTCTCCGCCGCCAGATCGATGGCCCGCTGGATCGCGCCGGTCGCCTTCTGTCCCGGAACAAACCCGTGGTCCTCCGGAAAAAAAGCCTTCTCCGGCCCCTGCCAGGGACGGACGGTATCGGAAAGCTCCTCCGCCATCCGGTCAAGGGACGCCTTGAGCGCCTGACACCAATCAGGCAGGGGGTCGTTTATATGGATCATCGTTTTCCCTCCCTTTCATTCGATGCGCACCTTATCCAGGATATCGCCCGTTTCCCCGGTGACCAGCCGGACGCCGCAGTCAAAGCGGCCCAGCGTTTTTCCGTCCGCCCGGATCTCCGCCCGCCTGCCGTCGCTTCGGATGGAATAACGGCGGCCGTAAAACACGGCGTCGTATTCATAGCTTTTCCCGCTGCCCAGGCTGAACCATACCCGCCCCAGATGGGGATGGACGCCATAGCGGTACGCGATGTATTCCAGGCAGGAAAGCATGGTGGGCCCGTACGCGTCCTGCACCGCCTCCCCGCTGCCTTCCGCCACGGGCCGGTGGGTCACGGCGTGCACCAGGGAGGGCCTGCCGGTAAAAGGATCGAACTGCTGGGTGAACCGGCAGCCGTTTTCGGCCACGGCGGCGATCAGCTTTTCGCCCAGGCGCGTCACGATCCGGTGATATCCGTAATTTTCCAGGGCCAGGATCGCCCGCTGATAGGTCAGGCCCTCAGGCTGGCCGCTCCAGTTGTTTTCCGGGGCGTTTCTGAAGGCCGGGTCGCAGGCGGCCACGCTGGGCAGAGGGAAGGGCGTCCAGAACTCCGAAGGGTTCAAAAGGTGTTCCCTGACAAAACGGTCCGCCATGTCCCGGGAGACGCTTCCCCAGTACATGCACCTGAGGGTGTTGTGGCACAGGATATCGATGGTCCTTCCGTCTTTGTCCCGGTCGAAAAGCGCGCCGCGCTCATCGTCCCACAAATGCCGTTTCAGCGCCGCCGCCGCCGCGCCCGCCCGTTTGTCCCATTCCCCGGCTTCTTCCTCCCGGCCGAGGATGCGGCAGATCTCCGCCAGGGCGCTTCGGGCGGCAAAGCTCCAGCTGGTCACGTCCATGGATGCCATGGGCACCACCCGGTATCCCCGTGGCGGCTCGTCGCTTTCCCACCAGCAGGGAGCGTCGCCGTAGCGCAGGGCCAGGTCCTCCCCGGTATCATACACGCAGAAGGAATACAAAAGCCCGCTGTCGTTAAGGCTGCGCGTTTTCCAGAGGCATGTGTCAAAGCGGCGCAGCGTATCCTCAAGCCTTTCAAGCCAGTTTCTGTCCCTGCCCAAGAGGTAATACAGGTTCAGCGCGGGGAAAGGAAAGCAGAAGCCCTGGTATTTGTTGAACTGGGGTTCCACCCGGCCGTCCAAACACTGGATGGAGCCCGGCAGCCGTCCGTCCGTTCGCTGGTGGTCCATGAACAGGGCGCAGTTGTTTTTTGCGGCTTCAAGGCTGCGCAGCGCGTACATTTCCCCGCCCATGGGCTGCGTCTCAAGCCAGATCTTTTCATAGCCGCCCCCTTCCACCAGCACGGTATGGCCTTCGAAGGACTTCAGGTTGGAACGGCATTTATCCTCCGCCGAGTCGTACACCCGCTGAAGGACTTCGTCTTCGGTGTGAAAGGAAACGCCGGTTTCAGGCAGCATGGTTCAGCCTCCCCCATCCTTCTTTTTGCTGGTATTTTACCAGAAAGCCCATGTTTTTCATAGGCGCAAAAATTCTGCATATCGTCTTTTGCCCCTGAAACAGCCGAAAAACCGGGAATGCGCAAAATTTTCGCTTCTTTCTTTTTCCTGCCCGGGCAGGTTATAATACGGATGAAAAGCAACCGGATCCGCGGGGTCCGCAAATTAAAAAAGGAGGGGTCCCTCCATGAGTGTTTCCGTATCCAAAGGGAAACGTCCCGGGGGTAATCTGAAGCATCGCCTGGTGACGACGGTTCGCCGGGACTGGCAGCTGTGGATCCTGCTGCTGCCTGCGCTGGCCTTTTTCATCGTCTTCTGTTATTTCCCCATGTACGGCGTGCAGATCGCCTTCCGGGATTACAAGGCGGCCTTTGGCATCACGGGCAGCAAATGGGTAGGCTTCAAATTCTTTGAAAAATTTTTCAACAGCTATTACTGCGGACGGATGTTTGCCAACACCTTCCTGCTGAACCTGTTCGGGCTCATCTTCGGCTTCCCCATCCCCATCCTGCTGGCCATCATGCTGAACCAATTGAACCACAAGCGGTTCAAGGGCTTTGCGCAGACCGCGATCTATGTGCCCCACTTCATTTCCACGGTCGTGCTGGCCGGCATGATCTACCTGTTCTTTTCGCCCACCAACGGCATCATCAACCACCTGATCACCGCCGCCGGGGGGAAAAGCATCTACTTTATTATGGAACCGGGCTGGTTCAGGCCCCTTTTCATCGGTTCTGAGATCTGGCAGAACGCGGGCTGGAACACGATCCTGTACATCGCGACCCTGACCAGCATCGATCCGCAGCTGTACGAAGCGGCCACCATCGACGGGGCCACCCGCTGGAACAGGATCCGCCACATCGATATCCCGCACCTGGTCCCCATCACGGTGATGATGCTGATCCTCAACTGCGGCTCGCTCCTGTCCTCCAACACGGACAAGGCCCTGCTCCTGCAGACCAGCGGCAACATGCCCACATCCGACATCCTGGGCGTGTATGTCTACAGCGTCGGCATTGCCGCCTCCAAGGCGCAGTATTCCTACGCTTCCGCCATCGGCCTGTGCCTCAACGTGATCAATTTTGCCATCATCATGCTGGTCAACGCCGTTTCCCGCAAGATGAGCGACATCAGCCTGTTCTGAGGAAGGAGGAGGGATAACCATGACCGTTATGGCGAAAAAAAAACACGGCACGCGGGTCAGGGAAACCAAAATGGACCGGGTGTTCAACGCCGTCAACCTGGTGTTCTGGATCATCGTGCTTTTGATCGTCCTCTATCCCCTGTGGCTGATCCTGATCGCCTCGGTTTCCGACCCGGAAGCCGTCCTGCAGGCCAGGGTGCTTTTGTGGCCGGTGGATTTTTCCCTGATGGGCTATGAAGCCGTGTTCCAGTATTCCGAGCTGTGGGGCAGCTACATCAATTCCATCTTTTATACCGTCGTGGGTTCAGCCCTGAGCGTGATCGTCTCCCTGGCGGCCGCCTACGCCCTGTCCCGACGGTTCGCCGGCAAAAAGCTTGTGAACCTGGCGATCACCTTCACCATGTTTTTTTCCGGCGGCCTGATCCCCATCTTCCTGAACGTGGTGAACCTGGGGCTGTACAATACCCGGGCCGTCATGATCCTGATGAACCTGGTGTCCGTCTGGAACCTGATGGTAGCCCGCACCTACATCCAGACCAGCATCCCCAACGAACTCTACGAGGCGGCGGTGATGGACGGCGCAAACCATTTCACCTACTTCTTCCGCTGCGTGCTGCCCCTGTCCGGCACCATCGTCGCCGTACTTTCCGTGTATTACGGCGTGGCCCGCTGGAACGATTATTTCACCGGCCTGGTCATGCTGCGCGACCGAAGCCTCTATCCTCTGCAGCTGGTGCTGCGGGAGATCCTGGCTTCCCTCACCTCCACCGGCTCCTCAGACACCTTCTTCGCCGCCTACGCGGACAACCTGGGCGGCCTGCAGGAAGCCCTGCGCAAGGCGGAGGTTGCCAAGTACTGCTGCATCGTGGTCTCCACCGTGCCCGCCATACTGCTGTATGTATTCATGCAGAAGTATTTCGTCAAGGGCGTGATGATCGGTTCCCTGAAGGGATGATTCTGTTAATTGGGGCGTTCATGCCCTGAAATTTAAGGAGGTATCCCCATGAAGAAACTCGTTTCCCTGCTGCTGGCATTCTGCCTGGCGCTGAGCCTCGGCGCGTCGCTGGCCGATGACAAGGTGGAACTGACCGCGTTCCAGTACGCGCTGGAAAACCAGAACACCGACTTTAACAACCTCTGGTTCTTCGACGAGCTGGAAGCAAAGACCAACACCCATGTGACCTTCAACATGGTAAAGGACGCGGACTGGTCCACCAACGTGAACCTGATGTTCGCCATCCCCGCGCAGATGCCCGACATGATCCTGCGTCACAGCGTGGACGTGGAAGAATACGGCGTCAGCCAGGGCCTGCTGCTCCCGCTGGATGAATACCTTACCGAAGAGATCATGCCCAACTATGTCAGCCGCCTGAACATCAACCACGCGGGCGATTCCATCCCCGCTTCCGACGGCCACACCTACTTCATCGGCTTCCTGATGGCCCAGAACGTGAACCACACCGGCACCTGGTACATCAACCAGAAGGAACTGGAAAAGCTCGGCCTGGAAGCCCCCAGGACCATCGAAGACGTGACCGCCATGCTCCGCGCCATGAAGGCTGACGGCGTCACCTGGCCCTTCTCCGCTTCCTACACCCAGTTCGGCCCGGAAACCATCTGGAACCAGTTCGCCTCCTTCGGCGTGCCGGAAAACACCTACTACTATTATATCGACGAAAACGACAAGGTGCAGTTCACCGCCGCCCAGGCCGGCTGGCGCGCCTGCGTGGAATGGCTGCACACCCTCTATGAAGAAGGCCTGATGGATCCCGAATCCCTGACCCAGGACAGCAACCTGTGGGCCAACAAGGTGAACAACGGCGAAGTGGGCTACTTCTGCTACCTGCGCCTGATCAACACCGCCATCAAAGCCGAGAACGTTCCCAACTTCAAGTCCATCCTGCCCCCCGTCGCCGACGGCTATAAGGCTGCTGTTTCCCAGATCCTGGAGGTCCCGGAAGCCGGCGCTTACCTGACCAGCAACTGCAAGGATCCCGTGGCGGCCCTGAAGTGGATCGACGCCCAATTGGAAACCGAAACCATGATGGTCTCCCTGAACGGCCGCGTCGGCGAGCAGATCGTGCTCAACGACGCGGGCAAGTACGAAGTGATCGACATCCCCGCCGACAACGGCCTGTACCAGTTCGTCCCCGTCACCATGGGCCAGTTCTTCGCCCCCGGCGATTACTATACCTCCATCTACCAGATGGCACCCCACCGTGTGGAACGCTATGAAGACAGCAAGTGGTACGCCGAATCGAACGTGCTGGAATACAAGAGCTTCCAGTACCTGCGCGACCTGAGCAAGATGAGCAACGAAGACGCCACCGAGGCCGCCGACATCTACACGGAACTGCAGAAGCTGGTGGAGGAATCCTTCTCCAACTTCGTGCGCAACGGCGTGACCGACGAAAGCTGGAACAACTTCCAGTCTCAGGCGAAGGCCATCGGCGTGGACCGCTACATCGAACTGTACCAGAACGCCTATGACGCTTATCTGGCCAAGTAACAAAGTCGCTCTTGTCCGCTGCGGCGTATGATGCTATAATCGTATCATCAAAGCCGCTGAGCACTGCCATCTGGATCTACAGGCGGCAGTGCTTTTTTGCTTTCCGGGAGAAAGTATGGATCGTTTAAGAAAACTGGTTTGCCTGCTGTCGGCCGCCGCTTTGCTGCTGGCCGGCTGCGCGGCGCGGGAGAAGGAAAAACCGTCCGGCCGCGTCCCCGTCTCCCTGACGGCCCTGCAATACGAGATCGAAAACGTCGCGGTGGATTTCAGCAACATGTGGTATTTCCGCAAGATCGAGGAGCAGACCGGCGTGCATGTGGATTTTAACGAAGTCAAGGAAGCGGAATGGAACAGTTCCGTCAGCCTAGCCTTCGCCAAGGGGAAAATGCCGGACCTGATCCTGCGGGGAAACCTGGACGTGGAGGAATACGGCGTATCCCGCCACCTGCTGGTACCGCTGGATGAATACCTCCGCCGCGGCCTGATGCCCAATTACGGTGCCCGGCTGGAAAACAGCGGACTCAGGGACCAGCTGACCGCGTCCGACGGGCATATGTACCAATTGGGCTTCCTGATCTCCCAGGGCGTCAACACGAACGGGCATTTTTTTATCAACGGGACCTGGCTGGACGCGCTTAACCTGCCCGTGCCCGAAACGGTGGAGCAGCTGACGGATGTGCTTCGGCATTTCCGCAAGGACGACCCCAACGGCAACGGGCTCGCGGATGAGATCCCCCTGGAATTCACTTTTGACGACAACATCACCGGCGTCTACAATCTCTTTTCCTTTTTCGGCCTGCCGCTGAACGAGGAATTCGTTTACCTTAACGAAAACGGCGCCGTATGTTTCGCCCCGGAGGAAGACGGGTTTTTCGCCTGCCTTGCCTGGCTGCACCGGATGTACGCGGAAGGCCTCATGGACATCGACTTCATCAGCCAGGGAAGCAACATCTGGGCGGAAAAGGTCAACGAAGGAAACGTGGGCCTGTTCAGCTACTGGCGCCTGAAGAACACCGCCATTGCCCCGGAGACCGCCGCCAACTACCGTCTCCTGATCCCGGTACACGCGGAGGGGACGCGGGCCTGCCTGCCCCGGAACATCGACACCATCGAATTCGGGGCGGCCCTGACCACCGATAACCGGGACATCGAAAGCAGCCTGCGCTGGCTGGACGCCCAGTTTGAAACGGAAAACATGCTGGTGTCCCAGAACGGCACCCTGGGCGATACGCTGATCCTCAGGGACGACGGGCGGTACGAAGTCAGTTACGTACCCGAGGACAACCGGCTGTACCAGACGGTGCCGGTCATCTGCGGCCAGTTTTTCGCCCCGGCGGAATACTACGCTTCCGTCTACGTGCCTGCCGCCCACCGACAGGAAAAGGCGGGATACTGCGCGCTGTATGAACATGCGGGCGTCCTGGAAAAAACCTGTTTTAAGCTTTTGACCGCGGTAAGCCCGAAAACCGCGGAGGAAAACGCCGCCATCGCCGGCCTGAAGGCCAGGCTGAAAGCCATCGTGGATGCTCAGATCGTCTCAACGGTCACCAGGGGCGTAACGGACGACGGCCGCGCCGCTTTCCTCGCAAAGCTTCGGGAAGCGGGGAGTGAAGAATACAAAGAAATCTACCAGCGCGTCTACGACCGCCGGCAAGGAGAGAAATAGATCCGTGAAGCAGACCGGAAAAACCACCGTATTCATCCGATACGCGCTGTCCTATACGGCGGTGGTGCTGACGCTGTTTTTCAGCATTGCAGGCTACCTGTACGTGCGGACCAACCGTCACGCGCGGCAGAACCTGATCGACAGCCAGATCAACCGGCTGGCCCGGATCGCCAGCCAGCACGAAAGCTATATTTCCACCATGCTGAACACGGCCGAGCAGATCGGACTCAGCCCGCACATCGAACCGTTCCGTTACGATGAAGAGCCATGGAAGGCCTATGACCTGCAATTGCAGCTGGTCCCCTATACGTCCACCAACACCTTCTGCGACCAGGTCTATCTGTATTTTTCCGGGGATGAAAGGATCTACTCTTCTTCCGCCTCCATGACCCTGAACATGTTTTCGCGGATGGTCGCGTACGAGCATCTGACGCAGGAACAGCTGACCTACGTCATCCGCAGCACGGACAGGCTGAGGATCCTGCCGTCCCAGCGGGTGGATTCCAAGCTGGTGGACGCATCCCGGGCGGTCACGTTCCTGATCCCGCTCGGCGCCAACCCCGGCACCAGCAAAGGCCTTTTGCTTTTCCTGGTGAAGGACAGCGTTTACCAGAGCCTGTTTTCCGACGCCGTCGGCCGGGATGTCAACACCTATGTTTTCCAGGACGGGCAGGTGCTTGCCTGTTGTGAGGATCTGCCTTTCACCTGGGAAGAAGGCGCGGCCATAGATACAGACCGTTCCGGCGTTTTCCGCCGGCAGGGAGAAAACTGGACTTTGGTATCCCTGAAGGACCGGAATTGGGGGCTTTCCTACGCGGCAATACTTCGCAACGCGGACATCAACGCGGCCATCGGCCAGGAGATCTTCAGCACCCTGGCCATCCTGCCGGTGTTTGTGGTAATGTGCCTGGCTCTGGCCCTCTGGATGGCCCGGCGCCACGCGGAACCGATCCTGGCGCTTACCGGTCTGCTTCCGGAGGAAGACGGGACCGCCAAACGGGACGAGATCCAGCAGATCTTCTCCGGCATCCGCCGATTGACCACCCGCAACATGGAACTGGCCACCCGCCTGGAGCGGGCCCTGCCCATGCAACGGCACGATTTTGTGTTCCAGTTCATCAAGGGCCGCTTTTCTACCCGGCAGGAGGCAGTCTCCGCCGGGAAAGCGGTGGGGCTGGAGATCGACCGGCCCTGCTATGCCGTCATCCTGTGCAGCGGTGCGGACAGCATCGACCACCCCTTTGAAATGAATCAGCCGCCCTTTGACGGCCTGCCCGGCTTTTCCGGCGCGGGCGTAGAGCTGGTGGTGCTCAAAGCGCAGCTGTACCTGGTTTTTTCGGATGACCGCAACACCCTGTCCGCCCTGGCGGACCTGGTGCGCAGCGAAGGGGAAGCCGGCGGCGGGCGCTGCGTTACGGCCATTTCCGCCGTTCATACGGACTTTGACGAGGCCCCCGGCGCCTACCTGGAAGCGGCCGCGGCCTACGACAACCGTTTCGTCATGGGCAGCCAGCAGGTGCTCCATTACAACGATATTTCCGCAAACGTGACCGATATCCTGCCCCAGGCGCAGAAGCTGACCACCTCCATCAGCCAGTCCCTGGCCCTGGGCAGCCGGGAGCTGCTGGACGACAGGATCAACGATCTTCTGCACTTCCTGAAGAACACCAACATGTCCCCCTTCGCCTTCCGCATGATCTACAACAGCGTCATCGACACCCTGGCGCACACCTACGCCTCCGCCCTGTCCGGCAGCGAAAACGCCCGGGAACTGTACGATATCTTCTCCCTGTCCTCCTGCCAGTCCATCGACGACCTGGACGATATGCTCCGCCGGCTGTGCGATTTCCTGCTCAGCAGCGGGGAGCATACGAACGATAAAGCGGCGGAAGAAGATGAGATCGACCAGGCTGTGCGCTATATGGAGGAACACTTCAACGACCCGGAGATCTCCATGGCGGCCATCGCGGAATCCTTTGAGCTGTCCACCACCCGCTTCAGCCTTTCCTTCAAGGAACGGAAAGGGATGCCGCCCCTGGAATACCTGACCCTTCTGCGGGTAGAACACGCCAAAGACCTGCTGGCCGGCACGGATATGCCCATCCGCGATATCAGCGTCCAGGTGGGCTACTACGATCCCGGCAGCTTCATACGCAGGTTCAAACAGGTCACCGGTGAAACGCCGCTCCAGTACCGCCGGGAACACGAAACCGTCAGGAGCGGCAGTGAGGAGGAAATGCCATGATCCCGACTTCGCAGATCAATATCAGGGATCCGTTTGTCCTGGTGCATCAGGACGTTTATTACCTCTACGGGACGAGGGGGCCCACCTGCTGGGGAAAAGCGGACGGCTTCGACGTATACCGGGGCCGGGACCTTAAAAACTGGGAAGGGCCCTTTGTCTGTTTTCACAATGACGGGTCCTTCTGGGCCGACAGGAATTACTGGGCGCCGGAAGTGCACCGCTGGAAGGGCGCCTTTTACATGTTCGCCAGCTTCAAAAGCGAGACCAGGCGCCGGGGAACGGCCATCCTGCGGGCCGAGTCTCCCCTGGGGCCTTTTGTTCCCTGGTCCTTTGGGCCGGTGACCCCGTCCGACTGGGAATGCCTGGACGGGACCTTTTATGCGGATCAAAAGGGCCGTCCCTTCATGGTCTTCTGCCACGAATGGGTGCAGGCGGTGGACGGGAAGATCCTGGCCATGCCTCTGACAGACGACCTGAAAGCACCCTCGGGAGAACCTTTCCTGCTGTTCCGGGCATCGGAAGCAGCCTGGAGCCGTCCCGTGCACCATTCCAGCGGGATCACCGGCCACGTGACCGACGGGCCTTTTATGTGGCGGCTTCCCGGCGGGCAGCTTTTGTGCCTGTGGTCGGGCTTTTCCGAAAAAGGCTATGCCCAGGGCGTGGCCCTCTCGGACAATGGGGAGATCGACGGACGTTTTGTCCAGGCAGACCCGCTGTTCCCGGAGGACGGCGGCCACGGCATGATATTCCTCACCCCGGGGGGACAGTTGTACCTGACGCTGCACAGCCCCAACCGTTCCCTCAAGGAGCGTCCCGTGTTCCTGCCCCTGACCGCGGGGGAAGACGGCACGCTGCGCTGCGCCTCCCTCCCGCGGAAAGGATGAAGGATGGAGCCTTCCGGATCAGGCGCCTTAAAAGCCGCGTCAAAATAAGACGCGGCTGATTTTTTACGGTCTGTACTGCGTTCACGGACGTTTTTTCCCGGCGGTCCGTTACTTGCAGGCCATATAAACGTCCATGCTTTCTCCGTCTGTTTCAAAGCACGGTATGACTCCCTCCTGCACATGTACCAGTCCGTTCGTTCTCATATAATCCCCAAGCGTATGGTATGCTCCCGGGATCGTGGAAAAGGGATTGTCAAAGGGCCGTTCGATGTGGATCGCCGCATACCTGTGCGCGGCCTGTTCCCTGACTTCCAGCCCTTCGGGGGCCAACCCTTCGGGAAGGATCCACGCGGCCGTATATCCGTGCATCCTGAACACATTGATCTGCTCGACGGACAGCCTGGGAAAATCCCAGCCGATCATTTTCGGATTTTCATCCCCGTGTTCTTTCGCGTATTTTTTTACCCTGTCCAGCGCGTCGCCCTCCGGCTCCGTACTGATGACCGTATGCTCCACATACCGGAATCCCGGAACCTTTTCGACGCGAAGGTTTGAATAAGCGCTGCTGCGCTGGTCCATTTCATCCCTGAAAAGATTATCCAGGGAGCAGTTGAACACCCTGCAGAGCTCAAGCGCCTTATCCATCTCCGGATTCGCCGCGTCCATTTCCCATTTTGAGATCGTCTGGCGGCTTACATTCAGTTTTTCCGCCAGGGTTTCCTGCGTCATGCCCGCGCTGAGCTGGCGCAGATACTGAAGGTTTTTCCCAAAGCTCATGCTGGCCCTCCTTTAGACCTGTTCTCGCTGTTTCTGAATGTTTTTTGCTCCCGGGCGCATGAACAGGATACCGGAAAAAGCTTTCACTCTCCACCAACCCGCGATTGCGCTTTTTTTACGCGGCGCAACCTGCGGTTGCAGAGGAACGGGCAGTTGCCCCGCAGGCTCACACCCTCTGATCGTCGTCCGGCCGCTCCCGGAAGGTTCACCGCTTTCCCGGAGGCTTCAGGACACAGCCGCACTGCCCCGCACTGTTTTCCAACGGCATCACGGTGACCTGAAGCAGCTGCTTCTCATCCCGGAGCACATCTGTTTTGCAAACGAGTTTGAACCGCACGTTGATGCCTCTCTCGAACTCCATATCCATCGTTTTCTTCCAGGGCAGGCCCTTGGGTACCGCTTTGGGAATGGGGACTTCAGGAGCGGTCCCACCCAGCCATCGCCTGCCGTCTTTTGTCGGCAGCTCTTTGATCTCTACAGGAGCAAATGTCCAGCTCCCGTCCGGAGCGCGCGTCTGTATTGAAGCAGACTCTACCTCAACCAGGCGCCGGTCGACCACAGGACCGCAGAAAAACACTCCCACGCCGCGGGAGGGTCCGCCTTCGTTCAGAAAACCGACAACGTTATCCCGATCAAAGTAATAGAAGATGGGCCTGGTCCTTCCCGTCGAAAACCTCGGCGGCTCCCGCTCGCCTTCGTCTTCCTCCGGAACAAAACAAAAGCATCGGGCGGTCTCGTCCTCAACGGCAAGTTCGACGCAGATCCTCCCCTGGGACACGGGCAGCGACAGGATCGGCTCCAGTTTCTCCAGGCAGTCCTCCGCAAAAGCGCTGTTCAGGCGCATGGCTTTTTTGAAGGCCCGCATATCATCAACATGTTCTTCCCAGGCAGTGTAACTGCTCCGCCGGGGCGCTCGTCCGCCCGGGCAATGCCCGCAGTCTGCCCACGCGTCCGTCCCGCTGCGCTCGTCCAGCAAATTCAGGAACAGATAATCGCTGTCAAAGCACCCGATGACCAGGGTTTCCCTTTGGAGCAGAACGGAGAACTTCTTTGCCGTCGCGATCGTCTGCTCATCGTCCTCCTCAAAAAGATCCGAAGCGACGGTCAGCCATCCGCCCTCCCTGCCGGGGATGACTGCAATGATGAACTCCGCTTCCTCGGCTTTGTCCACGCGCCTCAGTCTTTTTCCCTCCGTCAGCACACTGACCAGCCGTTCACAGTCGATCGCATCGCCGGTGTTCCGTATCTGGATGTTGGTGAAGGAATAACCCATGCTGCCGCCTCCCCTCACGTCGGATAATAATATTCGATATAATACCAGTTTTCTTCGATCCGCTCAACAAGGACGTATCCTCTGCCGCCCGCGCCGATCCCTGTATAGTACAGCCTGCTCTCTGTTTTTTGTTGGATTATCGGATCATCGAGGGGGCCCAGCGGTGCGATTTCCTCCATCGATCGGCCGGAAAAAACCAGGTACCGGTCCCCTTCCGGGATCTCGTCGGTTCCGTTAAAGTCCAGGTTACAGTCACCGGTATCCGGGTTATAGGATATTTCTCTCAGCCGTCCGTCCCGGAACAGACTGCTCCATTGGTCCGCCAGCTCACGGTCATACCGGATCCTCCTGCCGGTCTGATGCGCGGAGATTATTTTATCCCAAGCTTCCCGGTTGTCCGTCAGCCACCTTGTCATGGAGTCCCGCGACTTTGATGTATTGCAGCCTGTCAGGGCCAGGTACAGGATCATCGCAGCGATGATCAATGCTGCTTTCTTTATCATCGATATTACCTCCTCAACCGTATATGATACAGCAGACATAAATATTCCGCTCATAAGGGATCAGTGTCTCGGTCGATTCAGCGTTCATTTTTTCGTCAAACAGAACCAACTGTCATCATGGTCAGTAATCAAGGCAATAACACCAAAGGAAATTATCTATTTTTTCCTTATAGTAAACGTTATCTCCTCCGGAAGATTCATTCTTCTCATGCCAGGCAAAGCCATTTCCCTCCGGTTCCAGATAATTCATAAGATCCAGGGCAGTCGCCGTAAAATACCCTGCCTACGGGACCTCGATCCCGGCCACAGGGGCGGGAGTGTCCCATGGCGTGTAATAAAAACCGATATAGGCTGTTGACGGACCAAAGCCGAGACTGCAGCACTCAAAGGATATGCAGTTTCCTTCCCTGTTCACATGAGGTTTTTCCCGAAAACCGTCAAAAAACGCAAGTGTGCGTTCCAGGTCATTCTGTTCTATATCTTCCAGTATCGTTTCCGCATGCTCCCGAACTGTCTGAATAATAATTTCAGTTTTCGCTCTTTGTTCACCGTCGTGTTTTTATCCCCCGCAAACAACGATAGAAGAATAACACCCAATGCAATAAGGACCGCTGCAGTGCCAGCCATGACGGTCAGCATGAAAAGGAAGGCAGGATTTCTTTTTTTCATAGTCTCCAACACCTCTTTTCTTCCAACCGGCCCGGGTTGACCTATCGTTTTTTTCGAGTAACGTCGGGGGTCTTTTCCTGCAGCTATATTCGTGGGGCAGCAGGAACAGGGACAGGATGACACATAATGATCTCAGCATACCGTGGGCAAATGTAATTCCCGAATCCTTTTCTGTTATTCAGAGATCACATAAGGGACTGAAAGCCGCACCGCATATTCCTCAGCATAACTTCCGGCATCAACAGCCAGCACAATACTGTCACAACCGTCAAAAGCGGTATCCGCGATAAAATGAACTGTTTCCGGTATCCGACAGCAGATCAGGGATCTGCAGTCGCAAAACGCATTTTCACCGATATACTCCAGCTGATCGGGAAGCTCGATCCTTTCCAGTGCGTAACAGGATTCAAACGCGCTTTCCTCGATCCTTCGGAGTTCCGAAGGCCATGTGATTTCCGAAAGCGCCGCACAGTAATAAAACGCGAGTTCACCGATCGAACGGCAGGATTCCGGGAGGCGGATGGATGTGAGGTTTTCACAGCATTCCCGAAACATATACCCCGGTATTTCCCACATATAGTCAGAAAGGACGACGCTTTCCAGCTGTGTACATTCGTCGAACAGCCCTTCTCCGATCGTCCCCGCAAAGCGCGGCATTTCCACATGCCTGATGTTCGTTCCCATGAAAGCGCCGTTCCCGATATACAGGTACTCATCCCCTTCAAAGGCGATTTCTTCCAGTCCGGACAGGGCGAACGCATAGTCGCCGATGATCTTGACACTTTTCGGGAAAACCGCCGATGTGATGTCCCCGTTTGAATTGAAGCAGTTTTCTCCGATCCCGATCACCTGCTTCCCATCGATTTCCGAAGGCACTGTAAGGTATCCGCCGTCCGCATCACAACCTGTCAGGATGATGCCCCATTCCCATCCGGTCCCGTCCGCGAGACCGGGAGCAGACGTCGAAGCCGCAAAGGCCAGAAGGATCATGAGGATCATCGTTTTTACCGTTTTTTTCATGGCTGCCTCCCGACATTCCTTTTTTCGCTGTAATTTATTATGCCATAAGGAGCGGTTTCTTTCATCGTTCCGCCGATCACGGGAACTGAAGGTATTTGCTCATCACATAGCCAACCTGATCCCTGTATTTCACGATGGTCCAGTTTTCTCCCCGCAGCAGCACTTCCACGCCGGTTCCCTGGTTGAGCGTAAGGATCTCCTCTGCTTCTTTGCCCGGGCCCATGCGCATCTTCACGCGGGAAGTGGTTTTTACCTTCACGCCGGGTCCTTCCAGGGGCTCCAGCACACCGCCGCAGTCCTCTACGGTGACCGCCGTTCCGTCGTCAAGCAGACAGAAATATCGCTCCCAGCCATCATCAGACTCGGTACAGATCCCAATCACCGTCATTTCGGTGCCGGCAGGCAGGGAGAACTCCTTCCACCAGAGTTTTTCCGGTGATACGTCATATTTCGAATTGCCGTAAAGCTCCCGCGTGCAGCGCACCCGGGTGGAGCCATTTTTCACTTTCGAAGCGTCCCCAAAGGCCAGGAACTCCATTTTCACTTTTCCCGACTCGGATGTTCCTCCGCCGGGGCCGGTGATAAATACGGATGCCCATTCGTCCGTATGGGCCGGGACCTGCACCTGCGTCCCGGAGGACAGCTTCAAAAACACCTGGTCGTTGAATGTGCCGCTGTGTACCCTCAGCCTGTTCAGTACACCGGAGGTTTTTACCGTGGCGTATGTGACGCTGTGATCCCCGTCCGGATCCAGGAAGCGACGTTCCATAAAATATCCGTCATCCAGCTGCACCCATCCGTCAAGCTCCGCCATCACCGTTACCTTTTGCCCATCTTCAATACAGAGGGGCGGCATTTCACTGTATCCCGTGGCGGACGCGCCGACAGCCAATACCGCTCCGCCGGTATAGACGGTCATCTCATGTACTTCCAGTCCCCAGTACTCGCTGCTGTTGATGTAGTAATATTGCGGGAACGTCATGTCCCGCACCCTCCGCAGGGCGGATATCGGCATAAAGCCGCAATGATCAAGATCCCTGCCGTAGATCACAAAATAATCATTCCCGAATTCGCCGCAGACCTGCACCAGCGTTCCGGGCGTGTGCTTGGCGGACAGATGGGAATGATCGGGTGAAGTGTAGAAGGGAGCGTCCTGTCTGATCACCTCCGCGATGAAAATATCGCAGGGTATCGTTTTTTCATACTCACTGCGCAAAGAGGCCGGTATCGGTGTCACGTACGGATCAGGTTTGGAAACAGGCACTTCCACCCATACGGAGTATTCCGATGTCAGGATGCATCTGTGCATGCCGTTCGTATCCTCCGACAGGTAACTGGAATAACTGTTGTACAGGATGCCTGCCTGCTTCCCGCTTTTTGTATATGCGTAAATATCTTTTCCGCTCCCGGACACGGTCAGCTCGAGCCCTGCCCGGGCGGACAGGACCGGCGGAAGCAGCAATACGGTCAAGACTGCCAGGATCATCAGGCGCTTTTTCATGATCCAAACCCTCCGTTCATCAAAAGCAAGCTCTTTCCGTCGTTTCATCGCTGATCACTTCCATGCATTCTGCATCCGCCGCAATGATGGCCGTATACACGTTCTGCTCCCGGCATACAGTCAGTTTCCGGACGTATGTGTCATTGGAGTATCCTCCGATCGGGACAACGCAGTGCTGTTAACTGCGCTTCGTATTCAGGTCCCTTCGACCATTACGGAAATCCTGTCGGCTTTCCTGCCCAACGCCCATTGATACGCGGCAGTGCTGCGGACAGCGTTCCCGAGATCCACAGAAGGATCGTCAAGCCAGTCGCATTCGGAAATGTCCCTGTTCGTTTCGTCCGCGGCATAACACAGTTCTATCCGCAGCTGATAATACTCGTCGCTGTTTTCGTCTTCTTCCTGCCAGGTCCATGAAACAGTGAATTCTCCCGCATTGAAAGAATCATATGAGCCCGCTTCAAGCAAGGCCATTCCGGATCCGGCGTCGGGGAAAGACCATACCGGCAGAATGGCTTCCAGGATCCCGCTGATCTCCCGGCGGTCCCCGATCGCATCCCAAAGTTCGTTTCTTTTTTGCAGCAGTTTTCCGGCCTGACCTTCAGGATGGATGAATTCGGCGGGCGGACATCCTTTGTCCCGCAGCGCCTGCGCGGCGAGCGTCTCAAATTCATCATAATACGTCCGCTCTCCGCATTGCGCGGACCAGGCGTGATCAAAAAACATCACGGACTGATCGTCGTCAAGGGTTCTGTAAAGCGTGACAGATTCCCCATGCTGATCGATCCCCATGACTTCGTGGTCATAGAACAGTCCCAACCGTACCCGCAGACTGACGATACCGTCATTTTCCTCACAGGCTTCAAATACCTTTTCGGCAAGGACCTGCGCCGCCCGTTTCATGTCATCGTTCATTTGCTCATCCCCCGTTTCATAAACAGATTCAACTGGGCTTAGGAAAGGCCACTCCCCGTTCTCATTCACCGGTTCATCGCCGATCACCTCCGCGGTAGCGGCATCCACAATGAGGGAAATGAACAGGGGACGATTCTCCGTAAGCTTTATACGTCGTCTTCGAATATTCTTTGCCGGTTGATCCCCCGAAGCATCCCATAATAGATTCCGCCGTCTCCCTTTGCTCTTTCGCTTCTCGGCATTTTGCATCACCCGGTTCATTTCAGGTCTTTCTTGGCTTTCCTGTTAATACATGGAAATTCAGAGAACCGTCCCCTGTTTCTTTTCTTCAGGAGAATAAATCGTCGGTCGTTATTACATTTTGAATATTGCCTGCATAGGAACCGTCGGCAACGCCATAGGGTGTTACAAGGGTCGTATGGATCGCGTAGCGGGCGTTGGTAACTGACAGAAAGTCGGTTGTTTTTCTCCGGATTTCTTCATCGTCTTTTGCCGTAAGCGTGTATTGCTTCCTGGAAAACTTCATCTCACACAGGTTGATCACCTGATCTTTTCGCACAATCATCAGGTCAATCTGTGATCCATAAATGCCGTTTGCCGGATCCGCTTTACAAGCCCAGGAATATTCTTCGCTCAGTACCCCTGAGATCCCCAGTGCCTGCTTCATTTGAGGAACATGTTCAAGGCAAACCCGTTCAAAAGCCAGTCCGCACCATGTGTTGACCTGCGGCATATTGATCTGATTGCTCCAGTAATGCTCGTCGGTCGGCTTTTCTTCCAGGAATTTGTAGTAGAACAATGTGAAGTTATCGATCAGCTGATAGACAGCGCCTCGCTCCTTCATTTTATATTGCCGATATTTGCGGAGAAAGCCGCAGCTTTCCAGTTCTTCGAGCCGTATCGTGAAATTGCCTGAGTCTGCCTGACGGGTTGCTTTCAGAAGCTCTTCCCGAGTCATGCCTGCTTTCTTTTTCGCTAAAGCAGATATGATTTTCACGTAAAGCTCTGGTTTTTTAAACAATGCGGAATACAGATGATCGAATTCATGTTCCAACGGTGCGTCTTTTGCAAAGAAGATACGGTCAATATTTTGGGGCAGACTGAAGCCTTTTTCGAGAAAACTCCAATAGAACGGAATGCCGCCCATGATCATATAGCACTCAAGGATCTGGTGGCGGTTCATGACAATATTCCGGGAGCGGATGTATTCCTCGCATTCCCTGAGGGAAAACGGATGCAGATGTATCTTGTAGGAGAGACGGTTATATAATCCACCCTTGTTGTGGATGATTTTGCTCAGCATCCAGGAGGTTACGGAACCGCAGACGATCAGCAGGATATCCGTCCTCGCAGAAGCCCAGCCGTTCCAGAAACCTTCAAGCGCCATGATAAAGTCACTGCCGCGGGTATCCATCCATGACAGTTCATCCAGAAAGATAACTTTCCGTTTTTCCTCGGAGCTTCGGATCAGACTTTTCAGCAGTTCAAATGCTTCCAGCCAGTTTTTGGGTTTTTGAAAGTCTTTTAAACCATATTCCCGAAGAGAAGCACAGAACTCAAACAATTCATCTGTCAGCTTACCGCCATAGTAGCCAGTGTGCTGAAATAAGAATCTTGAATTGAGACTTTCACGGATCAGGTAGGTCTTACCAACCCTGCGCCTGCCATACACAGCAACAAATTTGGACTCTTCAGCCTGATAAACTTCTGACAGGATTCTTTGTTCTTTTTTCCGACCGATCAACATAATGCCGGTTCTCCTTACACACGATATTTCGGCGCTAACCGTATTATAAATGATGTTAGCGCCGAATTCAACGTTTGTTTTTGGCGCTAACTCAAAAAATAAGTGGCTTAGCGCCGAAATCAAATGATCTGGGGCGGTTGGTTCTCTGTATGGTTCGCGCATCGTCTTCATAGAACCTTTGCCGGTTGATCCCCCGCAGCATCGCATGGCAGATCCTGCTGTCTCCCTTTACTCTTGCGCTTCACGGCATTTTACATCACCCGGTTCATTTTAGGGCTTTCTTTGCTTTTTCTTTCAAGATATGTCAATGTTGAGAATCGTCCCCTGTTTCTCTTTTCATTATCTGTCCAGATACCCGGACAATCTTTCCTCTACGGTCTGTTCAACCCTTGCAGCAATTTCTTTGGCCGTGAGCATGCTGATACCGGCCTTTTTCGCCACGGAAAGAATGTCCTTGGCAGACGGATTTCGTCCCTCTCCGGCTATGGTGGTCGCGTGTTCTCCTCCCATGGAATTTGAAAAAGTCAGATCGTAGGCCGGTGCCAACCGCCAGTTTCCATCAACACACAACCAAGCAAAATTGTTGGAATGATCGTCCCTGTTATGAGCAAACACGTTGAAACACATACGTGTGTACATTTTCAGCAACTCATCCGCTCTTCTTGTTATTTGCCAGGTCAACCCCATCAGCGAGGTATAGTCAAGGGATGGGATACGGTGGGAGACTTCCAGCAGTGCGGACGCAGAGGCCATATGGATCTTCTTTTCCCCGGCCGGTGTTATCTCTCTGTCAAACCGCTTTGCGCCAAAGTAACCGGCGCAATGGTCCGAGGGAAACAACTTCACCTCTGGGACTTGGATCCCGCACGCTGCGGCGCAAAGATTGTATTCGTACTCCATCAGTCCGATATCTGCCGGATCACCGGAGGCGGGGAATTTGACGATCCACTCCTCATCGCCCAGTCTGAGCATGACCTTCGGTCTTGCGCCTCCAGATGAGCCGCCCATCGCATACAACAGATCGAGGTCTCCGGTCTCCTCGGATCGCAGTATCTTTCTGCATTCTTCTGCCACCAGATCTAAATCTGCAGTGGGTGTTCCGCCTTTCATACCGTAAACGGGCCTGTACTCCAAGCCACCCATCCCGGATGATCCGACGATGGAAAGCCTTGTGATGGGATTGATCTCTTCAGGGTTTTTTCCCTGCCTGCGAAGCATCCTGTCCACCAGAAGTCTGCCCCATCCGTCCGGCAGTGAATCGGCAAAGATACCGAACAGTCCTTCAAAAGGATCGGGCTTTGCGATCTTTACACCGGGCTTCAGGGGAAGTGAAAACGGGCTGATCGAAAAACCGTTCCGGAGCCATTCTTCCGAATATTCAAACGCTGTTCTGTATCTCTGATAAGGGGCCATCGTTCCGACTCTGACGCCCTGGAAATAGACGTCCAACCTATTTACGGTTTCCACGGATGACCTCCTCGATCGTTTGCGGTACTACATCAGCGAATAATCCTGTGATCTCCTGATCTTCACCCAATGCGGACGCCATTTTAACTAAAGACAAGAACGAAATTTCCCCGGTCTTTTCAAATCTGCGGATCGTTGAATACGGTACACCGCTCGATCTGCTCAGTTCTTTCATCGTGATTTTCTTCGAGAATCTGACTTTTCGGAAACGTTTCGCGACATTCTCAGCCATCTCGTAAGGTGTTTCCAGAATCATGGCCAATTCCTCCAATCGCTAATATTATAGCATTTAATAGCTGGATCATCAACAAATTGCTCATATATTAGCAATTTTTATCATGCTCGATGTCAGGTTAGCGCATTCTAAGATGAACAGGGGAGTCGAGTAGATAACTGACGTTGCCGCCGTTGCCCCTCACAGAACCGTACGTGCGCAACTAACGCATACGGCTCCCCAGTCAGTAATTCAGTGCCAGATCTGCACTTTAATGCGGGGCTTCTCAATGGTCAATACTTATTGCCATGTTTTGCCTATAACAGGCGTACAACAAAGATGGCGGCGTCAAATCCTGACACCGCCTGCAAAAAAACAGCAGTAAATCATTTCATTCCGCACAAGGGATGAACGGACGGTTCTCTATAGTTTGCGCATCGTCTTCATAGAACATTTGCCGATTGATCCCCTGTAGCATCATATGGCAGATCCTGCTATCTCCCGTTGTTCTTGCTGTTTTTGACATTTTGCATCACTCGGTTCATTTTAGGCCTTTCTTTGCTTTTCTGTCAATACATGACAATTCATAGAACCGTCCCCTGTTTCTACAGGTTACAGTCACCGGTATCTGGATTATAGGATACTTCTCTAAGCTGTCCGTCCCGGAACAGACTGCTCCATCGGTCCGCCAGTTCACGGTCATACCGGATGATCCTGCCGGTTTGTTCCGCAGAGATCATTTTCTCCATGGCTTCACGGTTATCCGCCAACCACTTTATCAGGGAGTCCCGCGACTTTGAGAGGAACGCATTGCAGCCTGTCATGGCCAGGCACAGAATCATCGTGATGATTAACAATGCTGTTTTCTTTAACGCCAGGCTCTTTTTTATGCTCAAGACCCGCTTTCTCTTCTGTGACAGATCTTTCCGGGATCATTGTCGATCCGTCCGCAGCGATCACGATAAATCTGTCTGTTTCAAGATAATCCATCACCAGCCGATTTCATATTCCGTGACTGCCGGCGGCACGACGAGTTCTCCGGTCTGTGCATTCACAAAAGCCCAGTATTCATGGCCCGTCTCAACGCCCGGAAGATCATCCCTCGGATCGATCATCCGAATGATCCAAAGCGGAGTACAGGTGTTCCGCTTTTCGTCGAGAAACGCCCAATACGCGTCCTCGCTTTCAAAACCGTCCGGGTCAATCTCGATGTACAGCAAAGCATCATAGATGACCATGGACCTGAGATCCAGGACCAGATGATCGGCCGCGTCACAGAATGTTTCCCTGAGCGCTTTCGTGCCGATGTCCGTCGCCTGATCGGCAGTCAGGCAGCCGTCATAGCCGACGGACGGATCAGTTTCCACATCCGCGTACGCCATCAGCAGCGGTTCCGGCTGCTCCGCGTCCGGCAATGCGCAGATCATGGCCGCGTGCAGTTCGCCGTGATGGTCATTGCAGAAAGCGAACAAAACCGTGTTTTCATCCCGGCAGCGCAGGAATTCGCAATAGTACCGGCCGGGATCGTCCCCCGTCAGCTGCGCGAAGGTCTCCTTTCCCCAATCCAGCCATGAATTTTCCAGATCGCGCCATACGCGGGCCGTTTCCCTGTCGTCGTTTAAGCCGAGCAGATCGTTTTCATTCAGAAATTCCGGCATCCGGTAACCGGTCCGGCGGTACCAAATCACCCGACCGGTGCTTTTGCTCACCAGTATCGTCGCCGCATCATTTATCGTGCCGTCAGGACAGTCAGAGCCCAGAACGACCTCCGTAAAGGTCTCATGATCGACGCGATCGTTCACACAGTTCATCTCCCCGGACCATGGATATTCCATTACGGACCGGACGATCTCTTCAATCGGGTGATCATCCCGGGAAAACAGCGTGCCTGCTTCTTCCCCCGCGGCGAAAGAAGAGAAAAGTATCAGAACCAAGACGACTGACAGCGCTATGACGTGTTTCATTTTTTTGGCCTCCTTCTGCCCGGATCCATTCCCGTTATTCAGAGATCACATAACGGATCGAGAGCCGCAACGCGTATTCCTCAGCATAACTTCCGGCTGTAACAGCCAGCACAAGACTGCCACAACCGTCAAAAGCGCTATCCGCGATAAAACGGACTGTTTCCGGTATCCGGCAGTAGCTCAGGAATCTGCAGTCGCAAAACGCATTTTCGCCGATATACTCCAGCTGATCGGGAAGCTCGATCCTTTCCAGAGAGTGACAGGATTCAAATGCGCTTTCCTCGATCCTTCGGAGTTCCGAAGGCCATGTGACCTCCGAAAGCGCCGCACAGTAATAGAAAGCGAGTTCTCCAATTGAACGGCAGGATTCCGGAAGTTTGATTGATTTGAGGCTGTCACAGCATTCCCGAAACATATATCCCGGCACTTCCCACATGTAATCGGAAAGGGCGACGCTTTCCAGCTGTGTGCATCCGTCAAACAACCCTTCACCGATCGTTCCCACATAGCGAGGCATTTCCACGTAACGGACATTCGTTCCACTGAAAGCGCCGTTACCGATATACAGATACTCATCCCCGTCAAAAGCGACTTCTTCCAATGATGACAAGGCAAAGGCATAGTCACCGATAATCCTTACACTTTCCGGAAAAGCCACCGCAACAATATCCATGTTTGAATTGAAACAGTTTTTACCGATCCCGATCACCGGCTTCCCATCGATCTCCGAAGGCACAACAAGGTATCCGCCATCCGCATCACAGGCTGTCAGAATGATACCCCATTCCCATCCGGTTCCGTCTGCGAAGCCAGGAGCAAATGACGACGCCGCAAAGACCAGAAGGATAGTGATAATCATCGTTTTTGTTGTTTTTTTCATGGCCGCCTCCCGATATTCCGTTATTAGACAGATGCTCTGTATATTATATGCGGCAGGGAGCGAGTTCTCCTTTGTTCCACCGATCACGGGAACTGAAGGTACCTGCTCATCACATAGCCCACCTGGTCCCTGTATTTTACGATCGTCCAGTTTTCTCCCCGCAGCAGCACTTCCACGCTGGTCCCCTTGTTGAGCGTACGGACCACTTCAGCCTCTTTGCTCGGGGCCGTGCGCATCTTCACACTGGAATTGGTTTTTACCTTAATACCGGGTCCTTTTAGGGGTTCAAGCACGCCGCCGCAGTCTTCTACTGTGACTGCTGTTCCGTCGTCGAGCAGACAGAAATATTTCTCCCAGCCCTCATTCGAATCG
>JAFXUZ010000084.1 GCA_017524725.1 Clostridia bacterium | reverse complement strand
TCTCCCTATTGCTGTCTTTGTCGCTCCGCTTTCAATCCCCTTTGCTATGATCTTTCTCTCTTCTTTTGTCAGGTGATTCCCTTTGTTTTCTGCTCCCATACACCTGGCCTCCTTTCTGTTTTCTATGCCAAGTGTACTACTATTTCCAACTGGATTCTCTTGTAAGACTAACTTCCACTTCCTTACCCCCACTCTGGAAGTTACTTTTGCACTTCACTGCATTTTCCGTCATATGTTTTCCCAAAAACTTTTGTCTTTACTTTATGCGCATTCCCGGGTATAATGGACAGGCAAATCGAAATTGAAAGGCAGGAATCTTCAGAATGTTTTTTGATAAGCTGTTTGGTATCGCTTCCGCCTGCGCCGAAGGCGGCGCTGCCGCCGGTGCTGCTGCAGGAGCGGCCGATCCTTCCGCGGGAGCCATGGGTGTCGGTAGCCTGATCACCACCTTGCTGATGATGGTCGCTATGGTCGCGATCTTCTATTTTATGCTGATCCGTCCCCAGCGCAAAAAGGACAAGCAGGTCAAGGAAATGCTGGCCGCGCTGAAGCCCGGCGACAGGATCACCACCATCGGCGGGATCTACGGTACCATCAAGGCGATCAAGGACGATACCATCACCCTGTACGTCGGATCTGACAGGATGGAAATGGTCGTTGCCCGCTGGGCTATCCGCGGCGTGGAGGATGTCAGCATCAAGAACGACGGCGAAGAGCTCACCTGATCCCGGAAAAAAACGAAAATGATCCTCCGGCACCGTTGTGCGGCCGGAGGATCTTTTTTAACGCTATTTTCGTAGGATCATTTCAAACGGAGGTCCGTTCCGTAAAATGGGATGCACAGGGCGATCCGCCTGTCCATCAGGCGGCTGAAAAAGCGCTCGGTATAGCGTTCCTTCAGGTTGTTCAGGCTCAGGTTGGTGCTGACGGCGACGCCCTTTTCCTTTAGGGTCCTTTCGTTGAGGACGTTCAGGAGCAATTCCACGGTGATGTTGTCAAAGAGGGGCTCCATGCCAAGGTCGTCGACGATCAGGAGGTCGCAGTCGAAAAAGCTGCCGGTATCCCGGGAACCGGGACGGAAATATGCGTTCCGCAGGTCGTCCAGCAGGCGGTAGGCCGTGATGTAAACTGTGTCAAAGCCCCGTTCGGAAAGCGCTTCTTCGACGCATTTAAGGAGGTATGTCTTCCCGAGACCGGTGTTTCCCTGGAGGATCAGGTTCCTTTTGTCGCGGGGATATCCGTCGGTGAAGGCACGGCAGGCGCTTACGACCGTCTTCATGTATTTCCTTTGGGTGACATCCCTGCCGTCCAGCTTTTCGTCCGGGAACACCGAGTAATCGAAATGATCGAACGAAGCGCTGCCGAAAGCGGTTTTTTCCCGCCGGTCTTCTTCCAGTTCACGGGCGCGCCGGAGAAAGCAGGCGCACTCCCGCCTGACCGGATCCCCGACGTAACCCGTATCCCTGCAGTCCGGGCAGCTGCAGACCGGCGCGAGATAATCCCTGGGATAGCCGTATGCTTGAAGGCGGTCGCCGATCTCACGGTTGCGTTCTTCCATCAGCTTTTCCAGGTCCCCGCCGTCCCTGCCGTTCAGGATCCCGTCGATCCCGCCCAGGATCCACCGGTGCCGATCCCTGCACAGTTTTTCAATGTCCGGATGGGCCGAAAAGACCTCGTTTTCCCTTTCGGATTCGATCCGGCTGTTTTGTTCGCGCCGGAGGCGGTATTCCTCCATCAGGGCGCGGTAGATATCACTGTTCATCCCCGTCCTCCGTATCTTTTTTCAGGGCCTGCTCCAGAAAGGGGCTGAAGAACTGGTCCATCTGGCTGTCGGTATAGGTCCGCTGGGGAAACTGCTGGGCGGTCACGCCCTTTTTGCCTCCGGGACGCTTTTCCCGGGCCGGGGGCTGTTCCGCCGCGGCCTCCGCGGCGGAGGTTATGCCCTTGTCCAGCCATGAATTCAGTATGGAATCCATATAGGAAAGTTTGTTTCCGCTGACGCCGAGGGCTTTTTCAGCCGCGAAGGTCATCAGTTCCAGCGTTGCCCCCCTGTCCCGCCAGTTCAGATACCAGGCACGGTCGCCCTGGGTGATCCGGCCGTCCCGGCCGCAGGCTTCGAACAGGCCGCGGAGCTCCTGGTTGGCCTGATGCACCCGGTCCAGATAGGCGGAGACCGTTTTTTCATCGGTCATGCCCTTCTTTTCCCATGAGGAAAGGAGCATAGCCATCTCTTCCACGCCTCCCCCCGCCCGGCGGCATTCGTCCGCCGCACAGACCAGTACGCCGTGGGGGAAAGTCTTGCGCCATTGCCGGTACAAATTGACAGCCACCTGGCGCTGCATGGCCGGCTTCAGCCCGCCGGTGACCTCGCTGACCAGGGCGTATTCATCCTTTTCGGTGCGCAGGGTCTTTTCCACCTGGTCGCCGGTCCTGGCGTCCCCGCGGCTCCGGAGGCCTGAGAGGATACCGTCCAGGTATGCCATGGTCGGCTCTCCGCGGACAGTCTCTTCCGTGGCCGCCATGATGGCGTCGTGCTCGAATTTCCATTCGACGCGCCATTTACGGTACATGGCGATCTCAGCGTCGCTGGCCATGCGGCCCCGTTTCCCCAGGGCGCGGATGACCTTTTCACAGCCTTTCCTGAGGCTGAGGTCCAACCTTAAGTAGGCTTCCGCGTCTTCCGCCGACACCACGCCGCCTTCGCGCATGGCCGCCGCGGCACTCTCCGCCTTTTTGAAGGTGAACTGAGGACCGGAGGTCGAGATCATGTGGTTGATCAGCATCAGGACGGCCTCCGGGGAGAGTCCCATATCCTGGACCCATTCCCAGGCCTGGGAGATCTCCGACGGGCGTACCTTGCGCCTGTCCCCGAAGGCGGCGTAGACCGATTCCGCAAAATCCAGGTAGGAAGGATCGGCTTCAAAGCCTGCGCCGGAGGAGGCGCGCTGCCTGGGGGAATGGAACACATAGCGCGGAGGATCTTCGGCCTCGATGGTCACAAGGCCCCTGCGCTCCCAGTACCTCATGGCGGCGGCGATCTCGGAGGCGGATATATTCAGTTCCGCCGCAGCGTCCTCCAGGGTGGCAAAAGCGCCGTCCCGCCCGCTCTGGTACAGGCCCCACAGGTATACCTTTACCTGATCGCCTTTGGCGGAAGGAAGAAAATCGCGGATAAACAGGTTTTCCACTGCGGTCACGCCGTATTCCTCGGCGTCTGGACCAAAACGAAACATGGACCGTTCCTTTCTTTATCGGACCGGGAAATGGAAACGCCCTCCCGGGGATCATCGGCGGACTGCTTTGCGGAACATGCCTTCCTCAAGCCCGGCTTTTTCCTTCGGCCCGCTTCCCGAATACGAAGCGAGAAAGCAGAAAGATCATCAGGAGGCCGCCAAGGCACATGGCCGCAAGGGAGAGCTTCTGCATACCGTCCAGTGCCGTCAGGTAAAAGAGCCCGCCGGCAAAGAGCACCGCGGCCGCGAACGCAAGGGACAATAAAGAGATCAGCAGGGTACGGAACCTGTTAAGGGGCGTGCAGACCGTAAAGAGCATCCCGAGGGAAATGACCCCGGTCACAATGACGGCGATTGTGGAGCTGGTATCCGCGGACCAGGGGCCGAGGGAAAGAAGGGAGGCTATGGTACACATCACCGTTGCCGCCGCAGCGCCGGGTGCGGCGCGCATAAACACTTTTTTGAGGAAATTGCCGCTGACCCTTTCGTTGTTGGCTTCAAAGGCAAGGAAGAAGGAAGGCGTGCCGACGGTCAGGGATGAGATCAGCGTCAGCTGGATGGGCTTGAAAGGATAGGGCACAGGCAGGCATAGCGTGAGGAAGCTGAGGGCGAAGGAAAAAAGGGTCTTGACCAGGAAAAGCGCCGCGGCCCGCCCGATGTTGTTGATAACGCGCCGGCCTTCGCCGACCACCCGGGGAAGGGTCGAAAAATCACTGTCGAGAAGGGACAGCTGCGCGGCCTTGCGGACGGCGTCGCTCCCGCCGACGGCGATGGAACAGTCCGATGCCTTCAGGGCGGGGATGTCGTTCACGCCGTCACCGGTCATGGCAACGGTGTGCCCCTCTGCCTTCAGCGCCTCGACCAGGAGGCATTTGCCCTGGGGCGTTACGCGGCCGAAGACCGTGTTTTCACGGACCAGGGCGCGGATCTCCTCCGGGGGCGTATCGTCCGAAAGGAGGGATACATCGGCGCAGTTTTCCGCGCCGGGGATGCCCACCCTGGCGGCGATGGCGGAAACGGTCCCCGGATCGTCGCCGCTGATGACCTTGAGGGTCACGTCCTGCTGCCGGAAATACTTTAGGGTCTCTTCACATCCCTCGCGGATCCTGTCCCGGATCACGCAAAGGCAGAGGAGTTTTTCGATCGGGGGGATCTTCCGGTCCTCGATCCGTCCGTGGCAGCGGACGGCGCATACCATCCGGCAGCCCTGTGACGCGTATCCGGAACAAAGACGCCGGATGTCGTCCGTATACAGGCTCCCCAGCAGGAAAGAGGGAGCGCCGGCGGCGATGACCGTCCCGTCCCGGAAGGCGGCGGCGGAGTATTTGCGTTCCGAGGAGAAGGGCAGGATATCCAGGGGCTTTTCATCCGACGGGGGGACCTGAAGGGAGATGGCCGTCAGCGTGGGGGAAGAAATGTCCACCGCCCCGAGGAACCGTGACAGCGAAGAACGGATCTCGCTGTCGGTCCCGTCCAGGGGCACGATTTCCTGAAGGGTCATGTCCCCGCTGGTCAGGGTGCCGGTCTTGTCCAGGCACAATACGTCCACCCGGGCGAGGGATTCGATGGAATACAGGTCCCGGACCATGGCTTTGTGCCGGGACAGCTTGATCACCCCGGCCATCAGGGCGGTGGAGGTCAGGAGGATCAGACCTTCGGGCAGCATGCCCAGCATGGATGCGGCACTTTTCGTCACTGCGTCTTCGATGGAAACGTGCAGGATATAATACTGCTTCAGGAACAGGAGGATACCGACCGGAACAAGGAGGAAACTGGAAAAGCGGACAAGCTTTTTCATGTCCGTAAGCAGCCGGGAGCGGGGAGGGGTGATGTTCCGGGCGCTTTTCCGGAGCCGGTTGATATAGCTCCTTTCCCCGGCGTGGACGATCTGGGCGGTGAAGCTGCCTTCGGAGAGATAGCTTCCGCTCAGGAGCCACTGCCCCTTTTCCTTGAAAACCGCGCGGCTTTCACCGGTGAGCATGCTCTCATTAGCGGCTCCGTGCCCGTCGATCACCACGGCATCGGCGGGGACCTGTTCTCCGCTCTTGAGTCTGATGACGTCGCCTTCCACCAGTTCGCGTGAGAAGAGACTGAGCCATTTGCCGTTCCGAAGGACCGAAATGCTGCCCTCCGACATCAGCTGCATCTTTTTGAGGGCACGCCAGGTCCTGAGCTCCTGGATGGTGCCGATCAGGGTGTTGCTCAGGACGACCAGGAGAAAGGTCAGGTTCCGGTAAGCCCTCACGCTGATCAATGCGGCGGCGATCAGCGCGTTGAGGAGGTTGAACAGGGTAAGGACATGGCTTCGAAGGATGGAAAGAGGGCTCCTCTCGCCGTCGTCCGGCACGGTGTTGCCAAGGCCCGCCCGAATGCGTTCCTCACACTCCGCGTCAGTGAGTCCCTCCGGGCCTGTGGGCTGCCAGCCCTCGGGCAGGGAGGTGGGGATCTTCAGGCCTGGTTCGGATTCGTTCTTCATCATTTTTCTCTTTTCCGGGCCGGTGGAAGGGGCATTTAAAGGGTTACCCGGTCTCACCGGCGCCAAATCATCATGGAAGGCCGCTGTTTTTAAAAACCGCCTCCTTCCGGCCGGAGCGTCAGGGCTTGCCGTAGGATGAGATAAATTCGTCTTCAGAGATGACTTTGACCCCGAGGCTGGCGGCCTTCCTGCTTTTTTCGCTGCCGGAGGCGGCGTCGTTTGATATAAGGAAAGAGGTTTTGGAGGTAACCGACCCGGTGACCTTCCCTCCCTGGGATTCGATGTATTTTTTCATTTCCGCGCGGTTACGGAAAACAGAAACGTCCCCGGTGATGACAAAGGTGAGCCCGGAGCATTTTTCGCCGGAGGGCGTTTTTTCCGTTTCAGTTACTTTAAGCTCCTTAAGGAGGTCTAAAAGGGACCGGCGGTTTTCTTCGTCCTTCATCCAGGTGACCATGGAAGCGGATTTCTCGGGCCCGATGCCGTCGATGCCGGTGAAGACGCTGCTGTCTTCGGCCTCAGACGCTGCGGCGATCAGGCCTTCCAGGGTATAATGCTTCAACAGGAGCCGCGCTACCTCACTGCCGCACAGGGGGATATTCAGGGCGAAGAGGAGTTTATCCGCGCTGACTTCCCGGCTTTTATCGATGGCGGAAAGGAGATTGGAAACGCTCTTTTCTCCGAAACCGTCCAGGACAGCCATTTCGGAGGCGTGGCCGGACAGGGTGTAAATGTCCCGGTATTCCCGGACCCATCCCAGATTGATCAAACGGACCAGAGTCTGGACGGAAAGCCCGTCAATATCCATCCCGGATTTGGAAACGAAACGGGTGAGTTTGCGGATCTTTTTACCGGGGCACCCTTCAAAGGTGCAGCGCAGGGTCTCGGCCCCGCTTGCCGACATGGAAAGGACCGTAGCGCTCCCGCATACGGGGCAGGATGACGGAACGGAAAAAACTCCCTCGGCCCCGAGCACGGCGACAACCTTCGGGATGATCTTGTTGGCCTTGATCACACGGATACGGGTCCCCGCACCGCCGAGTCCCAGGCGGCGGCACTCCGATACGTTGTGGAGCGTGGCCCGGGATACGGTGGTCCCTTCCAGCCGGACCGGGTCAAAAAGCGCCACCGGCGTAATGGCGGAAGCGGCGCAGGACCATTCCACCTGCCTGAGGACGGTGTCGGCGCTTTCATCGGCCCATTTGAAGGCGATGCCGCCCCTGGTCCGGTGATGGCCGGTGACGGTCCCGCCCTCGGCATAGACCGTATCGTCGTAGGTTATGACCAGCCCGTCCACAGGGAAGGGAGAAAGGCCTTTTTCAGCCCTGTCGGACCATTTTTTAACAGTGCGTTCCAGAGCCTCGGGGTCGTCCACTTTTTCCCTTTCGACTGTGGTAAAGCCCAGGCTGTCAAGCAGGTCCAGCCTTTCGCCCCAGGAGATGATGTTCCTGTCCGTGTGGACCAGGGTGAAGGGAATAAAACGGATGCGGCGGCGGCGCACCTCGGCGGGATCCTTCAGGGAAAGGGATCCCGAGGCCAGGTTCCGGGGATTCTGGTAGTCTTCACCGGATTCCAGGAGGAAGGCGTCAAAATCGGCATAGGAGATGACCGCCTCGCCCCGGATGACCAGCTTGCCGTTTTCCGGGACCGTATCCGGGATGCCCGCGATGCAGGGGGCCAGGTGGGTCAAATTGGTGCCTACGACGCCGTTGCCGCGGGTGAGCAGGCGGATGAGACGTCCGCGCTCGTAGGTCGCGACCAGGGTCAGGCCGTCCTCTTTCCAGGAGACCCAGACGCTTTTTCCGCCGGCCCATCGGACCAGGTCGGCAGGGGATTTGGTTTTCTGCAGGGAAAGGGCGGGGTATTCGTGGGGCTCCTCCTGCCCGGGTATGACATCCTCGCTGACCCGCTGGGTGGGGCTGTCCGGGAAACGGATGCCGGTCTCGTTTTCAAGGCGGGCCAGTTCGTCGAAAGCCTCGTCCCATTCATGGTCGGTCATGATCTCGCTTTTTCCGCCATAGTAAGCGGCGGAAGCGGCGTTCAGGGTATCGATCAGGCGGCGGATCCTCTCCTCCATGGGTGCCTCCGTTCGGGGCCGGCGGCCTGATTACCTGCGGGCCGGGGCCGGATATATGCCTGTATATTGTAGCATCATTCCCTTTTTACATCAAGTCGTCAAAAGCGGTTTGCAGTCCCCGGCCGGTTATAGTATAATGTGAAAGATCGCATAAATCGAGGGATCGGGGGAGGCCTATGGCGTTCACACATCTGCACCTGCATACCGAATACAGTCTCCTGGACGGGGCCTGCCGCATAAGCGCGCTTCCGAAAAGGCTGAAGGAACTGGGGATGGATTCCTGCGCGGTCACGGACCATGGGGTCCTGTACGGAGCCGTGGATTTTTACCGTGCCTGCAAGAAAGAAGGGATCCATCCGGTTATCGGGTGCGAGATGTATGTCTGCCGCGATATGAACGATAAAAGCGCCCTGACCCGGGACTACAGCCACCTGATCCTCCTGTGCGAGAACGAGACCGGGTACCGCAACCTGATGTACCTGGATTCCGAGGCCTTTACCCGCGGATATTATTATAAACCGCGGATCGATTACAGGCTCCTGGAGGAACATCACGAGGGACTCATCTGCCTGAGCGCGTGCCTGTCCGGCGACCTTCCGCGCCTGCTTCTCCAGGAACAGTGGAAACAAGCTGAAAACTATGTCCGCGAGATGGAGAGGATCTTCGGCAGGGACCATTTTTATATCGAGATGATGGACCACGGCCTCCCTGACGAAAAGACCGTGCTTCCACGCCTTGCGGAGATATCGCGCCGGACCGGCGTACCCCTGGTATGCACCAACGACTGCCATTATATCCACAGGGAGGACGCAGAGGCTCAGGAGATCCTGATGTGCATCCAGACCGGGAAGACCCTGGAGGATGAAAGCCGGATGCGCATGGATACCCGGGAACTGTACGTAAAGGACGAGGCGGAGATGCTCCGCCTGTTCCCGGATCACGCCGACGCTGTGGAAAGGACACATGAGATCGCCATGCGGTGCCATGTGGATTTCGACTTCACCGCCAGGCACCTGCCGCGGTTCGATATCGTCCCTCCCTGGGAAAACGCGGGGGAGATGCTCAGGGGCCTGTGCATGGAGGGCTTCCGGGAACGCTATGACGGCGGGGACACAGCGGCCCGCGAACGCCTGGAATACGAACTGTCGGTCATCCATTCCATGGGTTTTGATGATTATTTCCTGATCGTGTGGGATTTTGTCAAATACGCCAAGGACCACGGGATCATGGTGGGCCCGGGACGCGGCTCCGGCGCGGCGTCCATCGTCGCCTACTGCCTGAACATCACCATGCTGGATCCGCTGAAATACAACCTGGTATTCGAACGGTTCCTCAATCCCGAACGGGTCTCCATGCCTGATATCGATATGGATTTCTGTTATGAGCGAAGGCAGGAGGTCATCGACTACGTCACCCGCAAGTACGGCAGCGACCGGGTATGCCAGATCATCACCTTTGGCACCATGGCAGCCCGGGGCGTGGTGAGGGACGTGGCGCGGGTGCTGGGATGGAGCTACGCAGACGGCGACCGGGTCAGCAAGGCTATCCCGATGGCGCTGGACATGACGCTGGAAAAGGCGCTGAAGATCTCGCCGGAACTGAAGGAGATGTATGAGGGCGAGGACCGGGTCCGGACCCTGATCGATACTGCCATGAAGCTTGAGGGCATGCCCAGGCACGCGTCGACCCATGCCGCCGGCGTCCTGATCACAGGCGAGCCGGTGACTCATTTCGTGCCCCTGCAGCGCAATGACGAAGTGATCACCACCCAGTACCCGATGGGCGTCATTTCGGACCTGGGCCTGCTCAAAATGGATTTTCTGGGCCTCAGGACCCTGACGGTGATAAGGGACGCGCTGGATATGATCCGCCTGGGAGGGAAGGAGCTGCGGGCGGAGGATATCCCGATGGACGACAGCGCGGTGTTTGACATGATCTGCGCCGGGGATACCGACGGCGTCTTCCAGCTGGAAGGCGGCGGGATGAGAACCTTCCTCACCAATATGCGTCCCAGAACGTTTGAGGATATCATCGCCGCCATCTCGCTGTACCGTCCGGGCCCCATGGAATCCATACCGCGCTATATCCGCGGCAAGGAACACCCGGACCAGGTGGTCTATGATACCGAAAAGCTGCGCCCCATCCTGGAGGTCACCTATGGGTGCATGGTCTACCAGGAGCAGGTGATGCAGATCGTCCGGGATCTGGCGGGGTATTCCATGGGCCGAAGCGACCTGGTCCGCCGCGCCATGGCCAAGAAAAAGCACGACGTGATGGCAAAGGAGCGGGAGATCTTCATCAACGGATCCCCGGAGACCGGCGTGCCCGGCGCGCTGAAAAACGGGGTGAGCAGGGAAGCGGCCGAGAAGATCTTCGACGAAATGACGGCTTTCGCATCCTATGCTTTCAACAAGCCCCACGCCGCGTGCTACGCGGTGGTGAGCCTGCAGACCGCTTACCTCAAAAAGCACTATCCGGCTGAATTCATGGCCGCGCTGATGAACAGCGTCCGGGGCAATTCCGCCAAGATCGCCGGGTATATCCAGTACTGCCGCAAGAACGATATCCCCATCCTGCCCCCGGACATCAATTCCAGCGTGACAAAGTTCATGGTCGGTTTTGCCCCCGACGGGCGCAAGGGCATCCGGTTCGGCATGGGCGGCGTCAGGAATGTGGGGGACAGCGTGGTGGAGGCCATCGTCAGGGACCGGGAGAAAAAGGGACCGTTCACAGGGATATTTGATTTCTGCCGGCGCATGGGCGGCGAGGTGGTGAACAAACGGGCGGTGGAAAGCCTGATCCGAGCCGGCTGTTTTGACGCTTTGGGGGCAAAAAGGAGCCAGTGCATGAGCGTTTACGAGCAGGCGCTGGACGCTGAGAGCAGCCGGAAGAGGAACAACGTGGAGGGACAGATCTCCCTTTTCGACTTTGGGGAAGGGGAAAACGATCTCTTTGGAAGCAGCACCGACGTTTTCCCCGATATCCCGGAATTTCCCCGCCGGGAGATACTCAACCAGGAGAAGGAAATGACCGGGGTCTATATCTCCGGCCACCCGCTGGACGACTGTGCAGCCCTCCTGGACCGCCTGGAAGTCAACACCCTTTTCCTGCAGGAAATGGAGGAACGGGAGGACAAGGGGGTATCCGAGGACGGCAGGAAATGCATGATGGGAGGCATCCTGATCTCCAGCCGGTCGAAGGCCACCCGCAAGGGCGACCTGATGGGCTTTGTCGTCCTGGAAGACCTGTACGGCCAGGTGGAGGGAATGGTGTTTCCCAGGGTCTACGCCAGGATCGGCCGGGAGCTGACCGAGGATCGGGAGGTCCTTCTCAGCGGCAGGCTCAGCGTGCGCGAGGACGAAAACCCGAAGCTGATCGTGGAGGAGGTCCAGGACCTGAGGGAGGGCATCGCCCTGATCCCCGGCGGGCCCGAGCCGGCCCATGAGGCCGTTTCTTCCGCGAAAGATCCCGTCCTCTGTTCAGCGGCCGGGAGAGCGGAAAAAAGGATCTACCTGCATCTGCCCGAAAGCGCGCTGCCTCGCCTTGAAAAGGCGCTGGGGAGCCTCGGGAAGGGGGATATTCCCGTCTACTGCCAGCTGAAAGGGACCAGGCAGCTGATCCTGATGCCCAGGGAGATATGGCCGGGTGACCTGGAAGAGGCTTCGAAAAAACTGATCCTGGCCTTTGGCACAGGGAATGTCAAGATCAAGTGATCCGCGGGGCGGATTTGGAGGGATACTGATGAAAAGGCCGAGGACCACCTATGTCCAGTCACGCAAGGCTGCAATGTTTGCCGCTGCGGTGAATATCCTGGAGATCCTGGCGGCGATGGGGCTGACCGCGACCGTGCACATGGGGAACAGCGGTTCCATGGCACGGACCGCTGTGGTTTTCCTGTCAGTGATCGTGATCCTCGGGGCGGTGGTGGATATCCGTGAGGCGGTCGCGGCCATCCGGGTGCACGCCGACGTGAACAGCCTGGATGAAACGGTCCAGGCCATGACGCTGCAGAACCGGCAGCTGAGGGTGCAGAGGCACGATTTCCTCAACCATCTCCAGGTGGTGTACAGCCTGATGGAGATGGAGGAATACGACGAGGCGATGGGGTACATCAGCCAGGTCTACGGCGATATCCGCTCCGTGGGAAAAAATCTGAAGACGGCCAGCGCCCCGGTGAACGCCCTTTTGATGGCAAAGACCCAGGAGTGCCGGGAACACGGTATCCAGATGGAAACGGAGGTCCGCGCGCGGTGGGAAGATCTGCCCATCGCCGACTGGGAGATCTGCCGGTGCCTGGGCAACCTGATCGACAACGCGCGGGACGCCCTGAAGGATACGAAGCACCCCAGGATCTGGGTGACGCTGACCGAGGATGTGAAGGGATACGGGTTCCAGATCAGGAACAACGGCCCGCGGATCCCCGAAAATGTGACGGAGAGCATTTTCGAGGCGGGCTTTTCCATGAAGGGCGAAGGCCGGGGCATGGGACTGTATATCACCCGTCAGACGCTCAGGGAGGCAGGAGGGGATATCCTCGTGGAGAGCAGCGACAGGAGCACGGCGTTTATCGCCCATTTCCCAAGGGATGCCGGACAGCCCGAGGAGGCCTTGCCGGGCGCAAAATAAAAAACAAGGGACCGCAGCGACGTCATGCGCTGCGGTCCCTTCAGCCGTGCGGGCCTTTTCAGCGCAGCACGGTATCGATGATGCCTCCGCCGAGACATACGTCCCCGTCGTAAAGGACCGCGCTCTGGCCGGGGGTCAGCGCGCGCTGCTTTACATCGGCGATGATCTCCATCTCATCTCCCTGCCGGCGGACGGTGACCTTCTGGTCCCCCTGACGGTACCGGAAGCGGCAGGCAAGGGAAACGGGAACGTTTTCCGGGACCTCGTCCAGGATGAAGGTGGCCTGGGAACAGACGCACCCGCGGGAGAAAAGGAACGGATGGTCTTCGCCCTGGGCCACGATCAGGCGGTTGTTTGCAAGGTCCTTGTCCACCACAAAAAAGCTGCGTCCATCGCCGCGGCCCCCGATGCCCAGGCCCCGCCTCTGGCCGAGGGTGTAATACATCAGCCCGTCGTGGCGGCCGACGATCTCTCCCCGGTCGGTCACCATGTCGCCGGGCCGTGCGGGCAGGTAGTTTTTGAGGAACTGCCTGAAATTCCTTTCGCCGATGAAGCATACGCCGGTGGAGTCTTTTTTTTCGCTGACCCTGAGTCCGCGATCCCGGGCAATAGAGCGCACCTCCGCCTTGGTCATGGCGCCTACAGGGAAAACAGACTTTTTCAGCTGGCCGCTTTTGAGCATATACAGGAAATAGCTCTGGTCCTTGGCACTGTCGGTCCCTTTCAGAAGGCGGCCTTCCCCGTCGGTGCGGACGAAGTGTCCCGTGGCGATTTTGTTCCCTCCCAGCCGCAGGGCAAAATCCAGGAACGCCTTGAATTTGATCTCCCGGTTGCAAAGGACGTCCGGGTTAGGGGTGCGGCCGCGGCTGTATTCCTCCAGGAACAGCCTGAAGACCCGGTCCCAGTATTCCCCGGCGAAATTGACGCTGTAATAGGGGATGCCGATAAGGTCGCAGACGCTTCTTACGTCGCGGTAATCATCCTCCGCGGCGCAGACGCCATCCCTGTCGTCATCCTCCCAGTTTTTCATAAACACGCCGACGACGTCGTGCCCCTGCTCTTTTAATAGCAGCGCCGCCACGGAGGAATCAACGCCGCCGCTCATTCCGACGATGATCTTCAATTGACCTCTTTCCCCCCTTCGGGATCCGCTGCGGACAGCCGTGACAAAACGGCGGCGCGCACCCGGGAAGCGACCTCGTCTTCCGTCCCGCCGGCGTCCACGGCGGCGCAGCGCAGGGGATCATCCTCCGCAAGACGGCGGAAGGCCCGGCCAGCGGCGTCAAAAAACGCGCCGCCGCTTTTTTCGATCCGGTCCGGGGCGCCCTGCTTCGTGCGCCGGCGCAGGGCTTCCGCCGGATCCAGTGTCAGGATGACGGTGACGTCCGGCATCCCATCCTGTATGGCAGGACGGTTGATGGCGCGCACCCATTCCATCCCGAGCCCCCTGCCGGCGCCCTGATAGACGAGGGAGGAGTCCAGATAACGGTCGGATATCACGGCCCATCCTTTCGAAAGCGCAGGAAGGATGACCTCGCGCAGGTGCTGGGCCCGGGCGGCGGCGAAGAGCAGCGCTTCGGCCTCGTCGCACATGCCGTTGTCTTCTTTTGTAAGAAGCATACTCCTGATCTGTTCCGAGATCGGGCACCCGCCCGGCTCCCGGGTGAGCAGAGTCCGATAACCCATTTTTTCCATTTCGGTCCTGAACAGGCGGATCTGGGTGGATTTGCCGCAGCCGTCGACACCCTCGAAGGAGATAAAGGGCCCCCGGGGCGGTTTGCGGTCTCCGCGGAGGATGCGGAACAGGGCGTCAGGATCTTCCGCGGAAAAGGTAGGAGAGGACAGGAGCATTTCGCCGTTGTCTCCATACCCCCACAGGGCTGCGCAGGTATCGCATCCGGCGCGCTGCCCGCCGAGAATATCGCCCGGTATATCGCCCACCATCAGCACCCGTTCCCGGGCTTTTTCGGGAAGGCCGTTCAGGGCGCGCCTGATCAGTACGGCCTTGTCGGCGTGGAGGTCGCTGAGAGCGGGGCAGGCGACGGAGGAAAAAAAGCCCCAGAGACCGAAATGCTCAAGGATCGGGCGTGTGGCGTTCAGGGGCTTGCCGGTGGCGACGGCAAGGAAGACCCCCTCCTCCCGCAGGCTCCTCAGGAGGGACGGGATTCCGGGATAGACGGCGTTTTCCAGCATGCCCCGGGGAACGTAGCGTTCCCGGTAACTTTCCGTGGCGATGGCGGCTTCCTCCTCTGTCATGCCGCACCAGGTCATGAAGGATTCCGCCAGCGGCGGCCCGAGGAAACGCCGGAGCGTATCATCGCCGGGGCAGGAGAACCCATTCCTGTCAAGGGCATAGCGGATGGAGTTGTAGATGCCTTCCCTGGAATCGGTCAGGGTGCCGTCAAGATCAAATACGATGCATGTATATGCTGGGATCATGTTTCCTCCCGGGCCGCACGGGCCGTTTGAGATTTTGTATCGCGATCGTGTTAAAAACATGCTTCCGGACAGCCAAAGGTCCGGGGATCAGCACAGGTCTTTACAGGAAGGCATCCGCCCGCCTGAGCCTTAAGTCCGCACACCTGACGCCCTCCCGGGCGCATCCCGCGGCGGAAAGGCCTTTGGAGATGCCCGAGATCAGCCCGGCGCACAGGGCATCCCCCGCCCCTGTCAGGGGCGTGCCCTCCGGAAGCGGGATGGCGGGGCATACGCCGCGTTCCTTATCCGAAGCGTAATAGACCCCGGCGGCTCCCATGGATATGAATACCGTTTTCGCGCCCATGCCGAGGATCGCCGAGGCGCAGTCCCCGGCGCTTTCCCTGCCGGTCATTTCCCTCGCTTCGGTCAGGTTGGGCTTGACCGCGCTGATGAAGGGCAGGGCCTTCAGGCAGCGGCCGGCCTTGAAGGCGGATACGGGATCGATAAAGATGGGGACCCTGTTTCCCCATACCCTGGCCGCGGCAATGAGGGTATCCTCCGGCAGGTTGCAGTCCATGACCATAAGATCCATATCGCGCTCCTCGAGCAGCGGAAGGACTGTTTCCGGCCGCAGGGATTCCATCCCGCGCATATCGTTGACGGCGGCGATCATGTCGCCGTCGGGCCCGTGCAGGCACAGATAAACGCCGGGGCCGGTGTTTCCGGAGATGCACAGGTCCGTATCGATCCCTTCAGACAGGCACATGGCCCGGACCGTCATGGAGGCGTGGCCGCTCCCAAGACAGCTTACCAGGGAAACATGATGCCCCAGGCGGACCAGTTCCGCGGCGATATTGTGGCTGACCCCGCCGGCGCGGAAACGTATGCGGCCGGGATTGGAATCGCCGAATGCGAACGGCCCGTCGCTTTGACCGAGGATATCCAGGTTGACGCCGCCAAGGGCGATGACGTTCATGGTCTTTTACCTTCCCGGAAAGTCGCGTTTTGGATACCGGACTTCCAAATTGAAATCCTTGCGCAGGCGAAACCGGGAAAAAACTCCCGCGCAGGGCGGCGGGATGCGCTGTTTCCCGGGTTTCATTTGAAAGTATAGCACATATTTGGGCGCCTTCCAAGGAAATGCTTGAGTAAATCGGGGAAGCGTGATAAAATATGATTTGGTAACTGCGGGCGGCCTGAGTCCCACCCCCCGCATTCCGACCGGCTCCGGAGGGACAGTTCATTGGCAGGCAGACAATAATAATACGGATGGGTCCCGGGGACCATACCGATGAGGTGGATATATGGAAACAAAGAATAACCGCATGGTACTGACTGCGGCGGCGGCGCTCGCTTTTTTCGCCGCCTGTGCGTCCGCCGGAGCGGAGGCTGTCATACCGGACTGCCGAAGCTTTGGGGGTGTTCTTTCCTCTGACCTGAAAACCACCGTGACGCTGACCTGTGAAGGGGAAAATGCCCTCGGCACATCCGCCGTTCTCAGAATGTGGACGGGAAGCGGGGATGAGGCCAGGGATGGCGGCAGGACCTTCAGCTGTCCATGGGCTTTCGATTTCGACCGGGAAAGCGTGCGGGTGACCCTGTACGACGAAAACGGCAGTTATTATTATGAGCCCTCCTATACCACCGACGAGGGTAAAACGCTGGTCCTGGTGTGCGCTGACAAGGTGGACAGCCTGATCCTGGTCACGTCCGATGCGGACACGGGCCTTGCCGAGGTATCATTTAAACTGAATATGTCGGGTTACGACCGCTGCATCGTGGAAGCCGGCATGTCCATGGAATGCGGGGAGCTGCCGCGGGACGGGGCTGAAAGGCTGATCTCCGGTTTCCGGCCGCTGAAGGAGGCAGGATGGTTTTCCGATGAGCGCGAAACTGCGTTCACCGTGGGGGAGACAGGCTATATGATCCTTCCCGTGGCCGTCACCGTAGGGCTGGATACCCAGTATTACCAGCCAAACGCGGGCGACGTCAGCTTTACCGTTTCCGGCGGTGAAGGCGGGGATAAGGTCCTGGAGTGTGACGAAACGGGATCCGCCAGCTTTTTATTGGACGCCGGCTGGCCGTTCGAGGCTGCCGGGAGGACCTTTGCCGTTTCGGAAACAGTGCTTTCCCCACACCTGACGCAGCAGGATACGGTCTATACCCTTTATGCGGGGGGCGGTTCCCTGGAGTGGAACGGCACGGGATACCTTGGAACAAGGCATATCACGGTATCTGACGGCGACGGCCTCCCCGTGATGGATACGGTGCAGGAGGTTTCCTTCTCCTGGGGCCTTGACGGCGCTCTGTACGCCGGGGTATCCAACGCCGCGGCTCCCACGCTCATTTTCACCCAGGAATACCAGGCGATGGGCGAGGGCGTGATTTCCGGCCGCGTCTCCCTGCCTGCCAGGTTCATCCCCGCCAGGGCCGGCGAATTCACCCTGGTCCTGAAGGAGGATGGGGTTGAGATCGGCCGTACGGCGACGGCGGCCGGAGGCACCTTTGCCTTTGATGCCATCTCCTATTCCTATACCGATATCGGGGAAAAGCATTACACCGTCGTCCAGGAAAAGGGCGATGTGCCCGGCGTGGAATACGACGAAAACGAATATGAAGTGACCGTAACGGTCTCCGATGCCGGCGATGGACAGCTGCTGGCCGATGTCGGCGAAAAGATCGTTTTCACAAACAATTATTCCGCCAAAGGCGTACTGGAACTGCCCGTTACCACCGTCTTTTCCGGCAGGTGGCTGAAGGACGGGGAACTGACCTACGGCCTGTTCCAGGGACAGGAAATGGTGGCCAGCGCGGCTGCCGACGCCGGCGGCAACGCCGTGCTCCGGATGGAATACGGCCTGGAAGACGTCCGTCAGGGGAAGGGCGCCGGACAGCGCACCAATACCATAACCTACAGGGTCCGCCTGATAACCGAAGACAGGGACCTTCCCGGAGTCAGGACCGACCGTGATTCCATCACTGTCCGGGTGACGCTGACGGACAGAAGCAACGGAAACATCGAATGCACTTTCGAACCGGAGGCTTCAAATATCGTCTTTACCCATTCATATACCGCCGTGGGTACGGTGGAAGTGGTCGGCAGGGTCAGCTTCACTGAGGGTGAGATGAAGCCGGGCCAGTTCTCATTCGTCATCCGCGATTCCGAGGATGGCCGGACGGTAGCGACTGCGGTCAACGAGGCAGACGGGACGATCGTTTTCCCGCCGATCAGGTACAACCAGAACGACGTAGGCAAGTATACCCTGGAGGTCTCACAGTATACCGCGGAAACGGATGCGGTCATGCTGGACACCAGGACCTATACCCTGGACATTACGGTAAAGGACGCGGGAAACGGGACCCTGACCACATCGTGCATCGTCACGGACTCTCCGGACGGGCGAGTGACGTTTGAAAACGGATACCACGCCTACGGCTCCTTTACGCCCGCCGCTTCCATGACCCTCGAGAACAGGGTTATCGGTGAAAACGAATTCCTTTTCCAGCTCCTTTCAGGACCGGAGGTCATCGACGAAGCATGGGCGGACAAGTCGGGACAGGTGTCTTTCAGGGAGATCAATTACAGCCTTGCGGACCAGGGGGAGCATCATTATACGGTAAGGGCCGTCATTCCGTCCTCGCCGCGGGTCAGCTGCGCTGCGGTGGAATATCCGATCCTCGTGAGCGTGACTGACACCGGCACCGGCACTCTGGCGATCAAGTCCGACGGAAGACCCCCGGTGTTTGAGTTTACCTACTCCGCTTCGGGCAGCTACAGCGCCCAGGCCGGCGTGACCATGACAGGCCGCGAACTCAGGTCAGGGGAACTGTCCTTCTGCCTGCTTGAGAACAACGTGGCTGTGAGCACGGGTTCAGCCGACGCGAACGGCGACATCCGTTTCGATCCGGTGGTTTACACCGTGAAGGACGTAGGCGTTCACGAGTATACCTGCGTACAGAACGAGACTGTGCCCGGCGGCGTGGTCCGTGACAGCAGTTCCTTTGACATCACCGTGACAGTGACCGACCGGGGCGACGGTACCTTGAACGTGGACGCAGACGGCGGGGACGACTTGCAATTCTTCTGCAGCTACGAAGCTTCCGGCAGCTACAAGCCTCAGGCCAGGGTGTTTTTGAATAACAGCATCGTGTCAGAGGGCCAGTTCACCTTTGAGATCCTGGAAAACGGCAGGGTGATCAGGACCAGGCAGAACGGCAGCGACGGCGTGATCGAGTTCAGCCAGATCGACTACACCGAGCAGGATGTGGGACGGCATGTTTACGCTGTCCGGCAGACCGGCCTTGAACTGGGCGGGGTCCATCTGGACAGGACTGTCTGCGAGATGATCGTCGAAGTGACCGACAACGGGGACGGTACCCTGGATGCGAAAAGGCTGAGCGGAGATATCCGTTTCAGCAATGAATACAAGACGGCAGGCACCGCGTACCTGAACGGCAAGGTGATCCTCTCCGGGCGGGCCCTGCAGGATGGCGAATTTGCCTTTGAGGTCAGGTGCGGCGACCGCCTGATCACCACAGGCGTCAACAACGCGGAAGGACTGATCGTTTTCCAGGACATGGTCTTTACCCAGGACGACCTGGTTCCGATGAACGGTGTTCTGGTCAGCGACAACAGCCTGATGCTGTCGGTATCCATGAAGCCCGTGCCCGAAAACGTCGGACTGACCCCTGACACAGGGATCGTCACCTTCCGGGTGGGGTTGAAGGATCTGGGCAACGGGACTATGACCGTGACCAAATCTCCTGAGGCGGACAGCATCGTTTTCCGCGTATCCTACGAAGCTTCCGGCGAGGCTGTCATTGCGGGAGCGGTCCGTACCGCGGACTACAACGCCGCGGAAGGAGACTTTGGGTTTGAGCTTCTTGAAAACGGCACTGTGATCGGGTCCGCTGCCAATGAAAAGGACGGGAGCTTTGCTTTCCCTGCCCTTCGGTACACCCATAGGGATGCGGGGATCCATACATATACGGTCGTTCAGAAGGCAGGAGAACTGCCGGGGATGATCTATGACGGCAGGACGCTTGAAGTGTCCGTGGATGTAAGGGACGACGGCCGGGGAACCATGGCGGCGGAGATCGCATCCGAAACGCCTGTTTTTGAAAACAGGCTTGCCGACATCGGGGAAGTATCCATTACCGCCGGAATATCCCTGAAGGGGAGGCCTGTCAGGGAAGGCGAGTTCGGCTTTATACTGACAGACAACGGCCGGCAGATAGCTGCCCAGACAAACGACGCTAAGGGGCAGGCCGCTTTCGGCATTTCCTATCAAAGCGGTGATGAGGGGACCCACAGGTATGAGGTCGCCCTCGCTTCCCTGCCTGACAGCACCGAGCTGCTTTCCGGCGGGACAAGCGCGACGGTGGAGGTCCGCGCCGACGGGATGGGGCGGATGAGCTGGTGGATAGAAAATGAAGAATACGAACCTTTCGACGTGCGGTATATTGCAGAAGGTTCCGCCGGCGTCGTCTGCGAGGTTCAGCTTTCGGGCAGGACGATGGAGGCAGGCCAGTTTACCTTTACCCTGACCGGCAGGGACGGGGTCCTGGATGAAAAGAGCTGCGGTGCTGACGGAAAGATCGTATTTGAACCGGTTGCCTTTGACGAGTCGATGGTGGGCACATGGGAATATACCGTTACCCAGACCGGCGCTGATATGAACGGTTATACCCTTGACCGGAAGGCTTCGGCGGTGACCCTGAATGTGGAGGATTCCGCCGACGGCACGCTGAAGATCACGCAGTCTGCGGTCCCGGTGTTTGAGAACGCCTACCGGGCCGAGGGAGGGACGGACCTGACCGTCCGCGCCGAGATCAACGGCCGAGAGATCGCTGCGGGCGAATTCGTTTATATCCTGGAGGAAGAAGGACGTGAGATCAGCCGGGCCGGCACGGATGCCGCCGGGCAGGCCCTGCTCGCGCATCTCAGCTATACCCAGGCTGACGAGGGCGAACACACCTATACGGTGCGTCCGGCAGAAGCTCCCCACGCTTCCCTGACCCTGATCGGGGAGGAAACGGTCCCGGTAAAGGTCACGGTCGCTGACAGGGGCGACGGGACCCTTGAGGTCACCGTACCCGAGGAAACGGTGTTTGCCTACAGGTACCGTTCCGAAGGGGTTTTCAGGATCAGCGTCCGGGCCGTGATGAGCGGGAGGGACATCAGGGAAGGCGAGATCAATTATGTCCTGCTGGACGGCTATACGACTCTGGGCACCGCTTCCATCGACGAAAACGGACTGGCTGTATTCCCGGATATCCTGCTTACCGAAGGCAGCGATGGGGCAAAGGAATATACGGTAAAACTGTACGGAACACTGCCGGGCGGAGTGTCCGGTGACAAGAGCGCGGTGATCTCCGCCATTGCTACCGATGACCGGATGGGGACCATCTCTGTTTCGACGGACATGGAAATGCCCGTAGCAATGAATTATGTGTATGCCCCCACAGGCTCCGTGCAGATCGCCTGCTCGGTCACATCTGAGAGGGTGCGTTTCGGTGAAGGCGACTTTACCCTGGTGCTGGAGGATGAGAACGGCGATCAGATCAGCGCGGTCAACGAAGAAGACGGGACCGTGCTGTTCCCGGTCATCGATTATTCGCTCCGGGATATCGGGGAACACGTGTACCGCGTCCGTCAGGAAAAAGGCGGAATAGGCGGTGTGGTGTATGACGAATCAGTACGGGAGATAACGGTCCGCGTTACCGAGGAGAACAACGGTACCCTCAGATGCGAGGCGTCCGAGGCCCCGGTCTTTGCCAACGGGTACGCCTCTGCGGGTGAATGGGTGCCTGAAGCGACGATCTCGTGCACGGGATTTTCTCCCGCCGGGAACGTTGTGAAGCTGACCATGACCCGGGAGGGGAATATCGTAGCCGAGGGCACCAATGATTCCGACGGCCGGGTTGTTTTCTCTCCCGTCGGTTTCACCGGGAACGACGTCGGGACGCACGATTACCTGATCTACGCATCCTCCGAAGAATACAGCGGCATGATTTCCCCTGAAGACGGCGTGCCGGTCAGCGTGACTGTCAGAGATAACAACGACGGGACGCTTTCGTTCCAGACGGAAGGCAGCGTCACCATTCCCCTCAGCTATCTTTCCGCAGGTTATGCCCGGGTGGAGCTGAACGTTTCTCTGGAGGGAAGGGAACTGAAGGATGACGAGTTTGCCTTCGCCCTGGTGGAACACGACAGCGTGGTCACGACCGGGCGTTCTGACAGAAATGGCAGAGCGGGATTCGACATTTTCTATAATACCGGCGACACGGGCGTACATACATATCAGGTGATGCAGCTGGACACCAGCCGCAAGGGGGTCACGATACAGAACCGGCGGTATACCGTTCGGGTGAACGTGATCGACCGGGGCACGGGAGAGCTTGAAACCGTGATCGAATATCCCGAAAACGGGATCACTTACGTAAACACCTATACCGCCTCGGGAGAACTGAAGGTGAACGCCCAGGTCATTCTGGCCGGCAGGGAACTGACCGAAAAACAATTCATGCTTGCCCTGTACCGTGACGGGGAGAAGCTTATGACGGCACAATGCGACTCCATGGGCCGGGTCGCCTTTGACGCACTGCCCCTGACGCAGGACGACGTGGGGATCCTTTCGCTGGAACTGGCTCAGATCCCCGGGAATGAAGCCGGGATCGACTATGACAACACGGTGTATCCCCTGCTGGTGACGGTGAAGGACGACGGCCAGGGCGGGATCACCTGCGAATATGCCGAAACGCCCGCCTTCAGAAACAGCTATGAGGCGTCCGGGCAGGCGGAGATCACCTCCGAGGTGAACCTGATCGGCAGGGTCCTGAGCAGGGACAGCTTTACCCTGACCATGGCCGAAAACGGAAAGCCCCTTCAGCAAAAGGGCAATGACGACGAAGGCGTAGTCCGGTTCGATCCCATCGTATACGGCATCGATGATATCGGAACGCACATTTACGAGATTTCCGAGACCGCGACATCCGAAGCCGGTGTGCCCCTGAGCACCGAAAAACAGATCGTTACGGTGAAGGTCACCGACGAGGGCGGCGGTGTACTGAAGATCGTGACCACCGGCAGCGGGTACGTTTTCCGCAACAGTTTTTCCGCCACGACGGTCCTGACTATCCGCGCAAGACTGGTTGTGACCGGGACCGGCAGCGGGGAAAGCCCACGCCTGATCCTGAAGGATACGGACGGCAACGTTATGGAGGAGATCACTGCCGTTGCCGGAGTGAACGTCTTTTCGCCGATCGCTTTTTCACAGGCGGACGCCGGCAAGCGGTTCGTATATACGGTGTCCTGTTCCGATGTGGAGAGCGAATACACTGTAGAAGCGAATGTTTCCGACGGCCTTGACGGAACCCTGAGCGTTTCAGAGACCGTCAGGGGATCCGAAGGTGTTACGGACATGATCCGGTTCGTGATCGAGCATGCGCTTGAATTAAGGATCACGGTCACCGGTACGAGGGAAGCGATCCCCTGCAGGGTCGTCCTGACAGCGGATGGAGTCGAACTGAAGGGCGAATACCCGGTGACGGGAGCTGCGGAAAAAACCGTTTCCTCCGGCGGGACATTGACGATCAGGCCGGATTCGACGGCTGTGATCACTGAGCTGCCCCAGGGTACCCGGTACACCGTAACGAGCGAAGCGGGCCAGAGATACACTGTAAGTGCGGAAAAGACAGAAGGTACGATGACAGAAAACCAGGAGTGTATCCTCAATTATGCCTTCCGGACGACGGATTTCCGCTTCCGCGCGGAGTTTACGGATGAGAACGGCAATGTGTCAAACGTGCCCGGTGATATGGCTGAATGGACGCTGTATGCCAACGGTGCCGAAGCAGGAAACCGGTTTGAGGCCGACGGAAACGAATTTGCCGTCCTCGGACTTTCCTATGCGGATACGGACGGCAAGCCCATTGAATACACCGCCAGGGCCGTCGTGAAGGACGCCAATACCACTGTGACCTATGTGAATTCCGGCGAAAATGCTGACGACACCGACGAGGTGTATTCGGGCGGAACAGTGCAGTTCTACAGGGGCGTGATGTTCTCCGTCAGGGTCCGCTTTACGGAGGGCGGCGATGAACCCGTCTATACCTACCGAACGGTGAGCGCGGTGCTCTACAACGAAGAGGGCAAGGTAGGCGACGTCAGCCTGATCCCGGACGATACCGGATGGTGCCGGCTGAACGGCCTGGATGCCGAACATGAATATTATGTCACGCTTTCCGGTGTGAACGGATACAAATCCTCCAACCGGAATGCCGGCAAGTACGGAAATGTGACCAAATGCCTGTACGACGGAGGCACGGCAACCTTTACGGCAGGCAGTAAGAACGTTTCCACCAGACGCATGATCCTTTACGGCGGGGCCGGCGCCGTACTGCTCGGCCTGGCGGGAGGCGACGTATATTACTTGAGGCGCAGGCGCCGCAGGGCATGAACCGGCAGCGGGGAGGAGCGATAGTCCAATAACAAAAAAAGAGCCTGAAAACGGGAAAACGCTTTCAGGCTTTTTTTCTGCCGCGTGAGGATCACCACATGGGCCTTGCGTCCCTGGGACCGCCTTCAGGCCAGTCGTCCGGGCAGGTGGTATCGACGCCGTTCCAGATTTCAGGAAACATGGCGTACAGGCTGGCTTTTTCCCTTGCGGCGTACAGGTGGGTCAGGTCACCCATACAGACGCAGCGCCAGTCGCAAAGCCCGTCTTCACGTTCCTGGGTCACCACGGTCGTTACCGACGAGGGCAGCATGCAGGTGCCCTGCCAGAGGGCCACGACGGGGATATGGGTCAGGTGACTGAGGATGGCTGAGCCGATCCCAAAATGGCAGAAGAAAGCCAGTGTTTCCATGTTCCGTCGTACAACGCGGTAACAGCCCCCTTCCCGTACGTACCCGTTTTCACTGAGCACTGCATCCAGGCCTTCGCATGTTTCGTTCCATACCTGGGAGACGTCAGAGCCAAGGAACATGGGATGCTCTGTCCAGCGGTCCTCGTCCATCAGTAGCTTCTCTCCCTGCCACATGGCAGGTTTGAGGTCCCATGGGATGCGAAGACGATGCTTGTCCGGATCGAAAAAATGTCCGCGGAATTCCTCCAGCCAGGGAAGGGTCTGCCCGCTGCGTCCCAGGAGGGAGAGCGTGCGGGCAGCGGTCTCCTGTGCACGTCCCCTGGGGGAAAGATAAATACGGTCCATCGGCGTATCTTTCAGCCTGAGGGCAAGGAGGGCTGCCTCCCTTTTTCCCTTTTCGGTCAGGCCGTCCACGGTGTAATCTGGCTCGGCGTGTCGGATGATCAGGATCCTCATACAGCATTTCTCCTGTAAAGACATAAAGAGTGCAAAAGACGGTTTCGCATGATGCCCGGCCGCCGGCGCAGCCGGGAAGACCTGTAAGAAGGCCGGGCTTTGGCAACGGATGAAAAACCCGGCCGGGTCCATTATAAATCAGTTTATTTTTCTTGACAACACCACCCGGCGGCCGTATGCTGTTCCGTAACAGGACCGGTCCGGAACACCCGGACCGGGAACAGGAGACAAAGGATATGAAAACACTGATCGAACTGTATGATGAAAGACCGATGGAGAACGTTCTGGCGGCGGAGATGTTCCGGCCTGAAAGTACGGTGTTCATCTGTCCCTCTGAGGTGGCCGATTCCCCCGCGATGAAAAAATCGCTGGAAAGGTATTTCCAAAGCCGGGGAGTTGATACCAGGTGTGTTTTTGTGCCTGTGAATATGCTGAACACCCGCGAGGTGGTCGAAGCGCTGCGGGGGGTATTGGAAAAATGCGAAGACTGCGCCATCGATATCGCAGGAGGGACGGATTCCGCACTCTTCGCGGCCGGTATGGTGGCCGGGGGTGAAGACGTCCCTGTCTTTACCTACAGCCATAAACGGAATACTTTTTACGACATCAAAAACGCGCCCTTTGCTGACAGTGTTCCCTGCGGGATTTCCCTGACCTGTGCCGACTGCTTCCTGATGGCCGGCGGCAGCCTGAGGCAGGGCAGGGAAGACAATTCCCTATTGAAGGATTCGCTTCCGGAAATGGACCTTCTGTGGAAAGCATACTGCCGATTTAAAAAGGAGTGGCACAGTGCGGTCACGTATATGCAGCGCGTCTCCCAGGGCCTGGACAGGGAACTGGCTGCTCACGGCCCGACTGTGGTCAAGGGAGACCGGGGCCAGGTCAGCGTCAACACGGATCTGATGCAGATGCTTGAGGACGGAGGATTGATCCATGGGCTTGAGATCAAGGACGGGGAAGTGTCCTTTGCGTTCAGATCTCCCCTGGTCCGTTTCTGGCTGAGGGATGTGGGCAGCGCGCTGGAGGTCCATGTATACCGCGCCTGCGTTTCCTCCGGACTTTTCAATGATGTGATCCTGTCGGCAGCGGTCAACTGGCATTACGGCGGGAAGGGCGATGGAAACGTTACCAATGAGATCGACGTCATGGCCGTCCGGGGGGTCAAGCCCATTTTCATCTCCTGCAAGGCCACCGAGATCCGGACCGAAGCCCTCAACGAGCTGGCTATCCTCAGGGATCGGTTCGGTGGGGCAGGCTCTTATGCGGCCATTGTAACTTCGGCGAACATCAGCAGCCGGAACAGCGCCGCCATGCGGGCAAGGGCCCAGGAACTGAACATCAATGTGATCAGTGCCGGTGAAGCGAAGGACGGCGAAAAACTGGTCCGCCGTCTTGCGGGCATCTACGGCCGGTAAGGCTTGTTTTATTATTGTTTTTTGCCTTTGACGTCCGCCCAAGGGTTGACAGGAAACTGAAAAGCGGGGTAAAATAGCGTTAAATCGATGACGGGGAGCAAGTAAGCTGTACCGCTTCTTCAAAGAGAGCCGCCGATGATGGGAACGCGGCAGGAGGCAGCAGCCCAATGGACCCCTGAGAGCGACCTGAACGTGCTCTGCACCGGTAGGGGAGACGGAGACAGATCCTCCGTGATCAAAGATCGGCATATCAAAAGGTATGCGCTGAGAGGACGCTTCAACGCGTCAAGCCGGGTGGCACCGCAGGATCTTCGGACCCTGTCCCAGCATGAACAACATGCGTGGGGCAGGGCTTTTTACATCCTTGTCCCATGCGGAACAGCCGGCCCGATGGCCGGAAAAAAGAAAGGAAGTATGACCATGAAGAAGATCATCTCTGTCATCCTGGTTCTTGCCCTGTCCCTGTGCATTGGCGCGTCAGCGGAAAACAGGACCTTTAAGGTGGGCATCTGCAACTATGTCGACGACGCTTCCCTGAACCAGATCGTCGACAATATCCGCACCCGCCTGGACGAGATCGGCGCGGAACACGGCGTGAAATTCGAGATCCTGTATGAAAACTGCAATGCGGACGCCAGCGTCATGCAGCAGATCATCGCAAACTTTATCGCCGAAAAGGCGGACCTGATGATCGGTGTGGCGACGCCGGTGGCCATGACCATGCAGGCGATGACCGAGGACAACGGGATCCCCGTGGTGTTCGCGGCCGTGACCGATCCGGTAGGGGCCGAGCTTGTGGATTCCCTGGAAGCCCCCGGCGCCAACATCACCGGCACCTCCGATTATCTGGACACCGTGGCCGTGTTCAACCTGATGTTCGCCGCGCTTCCGGATGCCGACCTGATCGGCCTCCTGTACGATGTGGGACAGGACGCTTCCGCCACACCCATCGCGGCTGCCAAAGAGTTTCTTGACCAAAAGGGCGTCGCCTACCGTGAATACACCGGCACCAACGCTACCGAACTGATGATGTGCGCCCAGGCCATGGCTGCCGACGGCGTGGACGCCGCCTTTACGCCCCAGGACAATACCGTGATGGCTGCGGAACTGAGCATCTATGAGATCCTGATCGAAAATGGTATCCTCCATTTCACCGGCGCGGATTCCTTCGCCCTTAACGGCGCGTTCCTCGGCTATGGCGTGGACTATGCCAACCTGGGCCGTGAGACTGCGGAGGTCGCCGCAGAGATCCTCGTGGAGGGCAGGTCCCCCGCGGAGATCGCCGTCCGCACTTTTGATAACGGCACCGCGACCGTGAATACCGAAACCTGCGGGCTTCTGGGCCTGGATTACGATGCAGTCACGGAAGCCATGACTCCCTTCTGCACCCGGATACAGCCCATTAAGACGGCTGAAAGCTTTGGGGAAGTTGAGTAAACATTTTTTCCGGTGCACGCCGGAAGCAAAGATCGACATGATCGCCCGGGACCGCTTTGAATGAGCGGCCCCGGGCATCGTATGGGGTTGAGTTATGTCTTTTTTGGATTTTCTGGGTCTGGGCCAGACGGCCCTGGAACTGGCTCTTTTCAATTCGCTGACGGTTCTTGCGCTGTACCTGAGTTATTCCATGCTGAACGTCTGCGACCTGTCCACCGACGGATGTTATACCTTCGGCGCGGCAGTGGGGGCTATGGTTGCCCTGGCGGGATACCCGCTGCTTTCCATTCCGGCAGCCATGCTTGCGGGCATGGTCTCCGGTTTTATCACCGCGCTTTTGCAGACGCGCATGGGGGTGAATTCCCTTCTTGCCGGTATTGTGGTGAATACCGGGCTGTATTCCATCAATATCGCAGTAATGGAAGGAAGCAGCCTGAAGAACCTGAATAAAACGACGACTGTATTCACCATGCTGAAGGACTGGCTGAAGTCTTCCGGACTCGGGACATGGCAGAACCTGATCATAGGGTTTGCCGCGGTGCTGGCCGTCATCCTGTTCCTGTCGTTTTTTCTGAGGACCCGCATGGGCCTGGCGATCCGGGCGACAGGCAATAATCCGGATATGGTCAGGTCGTCCTCCATCGATCCCAGGTTCACCACAACGGTGGGCCTTGTGATCGCCAACTCCTTTACCGCGCTTTCCGGATGCCTGATGGCCCAAAGCCAGAAGAGCGTGACGGTGGATATCGGTTCCGGTATGGTGACCGTAGCTTTGGCCAGCCTTCTGATCGGCGGCGTCATCATCCGCCGGGGGATCACCTTAAGGGCGGTCGGGGCCGTACTGGGCACCTTTATTTTCCGCCTTGTCTATACCGTTGCCCTCCGGTTCCATCTGCCTGCGTATATGCTGAAGCTGGTATCCTCGGTGATCGTGCTGGCGGCGCTGTCCATCCCCTACCTGTACGGAAAGGGCAGCCGGAAACGCATCGCGGGACTTTCCGTCTCGAAGGGAGGAGAGTAAAGGGATGCTGGAGATCAAAGATATATGGAAGGTTTTCAACCCCGGCACGATGGATGAAAAGATCGCCCTGAACGGGCTGAGCCTCAGAGTCGGGGACGGTGAATTCATATCCATCATCGGGGCCAACGGCGCGGGAAAGTCCACGCTTTTCAACGCCATCTGCGGGACTTTCCTGGTGGACCGGGGGAGCATTGTCCTGGATGGGACGGATGTGACGCGCGTGCCGGAGCATATCCGGGCGAAGGTGATCGGCAGGCTGTTCCAGGACCCGATGAAGGGAAGCGCCCCTGGCATGAGCATTGAGGAAAACCTGATCCTTGCGGCCGGGCGGGGCGGTTGGCTGAGCATATCGTCGCCGGCTGAGCGCGCCGGGTTCAGAGACAGGCTAGCCCTTTTGGCCATGGGGCTTGAGGACCGGATGAAGGCCCCTGTGGGCCTGCTTTCAGGCGGGCAGCGGCAGGCGCTGACACTGATGATGGCTACGATGGCGCATCCCAAACTGCTGCTGCTGGATGAGCACACTGCGGCGCTGGACCCGGGGACGGCTGAAAAAGTGCTGAAGCTGACTGCCGACATCGTTGCAGGGGAACACCTGACGTGCCTGATGATCACGCACAATATGCAGTCGGCCCTGGACCTGGGAGACAGGACCATCATGATGGATGGTGGGAACATCGTCTTTGACACCTGGGGAGAGGAGCGCAAAAGGCTGACCGTGGAGGGCCTGCTTGAGCGTTTCCGTGTTTCCAGCGGCAAAAAACTGGACAACGACCGGATGCTCCTCTCCACGGCAAAGGACCTACAGCACGACTTGAAACGATGAAAGAAGGATTCGGCAATGTCCGGCGATCAGAGTAAAAGCGACAAAACAAGGAAAAACCTGTGGCAGGTGATAAAATTCACCCTGTTTTCCGTTTCGGCGGGGATCATCCAGATCGTATCCTATACGCTGTTTTTCGAGGTGCTGCACTGGGCGCCGTGGCTGGCGTATCTTGTAAGCCTCATACTGAGTGTCCTTTGGAATTTTACCTTCAACCGCAAATACACCTTCCGCAGCGACGCGGACCTGAAAAAGAGCATGCTGCTTGTAGCGCTCTTTTATGTGGTCTTCACTCCGCTGAGCACCTGGTGGACCGCCGCTCTGACCGGGGAAAACCCCTTTACCGGCGCGGCGGCGTCGGAAGGAATGGCTGTGAACAATTATGTGGTGCAGATCGGCACCATGCTGATCAATTTTGTGACGGAGTTCCTCTATCAGCGGTTCGTTGTGTACAGGAATTCCATCGACACCAACGCGGAAGCGAAAAAAGCGCAGAAGAACAGATAAAAAAACTGCCGCGGCAAAAAACACGGCAGTTCCCGCATGTCGGCCCGCTTCAGGCATTGTCCTGGGCGGGCCTGTCCTTAAGCAGCTGATTGAGTTCGTTCATGAAAGAGGGAATGTCGGTAAACTGGCGGTAGACCGAGGCAAAACGGATATAGGCCACCTCGTCCAGCTTGCGAAGCTCTTCCATGACCATTTCGCCGATCTGGCGGGTGGTGATCTCTTCCTGGAGAGAATTGGCAGCGAACTGTTCCACGGAAGAGACTACCTTTTCGATCTGGGAAGCGGTCACGGGGCGTTTGTGACAGGCGGCGATGATACCGCTCCGCACCTTCTGGGGGTCGAACAATTCGCGGCTGGAATCCTTTTTGATGACCAGGATCTGCTTGGTCTCCACCTTTTCATAGGTGGTGAAACGGCGGCCGCAATTGGCGCACACGCGCCTGCGCCGGATGGAATTGCCGTCGTCGGCCGGCCGGGAATCCACGACCCGGCTGTCTGGGGAACCACAGTACTGACAGCGCATTGTTTTTCCTCCTTGTATGAGTATCAGGTAAGGCAGTTTAAGGTTCTGCTGTGCGCGACGCGCGCGGGTCTGACAGGGGCAGCCCGTCAGGCGCTTTACTGGCTGAAGGATTCGATACCGCGGAACAGGTCCGGTTCCCGAACGTCTCTTGCGACTGTGAACATTTTGCGTGTCATGATGGCGCCGGTCCGGTAATAGAGACAGATGAAGGGAACGTCGATATAGAACTGTTCCTGGATGGCGTGGAGGTTTTCCTTGTATGCTTCAAATTTCTGCCTGTCGTCGGAGCTGGTCCCGGAATTCCTGAGGGAGGAAAAAAGGTTGTTCATCTGGGTGGAGGAATAACGACTGTAGTTTCCGGTGTTGGATGACATCAGCATAAAACCGGGATCGGGGACCGGGTCCATCTGGAAGGCAGCCAGACACAGGTCAAAATTACCCGCCGCCAGTTTTTCCTTGGTCTGGGAAAATGACATGTTGGTCACAGTGACGCCAAAGCCTACGGCTTCCAATTGGCTTGCGATCAGGTGGGCCGCACTGACCCGGACGCTGTTGTCCTGCTCCTCGTAAACGTACAGCCGGATATGCAGGTTTCGTGTTTTTCCGTCCACGACCTTATGGAGCATGTTATCGTCGCTGCTGGCGACCCAGCCCGCATCAGAAAGGAGCTGCTTTGCCTTGTCAGGATCGTACGGATAGGAAGCGATGCGTGTGTTGTACATCCAGGTCCCCTGGGGAAGGGGAGTGTCGGTCCTGGCGGCCATGCCCTGGTAGGCTGAGGACAGGAGGACATCGGGATTGACGGCATAGCGGATCGCCATGCGCACCTCCGGATCGTTTACCGGGAAGGAGGAACGGTTGATCAGAAGGGTTTCCAACTGCTGGGTACGGTAGGTGATGGAAAGGGATTTGGCTGTCCGGCTGTACTGGGCCGCGTTGCTGGAGCGTGTCACCGCCGCGTCGATACGGTTGTATTCATAGGCGTTGATCAGGTCCTTGTTGCTGGAGAACAGGACCACGTTGATCTGGGTGATGGTCGGGGTGGATTTCCACCAGTTGGTATAGGCCGTCAGGTAGACATAATCCCCCGGGGAAAAGGCCTGGATATAATACGGTCCGCTCCCGATGGGGTTATCCTCCTGCACCTGATCCTGCTTGAGGATAGGGAAGGTCATTGCGTACAGGAAACCGTAATATTTGCGGGAAGTGGTGATAGTGATCGTGCGCTCGTCCTTGATGGTGACGGATTTGATCATGTATTTCAGCGTGGCGTACTGGCCCTTCCCTTCGTCGGCAAGGCGCAGAATCTCCTGGATGGTCGCATAAACGTCGTATGCGGTCATCGGCGTACCGTCGTGGAAGGTAATGCCGGAACGGATGGTAAAGGTCCAGGAGGAACCGTCGGCGGAATCCCAGCGTTCTGCCACCGATGGCTGGGGCATGTAATCGTCGTCGATTGTGACCAGGCTCTCATATATGAGGCAGGCAATGGATTTGAATTCCCTTTCTTCGATAAAGAAAGGATTCAGACGGCTGGTTTTGACCGAGATGATCCCCACGGTGAACATGTTGTCAAGGACGGAGGCAAGGGCTGCGCACGGGCCTGCCAGGAGGGTCATGACCGCGGTCAGGAACGCTGCCGCCCGGAAAAGGGATTTACAAACGCCCTTCGGACGGGTAGTAATACTGCAGATAGATCGCATAACTGTCCATCACCCTCCTTGCGTAGGTCCGTGTATCTTCCATCGGGATCTCGTCCAGGGTCAGGGTCCTGCCGTCGGCCGAAAATCTGCTGATCCAGCTTTCCACATTGCCCGATCCGGCGTGATAGCCGCAGGCGACCAGGATGGGGTCGCCGTCGAATTTTTCACTCAGGTATCTCAGGTATCGTACGCCCAGCCGGATATTCATATCCGGGGTGAAAAGGCTTTCCGCGGTGTAATCCCTGATCCCGAGGTTTCCCGCCCACCAGGTACCGGTGTCCGGCATCAATTGCATCAGTCCGCGGGCGCCGGCTGAGGATACGGCCCTGGGATCATAATGGCTTTCCCGGTAGATGACGGCGCAGACGAAAGCGGGCTCGATGCCGTTCCTTTCCGCCCAGTGCTCGATCAGGTCGGTATAGACGGGCTGGTGCCGAAGCACGGTGTTCCGGCGTTCGGTTTCGATTTTAGCGCGTTCGTCGCGCAGTTCGGTGATCTTCAGCGAATTGTTCCAAAGGCTGTAAGCCCCGAAGATACAGGCGACGACGAGAATGAGAAGAGCAGCGACCTGATATGGAGGAAGTTTTTCGCCCCGCCGGGGTTTTGCGCCGGCTTTTGCGAAAGACCTGCCGCGCACCGGAAGGGCGGGGAGTTTTCGTGTCCCGCGCAAAGAGGAGGCCGGGGAAGGATTTTCGGGATCGGGACCCGGCACGATGGAGGGTTTTCGCGCGGATGCGTGCCGTTCGCTGCGCCGGTGCCGGACAGGAGCTTCGTTATTGTAGGGATCGTTCTGCAAGGCGGGTCTCCTTTCGGTCCCGGTACAGGCCGGTAACTTTTTCCTTGCTTTCCTCCGGCGTGCCGTCGGTCCGGATCACCACGTCGGAAAGCCTGGCTTTTCTCAGTGCGGGCCACTGGCTGCCGATACGCTTCAGGGCTTCGGCGCGCGTCAAGCGGTCCCTTGCCATCAGTCGGCGCAGCTGTTCCTTTTGCGGTACATACACGCACCAGACCTCATCGCAGATCTTTTCATAGCCGCATTCAAACAGAAGCGGGGCGCTGAGAAAGACGATCCCTTCGGCCCGGTCCAGAAGAAAGGCGATCCTGTTCCGGATCATCGGGTGAAGGATATCCTCCAGCAGCTTTTTCTTATCCGGATCGGAAAAAACGATGCTGCCCAGGGCTCGGCGGTCCAGGTCGCCGTCGCGGAAAACGCCGTCCCCAAAGACGGTGCGGATTGGGATGAGGGCATCGCCGCCCGGGGCGGTCAGGGCGCGGCTGACCTCGTCCGCATCGATCACGTTCGCGCCGAGCTCTTTCAGGGCGTCGGTCAGGTTGGTCTTCCCACAGGCGATCCCGCCGGTGATGCCGATCACATATCGGTTCATTTCGTTTCGTACCAGCTTTCGCCGCTTTTGACCTCCACGGTCAGGGGCACGGAAAGGGATACCGCATTTTCCATGCATTCCTTCAGGAGGCCGTTGACTGTGCTTTCTTCCTCGGGCGGGCATTCGATCAGCAGTTCGTCGTGGACCTGCAGGATCAGCCGGGCCCGGAGGCCCTGCTTTTTCAGGGCGGAGTGCACCCGGATCATGGCGATCTTGATGATATCCGCAGCTGTTCCCTGGACCGGGGCGTTCATTGCCACCCTCTCCCCGAAGGCGCGGATATTCCCGTTGGGATTTCGTATTTCGGGCAGGGGGCGGCGGCGTCCGAGCAGGGTGGAGGTATAGCCCTGCGACCGTCCGCGGCTGACGGATTCGTCCATATAACGCTTGATCCCGGGATACCGTTCAAAATACCGGGCGATAAAGTCATGGGCTTCGGCACGGCTGACGCCGATGTTCCGGCTGAGGCCGAATTCGCTGATGCCATAGACCAGGCCAAAGTTGACGGCCTTGGCGGATCTTCGCATGGATGGTGTCACCTCGTCCATCGGCACGCCGTAAACTTCGCTGGCGGTGCGGGTGTGGACGTCCTGTCCCTTCAGAAATGCGTCGCGCATGGCCTCGTCCCCACTCAGGTGGGCAAGCACCCGCAATTCGATCTGGCTGTAGTCTGCGTCACAAAGCTTCCAGCCTTCCCGGGGAATGAACGCCCGGCGGATCTCACGGCCCGTTTCAGTGCGCACGGGGATGTTCTGAAGGTTCGGTTCGCTGGAGGATATGCGGCCTGTGGCGGTGGCGGTCTGGTCAAACAGGGAATGGATACGGCCTTCGGCATCCATCCGGGAGATCAGCGGCTCCACATAGGTGCCGGTCAGCTTCATAAGCTGCCTGTATTCCAGGATCCTTCCGGCAGCCGGATGCACGTCCCGGAGCTTTTCGAGCACTGAGGCGTCGGTGGACCAGCCCTTGCTGTTCTTTTTTCCTCCGGGAAGGCCAAGGGTCTCAAAAAGGACCTGGCCCAGCTGCTTCGGGCTGTTCAGGTTGAAATCCCGGACGCCCGTCAGGGAGTAGATCTCCTCCCGCAGGGCATCCGCCTGTCCGGTCCAGTGTTTACCCAGTTCCCGGAGCACCGAGGGGTCGACGCGGAAGCCGTCGGTCTCCATGTCGTACAAGGCTTCCTGCAGGGGCATTTCCACGTCGGTCAGAAGATGAAGCATGCCCTTTTCCGCCAGGGCCTTTTTCTGTCGAAGGCTGAGGGAGATGATCCCGAATGCATCGGGATCGGAGAGTTGATCAAGGGGATAGGCGGGATCCAGCGGCGACAGTAGGTATTGGGCCAGCAGGGTATCCCATACGGGATGGGGGATGGGCAGGCCCATGGCGCCCAGGACGTGCATCAGTTCCTTGCCGCCGTGTACGTGCAGCCGCGGGGATAATAACAGGGGCGCCATTGCATCGAGCGCTTCACGGGGAGACATTCCCGCATCCAGCAGATCTCCCCCAAGGACGGCCTTCCCCAGGGATCCGCCCGCATAGATCGTCAGGTCGTTTCCCAGCAGGCATACGGCGCAGTCCTCCCGGCAGCCGTCTTTCAGAAAAGCGCGGATCTCATCAGGGGAGGAGAGGGGGATGGTTTCAGGGTGGGGCAGCGCGGCAGGCTCCTGCGTGCGGGCTTCCGCTTCCACAGGCGCGGCGGTTGCCCCTTCGGCGGCGGATACCTGCCTGAGCACCTGCCCGAGACGGTATTTTTTAAGTACGCCCGCGCCGTCGGCCAACCGATCCAGGGTCCATTCTCCTGGGGTGAAATCGATCGGCGCTTCGGGGCGGATGGTGGCCAGATCTTTCGAAAAAAGGGCCTGGTCCGCATTGGCGCGGATCTTTTCACCCAGCTTGCCCTTGATGTCGTCCCCGTGGGCAAGCACGTTTTCAAGGGTGCCGTATTCGGCCAGCAGCTTTACCGCGGTCTTGTCTCCCACGCCGGGGACCCCGGGGATATTGTCGCTGCTGTCGCCGGCCAGCCCTTTCCAGTCGGGGACCTGGGAAGGCGTGATGCCATAGGCCTCCTTTACCGTTTCCGGGGTGAAGCGGACGGCTTCGGTGATCCCCTTTCGGGTGAAGAGCACCATGGAATCATCCGTGACCAGCTGCAGGGCGTCCCTGTCGCCCGTCAGGAGCATGCAGGAGTATGTGCCGCCTTCGGAGCACAGGCGGGCGCAAGTCCCCAGGATGTCGTCGGCCTCCCAGCCGTCGGCGGAAAGAACGCCGATATGCATGCTTTGAAGGACTTCTTTCAGGACGGGAAACTGCATTTTCATTTCATCGGGAGCGGCCTGCCTGCCGGCTTTGTAGCCTTTGTACGCTTCATGCCGGAAAGTGGGAACATGGGTATCAAAAGCTACGGCGGCTGATACGGGCGAATATTCCCGCACCACCTTCAGGAACATCATCATGAAGCCGTGGACCGCGTTGGTGAAGACCCCGTCCGCATCCATCAGCGGAAGAGCGTGAAAAGCCCTGTGGAGCAGGCTGTTGCCGTCCACGACCAGGAGCAGGGGACGTGGGGAAAAAGTGCTTTCTGACATCCTGAATCACCTCCCGGACAGTATATCATAATTTTGTAACAATTTAAATGAAAAAAATCGCAGAACTGTCATAAATACGCGGCAAATGTTTCTCTTCAGGTCCGTTTTGCGCCTGATGCCGGACGGGACGGTACAAAAAAGTTTACAAGACAAAGTGATTTATGTATAATAGACAGGATTGCGTGCGCATTCCCTGGGAAAATGGGAAAATCAGCGGCGCGCAGCAAAACGGACAGGAGGACGTATGCCAACCACACGTTTTGACAAGGAATCCATCAAAGAAGCGATCATCGGCAAACTGCAGCGCTATAATGGCAAGACGCTGGAGGATGCCACCAACCAGCAGATCTACCACGCGGTGGCGTCCACCGTGCGCGACCAGATCATGCAGAAATGGATGGCTTACAAGGAAAAGGAAAAGAAAGAACAGGGGAAGAAGCTTTATTACCTGTCCGTGGAATTTCTCACCGGGCGGTCCCTGTACTGCAACATACTGAACATGACCAGTCAGGAAAATTACCGCCTGGCCATGAAGGAACTGGGTATCGATTACCGCAAGGTTTTCGCGGAGGAGCCGGAACCCGGCCTGGGCAACGGCGGCCTGGGCAGGCTTGCCGCCTGTTTTATGGACAGCCTCGCGTCGCTGTCCCTGCCGGCCATGGGCTGCACCATCCGTTATGAATACGGCCTTTTCCGCCAGAAGATCATCGACGGCCGGCAGGTCGAAGTGCCGGATTCCTGGCTGGAAAACGGAAATGCGTGGGAAATGCCGGTGCCCGAGGATACCTGCGAGGTGCATTACGGCGGCAAGATCGAGACTTATTTTGAAGAAAACGGCAATATGCGCTTCTACCACCATGATTACCAGACGGTGGAGGCCATCCCTTATGATATGCCGGTTGTCGGATATGACTGTGAAACGGTGAACAGCCTCAGGATGTGGCGCGCCCGTTCCCCAAAGGCCCTGGATTTCGATTCCTTCAACAGCGGCGATTATTTCAAGGCCATGAAGGAACAGGAACTGGCAGCGGTGATCAGCAAGGTGCTTTATCCAGAGGACAACCATTACGAAGGCAAGGAGCTGCGCCTCAAACAGCATTATTTCTTTACCAGCGCCACTCTTCAGTATGCCCTGAAGGATTTCAAACGCCGTTTCGGCAATGATTTCTCGATCTTCCCCGACAAGGTGACCATCCATATCAACGACACCCACCCGGGACTTGCGATCCCGGAACTGATGCGCCTCCTGATGGACGAGGAAGGCCTGGGATGGGACGAGGCGGAGAACATCGTCCGCCGCACCGTGGCCTATACCAACCATACCATCATGCCCGAAGCTCTGGAAAAATGGCCTGAAAAGATGATGCGGGAGCTGCTTCCCAGGATCTACATGATCCTGCAGGAGATCAACCGCCGCCTGTGTGCCCGCCTCGCGGAAGAGTACCATAACGGGTTCGATCCCAGGATCGCCCGCATGGCGGTGACCGCGTACGACATGGTGCACATGGCCAACCTGTGCGTGTCCATGAGCTATTCGGTCAACGGCGTCAGCCAGCTGCATGGCGAGATCCTGAAGGAAGACACGTTCAGGGACTTCTGCAAGCTGGAACCTGAAAAATTCACTGCCATCACAAACGGCATCACCCACCGCCGCTGGCTGATGAGCGCCAACCGAATGCTGACCGGCCTGATCACGGACACCATCGGGACCGGATGGATCAAGGAGCCGGAACGCCTCAGGGAGCTGCTTCCCTATCGGGACGACGCCGCCTTCCGTGAGAAATTCGATCAGGCCAAGCGCCACAACAAGGAGCGCTTCGCAGCCTTCCTGAAAGCCCGCCAGGGCGATATCGTCGATCCGGAGACCATGTACGACGTACAGGCAAAGCGCCTGCACGAGTACAAGCGCCAGCTCCTCAACGCGCTACACATTATGGTGCTTTACGGGCGCATCAAGGACGACCCCAATTTCACCATGCAGCCCCGCACCTTCATTTTCGGCGCCAAGGCGTCGCCGGCCTATTACATTGCCAAGCAGATTATCCGGATGATCATCTCCATCGGGCGGATGATCGAACGGGACGAACGCGCCCGCAAGTATCTGAAGGTGGTCTTCCTGGAGAATTACGACGTGTCCTCCGCTGAAATGCTGATGCCTGCCGCTGACCTGAGCGAACAGCTGTCTACCGCGGGCTACGAAGCCAGCGGGACCGGCAACATGAAGTTCATGATGAACGGTGCGGTGACCATGGGAACCATGGACGGCGCCAATATCGAGATCTATGACCAGGTGGGGCAGGACAACATCTACATCTTTGGCATGCGTTCCAATACCGTGCGGGACCTTAAACAGGAGGGAAGCTATTCGCCTACCCACATCTATGAGACCAACTCCGAGCTCCGCAAGGCCCTGACCGCCATCATTGACGGCACCCTGACGCCGGAGAACCCTGCGACGCTCCAGGACATCTATCACAGCCTGCTGTTCTCCGATCCGTATTTTGTGCTGAAGGATTTCGGAAGTTATTCCATGGCCCAGCGCCGGGTGGACAAGGATTACCAGGACAGGGAAAAATGGCTTCGCATGACGGTGACCAACACGGCCTGCAGCGGCATCTTCTCAAGTGACCGCACCATCAGGGAATACAACGAGCGCATCTGGCACCTGAAATAAAAAGATTTTATGACGCTGCGCAGGTCCGGCCTTACGCCGGACCTGCGTGCCTTTTTTGAGCGGATCCGCCGCATTTTATGCGTTGCATATGGGTACGGAAGAGTGCGGAAAGACCAAATTACGTGAAATGCCTTGCCTTAACCGGCATTTTACGGTATACTTATAATGCTATCGGTATGACTTGGTTCTGCCGGCAGCTTAGGTCGAACGTAAGGAGGGCCTTGATATGGAATGCAAGATAAAAAACGATATCGGCACGATCTATATCAGTGAAGACGTGATGCTGAAGGTGGTCGGATACGCCGCGCTGGAATGCTACGGCATCGTGGCCATGTCTTCCAAACGCGCCAAGGACGGGATCGTGGAATGGCTTGGACGCGAAAACCTGAGCAAGGGCGTTCAGATCCGTATGGTGGAAGACCAGCTGGACGTGGACCTGTATATCGTTGTGGAATACGGCGTGTCAGTGGCCGAAGTATGCAAAACCATCGTGGAAGTCGTCAGATACAAGTTGGAGAGCATGACGGGCGTCACTGTCCGGAAGGTCAATATCACGGTGGAAGGCATTCGCGTATAAGTCCCCGCGGGGAAGGGATTTTCCGGATTATAGCATTCCCTGCTGTCCGCCGGAAGGGTCCCCACAGAATTGAACGGAGGCGTGTGAGTTGATACAGACAAAAGCCATCGATGGGCTTCTCCTGCGTGAAATGGTCATCGCGGGGGCGGCCCTGTTGGAAAAGAACAGGGAGACCGTGGATGCGCTGAATGTTTTTCCTGTTCCCGACGGCGATACAGGGACCAATATGTCGCTGACCATGACCAGCGCGATCAGGGAACTGAATGCAAAGGAATATATCACTGCCTGCAGCGCTGCCGACGCCATGTCCAAGGGAGCGCTGCGCGGCGCACGCGGAAACAGCGGCGTGATCACCAGTCAGATCCTCAGGGGATTTGCAAAATCCCTGAACGGCGCGGAAGCCATTTCGCCCGTCCAGTTTGCCCAGGCCCTCAAAAAGGGCAGCGAAACGGCGTACAAGGCCGTGATGAAGCCCAAAGAGGGCACCATCCTGACGGTGGCCCGTGTCATCGGCGAGGAAGCGGTGCGCCAGGCGGAGGAGACCCCCGACGATTATGAAGCGCTCTTCGATACGATTTTAAAAAGCGGCGAAGCGATCCTCCAGCGGACGCCCGATATGCTTCCGGTCCTGAAGCAGGCCGGCGTGGTGGACGCCGGCGGCCGAGGTTTTATGTATATCCTGACCGGCTTTTATGCAGCCCTCAGGGGCGAGGAGCCCGAAAAGCTGCTGGCCGCGGGAGAAGAATCCGAAGATGAAGGCGCCGAAGGGGCCGAAGAAGAAGAATCTCCCTTTACCTACACCTGCTCTTTTGTGCTGCGCCACATCAGGGAAACCGTGACTGAAGAGAGCGTGGTCATTTTCCGTCGCCAGCTCAACCGGATCGGCCAGAACGTTAAGGCGGTGCGGGAGGATGACCGGATCACCTGCCGCCTGGATACCAATGATCCCGGAAAAGCGCTGCAGTACGGCCTTGACGTGGGTGAGATCGTCGAGTGCAGCCTGGTGAACCATAAGGAAGAAAGACGGGCGAAGGAGCCCCCGAAAGTTGAAGAAACGCCGAAGGATGCCGAACGGAAACAGTACGGCTTCGTCAGCGTTTCCCTGGGGGAGGGCTTTGCGAATATTTTCAAGGACCTGAACGTAGACGTGATCGTGGACGGCGGCCAGACGATGAACCCCTCCATTGAGGACCTGCAGAAAGCAGCTGAGTCGGTAAACGCTGAAACGGTGTTCATCCTGCCCAACAATGGCAACGTGATCCTGGCGGCCCAGCAGGCTGCCGAGCTTTCGGAGCGGGATATTCGTGTGGTCCCCACCAAGAACGTGGCCATGGGTATCGCGGCCATTGTGGCCTTCCAGAACGACGCCGACCCCGATTCAAACGCTTCGCTGATGGAGAGCGCCAGCCAGCAGGTGCGCACCGGAACCATCACGTACGCGGTCAGGGACAGCGATTATGAGTCCCTCCATATCTGCCAGGGCGATATCATCGGCCTGACCAACGGTAAGATCAGCTATAAGAGCAACGACATCAGGGATGTGGCACTCCACCTGATGAGCGATATTGTGACCGAGGATGACACCCTGATCACCGTTTATTACGGGCAGGATGTTTCAGAAGAGGATGCTGGAAAGCTGCAGGAGGAGATCAGGGAGCGTTATCCCGACTGCGATGTGGACGTGTATCTTGGCGGCCAGCCGCTGTATTACTATATCATTTCCGTGGAATGACGCTTATTAAGGAAAGCTCCTGGGCCGGATGAAGCTTCCCGGGGCAGTTCGGGATCATAATAAAACCTGATGGACAGCGGTCGACCGCTGTCCATTTTTCGGGAGAGGGAAGAATGCGGCTGGAAGAAATCAAAGGCGTCGGTAAAAGCCGGCTTGAGACCCTGGAAAGGGCCGGGATCCATGAGATCGGGGACCTGATTTTGACCCTTCCGTCCTCCTACATGGATACCACACGTACCGCCCGGATGGCAGATGCCCCCGAAGGGGAATGCATATGCGTGGAGGGGGAGGTCGTCCGGGTTGGCCGTCCCGCACGCTTCAACGGGAGATCCACCGTGCGCATGACGGTCAGGGACGCGACGGGAAGCCTTGAGATCGTTTTCATCAACCAGCCGTGGGCGTCAGAACAGTATGCTGCGGGTAATCACGCTGCTCTGTACGGCCGGGTGTCGCTGATGAAAAACGGGGCCAGGGGAATGTACTGCCCCCGGAAAGTGACCGAGCGCGGTATCCTTCCGGAGTATCGGACACTGAAGGAGATCCCTTCCAAAACACTGAGAAACATCATGCGGGAAGCGCTTGGACATGTGGACGAGTGCTGCCCGGAAACACTGCCGGAGCGAATCCGCAGACAATGGGACCTGCCGGACCGGGGAAAAGCGCTGCGGGATATCCATTTTCCTCCCGACAGGGAAAGCCTGGACGCGGCCCTCAGGCGCATGGCTTTTGAAGAAGTGCTGTATTTTGAAGCGGGGGCGGCACTGCTGAGGGGAAGCCGACGGGAAGGAAGGGCGTTTTCTTTAAAAGCGGGGGATGATGATGCCTTCTGGGGCGCCTGTGACTTTCCTCCGACCTCCGCTCAGCGCCGGGTACTTGGCGAGATAAGGGACGACATGGCTTCGGGCCGCGCGATGGGAAGGCTGGTCCAGGGGGATGTGGGCAGCGGGAAAACGGCCGTGGCCTTTGGAGCCATGTACCTTGCTTTCGTTTCCGGCTATCAAAGCGCCATGATGGCCCCGACAGAGATCCTGGCCCGGCAGCACGGGGAGAGCGCCCAAAGGATCCTTGCAAAGCTTGGAATGCGCTGTGAGGTGGTCACCGGTTCCATGAAAGCGTCGGAAAGAAAGCGTGTGGCCGCGATGGCCGCCGCCGGGGAAGTGGACGCGGTCATCGGGACCCACGCCCTTTTGAGCGGGGATATCGCTTTTTCACGTCTCGGCCTGGTGGTCTGTGACGAGCAGCACCGATTTGGCGTCAGGCAGCGGGGCCTGCTTTCCTCCAAAGGGGAAGGAGAAGGCGCGCAGGTCCATACGCTGGTCATGAGTGCCACTCCCATTCCCCGGACGCTTGCCCTGATCCTCTACGGGGATCTGGATGTCAGCGTCATTGATGAGATGCCGCCGGGACGTACACCGGTCCGCACCCGCATCGTGCCGGAGGAAAAGAGGGAAGGGATGCTCCGCTTTATCCGGCAGGAGACGGAACGGGGAAAGCAGGCGTATATTGTATGCCCCCTGGTGGAAGAGAACGAAAACCCGGAGCTGCGCAGCGCCCGGGAGGAATACAGGTGTCTTAAAAACAACGGACCCCTGAAGGATGTCAGCCTGGGGGTGACCTGGGGCGGGCAGAAGGAAGAGGAAAAACAGAGGACACTTTCGGATTTTGCGTCAGGCAGGATCAGCGTCCTTGTTGCCACTACGGTCATTGAGGTGGGGGTCAATGTGCCCCGGGCCACGGTGATGGTGATCGAAAACGCGGAACGTTTCGGGCTGAGCCAGCTGCACCAGCTCAGGGGCCGTGTGGGCAGGGGACAGGATGAAAGCTGGTGCTTCCTGATGTCCTCTCCCAACGGACGCCTGAGCGCCCTTTGCAGGACGTCCGACGGTTTCAAAATCGCAGAAGAGGATCTCAGGCAGCGGGGCCCGGGGGATTTTCTTGGGACCCGCCAGCATGGTCAGCCTCTTCTGCCGGCAGCCGCCCTGGGAGGGGACGGGCGGATCCTGGAGGAGGCGGCACGGTGCATGGAGGAACTGAAAAAAGAGGAATACGCGCCGGAACGCGAACAGATACTCCGTAAGGCGGAGATGATCTGGGCCGGCCGCCTTGACGCAGGCGTTTTGAACTGACGCTCATCGGAACGCCGGCTGGAGGATATAACAGTTTGTTCAGCTTTTTGTTACATAATTGATGCTCAATATCATATAAAATGATATTTTTTTATGATAAACTCAACCTGTGGCTGACAATAGGCCGATGGTTTTTTATTTGTCGGTAACGGGAAGGATGATTGATTTATGAAACGGCAGCTGGTAATCTTATTAGCCGCGATGGGCCTGATGCTTCTCTGCTGCGCTTTCGCATCGGCGGAGACCCTCGGCGGCCATATGCCTGATGTTGTTCTTTCCCCTGAGGATCTGCTCACTCCGCGGGGCAGCAGCATCACCATTTCCGGCGTCAGGTCCGTCAAGGCGGGCTCCTCGGCGACCTTTACCGCCACCGGGAGGAGTAATATCCGCATGGCGGTCATGGGCGTGGGAAGCACGGATCCCCTCACGCTGTATTATGAATACATTGCTTACGGGAATAAGATGACTTTCACTTTCTACGAGCCCGGTAACTACTATATCTATGCATGGGATGCCAACGAAAGTACGATCAACAGCGGCTGGAGCTTTCGTGTCAGTGTGACCGGCATTTCGATTTTGAGCCAAAGGGTAAGGACGATCGTTTCCCAATGCAACGCCGCCGCGGACACGGCATATGAAAAAGCGCTGTGGATGCATGATTACCTGACCAAACATGCCTGTTTTGATATGAATATGAACCAGTACGGCGCCGGCGGCGTGCTGATAGAAGGCTACGGCGTCTGCGACAGCTACAGCAGGGCCTACGAACTGCTGATGAACTCAATGGGCATCGACTGCATGCGGCAGAGCGGCGGCAACCATTCATGGAATGCGGTCAGGATGGACGACGGGCAGTGGTACTGGGTCGACTGCACCTGGGATGATCCCGCCTCAGACAGCATGGTGGCCGACAGCGGGAACGAGACCCACCGCAATTTCGGCCTAAGCGACGACTTGCTTGCGTTCATGGGCCACACCTGGAACAACGCGGTGACTACCTGCACCCATCTGGAGTATAACTATTATGTGATGAGCGGCGAGACCGATCCCTGGCATGCGGCCGTGCTGGAATCCGTGATGAACTGCGTAAGACGGGGACAGACCACGTTTTCCGTTGCCCTCAACGGCCGGTATGAACTGCCGTCGGGCCACTACGACATGGTCAAGCTGGGATGGGCCGAATTCTATTACACTATTTCGGCTTATCTCCTGGACGGAATGCAGATCGAAATGAACGGTTCGACCGTCACCCTCAGGGCGGTCTATGATCCATCGAACAGGCTGGTCATGAACTTTTTCGTTCAGGGGCGGCTGAGTAATGTCCTGAATATTCCGTCTGAGCTAAAGACCATCGAAAGTGAAGCGTTCTGCGGTTTGCCGATGGAGATGGTCGTGATCCCAGGCAACTGCACGTACATCGGCAGCCGTGCGTTTGCCGACTGTCCAAACCTGCTCATGGTGAAGGTGTCCGTAAACTGTGAGATCGCTCCCGATGCCTTTGAGGGATGTCAGAAAGATTTGGAGATCGTCTTCTGGGAAGAATGATATCCATGACAAAGCGTACGCGCCTCCGGGACCAAGCGGCCCCGGAGGCGCGTTTTTGAGTTTGCGTAAATCACTCGGAAAACACAATGGTCGTCACGGAACGGGGAGGCAGGGTGAAGGCCGTGTTGCTCACCCGCTCGGTGATTTTCACCAGATCCCTGGCGGCGGAGGTTTCGTAAGCCACGATGGAATCGTAAGCGGAGAAGCTGCCGTTCAGCTTCACAGGCTTTTCCTCGGCAGATTCGTTGATCAGTACCACCGCAAGCTTATTTTTCCCATATTCCCGGCCCTTGAAAGCTACGGCGCATAAAGCTTCGCCGCCTTCCACATTTACGCGGGTAAAACCGGGACGGATATAGCGGCTGTAATTGCCGTAGGCCCACAGCCGCTTGAGGGGCACCAGAGAAATGTTCCCCGCGCCGCTTTCTGCGGCATACATGAGGCCGTCATGGTATCCCCCGGGTGCCACGCCCACCCAGCTGCACCAGGATACGGCGTTCAGGACACGCAGATCTTCCGCCAGGGTCTTGGCCAGGACGAGGGCAGAATCCATACCAAAGTCGGAACCGTTCACCATTTCGCACCATTCGCTCATGCGTATTTTCCGGCTTTGTCCATGGACCTTCATCCAGTTCATGAAGGAAGTTTTGCTTTGGGTATTGCTCCAGTAGGAATGGCAGTCCACGGCGGAGAAATGCCGGCTCAAACGTTCGTTATTCAGAATAGCGCTGACATACCTGGTGGTCTGGCCGCCCCATTCACCGCTCTCCGGCCCGGAAAGCTCCACGCCCGCCAAGGCCGGCCGGGCCTCCAGCTCGTCCAGGAAAGCCAGGTATACCCCGGCGATCTGGTTGGGCTCGTAGTGGCAGCCCTCCTGATTTCCGGCGTACCAATCCCATTGGGGCTCGTTGATGGGGGAAATGAATCTGACCGGGATGCCCATGCCGATAAAGTGTTCCGCCACGTCACAGCAATAGACCGCCCAGGCAGCATAGTTTTCCGGATCGATATTGCTTTTTCCCTGGCCCGGGATCATCTGGGCGGTACCGTTTTTCGTCAGGCGTTCCAGCGGGCTGTTGCAGAACAGCACCACTTCCCCGGCGCCCAGGTCCGCCGCCTTTTGCAGGAACCAGACCGCGCCTTCATCCTTGTTCCAATCATATTCTTTGGGAGCGATTTCAAAGCTTTGGGTCCGACGGTGAACGTCCTGATAGCTGCCGCTGCCGCTGTCGGCGCTGCCCGCGCCCAGGTTATAGCGGTAATTGGTGAGCCCGATGCCGAAATTCCGGTCAAAAAGCAGTGTAGCGATCTGATCCCGCACGGTGCGGCCCGTGTCGTTATACGGCATATCCCACAAGCCCGCGTACTGGCTCCACCAACAGCCGCTGGTGCCGAAGGATTCCATCGTTTGATAGGTGATGGATTCATCAATGGTCATTTGCATCACCTCGGCGTGGACCGGCGTCATCAGCAGCGCTCCGGATACAAGCGCCAGCGCCGGGAAGCAAAGAATCCTTTTATTCATAGAGACCTCGTTTCTTTTTTAGCCAACCAGTCCGGAGGATTCCAGGTTCTCCACCAGCCAACGCTGTGCAAACAGGTACATTACCAGCAGCGGGGCCAGGAAGATGAGGATGCCGGCCTGTTTCAGGGCGTCGAAGGTCATATCGGTGGTCACGGGCACATTGTACCATACACGTACCCGCTCCAGCAAAGTAACCTTGTTGGCGTCAATGAAGGTGGTGGCCAGTTTGGACGCCATGTAGGGGCCGGAGGGATCAAAGTAACGGGTGTAATAGGTGTCGCCGTAATTCCACACGAAGGCGAGAATCGCCACGGTGACAATGGCAGGCACGGCGTTGGGCACCATGATGCGGAAATAGGTGCGGTAGAAGCCGCAGCCGTCGATCAGCGCCGCTTCCTCAAGCTCCTTGGGAATATTCTTGAAGAACTGGCTGAAGATGAGCACGAACAGGCTCTGGTTTACACCGAAGCCCAGCATTGCCATCAGGTATAATGTGGCGGGCTGGTTGATCAGGTTCCATTCCGTTCCGAAAATGCGGAGTATGCCCAGGGCGTCAAAGTGGTTAAAGTAGATGTACTGTGCCAGCAGCAATGATTGCCGGGGCACCAGGAAGCACAGTGCCACAATGACGAACAGGAGGCCGCTGAACCTGTACTTGACCCGCGCCATGGTGTAGCCCGTCATGGCTGAAATGAACACCTGAATGGCCATGATGACCAGGGCGAAGCCGATGGATTTCACCATGGTCATGATGCCCTCCGGCATGGTCATGCGGGCTGCCGCCCGGAAGGATACGGTGGAGAATTTTTCGGGGATCCAGATCACGTTGGGATTGCCAAGGTCCTCAATGGCGGACAGCACCGAGGGCACCAGACGGATGAAGGGATAAAGGATCACGAAGCACAGCCCGGTGATCAGCAGGAAAGTGATCAGGTTCATACCGAAGGAGGCTGTCTGACGCCTGGCCAGATAGATCTTCTGGTCCGGGGAGAGACGGGACTGCAGCTCCCGTTTTTTCTTTGCCAGCGCGGCGGGGGACAGGCTTTTGTTTACCGCCTTACTTGCCATTCTTGCTCACCGCCTTTCGGGTCAAAAGCAGCACCAGGCCCAGCACCAAAAGCACATTCAGGATGTACACCACGGACAGAGCGGAGCCGATACCGATTTTATTCTTTTCAAAGGCGAAGGAGTAAGCCTCCTGCGCGATCTGGGAGGTCAGGAAAAGGTCCACAACGGTGTAGATGACCACGAACAGAAGAATGTGCAGGATGGAAGGAATGGTCACCTTCCAGAAGGTTTCGTAGGCCGTGGCTCCTTCGATCTTTGCAACCTCGTACATGCTGGGACTGATGGACTGCAGCGCCGCCAGGAACACCAGCGTCTGCACGCCGGACCGGGAGATGATGGAAAAAATATTCTCCACAAACTCGATCAGGGGATTCAGATACATGGGGGGAATGGAGGTGTAGCGGATCAGCAGACGTGCTACCAGACTTTGGGCGAATAAGCCGCCCCCCGCCGCTACCCAGTCGCTGCCGGTGGTAACGGTGAGCATTTCGGTGACCACATCCAGACCCAGGATGATGGGCAGGAAGAAGATCATGCGCACCACGGCGCGGCCCTTGAACTGCCGGTTGGCCAGCAGAGCCAGGAACAGGGAAAACAGGGTGATCAGGGGCATGTTCACCAGCATGTTTGTGTTTTCATCCACCAGTACCCGCAGGATCTGCTGGGACCTGGTGGACACCTCCACCGTGAACAGATCGATGTAGTTCTTTACGCCCACAGGGTCCAGTTTCATGGCACCAAGATCATCCACCGTGATGAAGTGGAAGGAATAGATGATGGTGTTGACCAGCGGCAGGGCAAAAAACATGAGAAAGCCCAGCAGGAAGGGGATCAGGAAGGTGAACCCCAGCAGTTTTCGCTGGGTGGAATAACCGATGCGCGAGTTTTTCACAGGGTATCGCCTCCTTCCCGCAGAATGAAGCTATGGGCCGGAACGGATCCGCCTTCCGCTTCAAAATCATTGCTCCCGTAATTTACAAGGACCTTGATGCCGCCCTCATAGGTGGTTTCAAATACCTGGGGAGAAAGCATCCGGTGATTCAGAATGGCTTTTCCGCCGATACGCTCCCGGAGCGCCGTGGTCCGGACAATGGCGTCGTTGATCTCCGATTTCCAGTCCGCCCAGCTGACGGCGTACAGGTATTCAAAGTGACTGCTCTTGAAAGCATAGGGGTTCCGGGCCGTAACGGTATATTTTACGGATGTGCCCAGCTCTGCCGCCGTGAGCAGTGCGTCGTTCAGGCTGCGGGAAGAAAGGTTAACGTCCTTCCCGGCGATTTGGGTAAGGCCTGACAAGGCCAATTGCTTGAAGGGTATGGCAGCATAGAAAGAGGCGTAGTCGCTGCTGTCACGGCTCACATCCACCGCCCATTGGCCCAGGGGAGCCAGGTCCGCCGCCGGGTCATGGAGAGACAGGGGGCCCTCCAGCTTCGATAACGCATCCTTTACCAATGCCCGTGCCTGTACCGGATCGATGATGGCCTGATACCGGTAATCCAGGAAAAAATCATGGGCCAGATCGCCGATGGCGAAGCTGGTATTGGGGGCCGCATCCGCTTTCAGTTTTTCTGCCAGATAGGGGAGATACCTTGGCGACACCCGGGTATAGGACCGGATGGGGTCCCAGCGGCCATTGAGCCTGGTGGTGGCCGGTGAATAGGAGTATATTTCCGCCGCCTGGTTGGAGAAATCCCGCAGGGCGTGGAAATAGGGAACATAGCTTCTGCCGTTGTTATACACCCTGCTCAGGTTCACCTGCCAGAACAGCGGAAGATCGTTTTTGCCGGAGAGGGCGTCCGTCACCGCACGGCCTGCCGGAGTGCTGCCGTTTTCCCGGACCCACCGGGCGCCGTCGTTGAGGCCGGAAAGGATGCCGCCGTTGTACGCACCGTCGTACTGCACAGCCACGCTGCCGTCGGGCAGATCGCGCAGGATATCCAGCAGATCCTCCGTTGTGGTCATGGAGGCGGTCTTGTCATAGGGCACGCCTAAGAAGCGATCGGCCAGGGTGACTCCGCCGATGAATTCCAGGTACGTCCGCGGTCCTTCCGGCTTGGCGATTTCCTTTCCTGAAGCCTTCGCCAGGTAATCACGGTAATCCATGGCCAGGTCAAAGTAGGTTACGCCCTCTCCGTAGGGCCGGTAGCGCAGGCAGTAATCGGCGGCGATATGGCCTGAGGAAGACAGGTATGTAGCCGCATTTTCGGCATAGGCTCCGTAGATCTTTACCCGGCTGTAATCCATCACATCGAAGGAGGCGTACAGGCGGTTGGTGCCGCTGCCGCCGGGGGAGGCCAGGGAGCAGTGCAGATTGGCTGTTTCCACGCCGCCCTCGATAATGGCCATCAGGCCCTTTTCGGGGTTCTCGCCGCCGTTCAGGATGCCGAATACAGGAGTCAGCAGTTCCTGGCTGTATTCCGGCATGTAGTAGTAATCGCTGTAATAATCGTTGTCCAGGAAAGGACGAACATACTCCGGAACAGTGGCGGCGTAGGTGTTGAAGCGCATCAGGGCCCCCGCGCCGTCGGGGATCAGGAAGTAGCCGTCCCGTTCCTTGTCATAGTTTTCAGCGCCAAGGGAAGGCATCACCGCCACCCGGTACAGCTGATAGAAATCATTGCCGGTTTTCATTTCATCCCCGGGAAGGCGCACCACGAAGTCGCCATTTTCCAGGAAGGCCTCCAATACGATGTCGAATTGCGCGGGTTCGTGGAAATCCGGTACGGTGCCGTAAGCCGCGCAGTCCTCGATCAGCATATCCCGGTCGTAGCCCACGATCTTGGCCATGGCGATCAGCTGGTTGGAAGCGGAAATAGAAGGGGAGCCGGAAGTGGTGAGCACATAGCAGTTTTCGGCGTTGTTCTTTTTATATACCATCCTGAGGGCGCGTTCGTACTTTTTGAAATCGCTCTCTTCAATGGTGCCGTCTTCCAGTCGGGCCTGCAATGTGGGCATCAGGAATTCTTCGTACCGGGCCGTGGGGATGCGCTGGGGCAGGTACTCAAAAAACTCTGAGGATTCGCCTTCGTTCACGTCCATTTCGATCCGCACGCCGTTTTCGATTTCAAACAGCCTGTAGGTGCCGAAGGCCACGCAGTTTTCATAAGTGTTCCATTGGGTGACCGCATTGTCGTTTCCAAGAAAGGTGATTTGCATAAGGGCTTTATCCTTGTCTTCCCTGGACCCCGGCAGGGCGGAAACCCAGGATTTGCCCGTTAAGTCGTCCGTCAGGGTGAAAACGAGTTCTTTGGTATCCAGGGACAGGGTCCGCCCTCCCTCTTTTGCCACAGTGAACTTCTCTCCCACCGGGATCTCAGCGCCTTTTGCCGCGTGAGGAATGGAAACAGAGGGGACGGCTGTCGCTTTCAGGGAAAACGCAGGACGAAAGTATATCAGCGCCGCCGCCAGCAGCACGACCACAAGGGTGACCAGCACACGCCGGATGGGATGCGCGCCATAGAAATCCTTGATCTTTCTCATCATGTCGCTTCCTCTCCTTTACAGCCGCCGCATCAGTTCCTGTCCCACACTGGTGAAGAAGCTGACCATTCTTTCCAGCATGGTAAACAGAAGCACGCCGATGAACAGGATGATCGCCGCCGCCGCCACGCTCATGACGATGGAAGCCAGGTTGCCGCCCAGGCCGTATTCGTGAATGGTGCCCAGGCCTGCCACGATCAGAAACGCGAACCAGGCGATGCACAGCATTTGCACGGCCTGCAGGATCATTACTTCCTCGGTAGTGACAAAATTGCTTATGAAGCACACCAGCGCATCCCCCAGGATGAGCACTGTCAGGGAATAGCAGATCACGATGTAAATATCACTGAGCTTTCCTTTTCCGTTAAACAGGGTGGTCACCGTCCAGTTGGAAAGAGAAAACAGCAGTAATACCGAGATGTTGGAAATGAACAGGGACAGGGTGTCCAATTCATCCTGGTTGGTCAGGTTCATCACAAAGCCCGTATACTGTGCGGACAGGCACCGCATGACGCCGAAGACGATCATGAGCAAAAACGCCAGCAGCAAACTGCCCTGATCGCGGAACCGGATCTCATAGAATCCGTCGAAGGGATGCACCAGGGCGTGGCCCCACCAATAAAGCTTTTCCTTAGTGATGGGCTTTTTCATCTGCTTCCCCTCCTTTGCTTGCGGTTATAGGCAATTTCCGAGCCGATCACCAGACCGATGAGCACCACGGCGATCACCGCGATAATGCCGAAATGATCCCGCAGCACCTCGCTGCGGTAGCCCTTGTAAGCCTTGGAGAAGAACTCCCGGTTGTTGCCCAGTTTGAAATAATCCATGGCCCGCTTGTACTGCTCCTGCATGAGCAGGTTTTTTCCGATGCCCACATAGGCCGTTTCCATGTTGGAGCAAAGGCGCAGTACCTGCTCAAAATAAGCGGTGGCCTCATTCCAACGACCATAGTAATAGGCCTCGTTGGCGTTCAGCAGGGCCTGTCCGAAGGTTGAGGGTTCCATGATGTAGGCGCAGCGCAGCGCGCTGTCGCCGATGATCAGTTTATCTCCCAGCCAGGCGATGGCGCTTGGGATTTTGAATTCACCCCTCAGATTGCCCTTGCTGCCGAACACGGAAAGCAGCTCGCCGTCAAAATTGTACAGGAATACGCGCCCATAGGCTTTGTCCAGCACCGCATAGGTACCGTAGGGTTTTACCGCGATGTCCACGAAAACGGAATTGCTGTCGTCCGGGGTATTCAGGTCGCCGCGCACGCTGAAGCTGCCCATTTCCCGGATCACGTTTTTTCCCTGGAAATTCAGGCGGAACACGGGCTTGCTAGCGCTTAGATCGCTGGTTACGGCCATCACGAAACCTTCGCCGTCCAGAGCAATGTTGTTGAAGGCCGGGGCGTAGGTTTTCCCCATTTTTTCCTTCTGGACGTCGGTAGCGATGGATTTCCAAAGGAAATCCACCAGATTGATCTGGGGTTCGTTCACGCCGAAATACCGGGAGAAGGTACCGTCCTCGTTTAGCTCGATGATGCCCTCGTAGCTGCTTTGCACCACAATGTAAATGCGGTCGGCGTTATCCACCGTCACCTTGGTAGGTTTGAATTCGGTTACGCCGGTCATATTTTGGGGCTTGGTGATCAGGCGCTTAAAGGTGTAATTTTCCCCGTCCAGGACCACCACCCTCTGGGCGGCGGTATCGGCGATGTAGATTTCGTTCTGTTTTTCATGGTAGAACGCGCCCTGGCAGCCGTTGAACATCAGCTGGGAACCATCCTCCAAAATCACGATTTTGTTGTCCGTATCCCGGATGGTTTTCAGCGTTTTGAGCATTTTCCCGTCCCCGTCCAGCACGTGGACACGGCTTTGCTTGCCGTCCACCAGGAAAATGCGGCCGTCGGCGCTGGTGCACACGTCGTCCACACTGTCCAGTGAAATGCCCTTCAGGTTTTCGGACGTGATGGTTTTTTCCAGCAGGAAGGGAGACGGAGTGGACTTTACATTGCCGTAAAAATCATAAGTATAGCCCTCGTACACGTTGCTGGATCCATCGGCGGCGAAGGACGCGGAAGGAAGCAGCAGAATAAGGGCCAGCAGGAAGGACAGAATCTTTTTCATCATCTTTTCCCTCCTTAATCCTTCATACCGGAGGTGGACATGGTTTCCAGCACGTTGCTCTGGGAAATCACGAACACGGCTACCGGCACGGTCATCATGATCAGGGACACGGCGGAGGATACGCCGGTGCGGGCGATGCCTCCGCTGACCAATTGGCTCAGCACGTAACTGACGGGCTTTAACTCCTCCGAATAGATGAACACACCGCCGGTGGTGCCCCACATCTGCTGGAAGGACAGGATGACCAGGGTGATCCAGGCCGGCTTGCACAGGGGCATGATGATGCGCCAGTAGATAGTGAATTCGTTTGCTCCGTCAATGGTAGCGGCCTCGATCAGGGAATCGGGGATCTGCACGATGAAGTTTTTCATCAGGTACAGGCCCAGCGTACCGCCCACCGCCGTCAAAATCACCGCCCAGTAGGTGTCGACAAGGCCCAGGTAGGTCATGATCAGGTAATTGGGGATAGCCGTTACCGAAGCGGAGAACATGAGGGCGTATACGATCAGGCTGCTCATCAATTTGCTGCCGGGGAACCGGTACTTCGCCAGGGCAAAGGCCGCCATGGAGCCCAGCAATACGGTGCCCAGGGTGCCCAGGCCCGTGATGACGGCCGTGTTGAAGATGTAACGGCTCATGGGCACGTCGAAGGATTCCAGGATGAAGTTCAGGTCGTAAAAATTGTTCAGCGTGGGGTTATCCACTGTCAGCTTGGGCGGGAAAATGAAGATCTCGCTCATGGGCTTAAAGGCGTTCACCACTGTGAAGATCAGGGGGAACAGGGAGAAAATGCCGAACCCCGCCAGCAGGATAAACAGCAATATATCCACAGCCAGGCTGCGGCGGCGCTTGAGCTTGCGTCTGCGCAGCGCGGCGATCAGGCCGTGCTGCCGGGGGGCTTTGGGAAGAATTTTTTTCTTTGCCATATTTGTTCCCCCCTTAACCCAGTTTGCGCAGCAGTTTCTGCACCAAAATGTTGCAGAACAGCATGATCAGGAACAGCACCACGGCGATGGTACAGGCGTAGCCCATTTCATAGCGCAGATTGCCGTAATCGTGCAGATGGGTCATGATGGTGTGGCCCGCGTAGTTGACGGAGGGGAACCCCACCAGGTCCAGGGAAATCTGACTGACTGCGAAAGAGGAGGTGATCTGCATTACCGCGCCGAACATGAGCTGGGGCTTCATGGCGGGCAGGGTGATGAACCACAGTTCCTGCCACCGGTTTTTGATGCCCTCTACGGCTCCGGCTTCGTACATGGCCTTATCCACCGTCTGAAGGCCTGCGATGAAGGAAAGGAAGGATACGCCCAGGCTCATCCACAACTGGACCACGATCAAAATGGGCATGATGTAGGCTTCCGTGGTGAGCCACAAAACGGCTTCTCTTGTGATCCCCAGCTTCATCAGCCATGCGTTGGCCCAGCCGTAGGTATCGGAGGAAAAGATCAGCTTCCAGACCAGGTACACGTTGCCCGAGATGGAAGGGGCATAGAATACCAGCGTCATCAGAGCTCTCGGAATGCGAGGCAGTTCGTTGATCAGCCAGGCAAAGAGGAAGCACATGATGTAGGAAAGGGGACCTGTCAACAGGGCAAACACCAATGTATTTTTGAGGGCCGTCAAAAACACGTCGTCTTCCACGATCAGCGTCACATAGTTGGCCAGGCCCACGAAGCTGGGCATGCTGGCCATATTGAAGGATGTAAAGCTGAGCGCGATGGCGGCGGCTACCGGCAGCACCGTGAACAGAAAGAACACGATTGCGAAGGGGGCAACCAGCAGGTATTGGTTCCGATACCGTTTCAGGGCCGCCCCAAAGGACAGCTTTTGAGAGGAAACCATCATTCCTTCATCCCTCCTTCCCAGGCGGTCAATCCGAATTCGGTGCGTTTTTTGGTCAGTTCCTTGTCAATATCCCGAATGTTCAGGTACAAGGTTTCCCGGGGACTGCTCAGGTCCGCGACCACGTCCTCAAAGGCGTAGGAGATCATGCGGGTGTTCATGTAGTAGCCGGGTACGGCGGGCATGCCGGTCAAATGCTGATACTGGGAAAGCAGCTCGGAAAGTTCCTTGTTGCTCCAGGGCAATTGCCGGATAACGTCCGGGTCGGCGGCGGGGTATCGGGCCGCGGCGCCCATGATGGATTCCAGGGTGTTGGCGTAATTGAGCTGGCTCCGGGTGGAATTCCACCATTTTACGAATTCCCAGGCCGCTTCCTTGTTTTTTGCGCCTTTCATGATGACGGTCTGCACAGTGTCGCATACATAGGTGTTATCCAGGGTGCCGTCGGACAGCTTCGTGCCGGGGAAAGGGGAAAAGCTCCACAGCCCTTTGATCTCAGGGGCGAAAATTTCCAGGGTACAGTAGGCGGTGTAATCCGTGATGCCCACGGGCATCTCGCCGGTACGGAAGCGGTTGTTGAAATCGGCCTGCACTTCCAGACCGTGCACCGTAAACAGATCGGTGAACCACTTGAAGGCTTCCATGGCTTCATCGCTGTACAGGGCGGAGGAAATGCCGTAATCGCCGCCCCGGCCCTGATAGATCTCGCCGCCGTTTTGGTATACCATGGCCTGGAACACATTCAGGCCGGTGGCCACACGGGTGGAGGGCATATAGAATTTGTAGTTTTCCCGGCTGAGTACCGGGATCATTTCCATGATCTCCGTCCAGGTGTGGGGCACGGACAGTCCCAGATCGTCCAGCACGTCCTGGCGGTAAAAAAGCATCTGGAAGGTAACCTGCTCAGGAATGCCCCACACACCGTCCTGATAGGAGGCAGTGCGCATGAGGCCTTTTCCGTACTTGGCGGTGGCTTCATCAAAGCCATTAAGTTTGCTTAAATCCATCACCGCGCCGCGCATGGCAAAGTCCTGGGCCGTGGCCTGGCTCAGGCCGATCACCACGTCCGGGCCGTTGCCCGCCAGGGCGGCCCGCAGCACCACGTCCGTCGGGATCAATTGCAGCTTTACGGGAATGCCCGTTTCCGGGGCGAAGGTCTCATCGATCATGTTCTGGATGATCTGGGCCTGCTCGCGCCCGGCGGATGCCATCCATACTTTGATCCCCCGGCTGCCGCCAGCGGAGGTTTCGCTGTCGGAAACCACGCTGTTGGCGGAATGGAAGAAGGTGGCGAAAAACCGGGCGGTGTCCGCCTTGATCCCCTCCCATTTGCTTCCCCTGGGCGCAGGCAGGGAATCCATGTCTGCGGACAGGATCAGGCTGTCCATTTCCAGGGGCATGCTGGATATATTCACGATCCAGGTGCCCAGGGCGGAAATGTTGTTCTTGAACTGGTTCAGTTCGTTCACGATCTGGTCCGGCTTTTTTGCCAGGCCTTCCGCTTCAATGGCCATCTTTTCCAGCAGGGCGGTGTTTTCTCCCTTTTCACCGGTGATCTTTACCATTTCATCCACCAGGGCATACAGACGCCGGCTTTCCTCCTGCATGGAAGTCACAAATCCCGGCACCTTTTTGGCGATCTCATAGTCGATGAACTGGCTGGGGGCCTGGCCGGTGATCTGGATGGTGCGCAGATACAGATCGTTCAGGGTGCGCAGGCTTTCCTCCACCTGGCTGAGCACCCCGCCGATGGACCCGAGCACCACTTCCAGGGAGATCGTGTTTTCACCCTCGTGCAGATACACCCAATATGGATTGCCGATTTCATCCGTCAGGGTGTAATTCTGCATCACGCCGGAGTAATCAAAGCCCACCACGGCGGCCTCGGCAAAAGGGATCTCCCCGTTGATCCTGAGGCGGCGATAGCTGGTGACGCCCCGGTTTGTCTGACGCCCTTTGAAGGTAAGCATATACAGCGCGTCCCTGGGCGCTTCCACCGTCCAGGTGATCCGGTCTCCCGGCTGGGCCCAGCTGCCCGCCCCGATGGTGGGGTACAGGGTATGCCAGGCGTGGTAGGGCACCAGCGCCGCGTCGGAATAGTTCTTTTGTACGTTAATGGAGGGGCTGGATTTGAAAACTTCCCTGGTGCCCCCTTCCCGGCGTTCCGCCTGACATATGACGGCCTTCCCGGCATATTCCTTCGCGCCGTACGCGGCCAGGGCATCCGCGTAGGCGGGAGCCGCAGGCGCAGCTTCAAAGGAAAGGGAGGTGATCTCCAAAGGTTCCTTCACCGCTTCAAAGGACAGGGTGTGGTCCCCGGCCGACAGATAAAACAAAAGCGGCGTGCCGCTGCGGCGGTCGTAATCCTCCAGGAACACAGTCTGGGCCTCATAGACTTCCTCCGCGTTGGGACGGATCTCGTTTTCGTTTTTCAGCCGGATGTCTTCATCCCGCCACAGCCGCTTGAACACGATCTGGTTCAGGGCGTTGTAAGGGGCATTCCCGTCCAGCAGCACCCGGCGCTGAATATCCGATGTGGTCCCCGGCAGGCCGATATAGCCCACCTTCAGGTGGTAAAACCCGGCTTCCTGAACAGTGAACGGCCAGGTGACCATGCCCGTATCACCCGTGAGCACTCCGTCCTGACCGCTTTCTGCCCGGGCCTCGTCCTCTGCCTGCCAGGCAAAAACGTCCACCTCCGCCCGGGACGCGGCGAGCCGGTCGTTATAACCATATGCTTCCAGGTATGCCTGGTAGGTCTTTTCCCTGGCCCGGCCTCCTTGTTCCGCGGACATGGCAAACAGTTTTTCTTCCTTGCCGGGAAGCAGCACGGCGCACAGCACGACGGACAGGATCACCGCTGCCGCGCACGCGCCAATGATCACTTTTTTCTTGCTTCGCACGGGCTTCACCCCTTCTTTTTTAAAGTGAAGAGTTCAGAGTTCGGAGTCCGGATACCTTCGCTTCCTGCATATACTTATCTGCAGTGCGGAAACAAACCGATCTGAACTCTGAACTCTTCACTCCGGACGATTAAATGAAATGGCGGCGGGCGCCGCAGGGATGGCCCCCGTTTACGCCCGCCGCTGCGGGGGCGCGCAGGAATTCCGGCGCGCCAAAGATCTCAATTATTCGGCGACCACGTTCACGGTGAATATCACGGTGGCTTCATTGCCCGCATAGTCCGCGACCTTGAGTGTCACGGGATAATCGCCGGGGGTGGAGGTGTCGAGCTGGGTCAGATCAGCCTGAACCAATTCCTTCAGATCCAGGCCGTCCGCGTCCTTGGCAGTGTCCACATACTGGCCGGCCCAATCGATAAGGGCCGCGTCGGTGTCCATGGCTACGCTGGGCAGTTCTTCCTTCACGGTCAGGGTGGGAGACGTGGTGTTGTCCGGGTTGAATACGCGAACGCCGAACTTGGCGCTGCCTTCATTGCCGGCCTTATCGGTGTAGATACCCTTTACGGTATATTCGCCGATGGTGTTCACGTCTACCTTGCTGGTATCGAAGGTGCCGGAAGCGGGATCGAGTACGCCGTCAAAGCCGTCTTCAGCGGTGAAGTGGCCGGACCAGTCATATTCGCTCAGGTCGGTGCCCAGAGCCACGGCCACATAGCCTTCCGCGCTCACGGAAGGTGCCTGGTTGTCATGCAGTTCGTTGCTGCCCAGGATGGCTTCCATCTGGGCCATGGTATCGGTGAACTGGCTCATGTTGGCTTCGATGGCCACTTCGTAGGAGGGCATGCCTTCCACGCCGTAGAATCCCTTGCCCACGATGCGGTCCCAGGGATCACGCATGCCCAGGAGGTTTGCGAAATCGTTGGGAACGCATTTTTCGGAGTTGAAGATGAAAGCGTCCAGGATGCCGTCGCCCAGTTTATCGTTGAAGATATCCAGGCCGTACTTCATGGCTTCGGTTTCTGCCATGGCTTCCTTGTATTCGCTCATGTCGGCAACGTGCGCCTTGAGTTCATAATAGGTTTCCCAATAGGTGCGGAACACTTTCACAGCCAGTTCGGTCTTTTCCTCGCTGATGCCCTTGAGCACGCCCCAGATATCGCCAACGGAGATGACCTGACGATAATCTTCGCTGTCCTTGGACAGGTTGTCGGGACGGGGCCAGGGCATCAGGGCCACGGATTCACCGCGGGCGGTGCATTCGTCAATGTGGCTCTTGATCATCCAGATGGGGCATTCGGCAAAAACGGTGGCGCCGCGGCCGAAGTCGTTGCCGGATTCACACCACTGGGGGGTGTAGCCGTCGTCATAGGTACCGCAGTCCACCATCACGCCGGCGTCGCGCAGCGATTTGATAAACTGAACGGCTTCAATGCTTTCCTTGCTGTTCACCTGAAGGCCCTTGGCACCGTAGATGGCGCCGCCGTTGGCGTACATGGCGGACAGGGTGGCATAGCGGTGGTCGGTCTCATAGGCCTGCACGGTGCTGACCTTCGCGCCGTCGGGGGCAGGGGTGTTGCCGTAGTAAGCCTGGATCTTGGTCAGGTAATCCTTGAAGGTGCTCCAGGTCCACTCATCCCTTTCCAGCAGGTCGGTGGGATAAATGGTGTTGCCGTCCGCGTCCTTCAGGGCATCCACCTGTTCCAGCATGGTCATGTTCACCAGCAGGGAGAAATACTGGGTAAAACTCTGGTTGGCGTTCAGGAAGTAGTTGTGGCCGTACACCTTGTCGGGCAGCATCCAGGCCGCGCCGTCGTACAGGTCCACATACTTGTCCAGAGGCTGGAGGATGTTCTGGGCCAGCACGGTGTTTTCGGAACCGTTCCACATCAGGGCCAGGTCGCATACCGGGTTGCCGGCCAGCACGCTCAAAACCAGCTCGCTGCGGGTATCCTGGGCATACTGCACATATTCGATTTCCACGTTGTACTTTTCCCGCACGGCGTCCTCGGCAGCAATGCGGATCAGGCGGTCTTCTTCGTCGCCGATGGTGAAATTGCCGGTGGTTTCATCGATGTTGTGGGGATCCAGTTCGGGCTTCCAGTGGGTGCCCATGCGGATCACGGTGGGCGCTTCTTCGGCCAATACGGGCACACACAGCAGCACCATGACCAGGGCCGTGAACAGAGCAACCAGTTTCTTCATAGTGTTTCCTCCTCTTATTTGCGGCAGTGCCGCAGGATTCTCAAACAGCGCCGGGCGCTGGATAAGATGAGTGAAATATAAGACTCCGCTCCGCCGTGCGGGCTGCGGAAAACCACGAAAAGTTCAATATAGTCAGGAAGAGCTTTTGAAATAGGGCTGCTTCACAATTGCATCTTCAGTGTTAATTATAACAAACCGGTAGAGCAAATTCAATCCCTTTTTTGATCGATTTGGTTAAAAAACTGCCAAATAATCAGAGCCCTTTCTGATCCCTTTTCATTTTATTAAAAGGAAAACAATCAAAAAAGTATTGACGTCCGGAAAAACTTGTGATATTATTTATGATTGCATCGATATGATTATGATGCGGGGATGTTCTGCCCTTTTTTGGGACCGGACATTCTCTGCGGATGTGAATGTCGGGCAGCAATAAAGGGGTGATAGCATTTATGGTGCATGAGGTCCAAATGGGAAAGCTCCGCAAAAGGATGACTTTTTCCCGCATCGACGAAGTACTTGATATGCCTAACCTGATTGAGGTGCAGAAAAACTCCTACAAGCATTTTCTCACCGATGATCTGAGAGAGGTTCTGGCGGATGTGTCTCCGATTACCGATTACAGTGATAATCTGGTATTGGAGTTTATTGACTATTCGCTGGATTCAACGCCCAAGAACAGCGTTGAACGCTGCCGTGAACGTGACCTGACCTATGCTGCTCCGTTGAAGGTATATGTCAGACTGAAGAACCGTGAGACCGGCGAGATCAAGGAATCCGAGGTCTTCATGGGTGATTTCCCTCTGATGACCGAGCACGGTACCTTCATTATTAATGGCGCCGAACGCGTTATCGTGTCCCAGCTGGTCCGTTCGCCCGGCGCTTACTATGACGTTCAGATCGACAAGCTGGACAAGGCCGGCAAACGTCTTTATTCCGCGCAGGTGATCCCCAACCGCGGCGCCTGGCTGGAATACGAGACCGATTCAAACGACGTGCTTTGGGTCCGTATCGACCGTGCCCGCAAGCTTCCCGCCACGCTGCTCCTCAGGGCCCTTGGCTACAGCACGGACCAGGAGATCCTGGACCTGCTGGGCGAAGAGGAAAGGCTTCGCGCCACGATCGAAAAGGCGGACAGCTCAAAGAACACCACCCAGGCGCTGCTTGAGATCTACAAGCGCCAGAAACCGGGCGAACCTCCGACGGAGGACGGCGCCCGTTCCCTGCTGCGCAGCCTGTTTTTTGACCCCAAGCGCTATGACCTGATGCGTGTCGGCCGCTACAAGTTCAATAAAAAGCTGGCCATCAAAAACCGCATCTTCAACCAGGTCAGCGATGAGGATATCATCGATCCCGCCAGCGGCGAGATCATCGTATCCGCGGGGGAGGCCATTTCCCGCGAACAGGCGGAGAAGATCCAGAATGCCGGGATCAACAAGGTGGAGATCCGCACCGAAGACGATCATGTGATCCGTGTGGTCGGCAACAATTTCTGCGACGCCGCCGCTTACCTGCCCTTTGATCCCAGGGAAGCCGGCATCCTTGAAATGGTCCATTATCCCACGCTGATGGAAGTGATGGACGGTGTTGCGGAAGAGGACCTGAAGCAGGTCATCTCCGAAAACGTTCAGCGCCTTGTTCCCAAGCATATTATCATCGACGATATCGTCGCGTCCATGAGCTACCTCATCGGCCTGCCCTATGGCCTGGGCACCACCGACGATATCGACCACCTGGGCAACCGCCGCCTGCGCAGCGTGGGCGAGCTTCTGCAGAACCAGGTGCGCATCGGCATGAGCCGCCTGGAGAGGGTCGTACGCGAGCGTATGGCCATCCAGGACGCCAACGATATCAAACCCGGCGAACTGATCAACATCCGTCCCGTTTCCGCAGCGATCAAGGAATTCTTCGGGTCCTCCCAGCTGAGCCAGTTCATGGATCAGCCGAACCCCCTGGCGGAACTGACGCACAAACGCCGTATTTCCGCCCTTGGCCCCGGCGGTCTGAACCGCGACAGGGCGGGCATGGAAGTGCGCGACGTGCACTATTCCCACTACGCGCGCATCTGTCCCATTGAGACGCCTGAAGGTCCCAATATCGGCCTGATCGGATCCCTGGCTACCTATGCGCGGATCAACGAATACGGTTTTATCGAGGCCCCCTACCGCAGGATCGACAAGGAAACCGGCCGGGTGACCGACGAGATCATTTATATGACCGCCGATGAGGAAGACAATTTCAAGGTGGGCATGGCCAAGGAGCCGCTGACCGAGGATGGCAGGCTGGCCAAGGAAAGGGTCACTGTCCGCTGGCGCAGCGAGATCATCGAGGTCAACAAGGACCAGGTGGATTACCTGGACATCAGCCCCAAGCAGATGGTCTCCGTGGCAACGGCCATGATCCCCTTCCTTGAGAACGACGACGCCAACCGCGCCCTGATGGGCTCCAACATGCAGCGCCAGGCGGTGCCGCTGCTGGTCCCCGAAGCGCCGATCATCGGCACGGGCATGGAATACAAGGCGGCGCACGACAGCGGCGTTGTGGTGCTCAGCAAGCACGCAGGTGTTGTGGACTATGTGGACGCGGCCGAGGTGGTCATCAAGGATGACCTGGGCGAAAAGCATTCCTACCACCTGACCAAGTTTGCCCGTTCCAACCAGGGTACCTGCATCAACCAGCGTCCCAGGGTGATCCAGGGCCAGGTGGTTGAAGTAGGCGACCTGCTGGCCGACGGTCCTTCGACCGAAAACGGCGAGATCGGACTTGGCCGCAATGCGCTGATCGGCTTTATGACCTGGGAAGGCTACAACTACGAAGACGCAGTCCTGATCAGCGAGCGCCTTGTCAAGGAGGATATGTATACCTCCATCCATATCGAGGAATACGAATCCGAAGCCCGTGAAACCAAGCTGGGACCGGAGGAGATCACCCGCGATATTCCCAACGTTTCCGATGACGCTGTCAAGGACCTGGACGAACACGGCGTGATCCGCATCGGCGCTGAGGTCCGGTCCGGCGATATCCTGGTCGGCAAGGTCACCCCGAAGGGCGAGACCGAACTGACTGCCGAAGAGCGCCTGCTGCGCGCGATCTTCGGCGAGAAAGCCCGGGAAGTCAGGGACACGTCCCTGAAAGTCCCCCACGGCGAAGGCGGCATCATTGTGGATGTCAAGACCTTTACCCGAGAGAACAAGGACGAGATCTCTCCCGGTGTCAACGAAATGGTCCGCGTCTATATTGCCCAGAAGAGGAAGATCTCTGTCGGCGACAAGATGAGCGGACGTCACGGCAACAAGGGCGTCGTTTCCAGGATCCTCAGGCAGGAGGATATGCCTTTCCTGCCGGACGGAACGCCGCTGGACATCGTCCTGAACCCCCTGGGCGTGCCTTCCCGTATGAACATCGGACAGGTGCTGGAGGTCCATCTCGGTATTGCAGCCCGCACCCTGGGCTGGCATGTTGCAACCCCTGTTTTTGACGGCGCCAGCAAGGAAGAGATAGACGAGTGCCTGGTCAAGGCCGGGCTGAGGGCGGACGGCAAAACCATCCTTTACGACGGCCGCACCGGCGATCCCTTTGAAAACCCCGTTACCGTCGGCATCATGTACTTCCTGAAGCTGCACCACCTGGTGGACGACAAGATGCATGCCCGTTCCACCGGACCTTATTCCCTTGTTACGCAGCAGCCCCTGGGCGGCAAGGCCCAATTCGGCGGCCAGCGATTCGGCGAAATGGAAGTCTGGGCGCTGGAAGCCTACGGCGCCGCGAATACCCTGCAGGAGATCCTGACAGTAAAGAGCGACGACGTCTATGGCCGTGTGAAAGCTTACGAGGCGATCGTCAAGGGCAAGAACATCCCGACCCCCGGCATTCCCGAGTCCTTTAAGGTGCTGATCAAGGAACTGCAGAGCCTTGGCCTGGACATCCGGGTGCTGGATGCCGAGAAGAACGAGATCGAGATCAAGGAACTGGACGACGACGACGACGATACCACGCCCAGCCTGCCCGCCGGAAGGGATACCGAGCCTGAAGACCTGCTGCCCGAAGAGGGCGTCGGGGAAGGCGAAGAAATGGAAGAACCAGACGACGGCGACCTGGATCTCAACGACGATATCGCCCTGGATGATCTGGATGGCCTGGACAGCTTTGAGCTTGGTGACGACATCAACTGATGCTTACCGGATGCGAAGGGAGATAAAACATGCTGGAAACCACAACTCTTGATTCCATACAGATCGGCATGGCTTCGCCTGAACAAATCCTGGCATGGTCCTACGGTGAGGTAAGCAAGCCCGAGACCATCAATTACCGGACGCTGAAACCGGAGCGCGACGGTCTTTTCTGTGAGCGTATCTTTGGACCCACCAAGGACTGGGAATGCAACTGCGGAAAGTACAAGCGTATCCAGTTCAAGGACAAGGAAAAGGTCTGCGACAAGTGCGGCGTGCAGATCACCCGCGCCAAGGTCCGCCGTGAACGCATGGGGCATATCGCCCTTGCCGCTCCGGTGAGCCATATCTGGTATTTCAAGGGGATCCCCAGCCGGATGGGCATGATCCTGGACATTTCACCCCGCACGCTGGAAAAAGTCCTGTATTTCGCGTCCTATATCGTACTGGATCCCGGCAACACAGGGGCGACCAAAGTCCAGAAGAACGACCTGATCACTGACGGCAAATACCGTCAGATCATGCAGATCCCCCCGGAGGAGAGGGGATCCTTCCGCGCCGGAATCGGCGCCGAAGCTGTCAAGGAGATGCTGCTGGAACTGGACCTGGAGCAGCTGAGCATCGATTTGAAAAAAGAGATCGCCGAACTGATCGAAAAAGAACGCGACAAGGAGACCGAAGGCCAGAAACGCTCCCACGCTGTCAAGCGCCTTGAAGTGGTGGAAGCCTTCCGCCTGAGCAACAACAAACCGGAATGGATGATCATGGACGTGATCCCCGTTATCCCGCCGGACTTGAGGCCCATGGTCCAGTTGGACGGCGGCCGGTTTGCCACTTCCGACCTTAACGATCTTTACCGCCGCGTGATCAACCGCAACAACCGCCTCAAGAGGATGCTGGAGCTGGGTACCCCGGATATCATCGTGCGCAACGAAAAACGCATGCTCCAGGAAGCTGTGGACGCCCTGATCGACAACGGCCGCAGGGGACGTGCGGTCACCGGCCCCGGCAACCGCCCCCTGAAGAGCCTGAGCGACCTTCTGCGCGGCAAGCAGGGCCGTTTCCGCCAGAACCTTCTTGGCAAGCGCGTGGACTATTCAGGGCGCAGCGTTATCGTGGTCGGTCCCGAACTGAAGCTTTACCAGTGCGGCCTGCCCAAGGACATGGCGCTGGAGCTTTTCAAGCCCTTCGTCATGGAGAAGCTTGTCAGCCTGAAGATCGCCCACAACGTAAAATCAGCCAAGCGCATGGTGGAAAAGGTGCGTTCCGAGGTATGGGATATCCTGGAAGGCGTCATCAAGGAGCATCCCGTGCTCCTCAACCGTGCGCCTACCCTGCACCGCCTGGGCATCCAGGCCTTTGAGCCGGTGCTTGTCGAAGGCAAGGCCATCAAGCTTCATCCCCTTGCCTGTACCGCCTACAACGCCGACTTTGACGGCGACCAGATGGCCGTCCATGTGCCGCTGAGCATGGAAGCCCAGGCAGAAGCCCGCTTCCTGATGCTGTGCGCCAACAATATCCTGAAGCCGCAGGACGGCATGCCCGTTATTTCGCCCACCCAGGACATGGTCATCGGCTGCCATTACCTGACCATCCTCCGTGAGGACGCAAAGGGCGCCGGGCGGGTATTTGAATCTCCCAATGAAGCCATGATGGCCTACCAGTGCAAGCAGATCACCCTGCAGGCGCCTATCAAGGTACGCATTTCCCGCACCTGGGAAGGCGAAGAGTACCGCAGGATCATCGACACCACCCTCGGCAGGCTGATCTTCAACGACATCATCCCGCAGGATCTGGGTTACCAGCCCCGCGAGACCCTGGAAGACCAGTTCAAGCTGGAGATCGATCACAGGGTCATCAAGAAGGACCTGGGCGCCATCGTGGAGCGCTGCTTCCGCAAGCATGGTTCCACCGAGACCGCCAAGGTGCTGGATGACATGAAGCATCTGGGCTACAAGTATTCCACCATCGGCGCCATCACCGTTTCGGTGAGCGATATCATCGTTCCCGAAAAACGTAAGGAATGGCTGGAAGAAGCGGACCGCGAAGTCGCGGACATCAACCGCCGCTATCGCCGCGGTATCATGACCGAGGACGAGCGCTACCGCGCGGTCATCACCAAATGGAACAAGGTGACCGACGATTTGAAAAACGAGGTCATGCGCGTACTGCCGCCCTTCAATCCCATCGCGATGATGACCGGTTCCGGCGCCCGCGGCAGCGCGGGCCAGGTGGCACAGCTGGCTGGCATGCGCGGCCTGATGGCTTCGCCCACCGGCCGCACGCTGGAGCTGCCCATCCGCGCCAATTTCCGCCAGGGCCTGAACGTGCTGGAATTCTTCATGTCTTCCCACGGCAGCCGCAAATCCCTGGCTGATACGGCTCTGCGTACCGCCGACTCCGGTTACCTGACCCGTCGTCTGGTGGATGTGGCCCAGGAGGTCATCATCCGCGAGCGCGACTGTTTTGCCCGCAAGGGTGAAAAGGTCCGCGGTATTGTGGTGGAGCCCATCGGCGAGATCGAAGGCATCGACGACCGCATTCGCGGACGCTTCGCCGCCGAGGATATCTATCATCCCATCACCGGAGAGCTTCTGGTGCATGTGAACGAACTGATCGACTACGAAAAGGCCCTCAGCGTCAAGAATGCCGGCATCACCCGGGCGACCGTCCGCAGCCCGCTGACCTGCCGTACCCGCAGCGGCGTCTGCGCCTACTGCTACGGTATGAACCTGGCCCATGGCGGCCTGGTGGATCAGGGCGAAGCCGTGGGCATCATCGCCGCCCAGGCCATCGGTGAACCCGGTACCCAGCTGACCATGCGTACCTTCCATACCGGCGGCGTGGCAAGCGCTGAGGACATCACCCAGGGTCTTCCCCGCGTAGAGGAGCTCTTCGAGGCCCGCAAGCCCAAGCACGACGCTGTCCTGGCGGAGATCGACGGCACCGTCAGCATGGTCGAGAACAAGCGCAAGCGTGAGATCGTCATTACCAGTGACGAGGATTCCGCCGAAAAGCGGAGCTACCAGATCCATTACCTCGCCCGGATCAAGGTCCAGGAAGGCCAGAAGGTGAAGGCCGGCGATGAACTGATCGACGGCTCCATCAATCCCCATGACCTTCTGCGTATCCTCGGCGTCAAGGCCGTTCAGGAATACCTGCTTAAGGAAGTTCTGAGCGTTTACCACAGCCAGGGCGTGAAGATCGCAGACAAGCACATCGAGATCATCGTCCGTCAGATGCTCCAGAAGATCCGCGTCGAGGACAGCGGTGATACCACCCTTCTTCCCGGCAGCCTGGTGGATATCTTCCAGTTCGAAGCCGAGAACGACCGCGTGATCATGGAAGGCGGACGGCCTGCTGTGGCAAAGCGCATCCTGCTGGGCATTACCAAGGCGTCTCTGGCGACGGACAGTTTCCTGTCGGCGGCCTCCTTCCAGGAGACCACCAGGGTCCTTACGGAAGCCGCCATCAAAGGCAAGGTGGATCCGCTGCTGGGCCTGAAGGAGAACGTCATCATCGGCAAGCTGATCCCCGCGGGCACGGGCCTCAAGCGCTACACCAACATCGACCTTCAGGAAACCTATTGATACAAAGGAATGATTTTAAGGGGCCGGCAGCAGCGCCGGTCCCTTTTAACGAGCCTGTAAGGACATCCTTATTCCCGCGGCGGCCGGGAATGCGGTCTGTATGTTGCCGGTGCGTATTTACCTGATTGCAAATCAAACCGGGGTATGATATAATCAGACCGTGCTTCCGCATGGGGTCCTACAAAAATGAGGGACGTCTGTATAGAATGTCTTTCATGATCTGTGGCCGCCTGCGGGGAAAGAACCTGTTTGGGAAGGAGACCCCAGGACGTGGCCAAGGCTAAGGGCATCAAAACCGTTGCGCAGAACCGCCGGGCCCGGCATGACTTTTTTATCGAGGAAAGCCTGGAATGCGGCATCGAGCTTCACGGGACCGAGGTGAAGTCCATGAGGCAGGGTAAGGTCAACCTGAAGGAAAGCTATGCCATTGTCAAAAACGGGGAAGTCTTCGTCCTTTCCATGCACATTTCCCCCTATGAACAGGGCAACATCTTCAACGTGGATCCCATGAGGCCCAAGCGTCTGCTGCTGCACAAAAGCGAGATCCGCAAGCTGGGCAGCATGACGCAGAAGCAGGGCTACACACTGATCCCATTGGACGTTTACCTGAAGGACGGACGGATGAAACTGAACCTTGGGGTCTGCGTGGGCAAGCACCTGCACGACAAACGGGACGCTATGGCAGCCCGGGACAGCCAAAGGGAGATCGCCCGCGCGCTTAGGGAGCACAACAAATAATACATGGGGGTGTACTGGTTTCGACGGGGATCGCCGGGGGTATGAGAAGCGAGCCGTGTTCCCTGAACACGTTAAACCCAGGGAATAAAAATTAACTGACAACAGCGAAATCGCTTTCGCGGCCTAAGGGCTGCGCGTCGGCCTCAAGCGCTCACGGCTTGAGTCACCGGCGTCATTGATGTGAGGAACTGGCCCGCCAAAGCTTTGAGGCGAAGCCGGAATCATGAAGCTACCGAGGTCCTGAGCCCGGCTGTGGGCGCCTGACCGAGGGAAATCAAAAACGCAGCCTGCGCTCGGAGAAACTTGTGCAATCGGATCTTCGGACAGGAGTTCGATTCTCCTCACCTCCACCAGAAAATTGTGAAATAACGATACGTTATTTCCCGCCTCAAGGGAGCTGTGAAGAAAAGGATTGAAAAATCCGGAGCTTCACAGCTCTTTTCCAATAACAACACAAAGGAACAAGGGCATGGTTAAAAAAGCGTATACTTCCCCTTACCCCAAATGAAGGACCTTTGGGGCAATCAAGCTGCTGTCATATTTTTCATTTTTCGGTTATGGTATTTATACAGGTTATGACCAAGAACAACGAGAAGAAGTTCGAGTTTTACCCATCGAAGCCCTTTTCTGACGATTCTTTTGTACCATCTGTCATATTTCATGATTCCGAAACAGCCTTCAGCCTGGATGGATCGGTTCATTCGAAGAAGGGCTCCGTGGATACTCTCCAGGTTGTCCAGAACCTCCTGGTGAAATGAAGTCAGTTCATCATTCAATCGAATCGTTCTGTTTTTATCAGTTTTCTTGCACTGCTCGGCATATGGACATCCGCTGCAGTTTTCACACTGGTATATTTCTTCCTGCCGGCCGTATTGGTTGCCTTTTATTGGCTTTCTGTATGCAAATTTGAATTTCTTTCCGTTTGGACAGATCAAATCGCCATCTGAATCTCTTTTGAAATTCACAGCACGGAAAGGATCATCCCGGTACTTCTCATTCGACGTTTCTTTTTTATACATCGTGAACTTCATGTATTTTTCCATTCCGTGTTCCTGGCAGAACAGGTAATTATTGTAGGAACCATATCCCGCATCAGCCACCGGATACTTTGGATAAAAACCATACAGCTTGTTGAATCTCTCCATTAGCGGAACAAAACAGTCCATATCCGATCTGTGCTGGAATACATCTGCCACAACAATATACTCGTCCGCCACTCCTACCTGAATGTTATATGCGGGCAGCAACTGGTCATTTCCCATGTAATCTTTCTTTATCCGCATGAATGTAGCGCTTGGATCTGTCTTGGAATAGCTGTTCCGATCCGGTCCACAGATTTCAATCTGACGTACATATTGTTTCAGCTTACGTAAATATGAATTCAGCGTTTCATAATGGCGTTGTGTGGCTGATTTGCGCTGCCCCTTTCCATGCTTGAATGTTGAAGGATCCACCTTTGTTACAAATGCATACAGATTCAATACTCGTTCCAGCGAATCCGGTGTGTATTCAGTGTTCGTTTCAACCTTGAATCCGATGCTCACCAGTTCTTCGTTGATTGCTGTCAGTTCTTTTGTGATCTTCTCAAACAATCTGTATCTGGACTTCTCTGTTGCCTTCTTCCATACCCAGGTGTATTTGTTGGCATTGGCCTCAAATTTGGACCCGTCGATATACAGATGCTGCAAATCCACATGCTCTTTTCGGATGATATACTCCATGACGCCCTTGAAGATATCATCTATCTTTCCTTCTATTTCTTCATTGATGAAATAGCTGAATGCCCGATAACTTGGCTGTGCATAATCCATGAGATACATATACCGTATGTTTACCTTGCATTGCTTTGCTATATCCCTCAAGGATGCATACCCGATGTCCATGAAGCTGAACAAGACCGTTTTTAACATATTGACCTGATTGAACCGTGGCCTGCCCAGATGCCATGGATTGGTATCTGGCTTCAGGTACTGTTCTATTCCGATCTCCTCCATGATCTGGTCAAATGTC
>JAFXUZ010000083.1 GCA_017524725.1 Clostridia bacterium | reverse complement strand
GGTCAACCTGCTGCTTGTAACGAATTTGACTGATCCGCGGATGGTGTTGCTGCGAATGCTTAAAGGGTTATGCGTTGAAAAACGTCGAAAATCGCGACCATTACAAATGACTTGTGTTTTAAGTTAGTGCATATGGGGCAACGCCCATGCCGCGGGGTCCGGGGCCGCGCAGGCCCCGGGACGCGGGGGAAGCGGCGCACCGGGGAAGATAACGACCGGCCCCGGAGCTTTCGCCCCGGGGCCGGTCGCTTACCGCGTTTTGCTGTTTTTACTTTCGGACGTTACTCTTCGATCTTCGCCTGGTCGCCGCCGTCAGCCTTGCCGATGGGGATCTGCCGGCGTCCGGGCTGCTTGGCGGGCTGCTGCTTGGGCAGGGTCACATACAGGATGCCGTTTTTGTATTCGGCGCTGATATTATCCTGCACGACGCCTTCCAGGCTGAAGGAGCGCTCCACATGGCCGGTCCGGCGCTCGGAGTAGCAGGTCTTCTCGTCCTTCTTCTCTTCGTTGTAATCGGCGCCGATGGTCAGGGTGTCGTTTTCGCAGGAGAGGCTGATCCTGTCCTCGCTGACGCCGGGGAGCTCCGCCTCCAGGACGTAGTTTTCAGCGTTTTCGCGGATGTCCACACGGAAACCCGCGCTGCCCATCCAGTCGTTCATGTTGAAGAAAGAGCGGAAAAAGCGGTCGTCAAAAAGTTCGCTGGCACGGTTCAAAACATTCCTGTGATTAAAAGGGATCATGGTATACATAATCATTTCCTCCTTTATCGGGCGCCTGGCCCATACGTTGGTTTGTGATCTTTACTCCGGTTTTTCCGGAGGTCCCCGGGAGGTCATCTCCTTTGGACAAGATAAGGATACTGCTAAAGTCAAAGAAAGTCAAACGAGAAAAAGGTCAAAGTAAGTCAGTGTTTCCCGATTTGCAAGGGAAATATGTGTTTTTTGCGTTTTTTCTTATTGTTTCTTGTTTTTTCGCGCTTTTTCGTGATTTTTTGATCATTGACGTTTTTTGCCTGCGGTCCGCTCCGGGGTTTTGACAATCCCAGGGGATTTGTTTATAATGGAAGCAACAGAAGCAACACCAAGAAAGCGGGGGGATCATGATGTCCAATGAAAAAAAGACCCTGGGGATCGAATTCGGTTCCACCAGGATCAAGACCTGCGTGATCGACGGAACGTATCACGTCCTTTCTTCCGGGGACCACACCTGGAAGAGCGACTGCGTAAACGGCGTGTGGACCTATGACCTGAAGGACGCCTGGGACGGCCTGAGGGACGCGCTGCGGCACACCGAATGCCTGGACGGGCTGGACGCCATGGGCGTTTCCGCCATGATGCACGGCTACCTTGCGTTTGATAAGGACTGGAACCTGCTTGCGCCCTTCAGGACCTGGCAGAACACCATGACCGGGCAGGCCGCGGGAGAACTGACAGGCCTGTTCCGCTTTAATATCCCCCAGCGCTGGTCCGTCGCCCACCTGTACCAGGCGATCCTGAACGGCGAGGACCACGTGGGCCGCATCGCCCACATCACCACCCTGGCGGGCTATATCCACCATGCCCTCACGGGGGAAAACGTGCTGGGCGTGGGGGAGGCCAGCGGCATGTTCCCCATCGATCCCGCTACGCTGGACTACAACGACCGCATGGTGTCGGCCTTTGACTCCCTGGAAAAGGTGAAGGCCCTGGGCCTGAAGATCAGGAACGTACTGCCCAAAGTCCTGCCCGCGGGCGCGCCGGCCGGATGCCTCACCAAGGAAGGCGCGGCACTCCTTGAGGGGATGCTGCCCGAGGGCCTGCCCTTTGCCCCGCCCGAAGGCGACGCCGGCACCGGCATGACGGCCACCAACGCCGTGCGGGAACGCACGGGCAACGTCTCCGCGGGCACCTCGATCTTTTCCATGGTGGTGCTGGAAAAGCCCCTGAAAGCCGTCCACGAGGAGATCGACGTGGTCACCACCCCCGCCGGCAAGGAAGTGGCCATGGTGCACTGCAACAACTGTACCAACGACTTCAACGCCTGGACCGAGGTGCTGGACGAGACCGTCCGCCTCTTCGGCGGCAGCGCGGAAAAGGGCGAACTGTTCACAAAACTGTATCAGAAGAGCCTGGAAGGCGACGCCGACCCGGGAATGGTGGTCATCAACTATATGGCCGGCGAGGGCGTCACCCATATGAACAGCGGCCGGCCGATGGTTTTGCGCCGTCCGGACAGCCCCTTCACCTTGGCCAATTTCATGCGCGCCTCCCTGTATTCCACCATGGCCACGCTGAAGATCGGCATGGACATCCTCGCGGCTGAGGGCGTCGCCATCGACACCCTGACCGGGCACGGCGGCCTCTTCAAAACGCCTGTGGTCGGGCAGAAATACATGGCCGCGGCCTGCAACGCGGCGGTCTCCTGCATGGAGACGGCCGGCGAGGGCGGCCCCTACGGCATGGCGCTGCTGGCGATGTACCGGGCGGAAAAGGGCGAAAACGAAACGCTGGAGGATTACCTTTCCTCGAAGGTCTTCAAAGACGTCAAGGCTGTCGTGATGCGCCCCGACCAGGCCGACGTGGACGGCTTCAACGCCTGGATGAAGGATTACCGCGCCGCCCTGGAGGCGGAAAGGTGCGCGGTGAACGGCTGAGGCGTTCGTCGAATAAAAGACGCGCAGGTCATGGGAACCCCCTTTTAACATAACAGAATCTCGTATCAGGAGGAACGTATGCTTGAAAGCCTGAAGGAACTGGTATGCAAAGCCAATCTGGAACTGCCCAAATACGGCCTGGTCACCTTTACCTGGGGCAATGTGTCGGCCCTGGACAGGGAAACGGGCCTGGTGGTCATCAAGCCCTCGGGCGTGGAATATGACGGGATGAAGCCGGAGGACATGGTGGTGGTGGACCTGGACGGCAAAGTGGTGGAGGGAAAGTACCGCCCCTCTTCCGATACCGATACCCATGTGGTCCTGTATCGCACTTTCCCGCAGCTGGGCGGCATCGTGCACACCCACAGCCGCTGCAGCGTGGTCTTTGCCCAGGCGGGCCTGGATATCCCGGCCATGGGCACCACCCACGGGGATTATTTTTACGGCGACATTCCCTGCACCCGTCCGATGACCAAGGAGGAGATCGCCGGATCCTACGAGCGTGAGACCGGCAACGTGATCGTGGAGACCTTTAAGACCCGCGGGATCGATCCCGCCCAGGTCCCCGGCGTCAACGTGTTCAGCCACGGGCCCTTTGCTTTCGGCACCGACGCGATGAACGCGGTCCACAACGCCGTGGTCATGGAAGAGGTGGCCTTCATGGACCTGAACACCCTGATGCTCAATCCCCGGGCGGGAAGGATGCAGCAGGAGCTTTTGGACAAGCACTACCTGCGCAAGCACGGCCCCGGCGCCTATTACGGGCAGAAGTGACGGACGGATGGGAAAAATCATTTACGGCACGCTCGCGCCGCTGATCAGGCTTTTCACCCCCAGGATGGAAACGGTATGGGACGTTCCCTATGACGGGGAGCCCTGCATTTTTGTGGGCAATCACGACCGCGCAAACGGGCCGATCTCGGTGGCGGTCAAATTTCCGCTGAAGGATCAATGCCATATCTGGATCTATGCCAACGCCATGGATCGGAAGCTGGTGCCGGCCTATGTGCGGCAGGACTACTGGTGGGATCCCCAAAGCCGCCTGGCCCCGCTGTATGACAGGACCATCCCGTACCTTACGGCCCTGGCGCTGCCGCCCATACTTAGATCGGTGCCCAACGTGCCGGTGTACCACGACATGCGGGCCATGACCACCCTGAGGGAAAGCCTTCGCCTGCTGGAGGGCGGGAAGAGCCTGGTCATCTTCCCCGGCATCCCCGACGGCTACAAAAGCCATTCGGATACGAAGACCAGCGAAGGTTACCTGTACCTTTTGCCGATGTACCACAAAAAGACGGGAAAGGTATTGAAGATCTGGCCCATGCACCTGGACAGGCATACCTTCCATGTGAAGGCGCCCATCGTCTTTGATCCGGATCGCCCGCTGAAGGACCAGGTGCCGGACCTTTGCCGGCAGGTGACCGAAGCCATCGAAGAGGACGAATAAAAAACCCCGCGCCTCCGGCGGATCGATCTGCCGGAGGCGCGGGACTGTTTATGCGGGCGGTTTTTTGGCTTCACCGGCGATCGACCCTCGTGAGGGACCGCCGCTGTCAAAAAGGTTTCCTTATTCGGAGAAAATCATTCGCACAGCCACACGGCGCAGGCATGGGGGGCGAGGCGGGCGGTGAGGGCGGCGCTTTCGGTATTTGTCCACAGTTCCCGCGCCCGGGTCCGGGGCATTTCAAGGGCGCTTTCGGGGACGGTCACGGTGCGTTCCTCATCGCTCAGGTTGAAGGCGGCGGCGTAATAGCCCTTCCCGTCCTTCCGGGGAGCGACCCAAAGGGCCTCTTCGTCGGTGGTGGAGAGGGGGTGGGCGCACCAGGAAGCCTTTTGGATCTCAAGCACGTCGCCTTTGGTCAAAAGGGACAGGGTGAAGTCGTCCATTTTCGCCATGTCGCAGCCGGCCATCAGGGGCGAGCGCATCATGCACCAAAGCGTCATCATGGTCTTCTGTTCGTCCGGGGTGAAATGGGTGCGGTCGTTTTTGCCGTAGCACTGCCTCAGGGCGCCCAGGGGCAGCATGTCGGCGTCGGGCCAGTGGCCGGGCGCGGCGTGGACGCACCATTTTTCCGCCCGCTCGAACATGTTTTTGAGCAGCTGCCATTCGTCCCAGAAATCGTCGGTGATACGCCACATGTTGGCGTATTTTTTCAGGTGCCAGGCCATTTCCAGCGGCGCGGGGCCGGGGGAGAGGGAGAGGACCATATCCCTGCCGCAGGTGCGGGCGCTTTCGGAGATGATCTCGATCTCCCTCTGGCAATGGGGATATTCCCGGGCGATGTCGTCGCACTTGACGAAGTCCACGCCCCAGGAGGCGTACTGGGAAAAGATGCTTTTATACCAGGCCAGGGACAGTTCCGGCTCTTTTTCGCATTTCAGTCCGTACATGTCCGGGTTCCAGGCGCAGATGGAATTGGGGTCGGCGGCGTCGGCGCAGGTCCGATCCGTCCCCAGGACGGGCAGTCGCTTATGGGCGGCCATGCGCGGCATGCCCCGCATGATGTGGATGCCGAATTTGAGCCCCAGGGAATGGATGTATTCGGCCAGGGGGGCAAAGCCCTTCCCGTCCGCGGCAGAGGGGAAGCGGTTGACGGCAGGCTGCAGCCGGCCATATCCGTCCATTTCAAGAGAGGAAAAGGGGACGTAGTCGTGGGTCTGGGCGGTGGGCTGGTACCACTGGATATCCACCACCACGTATTCCCAGCCGTAGGGCTTCAGGTTTTTTGCCATGAATTCGGCGTTTTTGCGTACGGTGTCTTCGGTGACGGCGGCGCCCCAGCAGTCCCATGAGTTCCATCCCATGGGCGGTGTCTGTGCGATCATGTCTTTTGTCCTCCCCGGTTGTTTATGCTGGAATTTTATCATAAATGCCTCCGGCGTACAAGCGGCGGGAACGGCTTTTTATGCGGATTGAAATTACGCTCCCGGGATGGTATAATCGTCCAGTGAAAACATGAATATCGGGGAGGAAAGGCCATGAATAAAAGGGAACGGGTGACCGCCGCTTTCAGGGGACGGGAAGTGGACCATGTGCCGGTGTGCATGTGGCAGCACGTCGGGCCGGAATACTGGGGGGACGACGACAGATTCGCCGCCGTCCAGGCGAAGTTCCTGCATGATACCGACGTGGATTTCATGAAGCTGTCCGGGGACAAGTATTTCGGCTGGCCCGCGCCGGCCCTCGCCGGCATCGAAAAGGCAGAGGACCTTTACAGGGTCCGTCCCCTGGGGGCGGACCATCCCTTTATCCGCGGACAGATCGAGCGGACCAGGAAAGTGATCCGGGCCCTGGAGGGCGAATGCCCGGCCCTGTGCCTGGTGTTCGTTCCGCTGTCCTGCATCCGGCTGCAGATCGGCTATCCGATGATGATGAAGCTGATCCGGGAGGATCCGGAGGCCATGAAGCACGCCTGCAAAGTGGTGGCGGGGGACCTGAAGATCCTCACGGAGGGCCTCATCCGGGAGGCCGGGGCGGACGGGATCTTTTACAGCGTACAGAACGGTGAGGTGGACCGGTTCACCTATGAGGAATACCGGGACTGGGTGACGCCCTCCGATAAGGAAGTGCTGGACTTTGCCAACACCCTGAGCGATATGAACGCCATCCATTTCTGCGCCTGGGAGGAGGTCCCCAACCGACTGAAGGTGTGGGAGGATTATTCTTCGCCCGTGGTCAGCTGGTCCAGGTACTTCGACATCATGGATATCGGCGATGCCAAGGCGCGTTTCGGCCGCACGGTATGGGGCGGCTTCGACAACCGTCCGAGCACCCTTTTGTACACCGCGGACAGGGAAAGCATCGAAAGGGAGACCGAAAGCCTTATCGCCCAGGGCGGCAAAAAGGGCTATATCCTGGGCTCCGACTGCAGCATCCACAACGAACTGCCCGTCGAGCGCATCCGCTGGGTGGTGGAGGCGGCAAGGCAGGTCTGACGGAGGCATATTGAAGGCAATTGTATGAATGAATAACAGCCCGGCGTTGGACACGGGTCCCATGGACTCCGTATCCGGCGCCGGGCTGTTCGTCAGGCAGGCGGTATGAGCGTACGCGGCCTGATCCCGCGAAGCCGGGAGCAGCCCCGGCTTTTTGCTATACGATCTGCGGATCGAGCAGGAAATCCAGGATCCCTATGTTCAGGATCCCTTTTTCATCATACCAGCGTTTGCGTATATCATGGCGAACGATGATCTTCGGGAAGGAATCGCCGGTCAGGTCGAAAGGCCGGTTTTCGGTGACGGCTTTCTCCTCGGTTTCAAGCGCATAGGCGGATTGGATATAGGTCTTTCTTCCGCCGTGGGCCGCGATAAAATCGATTTCCCGGGGAGCCTGAACGTGGTTTCCGGATCTGTTTTTTTCATTTCCGTATACGATGCCGATGTCCACTTCACAGCCCCGTGCACGCAGATCATTATAGATAATGTTTTCCATGATATGTGTCATTTCCTGCCGGCGAAAACCGATCCTTGCGTTCCGAAGCCCGATATCCTCACAATAATATTTATTCGGAAAGTCAAAATAGTTTCGGCCCTTCACATCATAGCGGCGGCACTCTTCAAAAAGGTACGCGTCCGCAAGATGACCGATATAAGCCTTCACCGTATTGGGCGATACGGTGTTTTCGCCTGAAAGTTTCTGCCTTGTGTTCAGTGAATTGGCAACGCCGTTGGGGTTCGTCAGGGAGCCGACGGAGGAGCAAAGCAGGTCCAGGATGGCGGACAGGACGTCCTCCCGCCTGATCTTCCTGCGCTCGATAATATCCTTCAGGTAAACCTCTGAAAAAAGGGATTTCAGGTAATTTACTTTTGCTGTTTCATCGGGCCGGGAAAGGATCAGCGGCATGCCGCCATAGAAAGCGTATTCTTCAAAAGCGTCTTCCTTATCTCCGCCGACGGCGGCATAATATTCGGCAAAACTTAACGGATGCACCCTGATATCGTCACTGCGCCCCCTGAATTCCGTCAGGATATCGCTGGACAGCATCCTTGAGTTGCTGCCGGTCACATAGATGTCCAGGTTCGGAAGGGACATCAGGTCGTTCAATGCGTCATAAAAAGTAATGGACTTGCCGGTGGGATTATATGGATTCGGCACTTCGTCAGACATCTGTATTTCATCAACAAACAGATAATACTGATCTGTTTGCCCCTCCGCACGGGTGCGCACGGCTTTTGCCAGTTCAAGCGGGTTCCGGTAGCGAATGTCTTTTGCGAGGTCCAGCTCATAACACAGGATATGATCCTCCGCAACGCCGCGCTGCTTCAGGTAATTCATGAACAGGCGGCGAAGCAGATATGACTTTCCGCATCTGCGGATCCCGGTTATCACTTTTACCTGGCCATCCCACATATAGGAAACGATCCTGTTTAAATACACATCCCGGCTGATCTCCATGCATCATTCCTCCGTTGAGAACTTGCCTTATAATCAAATAAACTTTTCAATAAGATGATACCGCAATGAGAGGAAAAGTCAATGGTTTTTCGTAAAAAGAAAAGGGCCGCGGATCTTCCGCGGCCCGGGAACGCGAACTTTGGTTATTCGGCGGCCTTCACGGCGATGACGTGGGGCTGGGCGCCGTTGTACCAGTAGAGGAAGCCCTCGATGTCGATGACGTCGCCGACGTTCAGCTTGGTCACGGCCTGGTAAACATCGGTGTCCTCGCCGCAGAGGTAGGATTCCACGGTGAAGCTGTAGACGTTACCGTTCACGGTGACGTCAAAGTACAGGTCGTTGTTGTTGCCGGCGGCGCCGGAGCCGTCCCAGTTGTACAGGAAAGCGGCGTCGTTGCCGTTGGCGTCCTTCTTGGCGGTGACCACGGCGCCCTTGACTGAGACCAGCTCGTTCTGGTGGGCGATCAGCTCTTCGGTGCCCAGCAGGGCGGTGATGTCCAGCGCTTCGGGGAAGAAGGGCTCGGCTTCCAGGATCTCGAATTTTTCGATGTCGATGATCTCCACTTCGCCGGACCATTCGGCTTTGTAGCCCTTGACGCAGATCTTGGTGCCGGGGACCAGGAGGTCATATTCTTCCTGGGTCAGCGGCATGTTGTACAGGAAGTAGGCGCCGTCTTCGGCCTGGGTGTAGATGGTGCCCTTGTTGTCCCACCAGCCCTGCTTGGCCTGGACGTAGGTCACCACGGTCACTTCGGTCTCCAGGTCGGCGGCGACGAATTCTTCGTGGGTCATCACGGCGGGGGCTTCGGCCAGCGCCACGGCGGAGAGCATCATCACGGCGAGGAAGAGGGCAAAGAACTTTTTCATGATCGTAATCTCCTTTTCTGAAATTTGGGAACTGCGTTTATTATATCCAATTCCGGAAGACAAGTAAACAAAATTTATTTTTTTTACGTCTTTTCCCGCAGAAGACAGCAGAGGAAAAGGTTTTTACGCTGTTTTCCTCTGCTTTAAGGCGTTCCTCAGGAAAACCAGGGCGATCAGCACCCAGGCAACGGCCAGGGCGGCCAGCAGGAAGACCGCGGTGGAGGGCAGGGGACCCATGTCCTCCCCGGAGGCGGCGGGCCGGCCGGCGTTCTCGCCGATCTGGTCCAGGCGGTAAAGGGAGGCCACCTGGGAGAACACGCCGTCGATGAAGGCGTCGTCCACGGTCTTTTTGCGCCTAACCGCCTTGGCCGTTTCCTCGATCAGCTGGCCGGCGGCGTCCCTCAGGGAAGCGGAGCCGTTGAAGACCGGGGTGACGAAGGTATTGCCGGTGTTGTTCAAAAGGATCTCGGCCGCGTCGATCTTGACGCTGTAATACATATCGTTGTCCTCGCCCTTGCGGGACAGGTAATCCACGTATTCCGGGCTCCGCTGGGCTTTGAGGGTCACCGGCAGGTAGCCCTCGGTCTGGGAATAGGCGATCTGCACATCGTTGGTCAGGAGGTACTGGGCGAACAGCCAGGAGGCCAGCACCTCCTGGGGGTCGGCCTTGTTGAATATGCACACCGAGGGGCCCTGGGAGATCATGCGGGGAGAGGAGGGATCGAACTGGGGGATGGGGCGCACCGCCAGGTCGAAATCCACCACCTGGTCCGCGGCGATGTCCATGTGGGGCGCCCGGCTCCCCATCCAGGTGGCGCCGGCGGTGGAATCCACCGCGAAAATGCACTGACCGGCGTTGAGGAAGTTCCCGGGATAACTGGAGATCTTGAAGGTGGAGAAGGCACCGGCGGCCACGTGGTCGCGGACCGTCTTCAGGATCTCGCGGGTGGTGTCGTTGAATATGCGCACCTCGCCGGCGGAGGTGGAATAGTCGGCGCCCCGCTGGCGGAGCATCTGGATCATCATGTTGTCGGTGGATTTGTAGATGAAGGGGATCATCACCTTCTGCCCGTTGACGGGGTAGATCCCGTTTTCGTCCTTCGCCGCGGCGGCGTCGGAAACCTCCCACACAAAGTCCCAGGTCAGGACGTCGGGCAGGGTGTAGCCCAGTTTTTCCACATAGGTCCTGTTGATGTACAGGGCTTCGGTGGAGCGCATGTAGGGGATGGCGTAGTAGTCGCTGCCTATTTTGCACTCCTCCAGGAAGGCGGGCACGATCTCGCCCGGGGAGGGGGAGTCGAAGCGCACCTCGCTGCCCCCAAGACCGTATTTTATGTCGGTGAACAGGTCGTCCAGCGGCACCATGACGCCGCTGCCGGTCAGGTAGGTGGCGATGTGGTCCGGGTAGGTGATGCAGACGTTGGGGGTTGTGGAGGTCGCGATGTTGGTGATGACGTCGTTGTAGATCCGGCTGTAGTCGGTGTACAGGCGCAGATTGACGCGGATGTTGGGGTACAGCGCCTCAAAATCGGCGATCGCCTTTTCGTAGATCGCGGTCTGGGTCTTGTTGGTGTCGTTCTTGGCCCAGAAGGTGATCTCGTAGTTCCGGGAAAAGTCGAAATTCTCCGGGACGGCGAAGGCCGCGGTCTCCCTGGAGCCGTGGCAGCCCGTCAGCGCGAGGCAGAGGGACAGCAGAAGAAGCCAGACAATGATCTTTTTCATCTTGTTCACCTGTCAGGCCTTGAGGGCGGGTCCGGGACGTCCTGCGTCCGGATACGGCCCCGTGGCCGTATTGTTGTCGTGCCGGGACATACGCGGTGTTTTTCGCCGCGGAGGGAGAGGGGTCAGCCCTTGGTGCCGCCCCGGGACACGCCGGCCATGATCTTTTTGCGGAAGATCAGGAACAGGACGATCAGCGGCGCCGATATGACCACCACGGCGGCCATCATGGCGGGGATGTTCTCCCGGCCGAAGCCGTTTTCCCTTATCTCCTGGATGCCGTTGGATACCAGGAAATAGGCGGGATCGTCGGTGATCAGGCGGGGCCAGATATAGGAGTTCCAGCATTCGATGACCTTCAGGATCACGATGGTGACCAGGGTCGGCTTGCTGATGGGCATCATCACGTGGGTGAGGTACTTGAAGTCCGACGTGCCGTCCACCTGGGCGGCCCGGTAGAGCTCGTCGGGGATCTGCTCGAAATTCTCCTTCAGCAGGTAGATGTAGAATACCGATGTCACCGACGGCAGGATAAGTCCCGTGAAGGTGTTCCTCAGGTGCAGGTTGGTGATGGTGACGAAATTGGTGATGACCACCAGTTCCCCCGGGATCATCATAAGCGACAGGAAAAAGGTGAAGGCCAGCTGCTTTCCGCGGAACTCCAGGCGGGCAAAGGCAAAGGCCGCCGGCACGATGACGACCATCATCAATCCGGTGGTAGCGACGGTAAAGATCAGGGTGTTCAGGAAATACCTGGCCAGCGGGACGGCGCTGAAGGCTTCGCGGTAGTTTTCCAGGGTCGGCGCCAGGGTAAAGAAGGTGGGGATGTATTCCGAATTGTAGGATGAATAGCTCTTGACGCTGGTCAGGATCATCCAGTAGAACGGGAACAGCACCATCACGGCCCACAGGACCAGGAAAAAGTAATCCACCGTGCGGAAAACACGTTTTCTCAGGGCCGCCCGGCGTTCGATCACGTCATAATCCAGTTTTGCTTCCATGCCGATGCCTCCCTCAGTAATGCACGCGTTTATTGCTGATCAAAAGGTTGATGCAGGTGATCGTAAGCACGATGGCGAACAGGATCAGCGCGGCCGCCGAGGCAAAGGACGGATAGCCGCCGCTGTTTCCGTAAAGCATGTCGTACACATAGCCGACGATGGTGTTCATCCCGGCGGCGTTCAGGTCGGTGCCGAAGAGCGCCACTGCGTCGCTGTATGCCTTGAAGGCGCCGATGAAGCCGGTGATGACCAGGTAAAAGATCATCGGGGAGATCATGGGCAGGGTGATCTTGCGGAAAATACGCCTGGAGTTGGCCCCGTCCATCCGGGCGGCGCTGTAGTATTCCGGGTTCACCGACGCCAGGGCGCTGGTGAGGATCAGGATCTTGAAAGGCATGACCACCCAGATGGTGTAAAAGCACAGCACGAACATCTTGGCCCAGTAGGGGCCGTCGATAAAGTCCACGGTCCCCGCGCCGAAAAAGTGCAGCATCAGGTTGACCAGGCCGTCGGTGTAGGCGGTCTTCTTGAAAAGGATCATGAAGACCAGGCCCACGGCCAGGGTATTGGTGACGTAGGGCAGGAAATACACCGTCTGGAAAAAGCCGCGCAGGGGCTTGATCGCGTTGAGTCCCAGGGAGATGAGCAGCGCGATGCCGGTGGACAGGGGCACGGTGATGATCACCAGCAGGAAGGTGTTCTTGACGGCCTGCAGGAAATAGGGGTCCCGGAGCACATAGGAAAAATTGTACAGCCCCACCCCGTAATAGGACTGGGACGCAGAATTATAGCCCTCCTCCAGGGAATAGACCAGCACGTCCACCAGGGGATAAACCATGAAGCAGCCAAGAAACAGGATGGCGGGCAGCAGGTACAGCCAGGCCTTCAGGCTGTTTTTTTTCATTGCACCGTCCCTCCCGTTTCAAAGGGGACGCGTTTCTCGCTTTCGGGATCGAAAAGGTGCACCTTTTCGGGGACCAGCGAAAAGCGGACGAGACCGCCGTCGGATCGGAAATCCTTCCGGGAGGGGATGATGGACCGCACAAAGGGAGAGCGGCAGTCGGGATGGGTGGACACCACGCTGGTATCCCTGCCCATGACCTCCACCCGGGAAAGCTTCAGGCCGAAGGGGCCGTCCCTGTCCAGGATGAAACCCTCGGGCCGGATCGCGGCGATGATCTTTCCGTCCTTTGCGCCGGGCACCGGGAGCACCCGGTCGCTGCCGATCACAAGCCTGCCCCCCGATACGGAGGCGTCGAACACGTTGATGAGCGGGGTGCCCAGGAACGTGGCCACAAACAGGTTCACCGGGTCGTCGTATACCTCCTGGGGCGGGCCGATCTGCTGGACGACGCCGGCCTTCATCACCACGATCATGTCGGAAATGCTCATGGCCTCGTCCTGGTCGTGGGTGACGAAAATGGTGGTGATGCCGGTCTCCTGCTGGATGCGGCGGATCTCCTCCCGGGTCTGCAGGCGCAGCCTGGCGTCCAGGTTGGACAGCGGTTCGTCCAGCAAAAGCACCCTGGGGCGCTTCACCAGGGCGCGGGCGATGGCCACGCGCTGCTGCTGGCCGCCGGACATATTGCCCGGACGGCGCTCCAGAAGCTGTTCGATCTGCACCAGCCGCGCCGCTTCGATGGCTTTCTTCTGCATGTCCTGTTTGGACATTTTGTCCTTTCCCTTCAGGTTTCCCAGGGGGAACATGATGTTTTCCAGGACGGTCAGGTGCGGATAGAGGGCATAATTCTGGAATACCAGCCCCACGCCGCGGTTTTCGGGCGGCAGGCGGGTCACGTCGTCGTCGCCGAAAAAGATCTGCCCCTTTGTGGGGGCTTCCAGGCCGGAGATTAGGTTCAGGGTGGTGCTTTTCCCGCAGCCGGAGGGGCCCAGCAGGCCGATGAGCTTGCCGTCCGGGATCTCGAAATCAAAATTATTGACGGCAATGACTTCCTCGCCTTTCTTATTCCGGGAGGGGAATTTCTTCGTCAGGTTCCGCAGTACGACCTTCATATTCACCGCATCCTTATATATATGATTCGTTTTGCCGGGGACGTATCCATTTTATTATCCGCCGGGAAGCCTGTCAAGTTCATCCCGCCTTCCGGATGAAAAAGGGGGCCCCCGAAGCCCGCCGGAGGGGGATACGCGGTCCGGGGCGGGCCTCGGGCGGGGGACGCGGAGCGAAGTTCCCTTCCCGGGCTTGAAAGAACGGGCCCGATAGGGTAGAATCAGGACAGAGGATGAATGCCCTGCAGACTGGAGGTTCGAATATGTTCAGCGACGTCATGGAGAAGATCCGCGCATACGATACGGTGATCATCCACCGCCATTCAAGCCCCGACGGGGACGCCCTGGGGAGCCAGGTGGGCCTCAAGCATATCCTGCGGGATTCCTTCCCGGGCAAGAAGGTCTTCGCTGTGGGCGACGGGGCGGGGAGGTACGCCTTTATGGCGGATTCAAAGATGGATGAGGTCCCGGACGATGTGTACCGCGGCGCCCTGGCCGTGATCCTGGATACTTCCTCCGAACACCTGATCAGCGACGATAGGTGGCGCTGCGCGGCGGCCACGGCGCGGGTGGACCACCACCTGTTCACCGGAAAGATCGCCGAGGCCGAGGCGGTGGATCCGTCCTATGAAAGCTGCTGCGGCATGATCGCCTCCATGGCCATGGAATACGGACTTAACGTGAGCGCCCTGGCCGCCGCTTCCCTGTTCACCGGCATGGTCACCGATTCGGGCCGGTTCCGCTTTAGCGGCACCACGGAAAGGACTTTCCGCCTGGCCGCTTTCCTCACGGAAAAGGGCGTCGATATGGACGCCGTGTGGCGCGGCCTGTATACCCAGTCCCTTGCGGACGTGCGCCTGCGGGGGCGTTTTTTTGAAAAGATCCGCGTCACGCCCCACGGAGCGGGGTATATCTACACCGACCGGGAGGAGATGGCAAAGCTGGGGAAAAGCGATTTTGAGATCTCCCGGGGCATGGTGAACGTGATGGCGGATATCGGGGAGATCAGGGTGTGGGTCAATTTTACCGAGACCGAAAAGGGCGTACTGTGCGAACTCCGTTCCCGGGACATAAGCATCAACCCGGTGGCGGTAAAATACGGCGGCGGCGGGCATCCCCGTGCCAGCGGCGCCATGGTGAAGGATAAGGAGGAAGCCATGGCGATGCTTTCGGACCTGGACGCCCTTGCGGCGGAGGCGGGAGAAAAAGAGTGAAGAGTGAAGAGTGGAGAGTGGAGAGTGAAGTTTTGGACCGGTTTGGCGGTTTCGGGCGCTGCGCCGGGGGGCGTGTGCGTGAGGGGTCACGGGAAAGGAAATAAGAAATGAAATACGAAAACGGCGCGGTGATGGATGAGATCTTTCGGAAGATCCGGGAATATGACAGTATCGTCCTTTTCCGCCACAGGCGGGTGGACGGGGACTGCGTGGGTGCCACCAGGGGCTTTGAAAGGATGCTGAAGCTGACCTGGCCCGAAAAGCGGGTGCGCATCTCCGACGCCCAGTCTTCATCCCGCCTGGCCTTTGCCGGCATGGAAGGGAAGATCGTCCCGGAGGAAGAGCTTAAGGGATCGCTTGGGATCGTGCTGGATACCGCGGACAGGGAGAGGGTGTCGGATAAGCGCTTCCTTTCCTGCCGCGAGGTGATCAAGATCGACCACCACATTGAGAAGGACCCCTACGGGGACGTGAACTGGGTGGAGGAGGAGCGCTCCAGCGTATGCGAGATGTGCGCCGTCTTTTACAGCCGCTATTCGGATGCGCTCCGGCTGGACAGCGAGGGGGCCGGGTATTTTTTCATGGGCATGGTCACGGATTCAGGCCGCTTCCGCTTTTCCGGCACCGACGGGGACACCCTGCGCCTGGCCGGGATGCTGCTGGACCTGGGCGTGGATACGGGACGGCTGTATTCCAACCTCTACCTCAGGGACATGAACGAATGGAAATACCGCGCCTGGGTGTATGAAAACATGGCGATGGCCCCCGGCGGATGCGTAAGGATCTATATCGACAAAAAGATCCGGGAACGCTTCGGACTGGACGCCGAGGCCGCGGCGGCCGTCGTTTCCCTGATGGAGAACATCCGGGGCTGCCTCATATGGCTTGCCTTTATCGAGACCGACGGGGAAGACGGGGAGATCCGGGTGCGCCTCAGGAGCCGCTCCGTCCGCTGCGACGGCCTGGCTTCCCGCTGGCGCGGCGGCGGGCATGCCTTTGCCAGCGGCGGTACGGTATACTCCCGGGAGGAAGCGGACCGCCTGTGGGCGGAAGCTGACGAAATGTGCGCGGAATACAAAAGGACCCATACGGACTGGATGTGAACCGAGGTGCCGTTGCGCCCGATCAACGGGGCGGAAAAACGGCCGGAAAAGGACAAAAATTTCGCTGCGGTATGGATTTTAGCGATGAAATCTGTATAATAGAAGTATCGATATGTTTATCTGTTTCCGCGCCTGCGCCCGTCGGCGGCCGGTCCGGCCGTATTCCGGGGACGGCGGCGGTTATCCCGCACAATGGGCCCCGAGGCCCGCGCGATCATGCGGAGGTGGTTTCCGTTGGCTCATGACCTGCAGAAGGCAAGCGCGTGGAAACGCATCTCCGCCTTTCTGTTTGACGTGATCATCCTTTCCGTCGTCACCGTTTTATTCGCCTGGGGGCTTTCGGCGCTGGTGGGTTACAACGGCTACCACCGGACGCTGATGGCGCGCTATGATGCGTTTTCATCTGAATACGGCGTGGATTTTTCCATTACCCGGGCGGAATACGACGCGCTGGAGGATAAGGACCGCCAAAGGGTGGACGAGGCCTGGCAGGCGGTGGCGGAGGATGATACGGCGGCCGGGGCCTACCGGATGATCCTGAGCCTGAGCGTGGTCATCGTCAGCCTGTCCATCCTGTCGGGGTACATGGTCACCGAATTTTTTGTTCCGCTGAAGCTCAAAAACGGCATGACCCTGGGCAAGAAGATCTTCGGCCTGGGCGTCATGGGGACCGACGGCGTACGCCTGCGGGGCCCGGCCCTGTTCATCCGGACGGTGCTCGGCAAGTATACGGTGGAGACCATGATCCCCGTGCTGATCCTTGTGATGATCTACTGGGGGGTCATCGGCGTCGTTGGGCCCGTGATGATCCTCCTGATCCTTGTCGGCGAGGCCGCGGCGGCCGTATCCACCCGCCGCGATGGCTTTCGGCTGATCCACGACCTGATGGCGGGCACCGTGGTGGTGGACTTCGCCAGCCAGAGGATCTTTGAAAGCCCGGAGGAAAAAAACGCTTTTCTCATGAGGGAGGCGGCCGAAAGGGCCAGGACGCAGGAATACTGACCCGGCGCGGGAATAACGGGATATACAAGAATATAAACGGGAGGCGGATGAGAGGAATGAAGATCGTTCTCCGGAACCTGACCAAGATCTTTCCAAGCAGGAACAAAAAGTCCAATGAAGAGGTGGTGGCCGTCAACGATTTCAATTTTGAGATCCCCGACGGCAAGCTCATCGGCCTCCTGGGTCCCTCCGGCTGCGGGAAAAGCACCACGCTGTACATGATCAGCGGCCTGCAGAAGCCCTCGGGAGGACGGATCTTCTTCGGGGACGACGACGTGACCGACCTGCCCACCGAAAAGCGCGGCATCGGCCTGGTATTCCAGAATTACGCCCTCTATCCCCACCTGACGGTGCTGCAGAACATCCTATTCCCGCTGCAGAACCTGAGGGGCGAGGACAAAATGACCAAGGACCAGATGCTGGACCGGGCGACGAAGGTGGCAAGGCTGGTCCAGATCGAGAACCTGATGGACCGCAAGCCCAGCGAGATGTCCGGCGGCCAGCAGCAGCGCGTGGCCATCGCCCGCGCCCTGGTCAAGATGCCCCGGGTGCTCCTGCTGGACGAGCCCCTTTCCAACCTGGACGCCAGGCTGCGCCTGCAGACCCGGGAGGAGATCCGCCGCATCCAGAAGGAGACCGGCATCACCACGGTGTTCGTGACCCATGACCAGGAGGAGGCCATGAGCATCTCCGATATGATCGTTGTGATGAAGAGCGGCCTGGTCCAGCAGATCGGCGCGCCCCAGGAGGTGTACAACGATCCCGCCAACCTGTTCGTGGCCAAGTTCCTGGGCACGCCGCCCATCAACGTGTTCTCCGGCCGCGTCAGGGGGGGCAGGCTCTTTATCGGCGAGGACGACGTGATGGCCGTCGGCGGCGTAGGCGACGGCGAGGTGACTGTGGGCATCCGGCCCGAGGGCTTTATCCCCGACGCGAACGGGGCGCTCAGGTGCCGCCCGGTCAACCTGGAGGTCATGGGCAGGGATGTCAGCGTGATCTCCACCCACCCCGCTTCCCTGAAGGAGGAGATCCGCTCCATCATCAACGCGGACCTGTCCGTGGACGTTTCGGGCGAAACGATCCGTTATTCCATCAAGCCGCACAAGATCTTCCTTTTCGGAAAGGACGACGAAGAACGCATCAGATTTGAGGTAAAGTGACATGGTAGAAAGCAAACAGCAATGGAAGGCATGGCTCTACCTGGCCCCGGCCATCGTGCTGCTTCTGGTCTTCACCGTGTGGCCGATCATCAATACGGTCGCCATGGCCTTTATGGAAAATTACAGCGGCCTGGTCAAGGTCGGCGGGGACAGCGCCTTCAGGATCGGCTTCGGCAATTTTGTCCGCGTGGCCCAGAACAGCGAATTCCAGTCTTCCCTGACCAACACCATCCTCCTGTGCGTCATCACGGTGCCGGTATCCACTGTCCTGGCGCTTTTGATCGCGGTGGCGCTCAACGCCATCAAGCCCCTGCGCAACGCGCTGCAGACCATCTTTTTCCTTCCCTACGTCACCAACGCCATCGCCATCGGCATGGTGTTCGCCGCCATGTTCAACATCGTCGGCTCCATCGGCGGCAGGCGTGAGATCATCGTGACCGCCGGCATCGTCAACAACATCATCGAATTTTTCGGCGGCCAGAAGGTCAACTGGATCAACATCGGCTCCACCTACTGGGCCAATATGGCGGTGATGATCATCTACATCGTCTGGAACGCCCTGCCCTTCAAGATCCTGATCCTCACCAGCGGCCTGCAGTCCATCAACAAGCAGTATTACGAGGCCGCCAAGGTGGATTCCACCCCCCGCTGGCGGGTGCTGACCCGTATCACCGTGCCGCTTTTGTCCCCGATGCTGGCCTATGTGGTCATCACCGGCTTCATCGGCGGGTTCAAGGAATACACAAGCGTCGTGGGCATTTTCGGCGAGGGCATGGGCCCGGCCCACGACCCCGGCAGGCTCAACACCATGGTGGGCCTTATCTATGATTCCCTGGCCACCAACAACCAGGGCCGCGCCAGCGCCGCCGCGCTGTACCTGTTCGGCATCATTCTTGTTGTCACCCTGATCAATCTCCAGGTCAGCAAGAAACGCGTCCATTACTGAGGGGGTGAAGGGATATGACCGCTGACCGCTTCGACGTGATGCATGCCCGGAACATGAAAAAGCTTTCGGGCGAGCAGAAGGGCCTGGAGATCCTGGGCCAGGGCCTGGTGTACCTTTTCCTGTTCCTGATGGCCGCCGTCGTGCTCTTCCCGTTTTACTGGATGATCATCTCCTCCCTCAAGTCCCTCACCGAATACCGTCTCAGCCGGCCCACCTTCTGGCCCCAGCAGGTGCTTTTGTCCAACTACGCCGACGCCTTCACCACGGCAAAGCTCGGCGTACTGTTCAAGAACACCATGATCGTGGGCATCGTGTCCACCCTTTTGTCCCTGGTCATCACGGTGCTGACGGCCTTTGCCTTCGCAAGGCTTGAATTCAAGGGCAAGGAACTTTTGTTCGCGGCGCTCCTGGCCACGATGATGATCCCCGGCGAGCTTTTCACCATCACCAATTATTCCACCGTTACCAACCTCGGCTGGCGGAACACCTACACGGTTTTGATCGTGCCCTTCCTTGTCAGTGTGTTCTACATCTATCTCCTCCGGCAGTCTTTCCTGCAGATCCCCAACGAACTGTACCTGGCGGCCAAGGTGGACGGCACCTCCGATTTCAAGTACCTGTGGAAGGTGATGGTGCCCCTGGCGCTGCCCACGCTGATCTCCATCACCATCCTTAAGATGATGGGCGCCTGGAACTCCTACATCTGGCCCCGCCTGGTGGCAAACGACGAGGCCCACCGCCTGATCACCAACGGACTGAGGAACGCCTTTACCGATACCACCGGCGACGTGAACTACCCGGTGCAGATGGCCGCCGTGGCCCTGGTATCGGCGCCGCTGTTCCTGGTGTTCATTTTCCTGCGCAAATACATCATGTCCGGCGTCAGCCGCAGCGGCATCAAGGGATGACGCCCCCCGGCCGGCCCCCGGAGGGGACCGGAAAACGGTTCATGGGCCATGAGGCCTGTAACATATCAATTCTACAAAGGAAGGATCGAAAAAGATGAAAAAGCTTCTTTCCGTGCTCCTGCTCCTGTGCATGCTGCTCAGCGTGACCGCCTTCGGCGCCGCCGACGAGGTCACCTATGACGGCAGCGAGGTCACCATTACCTTCTACCACACCATGGGTTCCAACCTGACCGCCGTGCTGGACAATTACATCGCCGAATTCAATACCCTGTACCCCAACATCCACGTGGTGTACACCTCCGTGGGCAGCTATGACGACGTACGCGACCAGGTGTCCACCGAGATCACCGTGGGCACCCAGCCCAACATCGCCTACTGCTATCCGGACCATGTGGCGCTGTACAACCTGGCCCGCGCCGTGAAGACCCTGGACGGCTATATCGATTCCACCGCCACGGTCACCCGCGCCGACGGTTCCACCGAGATCCTCGGCCTGACTCCCGAGCAGAAGGCCGACTTCATCGAGGGCTACTACATGGAAGGCGCGCAGTTCGGCGACGGCCAGATGTACACCATGCCCCTTTCCAAGTCCACCGAGGTGCTCTACTACAACAAGACCTTCTTTGACCAGAACGGCATCAAAGTACCCGCCACCTGGGACGAGATGGAAGACGTCTGCGCCAAGATCGTCGAGATCGACCCCAACTCCATCCCCCTGGGCTATGACAGCGAGAGCAACTGGTTCATCACCATGTGCGAGCAGTACGGCTCTCCCTACACCAGCGCCACCGGCGACCATTTCCTGTTTGACAACGAGCAGAACCGCGCCTTCATCGCCCGTTTCCGCGAGTGGAAGCAGGAAGAATACGTGACCACCCAGAAGATCTACGGCGCCTACACCTCCGGCCTGTTCGTTTCCACCGACATGACCAGGAGCTATATGTCCATCGGCTCTTCCGCCGGCGCCACCTACCAGCGTCCCGCCAAGGGCGCGGACGGCTCCTATCCCTTCGAGGTCGGCATCGCCACCATCCCCCAGGTGGATCCCGACCATCCCAGGGTCATCTCCCAGGGCCCCAGCCTGTGCATCTTCCGGAAGGACAACGAACAGGAAATGATCGCTTCCTGGCTGTTTGTCAAGTTCCTGACCACCAACGTGGAATTCCAGGCGGAATTCTCCATGGCCTCCGGTTACGTTCCGGTCATCCGCAGCGTTGCGGACAATCCCGTGTACGCCGAATTCCTGAATAAAGCCGACGGCGGCGACTATGTCTCCGCCCTGAGCGCCAAGGTCTGCCTTTCCCAGGAGAAAGCCTACTACACCTCTCCCGCCTTCGTCGGCAGTTCCGTCGCCCGCGACGCGGTGGGCTCGCTCCTGATCAAGTGCCTGACCATCGCCGACGGCACCGACGTGGACGCTGAGATCGGCAAGGCCTTTGAGGAGGCCGTTGAAAAATGCAGGTACGCCATCGAATGATCCGCATCCTCCTGTCCCTGCTCCTCGCCGCCCTGCTTGCGGGCGGCGGGGCCGCGGGGGTCGCAGAGGATGCGAAGCCGGTCGATTTTGCCGCGTCCGTTGCGCTGGACATGTCCTCGGAGACCGTCAAGGCCGAGGCCCGGGTCCACACCTATGTGGATGGGGACACCACCCATTTTACCGTGTCGGACAGCGCGTTTCCCTATGGGATCCTCAAGGCCCGCTACATCGGCATCAACACCCCGGAATCCACCGGCAAGGTGGAGCCCTGGGGGAAGCAGGCCTCGAGGTTTACCCGGGAAAAGCTTGAAGGCGCCGCGGGCATTATCGTCGAATCGGACACCGGGGAATGGAACACGGACAGCACCGGATCCAGGCAGCTGGTGTGGGTGTGGTATACCCCGGACGGGACCCACTGGCGCAATTTGAACATCGAGCTCCTCCAGGAGGGGCTGGCCATCGCCAATTCCTCGGCGCAGAACCGCTACGGCGACACCTGCATGGCGGCCATCGCCCAGGCCCGCTCCGCCGGGCTGCGGGTCTATTCCGCCGAAAGGGATCCCGAGTTCTACTACGGGGACGCCGTGGAGGTGACGCTGAGGGAGCTGAGGCTCAACGCCGGTTTCTACGAGGGCGTCAAGGTGGCCTTCGAGGGCGTCGTGACCGTCAATCACAGCAATTCCGTGTATGTGGAAGCCCTTGACGGGGAGACCGGGCTGCATTTCGGGCTTCCGGTCTACTACGGCTACAACCTGAGCGGCGGCGGCATGGAGATCCTGCGCGCCGGGAACCTGGTCCGCATCGTCGGCACTTTCCAGTACTACGAGGCCGGAGGTGCCTGGCAGGTGGCCGGGATCACCTACCGGATGATGAAGCCCGACGATCCCGGCAACATCCGCCTGATCTCCTCCGGGCACGGGATCCCCTGGACCGAGACCGACGCCGCCGTCCTGATGGAAGGCACCGTCGCTCTGGAGCCCGGCGAGGAAGACGAAGGATACGAAGAGTACGGAGAATTCGACCGCGCTTTCCTTTCCCAGGCCACCACGGTGGCCGTATCCCCCCTGACCGTACAGGGCGGCTACACGTCCATCCCCGGCACGGCCACGCTCTGGTGCCTGTCCGGCAGGACCGAGGTGCAGTTGCACCTGGACGGCGCGCTGAACGAAAACGGCGTTCCCTATACGGTGGACGAACTTAGGGGGAAGACCGTATCGGTCCGCGGCGTCGTCGGGAAATATAACGGAGATTACCAGATCGATGTTTTTACCCCTGACGGGCTTAAAGTACTTCAATAACGAAAAAGGAGAACGAACATGAAAAAACTGATTTCAGCCCTGGCGCTCCTTGCGGCGCTCTGCCTGGCCCTGGGATTGTCCTGCGCGGACGGCGTTTCCGATGCCCGCAGCTATGTCAACATGATGTACAAGGGCAGACCCGCCTCCACTCCGAAGGATTACACCGTGGTCGGCTCCGTCCCCGGTGAGGGCGAAACCTACACTGTGGAATGGACCACCGATTCCGACACCATCGTCGTGACCCGCCTGGAGGACGGCATGGTGAAGATCGACGTGGACGAGAACAACCCGAAGGAGGTCGCCTACGTCCTGACCGCCACCATCACCGACGCCGCCGGCAACACCGCCACGGTCTCCTTTGAACGCTTCGTGCCCGCCGCCATCAACCTGGACGTCATGACCGAAGCAGAGATCGCAGATGTGGCCTACACCCTGGAGGACGGCGCGTCCCTGCCCGCCGATACCGCGCTGACCGGCGCGATCGTAAAGATCGACACGCCCTACAGCGAGGAGTACGGCAACATCACCGTCACCATCCAGGTGGGTGAAAAGACGGTCCAGTGCTACCGCCTCACCGGCGAAGGCGCCGCAGACCTGAAGGAAGGCGACGAGATCACCGTTTTCGGCAGGATCAAGAACTACAAGGGCACCATCGAATTCGACAAGGGCTGCAAGCTGATCCCGGCAGCTTCCGCCCAGAGCGCCCGTGTGGCCGCCTTTGCCTACACCCTGGAGGATTCCGCCGCCCTGAGCCGCACCTCCACCGTGACCGGCGTGGTGACCGCCATCCCCACCGCCTACAGCCCGGAGTACGGCAACATCACCGTCAATATCGACGTCCCCGGCCTTGAGGGCTTTACCGTCCAGTGCTATCGCCTTACCGGCGAAGGCGCCGACACCCTGGCCGTCGGCGACACGATCACCGTGACCGGCACCATCAAGAACTACAAGGGCACCATCGAATTCGACAAGGGCTGCACCATCGACGCCCTGGTCAAGGCTGAATAAAAACGGCTTTCCATCCCGCCCCGGACCCTTTGTCCGGGGCTTTTTTGGCCTTCTGAAACAAATGAATGTAAAAATATGCAGTGAATGCCCCAAATAAGCCGGAGACAGGGGGCTTTTTTGAAGGTTTTTTGCATTTTTTTTTGACAAACGGCTGAAAGCACTGTATAATATATGTATCGTCGGATCCGTATCCGTTCGGATACAGGGAGGACCGGCGATCCGGAAGAAAGGAGCTGTGCGCTTGCTAAGGAAAATTCTTTGCCCGGCAATCGTGTGCGTGCTGATCCTTTTATGTACCGGCGCTCTGGCGGATGACGATCAGTGCCTTCCCTGGTATTGCGTCACCTGGTCAGAGGATGAAAGCGCGGACATGATCAGCGCCACCATCTACGTGGGCGTATACGAATGCAGCAGTTCCCTGGATCTGACGGGCCTGCCCTATCGGGTGAAGGGAACGCTGGAACCCATCGACGGTTCCTGGGCCAACGCGCTGTGGCAGAAGGTCATCAACGACTGCTGGTCCTTCTACGGCGTGTATCCCGAAAAGTCGGTCGGGGATGATGGCGAGATATGTGTGTTCCGTCTGCCCACGGGCTCTGTGACTGTGGAGCGTGACCTGGACGACACATTGATCACCATCATGGTCGCCCACGAGGAGTAAGGACCGTCCCGGGCAGGCCGGAAAAGCCGCCCGGGTCCTTTTTTTGTTTTAAGGAGGCTCAGGATGAATCCGAACGGCATCGTGGTCTTTGGCGCGGTTTTTGTGGACATCAAGGGGTATCCCCTGGCCCAGTACATCCCCGGAGGCAGGAACGTGGGAAGGGTCGTTCAGGTGCACGGTGGCGTCAGCCGGAATGTGGCCGAGGATATTGCCAACGTGGAACTGAGGCCCACCTTTGTGAGCGTGGTTGACGAGACCGGTATCGGTACCGACGTGATCGAAAAGCTGAAGCGTCACAAGGTGAACACCTCCTACATCCGACGGACCTCGGACGGCCTGGGGACCTGGCTGGCGGTGTTCAACAATGCCGGGGACGTGACCGCCTCCATTTCCAAACGGCCGGACCTGAACGGTATCCGGGACATGCTGCTGGAAAAGGGCGACGAGATCATCTCCCGGGCGGACAGCGTGGTGGTGGAGATCGATATGGAAAGCGATATCCTGTCCCCGATCTTCGAGCTGTGTGAAAAATACGCTAAGCCTGTCTTTGCCGTGGTTTCCAATATGGGCATCGCCGTGGAGCGGCGGGACAAGATCATGAAGACAGCCTGCTTTGTGTGCAATCTCCAGGAGGCCGCCATGATGTTTTCGACGGATATGACCGGCCTGTCCCCCGACGAGGTCCGCCGGGAGGTCAGCCGGAAGGCTGCCCTGGCGCACATTCCCCGGATGGTGGTGACCATGGGAGAGGACGGGGCCGTATGGTACGACCGGGATGGGACAAGCGGCATATGCCCCGCGGTGCAGGTGGACGTGGTGGATACCACCGGCGCCGGGGATTCCTTCTTTGCGGGCGTGGCCATCGGCCTGACCTATGGCAAGGATCTCGCCCAGGCCTGCGTTATCGGCTCCCGCCTGGCGGCGTCGGTCATCGCCACCCGGGAGAACGTCTGCCCCCGTTTTCTTCCGGGGGAATTCGACCTGGATCTCGGATAATTACGGCTTCTGTCTTCGCCGCGGCCTCAGGCCGCGTTTTTCTCTTTGGGTTGGACGGGACCGGGCGTATTATGTGTGTTAACATGTATTAACAATACAAACTTGACTAATTTTGTTTTTTGAATATACTGTTATCTGCGGTTAGAAGAATGAAACAGACAGAATTTGGCCGCCTCCTTTTCCGGGGGCAGAAAAACAGCGCCTGCAGGGTCAGCGAAAGCGATCCCTCTCCGCCGGGCGCGGAACAGGGGAGAACATGCTGGATCTGACCACTTCTCAGCTCAGGTGCCTGATGACCGTCAAGGAACTTTCATCGTCCGGCAATGCCGTGGCGTCCAAGGAGATCGCCGTCCAGATGCACGTGAGCAGGCCTTCGGTCCACCGTCTCCTGGAAGGGCTGGCCCGCCGGGGACTGATCGACAAGGAGCCCTACGGCGCTGTGGAAATGAGCGAAAAGGGGCGCGAGGAAGCCTTTAAACTGAAGGAGCTTGAAAAGGCCTGCGCCGAAAATATGGCCCGGCAGTTCGGCCTGGGTGCGTCCGAGGCGGAAAAGGCGGCGCTTATCCTGGTCTGTGAGCTGGACGAGGAAAGCGTCAGGCGCATCGCGGGGAAATAACAAGGGATCCGGGCAGGATAAAAAAACGGGGAGGATCACGGCCGATCGGCCGGTCCTCCCCGTTTTTTCAGGTCATTCCACGTCCCTCAGGGGGATATAGCCCGCCTGGGCCGCGCATTTCTGGCCTTCATCCGACGTGAGCCACCGGGCGAAGCGGGCGGCGTTTTCGTTGCCCTCCTCATACACCGCGTAATAATACACTGTGAAGGGATAGGCCCCGCTGCGCAGGTTTTCCCCGGTGGGAGCGACGCCGTCCACTTTAAGCACCTTTATGCTGCCCTCGCGGTACAGCGCGTCCACATAGTACAGGTAGGAATAGCCGATGGCCCGGCGGCTGTTGGGATAATTGCCCACCTGGGCGATCAGGTCCGCCATGCCGTCGGAGATGTAGTTTTCCTTGGCCGCGGTCAGATTCAGGCCGTCCATCACCAGTTCTTCCATGGCGGTCTGGCTGCCGCTTCCATGGGGCCGCTGGTAGGCGTCGATGGGCAGGTCCTCCTCGCCGCCTACCTGGCTCCACAGGAAGACGCCGCCGGTGTAGATGGAGCGGATCTCATCCGCGGTGAGGGTGTCCACCGGGTTTTCGCTGTTCACCAGGAACACGAAAGCGTCATAGCACACCGGCACCATCGCCAATTTGACTCCGGCGTCCTCCGCCGCTTTCCTCTCGTCGGCGTTGGGGCCGGTGCCAAGGACCATGTCCACGGGATGGGTGTCGTCCATCATCACGCCCCGGGAGGCGATGGTCACCGTCGGGTTGGGGGCATGGGAAAACAGCCGCTCGTAGGCATAGGGCGTGGTGGAAAAATTGACGAAGCCGTTCAGGTCCTCTTCGGGAAGGTCCAGCCACTGGCGTGCCAGTTCCATGGCCATGGGCACGCACACGGTGGAACCGTCGATGGAGGGATAGGTCCCCCAGTCCATGATGTACAGCCCCTCATAGCCTTCCAGAGGCGTCTGACTTCCGACGGCAAAGGCGCTCCGGTCCGCGACGAAGCGCTGCCAGTCTTCCCTGCGTTTCAGGGATTGGTTGATCTGGCTCCAGGACGAGCCCTGCGCCGTGTCCTCCGCCAGGGCGGGGGACAGGAGCGAGGCAAGGCACAGGATAAGGCAAAGCGTTTTTTTAAGGTACATGATATATTCCCCCTTTGATATATGTGTGGTATAAGGGCCGGATGGGCCTTGAAAATGCCGATAAGGATTTTCCTGTCTTCATCTTCGTCCGGACAGCATGAAGGCCTGCCTCTTATCGGGCCTTGCTCTCCGGTCGGGATGATCAGTACTCCCAGCCGGGCCGGCTGGTCCACGTGGATCCGTTGTCCCCGTTATAGTGGGTAAAATCACCCATGTGTACCCAGTTTTCGTTGAAGGTCGCCTTGAGCCCCGGGGGCAGGGATAGCCGCTCCAGGCTTACGCAGAAAGCGAAGGCCGTTTCATCAAGGTCGCTGACGGTCAGCGGCACGGCAAGGCTGATCAGCCGTCCGCAGCCTGAAAAGGCGTATTCCCCGATCCTTTTCAGCCCGATGGGCAGGGAGACGGTCTTCAGGGGGATATTCATCATATCGTCGTCGAAGGCCAGGGCGCAGATCTCCTCCGTGCCGGCGGGGACGGTATAATGCTCCCTGAGAGAACCGTTGGGGTAAGAGAGGAGCTTTTTCCCGTCGGCGGAGAAAAGGACCCCGTCCGCTGACATATAGACCGGGTTTCCGTCTTCCGCCTCCCAGGCGCCCACGGCGACATGGTCACATCTGAGAACGTTCCCCGTGAAGGAAGAGGACAGGATCATCCTGTCGGCTGTCAGGGCGTAAAGGGCGCCCGAGCCCGTCATGGGGTCTCCGTCCAGGCGGATATAGTCGTATTGCCCGTAGACCAGGGCTTCGATCCCAAGGGTTCTGAGAGAAGGGGGAAATTCCACCGCTTTAACGCTCGTTGGGATGTTTTCCCCGAAAACAAGCCCCCGGAGGGCGACCTCGTCCTTTGCAAGAGGCGCCATGATCCGCTTTCCGTCGTCTTCGTCCCCGGCTGCCTCCCAGCGGATGAAGGATGATCCGATCCGTGTTACGTCCTTCCGGAAGGTGAGGACGCCCATTTCGTCCACGGACCAGAGCGTCTCGGGCTCCAGGGCGTCCAGGGGGATGAAGAGCCAGGCGGTCTGCCCGCTGACATCGGCCTGCACATAAGCCCAGAGGTCGTCCAGGGCTCCCAGGGCTTTGACCCTGTCCCCGGCGGACAGGGCAAGGACGGTCCGCCTTTCCCCCCTGGGATCGTCGGTGAGGACCGCGTCCCTTTTCAGGACGCAGGGCAGGGCTTCTTCGGAAGGGAAATCATCCCAGCCGTCATATACCGCGGGGACGGGAGGGAGCTGCGCCCAGCCGATGCGCTTTGCGCCGCCGGACACACTGTATTCGATCATGCTCCATTTTCCCTCGTCCGCGGTACCCAGCAGGGTGAAGCTTTCCTTCACGCTGACCTTTGCCCTGCCGCCGGCGCCCCGGAACGCGTCCGGGAAGGGGGCGGCATAGACGTCATACACGGTGCCGCGGGGCACGCCCAGGCTATAGCTGTCCAACTCTTCCTGGCGCAGATAAAGATAAGAGTACCATATATCCCCGTCCTCCGACAGGGCGGGGCAAAGTGACAGGGACACAAGGAGCGTGAACAGGAAAAAGAAGAACAGTTTTTTCATTTCGTGTTCCTCCCGGGATGTACAGGCAGTGGCGAAAATGAGGGAAAAACGGCATCCCGTTCTTCTGATCCAACGGAACAGAACGCCGCCCGGTTCCTGCTGTCCGCACATTTTTGATCATATGCCGTATCTGCGGCCGGTTTGTCGTTATCTGTCCGCCTGCGGGACCAATGTGAAATTTTCCTCACGGATCCAGCCGCCGCTTTCGGCGGTGCGGATCCGGAGCCAGGGGCCCTGCCTGTCCAGTACCTCCGCCTGCTCGCCTCCGAAGGCATGCGCGGTCTCTGACCCGTCCGGGGCGTCCAGAATGGGGATGGGGGCGAGGGGGGATAAGGCTTCAAGGATCCCGAGGATCCTTGTATCGCCGGTCCATATCCTCAGGCCGTCGCCCGTATAAGTCCATTTGAAAAAGGTTTCCCCGGATCCGGGCCTTAAATCGTTAACGCTGTACCAGCGGGTGGAGAGACCGCCTTCGTCGTCCCAGTCGTCCGTCCCGGCCCTGCCTTCTGACAGGCTTGTAATGATGACCCCGGTCCCTGCGGGCGTTTCACCGGCAGGCTCCCTCTCCGTCGGGGAAGCGTACCAGGGCACCGTGCCGAGGCCGTCGGGCGTGTCCAGCCGGGCGCTGAACCATATATCGTCGTCTTCCGTTTCCCCTGTGCCGGGACCGCCGTTGTCCCCGTTGTAGCGGGTCAGGTCCGGCCGGTCCACCCATTTGCCGGCGGAAAAGTTTCCCATGCCCGGGGGCAGGGAGAGCCGTTCCAGGCTGACACAACAGGCGAAAGCCGTATCCGCGATGTCGGTGACCGTCAGCGGCACAGCCAGGGATATCAGCCTTCCGCAGCCCGAAAAGGCGTATTCCCCGATCCTTTTCAGTCCGATGGGCAGGGAGACCGTCTTCAGGGGGATATCCATCATGTCGTCGTCAAAGGCCCGGGTGCAGATCTCCTCCGTACCGGCGGGAACGGTGTAGTGCTCCTCGGTTGAACCGCCGGGGTAAGAGATAAGCTTTTTTCCGTCGGCGGAGAACAGCACCCCGTCCACCGATTTGAAATACGGGTTCCCTTCCTCCACCTCCCAGGCGCCTATTTCGACGTATTCGCTGTTCAGGATGGCGTCGACACTGGAACACTCGGCGGAAAGGATCATCCTGCGGGTCCGTACGGCATAAAAAATATCCTGTTTGCTTACGGGATCGCCGCCCAGGCGGATCCAGGCGTACTCCCCGTAGGACAGGGCTTCGGAACCAAGATACCTTAGAGAGGAGGGGAAGTCCACCGCTTTTACGGATATGGGGAGATTATCCCCGTAAGCGAGGCCGGGGACGGTGATCTCGTCCTTTGAAAGGGGAACGGTGAATTCGCGCCGTTCGTCGTCGTCAAGGTATTCTGTGCCCAGGCGGCTCCCGCCCGCGCGGGTGACGCTGCCGCGCAATGTGAGGATGCCGTTTTCATCCACGGACCAGAGCCTTTCGATCTCAAGCGCGTCCAGGGGGACGAACAGCCAGGCGGTCTTTCCGTCCATGTCGGTCTGTACGTAGGCCCACGTGTTCCAGACCCCCAGGGCCTTGACCCTGTCCCCTTCGGAAAGCGTCGTTACGGTGCGCTTTTTGCCCCGCGGGTCGTCGGTCAGCTCAGCATCCCGCCGGAGGGTGCAGGGCCTTGCGTCGTCCGCCGGGAAATTGTCCCATCCCCTGTATCCCATGCCGGGGAGACGGGCCCAGCCCACCCGGTTGCCTCCACCCGGAACGCCGTATTCGATCATGCTCCATTTTCCCTCCTCCGCGGAGCCGAGGAGATTGAAGTTTTCGCCGGAGAGGATCTCGGCCCCGCCGAAATCGTTCTGCCAGGCGTCCTCAAAAGGCGCGGAATACACGGCAAAGGCTTCCTGATCCCCCGGAGCCGTGCGCCGGTGATCCGGGGCATCGACCCAAAGGCTCAGGGAACAAAGCCCGTCCCAGATTTCGTCTTCGCCCCATTCCGCCGAGGCGGGGATGAGGAGCGCGGCAATAAGGACGGACGCAATGACGGCTGCGGCTGTTTTATTCATCAGGCTCCTCCGGATAAGAGTCGGGTTTGAGAAAAAGGCGTATTCCCATGATGTTTGAGCGCCGGTGAAGGCGGGAAAAAACCTTCGGCGGCTGTGAAACAGTGCCATGTTCCGTTTCCTTCGGCCTTCCTGTTTTTGATTATATGCCATATCCGGGGACTGTCAATACGAGGGGAGACTCCCGGAAAAAATATAAAAAACAGTCAGGAGTGATGATCCGCCCCTGGCTGTTTTTATCGGTCCGCTGGTTTTTGCATGCCGCGCCGGGTTCAGTCTTCCGAAGACAGGCTGTACCAGGTCAGGTCCATTACGGCGCCGCCGTCGGAATGGAACGAAATGCCCCGGGCGCTCGTGTCGGTGAGGATGGTGGCGGTCATGACCTGTTCCCCGTCGTTGATGAAGATCTCCACGCTGAAGCGGTCCAGGATCACGTGCAGGCGGATCTCACCGCCGCGGTCCGCCACCTGGCAGCGCCGCTGGTGGATGAAGGCCCGGCGGGATCCGGAGAACTTGCGGTCGATCTTCAGCAGGGATTCGTAGGGACGGAAACTGATCAGGGAATGGTAACGGCTGTCCTGGGCAAAGCGCATGGTGAACTTGCGGAAGACATTCGTGCTGTCCTCGGGCCGGATGCGGATGTCCATTTCCGCGCAGCGGCCTTCGATGCCTTCAAGCGTCTTTTCGCCGCTCAGGCGGACATCCCTGTATTCCAGCTTCCGTCCGCGGAACCCGGCCAGTTCCCGGATGGGCTGCTGGTACAGGCGTCCGTTCCGGATGGACAGTTCCCTCGGCAGGCTCATCTGGCCGAACCAGAGGCGCTCCTCGTAGCCTGTCAGCTTGCAGGTGTCCCAGTTCTGCATCCAGCCGATCATCACCCGCCGTCCGTCCGGCGTGAGGATGGTCTGGGGGGCGTAGAAGTCGATGCCGTAGTCGATGGCCTGGTCGTGTTCCGGGATAAAGCGCTTTGTTTCCTCGTCGAACCGCCCGATCTGGCATACCGTACCGTTGCCGTTGTGGTACTCAAAGCCTTCCGGGAGCATGTCCTGGGGGCTGATGAACAGTACGCTTTTGCCGTCCAGGGTAAAGAAGTCCGGGCATTCCCACATCAGGCCGAAGCTTCCGTCGTTTTCCGCCAGAACGCTCTCAAACTCCCATTTGAACCCGTCCCTGCTGCGGAACAGCAGCAGCACGCCCCTTTTGTCGGCCCGGCGCGCGCCGGCAACGCAGCGCAGCGTACCGTCCTCCGTACGCCAGACCTTCGGGTCCCGGAAGTCGTTGGGGCTCAGCCCCTCGGGCAGGTCTGAGGCATCCAGAACGGGGTTGTGGGCATATTTTGTGTAGTCCGTCCCGTCCCCCACGGCGATGCACTGGGTCTGGATGTCCTTGCCCTTGTCTCCGCCCTCCTTGCGCACGCCCGTGTACATCAGAAGCTGGCGTCCGTCCTCCGTTTCGATGGCGCTGCCGGAAAAGCATCCGAAGGAATCGTAGGGCTTGTCCGGGGCCAGGGCCGCGGGCAGGTAGGACCAGCGGAGCAGGTCGCGGCTCACCGCGTGGCCCCAGTGCATGGAGTTCCACTCGGTGTCGTAGGGATAGTACTGGTAGAACATGTGATACATGCCCCGATAGAAGGAGAAGCCGTTGGGGTCGTTCATCCACCCGGTCCGGGGGGTCAGATGAAATTTGGGCCGTGCGGAATCGGGGATCCGTTTTTCCGCCGCTTCTTCATACGCTCTGGCAAAGATCAGGCTTTGATTGACCATGGTGACTCATCCTTATCTTGTGTATTCTCTCAGTTCCGCGAAGGTGACCGAGTTGTTTTCGGCATACAGGCGGATGGTCTTTCCGCTGACGCCGTAGACACGCACGGTCAGCGCCGCGCCGTCCAGGTAGAAGATGCCGACGGAACCTTCCTGGATGTAGGTGAAGGCGTAGGTTTTGCCCTTCTCCAGGGACACGTCCGTTTCGGTGATCAGGGTGCTGCCCTCGTTGAACTGCAATTGCATTTTCTGCGCCGAGGGATCCAGGGTGATGAGCTTGTACTGGCCCTGCTGCCCGCTGTAATCAAAGGCAAGGCCGAAGCATCCGCTGCCGGTGTAGGTGAAGGTCCCCTTCAGCATGAAGCTCTCGTAGGCGGTGAAAGCGTCGATGTATTTGAAGCGTGAACCGGCCTGGACGGGGATGGTGTCGCTGTCCGCCGCAAGGCGGCGGCGCTGGGTATACTGGGCCATGATCCGGTCCACGGGCTCCAGCATAAGGCTGCCGTCCTCGCCGCTGACGATCTTCTGAACCGCCAGGTTTCCGGCCCAGCCGGAGACCTCCGACGTGGAGGAAGGGGATTCGCTGCGGCGGGCCCAGCCCACCATATACGCGCCTTCCGGGCTTTCCACGTGCTTGGCGGCATAGAACAGCTTCCCGTCAACGCGTTTCGCCTCGCCATAGGGGCCGTAGGGGGCGTCGGAGACCGCATACCACAGGGTGTCGTCCTGGGCGGAATAAGTGAGGTAGTACTTGTCCCCGAGGCGGAAGGTATCGCTGCACTCCAGGTTCCAGAAGTTCCCCACGGCGTTGGTGAAGATCACCCCGTCATAGGTGATGTTCTTCAGATCGCTTGAGAGGGTATACTTCAGGATGCGGGCAATACCGCCCTGGGAAGCGGTGATCGTCATGATGATGGTGTCGGTGGCTTCGTCGTAGTATGCCTGGGGATCGCGGAAGTCCCGCTTCTGGCCCAGGGAGCTGTCCGGGGTGATGGCCCAGTCCGCGACCTTTTCAAACGAGGTAAGGCTGGTGCCCTTGGCCACCATCACCTTTTCCATGTATTCATAGGTGTCCGCAGAGGCATGGCCGGTGTAGAAGAAGTAGTAGGTGTCCTTCACCTTCACCACGGAACCGGTGCCGACCCAGCCGTCCTGACCGCCTGAGCGGCTGGATTCCACCACCGGATCACTGTATTCCGTATAGTTGACAAAGTCCGTGGTGGTGGCCAGGTAGATGGAATGGTTGTAGGAATCTCCGCCCTCCTTGAGGTAGTAGATGTAATAGGTGCCGTCCTCCCAGTAGGGCATGGTGTCTCCGACGAAGGGCTGCTTGATGCCGTTCATGGCCGGACGGAAGAAAGCCCTGTATTCATACGCCGCTTCCTGGCTGCCGGCAGTGCGGAGGGAGGAGAAATCCTTGTCGTTCGTCCCTTCCGCGAAAGGCTCCCCGGCATCGGCCGGCGCCTCTGTGGGCGCTTCTGTAGGCGCTTCCGTAGGCGCCTCTGTAGGCGCGGCGGTCGGCGCCGCAGTCGGTGCGGCGGTCGGCTGGGGTGCGGGTTTGCTCTGGCAGGCAGTGAGGCACAGACACAGGACGCACAGCAGGGCCGCGGCTAAAATGGCTCTTTTTTTCATGAAAGCCTCCTGAAAGACGGACGGGGAGGATGATCGGAACCATCCTCCCCTTTGTGGATCATGGTTTACAGAACGCTCTGCTGATAGATGGTGATATTCTGGATTTCCACCGTGACCTCACCCAAGTTGGCCAGATCCTGGGAGCCGAACTGGAACAGCATCTCAAAGTCCATGTCCATGATGAAGGTGTCCGTGGTGGAGAAACGGAAGGTCTGGAATTCTTCGGTCAGGCTCATGCCCTCGGAGACGCGGGGATCCCAGCCGCCCATGGGGTTCAGGAAGAAGCCGCAGGAGACGGGCTTGGTGGCCCTGGCCGTGATCTCGATGGTGTAATAGCTGTCGGAAGCCAGGGTGAGGGGGTTGCCGCCGAAGCCGCAGATCAGCTTGTTGTGCCAGTCCACGGTGCCGCCGTTGTCGATGCGATAGAAGAAGCTGCCGTTTTCGGTCCAGATGGTGCCGACGCCGCGGTCGTTATCCTCGTCAGTGCCGTTGAAGGTCTGCCAGGGATAAGCGGCGTTTTCCTTGTTGGCGGTGGAGGGGCCGAAGGGCATGAAGGCGTCAATGGTCTTCTTGGTTTCCTTGTCGCCTTCCATCTTGCCGAAGGCCACGTTGCTGATGGTCAGGACGTTGCCGGAGGCGCCTTCGGGCGCGTTGCCGATCTGCATGCGGATGACCGGATCATCGATGTCCGCTTCCGCGGTGAAGACGGCGCTGACCACGGTATCCTCGCCGGCAGCGGCGCCAAGGCCGTTGAAGTTGGCCCGGCATTCCCAGCCGCGGGAGTTGCTTTCCACCAGGACCTCGCCGGCCTGGCCGTTCTGCGCGTTGACGGTGAAGGTGTAGTAGTACTTCTCACCCTTGACGATGGTGACGCCGGGCAGGGCGATGTCGGCTTTGACGCTCCACACGCCGCCGTCGGTGGGATAGTTGTCGATGGTGACAATGGCTTTGCCGTCCGCGAAGGAAGCGCTGCCGGCGGCGCCTTCGCTGGTCACGACGGCCACGCCTTCATTCTTGGTGAAATCGGCGGTATAGACGGGGACCTCGTGCTCTTCGCCGGAGATCTCGTAGAGCTCGATCTTGTCGATGGTCACGGTGAAATCAGTGGGTGTGGTATCTTCGGCGTTATCGGGGTTGGGCGTGATCTTGCCCAGGTTGAAGAGCAGCTCGGCGCTGCCTTCGGCGGGAGAGGTGAAGCTCAGCTCCAGAGGAGCCACAGCCTCGCCGATGCGCACGTTGAACGCGCCGCCGAAGGTTTCCCAGCCCTCCGCGTTTTCATTCCGGGCCAGGATGTGGGCGTAGGTGGGCTTGGTGGCCTTGGCCCAGATCTTGATTCTGTAGTCGGCCGCCTTCAGCGGGAAGCCTGCCTTGGCCAGCTGGACGTCGCCGTCGCCGTTGCCGGGGTTCTGGATCTCGATCACATACGCGCCGTTCTTAAGACTCGCCGTGGCCTGGGCGGCTTCGCCGATCTTGGCTTCCCAGCCGCGATTGTCGGTCACTTCCACGGTGCTGAAATCGAAGGTCTTGTATACCACTTCTTCAGAGGTTTTCTTGGTGACGGTCAGGGTGGCGTAGTCCTCGCCGGTCACGCCGTTCTTATCGGTCACGGAGTACACCAGCTCATAATCGCCGGGGTTTTCGGGGGTCGCTTTGCCGTTCTTGAAGTTCAGCGCCGGGGTCGCTTCGATCATGATCAGGTCGGTCAGGTCGTTGCCTTCGGCGTCCTGGGCCGTGATGCCTGCCAGGGCGTCAAATTCCGTTCCCGCCATCACGCTCTGGTCATGCACACCGTCAAAGGTGGGCTCGTCCGCCAAAGCCAGCATGGGCATGGTCAGCATGCACACGGTCAGCAGCAGCGCGGCTATTTTCTTCAACGTATTCATGAAAGCATCCTCCTTTTTTGATTCGTCATGCAGGGATCATACGCATCCGGGTACATCTTCCGAATGCCGGCCGGGTCTGACCGGCCGGCCGTTTCAGATCGTTCCGGATTATTTCGCAATGTAGCGGTCATACGCATCCTGGTAAACCTTCTGGATGCCGGCCAGGTTCACTTTGCCGTTCAGGTCATTCTGGAAGGTCGTCCAGGCCGCGTCGGACACGCCGCCCTTCATCAGCCAGGAGATCAGGTTGGTGCGGATGTAGTCGTTCAGGTTGGTCTCATAGTTGGAAAGGGTGTTCAGCTCTTCCAGGGTGAACTGCAGGTTGGGGCAGGGCTTCACGTTTGCGGGCACATAGGGGGTGGCGCAAAGCTGCAGGCGTTCAAGGCGCAGCTGGGCACGGGGTTCCATGTGCACCACGTTGTTCCAGGCGTATTCGCCCAGGTAGATGATGCCGAGGGGGGCGTTCTGCAGGCGCAGTTCGTCGGTGGTCACGCCTTCGGGCAGGGGTTTCTGCACCAGCATGCCCTTTTCGTCGCGGGCTTCTTCATATACGATGCCGATGGGGCCGTAGTTGATCTGGGCGGAGATGACAGGATCATAGTAGCGGTCAAAGTAGGCGAGCAGCACTTCGGGATACTTGCAGCTGGAGAAGAGGATGACTTCGCCCGCGCTGATTTCCGGGTTGTTGGAGACGCAGATGGTCTGGTCGCCGTTCGGGCCCACCAGCGGGCTCAGGACGATGTAGTTCTCCGGGTTGGAGACCACGGTCTCGCTCTCCCACCAGTAGAAGGCGCCGTAGGTCTCAAGGCCCTTGCCGTTGGCCAGGAAGTTATCCTGGCTCTGTTCGAAGGACACCTTGTCGATCAGGCCGGCGGTCACCCATCCGGCGATGAAGTTGGTGGCTTCCTTGAAGCGCTCGTCCTGGATGTCGTAGGTGATCTTGCCGTCCACGACCACCCGGTGCTCCAGGTTGTCGTTCAGGCCGAACATGCCGTACAGGTCGCACTGGTTGCCCTGCCAGTTGTTGTACACGAAGCTCAGGGGGCGCTCGTCGTCGGTCTTGCCGTTGCCGTTCATGTCATTATCGCGGAAGTAGGCCAGGATCTGTTCCATCTGCGCGGCTTTCAGGGACAGGCCGTCCTTCAGGTCCTCGGCGGTCAGTCCTTCCACCGCGCCGGCTTCGATGGCCTTTTTGGTCCACGGAACATTGAGGAACAGAAGGTTCGGGCTCTGCAGAAGGCCCATTTCCTCGATGCGGGGCAGGGAGTAGATCTTGCCGTCTTCGGTGTTGATCAGCTGGGCCTTGATGTCGGGGCGTTCTTCCAGCAGCTTTTTGAAGTTGGGCATATAGTCCAGGTAATCGCTGATGGGCACCAGGACTTTGCGCTTGGCGTACTTGATGATCTCGCCCGCGCCCATACCGGCATGGTAGATGGCGTCGGGACGGTTGTCCTTGTTGCCGAAGATCAGGTTCTTCTGCTGGGAATACACGGACTCGGACACGTTCTCCCAGTTGACCTGCACGTTGGTCATGGCAAACAGGTCGGCCATGATCTTCATATCGTTGTAATCCAGGGCGGAAGCGTTCTTGGAGGAATATACCCGGAAGCTAAGCTCCTGCGCACCCTTTTCATTCAGGATGGGGAGGGTGGGATCGCTCCACTGGAAGCCGTAGGTGGCGTTCAGGGGATGATCGTTGACGGGAGCGGCTGCCGCGGGGGCGGGTTCGGCGGGTTTTTCTTCGGCTTTTTCTTCTTTCGCGGGTTCTTCCGCCTTGGGGGCCTCTGTGGGTTCCGCAGCGGGCGCTTCCGTCGGGGCCGCGGTGGGAGCGGCGGTAGGAGCGGCTGTGGGGGCTGCGGTGGGTTCGGGTTTGTTGCCGCCGCTGCAGGCGGTCAGGGACACGGCCATGACTACCAGCAGGAGAATCGCAAGCCATTTTTTCATGTTTTTCATGTCATTACCTCCATGAGATCATAAGAGAAGATCGATCAGCCCTTCAGGGAGCCGATCATGACGCCCTGGGCGAAGTACTTCTGTACGAAGGGATACAGGCAAAGCACCGGCAGGCTGGATACGATCACGGAAACGTATTTCAGCTGGTTGGCCAGGCGGTACTGCTGCAGGATGGTCTCGCCGCTGCCGCCCACGGTGCTTTCGCTGGCGATCAGGATCTCTTTCAGGACCAGCTGCAGGGGATACATCTTTTCATCCTGTAGGAAGATCATGGCGTTGAAGTAGCTGTTCCACTGGCCGACGGCGTAATACAGCGCCATAACGGCGATGATGGCTTTGGACAGGGGCAGCACGATGGAGAAGAAGGTGCGGAATTTGCCGGCGCCGTCGATGCGGGCGGCTTCCAGCATGCCTTCCGGAATGGAGGATTCAAAGAACGTTTTGGTCATGAACAGGTTCCACACCGACATGATGGCGGGAAGGATCACGGCCCAGGGGGAGTTGATCAGCTTCAGGCTGCTCATCACGTTGTAGAACGGGATCAGGCCGCCGCCGAAGAACATGGGGATGATGAAGTACAGCATCCAGAACTTCTTGCCGGGGGTGGTCTTGCGGCTCAGGCCCCAGCCGGCGGGGATG
>JAFXUZ010000082.1 GCA_017524725.1 Clostridia bacterium | reverse complement strand
GGCATATTCGTAGTACATATTGTCAACTTCCTTTTCAGCCCGTTTTTGCCTCCCTTCCCTCTGAAAAACCCCATGCGACGCCAGTTTCTCGTTCTGACGTTACATGGGGTTCACTCTCTTTCCCGTCAAACTCGGGTTATATCAGGTTTTCCCGGCTTCACCAACACCTTTGCGTCAGGAGAAATCCACATGTGACAGGACCGGGCTGATCAATGGCCTGTGGCCGCGGCAGGGGACAGGGCCTAAGCATGAATTAAAAAAGAGCGAACCAGACAATTGCGAATGGGGGTTATCAGGGGGGGTACGCCCCCTGATTATGATCCGAGGGAGCGACGTGTACGTGGCTGGGGACCGGAGCTGAGCGGTGCCCCGGTGGGGCATTCGTCGAAAGCGAAAGCGATGCGGAGGCCCAATGAGCAAGGAAGCACAGTGAGCGGCAGCGATGCTGTGCGACCATTGCGAATTGCGGCCGGAGGCAAAGCGATGCGAAGGCCCAGTGGGGTTCGGAGCGCCCGGAAAACAGTCCGGTGGACTGTTTTTAGCGGAGAACGAGCGGCAGCCCCGGGGCGTTATGCGGAGCGACAGCGACAGCATAACGCTATTGCGAACTGTGGGCCGAAGGCCCCGTAGGGGCGACAGGCAAAGCAGCCGGGGGGTCTCACAGGGGGGACGTTGAGTCCCCCCTGTGGGCTCACGCATTCATGCGTGAGCCGTGCGGCAGGGGAAAACGTATGTTGTGGGACGGGGAAAACAATGCTATAATCACAGGCATGGGGACGGTAAGCGTCCCGGACGTTAAAAAACCCGAGAGGACCGGGAGGGAGATAGATGACAGAAGCAAAATATGCCCTGGTAACGGGGTGCGATCACGGCCTGGGTCCTGCCCTGGCGGACGGGCTCGAGGTCCTCGGATGGAGCGTCGTCAGGTGCGTCCTTGACGGGCAGGAAAAAGCGGCGGAACGTGACGGCGGGCTTCCTGCACTTCGGATGGACATTTCCCGGGATGACAGCGTCCGCTCCGCGGCGGCGCAGGCATCCGCCCTGCTGCCCAGGCTGGACCTGCTGGTCAACAACGCCGGGATCCTCGGAGACATGGAAAAGACCCTGGGGGAGGATATCGACACGCAGGAGATCCTCAGGGTGTTCAACGTCAACGCCCTGGGGACCCTGCGGGTCACCAATGCGCTGACGCCGCTTTTGAAAAAGTCCCAGGCGCCGGTGGTCCTGAACATTTCCTCCGAGGCGGGGAGCATCGGCACCTGCTGGAGGCAGGGCTGGTGGGGATACTGCATGAGCAAGGCGGCCAACAACATGCAGGGCGCCATTGCCCACAATGCCCTCATGCCTTTCGGCGGACGGGTGATCCAGATGCATCCGGGCCATATGGCGACCTATATGCGGGGGCACCTGGATGAAACGGCCCGTTTCTTGCCTGCGGAAGCGGCCGGGAGGATCCTGCGCACGCTGTTTTCGCCCGACCTTAAAGTGGCGGGTGAACACCCGCTGTTTATCGACCTGGACGGAAAGGAGATGGCATGGTGATATCAGGACGCGTACTGGCCCTGGGGACCGGGGTGAAGGCCCCGTATCATCCCTTCGGAAATGTGGAGGCACGCCTTAAGGACATCCTGTGGGAAACCTGCGATCTGGTATGCAGCGACGATCCCGGCGCCCTTTCGGATCCTCGCGGCTGGGCGGGGGTACTTTCGTATTTGGACGAATGGACGGAAAAGCCCCGGGCGGAATGGGCGGCGGAACTGACCCGCTTCGTTGCGGAGGGTGGAGGGCTGCTGATTTTGCACAACGGGATATGTATCCAGTCCGATCCCGGGATCGAGGAAATGATCGGCGGCCGGTTCCTGAACCATCCGGCCCAGGAGGAGATTACTTTTATACCCGGCGGGCTTCTTGAAGGCTGCAGTTCCTTTACGGTGAAGGAGGAACCCTACAGGTTTAAGCTGAAGGATCCGGGGGAGATGATCCTCACCTATGAACAGGGAGGGAAAACCTATCCCGCAGGCTGGCGCAGGACATACGGCAAGGGCAGGACGGCGTACCTCTGCCCGGGGCATACCGGTGAGATATTCGATATCCCGGCGTACCGGGATATGATCCGAAGATGCATGCGCTGGTGCCTTCAGGAAGATATTTCCTGACCGTATCAGTGTCCTGTCAGGATAAAGGCCTTTTCGGCCCGGCGCCGGCCGGGATGGCAGCGGGGCCCCCGGATTTACCGGGGGCCCCGTGCGATGCGATCCCGCTGCGCGTACTTATTCTTTGTTCATAAGCAGGCGGACCCCACGGCGGAGCACATAGGGGGCCTCCAGCCAGTATTCCCCGCCGGACCAGGACTCGGTCTCGATGTAATACAGGGCGCCGGGGACCTGGGAGGGATCGGATACGGCGCTGAACGAACCATCCGATAAGCGGATATACGCCTGGGCGTTGTTCAGGCGGGAGAAGGTGGCGGACATGGCACTGTCCACGATATGGATCATGGAACCGTCCTCGCTGATGGCATCGGCCAGGGCGATGTGCCCCTTGACGATGCTGAAGGAGAAGATCGCACCTTTTGCGAACAGGGCCTCCACCGATTCCCTGTCATTGTACAGGTCATACCTGGTGCGGAAACCGAAGTCCCGGGCTGCGTTGCCTACCAGGGTGGAATTAAGCGTGCCGCCGTCCACCAGGCAGTAGGAATATTTGTCCGCAAGGGCGGCGGGTGAGGCGTTTTCGGAGACGAACCCCAATTTCCTCAGGGCGCTGGCGAGGGTAAAGACAGCGCAGCCGGAATCCTGCAGATTGCTGTGGCGGTATTTGACCCGGTCCCAGGTGCCGTCAAACTGGCTGAAGACCAGATTTGGATACTCCCTGACGTGTTTCACCACCTCCAGGGTCTGTGTGCCGATCCTGAGGGCGGCGGGCACCCGGTCCGAGGGTACGGTAAAGGTCCACTGGGAAAACCGTCCCCGGTTGTTTTCGTCGATATAGCGGTCGATGTCCGCGTCTTCGGCGCTGATCATGCCCATCTCACGGCCGTTTTCATCCAGCATCAGCACGGAAGCGATGCTGGAGGTCATCTGGACGGTGACGGTACACAGTTCCCCGTCCAATTCCGCGTCGGCAAAAAGATCGTTGAAGGAGGCCTGCTCGCTGAAGGCGCTGACATGGGCGATCATCATTCGACCGGAGAGGCCTTCACGGGAAGCCGCGAAAAGGTAGCTTTCCTCTCCGGTACCCTCCAGGGGGAAGGTGACCGTCCAGGTCCCGTCGCTTCTGAGTCCGGACGCACCGGAAGCGGCCACAGGTTCGCTCCCGGAGATCCGGTAAACGGTGATCTGGTCCGCTTCGCCGTCCACCCGGACAAAAGCGGTGATGCTGTCTTCATAACTGATGCCCATGGTCTGGGACAGGCTGACTGCGGTCACGTCGGGCGCGGCGCTGTCCGCGCTCTGGCAGACGCTCAGGCAGGCTGTACCGCCCATGTCGTTCTCGATGAGGATATGGCCCGCCCTGGCAGGCTCGCTGCAGTCATCCACGGACACCTTCAGGCCGTTTTCGGTGTATTCTGTGCGGATCCATCCGTCCGAGGGGACGGCGACCCAGTCGCTGTCGGATAAAACGGCGAATTCCTTTTCCCCATGGGCGCCGGCCCAGACAGCCATGCTTTCCCCGTCCACCGAAACGTCGCCGATGGATGAGCTCAGGCTGACTTCCTTTTCAATGCCGTCGTCGGACAGCCTGGTGACGGTGATAACGCATTTTGAACTGCCGGAGTGCAGGGTGATCGTTCCCCGCCGGGGTTCACGGCCGGGCAGGACAGTAACGAACATCTCGGTGCCGTCCCCGCCGCAGTTGGTGGACAATTCCAGGAAATCCGCGTCGGTTTCGGCGGTCCAGATCCCCGGGGAATGGACGGTATAGCGCCTGACGCCGCCCCATAGGCGGAAAGGTCCCGTGTCGTCGCTTTCCGCGCTGATGCCCGGTCCGTCTTCTACACGGAGCTCGGCGGAAGCGGAGGCAGAGGCGTTCTGTGAATCCGTAACGGTACAGGTAACGGTAAAGGCGCCTACAGCGTTTGTGGTATAAGAAAAAGCGGGATCGCTGCCACTCCTGCCATAGATCCTCTCGCTGCCGGATCTTACAGAGAAGGTATAGGTGAAGGGCGGACTTCCGCCCTCGGCGGAAGCGGCGTATTCCGCCGCTTCACCCAGGGAGAGGGCCCTGTCGGCTGCGTTCAGCGTCACCTTCAGGTCACCGGTGACGGTGAAATCCCTTTGGGCGCTCATCCCGCTGCTCCTGTCGGTCACCCTCAGGAAATAATTTCCTGAAGCAGTGGGGATGTATGCCCCGGACGCGGCAGTGACAAAGCCGGTGCGGAACAGGAGCTCCCCGCTCCGGTATATGTCGTAGCGAATCTCGCCGCCGGTGCCTTCAACGTGAAAAAGGACCGTTTCCCCGAGGGAAACGGAAGGCGTATCCATGACGACGGTCACATCGGCCGCCGCCATGGACAGGAAGAGAAGCAGAACAAAGGTAAAAAGACACAAGAAAAAGGTTTTGCGCATCAGATCCTCCAGAAATCGGAACCTGTGAATGGATGACGGAAGATCACCGCATGATGATCTCCTCGCGCCGCGGTCCGTTGGAGATCATGCGGATGGGGCATTCGATCTCTTTTTCGACCGTTTCGATGTACGCGCGGCAGTTTTCCGGCAGGTCCTTATAGGAAGTGATGTGACGGACGTCGCATTTCCATCCGGGAAGCGAGGTATAGACAGGCTTCGCCTTTTCCACCAGCCGGGTGACGGGAAAATCAGTAAGCACCCGGCCGTCGACCTCATAACCGGTGCAGATCCTGATCTCGTCAAGGTAGCCAAGCACGTCCAGGTTGGTCATCACGCATTCGGTCGCGCCCTGGACCAGGCAGCCGTAGCGGGTAGCGACGCAGTCAAACCAGCCGACCCTGCGGGGCCGCCCCGTTTTGGCGCCGTATTCGCCGCTGTCCCCGCCGCGCCTGCGCAGTTCTTCGGCTTCGTCGCCCTCAAGCTCGGTGACGAAGGGGCCGGCGCCCACGCAGGAGGAATAGGCCTTGGTGACGGCAATGATCTTTTCAAAGGCGGTGGGGGGGAGTCCCGCGCCCACCGTGCCGTAGCCGGCCAGGGGGGAGGAGGACGTGGTGAAGGGGAAGATTCCGTGGTCGGGATCCCTCAGCGTGCCCAGCTGGCCCTCCAGCAGGATTTTTTTGTTTTCCTTCAGGGCGCGGCGCAGATACTGGGTGGTATCGCACACCATCGGGCGGATCTTTTGCGCCAGGTCATAGTACTTGTCCGCCAGGGCGTCCACATCCAGGGGCTTTTCACCATACAGGTTTTCCAGCATGGCGTCTTTGATGACCGCGGCCCGCCTCAGCCGTTCCGTAAGCACTTCCCGGTCGTACAGCTGGTTCACCTGCAGGCCGATCTTCATATATTTGTCGCCATAGAAAGGGGCGATGCCGGACTTGGTGGAGCCGAAACTGTTTTTGCCGAGCCGCTTTTCTTCCAGGCAGTCAAAGAGTACGTGGTAGCTCATCATCACCTGGGCGCGGTCGCTGATGAGGATGGTGGGCTCGGGAACACCCCTGTCCCTGAGCGTGGCCAGCTCGGAAAGCATCTCCTCGATGTCCAGGGCGACGCCCGGGCCGATGAGGTTGGCGACGCGGGGATTGAACACGCCGCTGGGCAGGAGATGCAGGGCAAACTTGCCGTATTCGTTGATGATGGTGTGGCCCGCGTTGGCGCCGCCCTGGAAACGGATGACGATGTCGCTCTCCTGGGCGAGCATATCGGTGATTTTCCCCTTGCCTTCGTCGCCCCAGTTGGCGCCCACTATGGCATTGACCATGGTAATCCTCCTAAAAAAGAGAGCCGGGTATGTCCATCCGGACCCTCATGATGTGCGAATGTCGGTTGAGTAAGAAAAACGCGGGATGCGCGGGGCGACGGTGAGGCCGGCGCGGAACAATGGCGCCGTATCAGAGGATGCCCGTGACGCGCTCCACGGCTTCCTTTGTCTTTTCCGGCGTATTGAACGCGGTCAGGCGGAAATAGCCTTCACCGCTGGGTCCGAAGCCCTCGCCCGGGGTCCCGACGACGTGTGCCTTGTCCAGCAGGAGGTCGAAGAAATCCCAGCTCTTCATCCCGTCCGGCGTCTGCATCCACACATAGGGGCTGTTGACGCCGCCGAAGCACCGGCAGCCGGCTTTTTCAAGACCTGTGCGGATCACGGAAGCATTGTTCAGGTAACAGGTGATGCTCTCCATCACCTCGCGGTGTCCGTCCGGGGCAAAGACCTGGGCGGCGGCGCACTGCACGGGATAGCTGACGCCGTTGGATTTGGTGCTCATCCGGCGCTGCCAGAGCCTGTTCAGGGATACGCGCTCGTTCCCGACCGTGCCGGTCACGCCCGTAGGGATGACCATATAGCCGCAGCGAACGCCGGTAAAGCCGGCGGTCTTGGAAAAGCTGCAGCATTCGATGCAGCATTTATCGGCGCCCGGGACCTCGTAGATGCTCTGAGGGATATCTTTTTCGGTAATGAACGCCTTGTAAGCCGCGTCGTATACGATCAGCGCGTCCTCCTTCAGGGCCCAGTCGACAAAGACCTTCAGTTGGTCCTTCGTAAGCACCGTGCCGGTGGGATTGTTGGGGTAACACAGATAAATGACGTCCACATGCTCCGGTGGGAGGGGAGGCACAAAGCCGTTTTCGGCAGTGCAGGGCAGGTAGCAAAGACCGCTCCACCGCCCGCCGTTAAAGGATCCCAGGCGTCCGGCCATGGCGTTGGAATCCACATAGACCGGATACACCGGGTCGGTCACCGCGATGCAGGCGTCCGCGCCGAAAAGCTCCTGCAGGTTGCCTACGTCGGGCTTGGCGCCGTCGCTGATGAAGACCTCTTCGGTTTTCAGTTTGACGCCGCGGGGAGCGTAGTCCGCCCGGATGATGGCGTCGATCAGGAAACTGTATCCGTAATCGGGCGCGTACCCGTGGAAACCTTCCGGGGTGCCCATCTTCAGCGCCGCGTCCGCAAAAACGCGGGCGACGGACGGAGCGATTGGCCGGGTAACGTCCCCGATCCCCAATCGGATCAGGTCCGCGTCCGGGTACGCGGTCTGGTAGGCTTTGACACGTTTGCCGATCTCGGCAAAAAGGTATCCGGCGGGCAGGGAAGCGATATGTGCGTTCAGTTTCATCGTTCGTCCTCCATTTCACATCGGTCAGGGCCGCATGATCCCATTATAGCCGCGAAAAGGGGGAGACCGGTGTTTTTCTTGTGTACAAATCTGCTGATAAGAGAGCCGGGCCCAAGAAAAGGCGTACCCGCATGATGCCTGAACGCCGGTGAAGGCAGGAAAAATCTTCAGTCGGTCCAGTCGCCTTCAAACACGTATTCGGCGGGGCCGGACTGGTACACATGGTTGTCCTCCGCATCCCAGCGGAGGGTCAGGTTGCCGCCGGCCAGTTTCATGCTGACGGTGCGGTTGCTCAGCCCGCACAGTACCGACGCCACCAGGGCGGCGCAGGCGCCGCTGCCGCAGGCGAGGGTCTCCCCGGCGCCGCGTTCCCAAACGCGCATCTGCAGGATGTCCCTGGAGATGACCCGGACGAATTCCACGTTGGTGCGGCGGGGAAAGAGCGGGTGGTGCTCGATCATCGGGCCGATGACGCCCAGATCCATCACCTCGGGATCCCGGACGAAAAGTACCGCGTGGGGATTGCCCATGCTGACGCAGGTGATGAAATGGGTCTGTCCCATGATCTGCAGGCGGTGCCGCAATACGATCTCACCGGGGAGGTCAACGGGGATCAGGCGGGGATCCAGTTCCGGCGTACCCATGTCCACCGTGGCCCGGGTCACGATGCCGGCTTCCACGTTCAGTCTGACGCCCCTCAGGCCCGAACGGGTGGAGATCAACAGCTCCGTTTTGTCGGTCATGCCTTTTTCATAAACATATTTGCCGATGCATCTCAGGGCGTTCCCGCACATCTCCGCCTCGGAGCCGTCGCTGTTGAAGATGCGCATGCCGAAGTCGGCGGTATCGCTGGGCTCGATGAGCACCAGCCCGTCGCTGCCCACGCCGAAATGGGGCCGGGACATGACCAGGCTGAGGCGGCCCGGGTCGGATACGCTTTCCTCAAAACAGTTGACATAAATATAATCGTTTCCGATGCCGTGCATTTTTGTAAAGTGCATATTACATCCTCTCCGGTGCTTCCAGACCGATCAGGTACAGCCCCGTCCTGATAACGTCGGCGCAGGCTTTTGTCAGGGCGACCCTGGCGGCGGCCACGCCGGGATCTTCGTCCAGGACGCGGTTTTCATAATAGAATTTGTTGTATGCCTTGGCGATCTCCGTGACGGCCCGGGTGACGATGCTTGGCTCGTCCTTGTCGCAGGCGTCGGCCACCGCCTCGGGGAAGCGGCTCATCAGGCGCAGAAGGTACTGGCTGTCATCGTCCGAGAGCGCGTTCCAGTCCGGGCAGGCAAGGGACGCGGGCGCCTTGCGCAGGACGCTGGAGCACCGGGCGAAGGTATACTGCACATAGGGGCCGGTCTCGCCGTCGAAGTTGAGGGCGCGGTCCCACCGGAAGTCGATGTCCTTGATCCGGTTGTTCTGCAGCGTGGAATATACCACGGCGCCGACGCCCACCTGCCTGGCCACTTCCTCCTTGTTTTCCAGGTTCGGGGATTTTTCGTTGATGATCGCCAGCGCTTTTTCCTGCGCCCGGGTGAGGAGCTCGTCCAGGTAGATCATCACGCCGTCCCTGGTGGAAAGGGCCTGCCCTTCGTAACTGACCATGCCGAAGGATACATGCTTCATCTGGTCCGCGGCCCAGGGATATCCCATCAGCTCCAGCACCTTGAAAAGCTGCCGGAAATGCAGGTCCTGCTGGTAGGCGACAATGTAAAGGCACTTGCTGAAATCATAGGTCTTCTTGCGGTACAGGGCGGCGGCCAGGTCCCGGGTGTGGTAAAGCGTGGCTCCGTCGCTTTTTAGTATCAGGCAGGGCGGCATGCCGTATTCGTCCAGGTCCACCACCTTGGCCCCGTCGGAATCCTTCAGGAGGCCCTTTTCCTCCAGTTCTTTCACCACCGCGCCGGTCTTGTCGGCGTAAAAGCTTTCGCCGGCATAGCTGTCGAAATGGACGCCCAGGATATCGTAGACCCGCATCGCGTCCTTCAGAGTCACGTCCTTGAACCAGTGGAAGATCTCCAGGGCTTCGCTGTCGCCCTCCTCGATCTTTTTGAACCAGGCGCGGCCCTCGTCGTCCATGGAGGGATCGTTCTTTGCTTCGGCGTTGAAGCGCTGGTAGAGGCGGGTCATCTCGTCTATGCCGCCTTCCTCCACCGTTTTTTTATCGCCCCAGCGCTTGTAGGCCGCGATCATCTTGCCGAACTGGGTGCCCCAGTCCCCCAGGTGATTGATGCCCACGGTGTTCCATCCGAGGAATTTATAAATCCGCATCAGCGAATTGCCGATGACCGTGGTGGACAGGTGCCCGATGTGGAAGCGCTTGGCAATATTGATGGAGGAATAGTCCATGCAGACGGTCTTCCCGGCTCCTTCGCCGCTGCTGCCCCATTTGCCGGGGGACGCCAGGATGGCCTCAAGAGTGCCCCTGGCAAAATTGCCGCGGTTAAAAAAGAAGTTCAGGTAGCCGCCGACGCATTCTACCCTGGCGGTATCGGGGTCGTTGATATTCTGGCACAGCCTGGAGGCAATCATCGGCGGCGCCATCCTGAGGGTACGGCTGAGCCGGAAGCACGGGAAGGCAAAATCTCCCATGGCCCTCTCCGGCGGGACTTCCAGCATCCCTCCGATATCCGCGGGCACTTCGGCATCCGGGAAAGCCGCGCGGATCCCTTTCTCCACAAGAGCCGCGACTGCGGCGCGCATGTCCATAACAAATCCCCCTTTACCTGAAAAAGTAACAAACAATATGTTACCATGAAACGCGCGATTTAGCAATTGCCTTTCCCCGCAAAAACCCCGCTGCGTACCAAATTTCGGAGGGGTTGCTTTCTTTTTTTGAGAAATCCTATTGATTTTTGCCTTGAGTCGTGATAATATACATCTGTTGCCGATGGGAAGCGCGCAGGCGCTTTCCTGCACAACATCCGGGGCATTAGCACAGTTGGTAGGACGAAGTCCCCATTGTGCACTCCCGCTCCGAAACATCGAAATCCGACGAGATGTAAAATATGGTCGGAAAAGTTACCAAATAAGGGGCTATAGCACAGTTGGTAGCGCGCTACATTCGCATTGTAGAGGTCAGGGGTTCGAATCCCCTTAGCTCCATCACCCACCCTCGAAGGCTGAAAAGCTTTCGAGGGTTTCTTTGTACGCCCGCCATGGGCAATAGCTTGGTGGTGAAAGTCCACTACACGCTTGGTAGTAGGAAGTGTTAGCCGAACGGCAAGGGTGTCCATCGGGAGGTGGAATCTGAAGGAAGCCGCAGGCAAAGTTCCGAGCCGACGGACAGAAATCGCATAAAAGGCGGGGCAGAGCGGACGAGACTGCAAAGCAAGCCGAAGTCCCATACTACCCGGACTCTGTCACGTAAATGCGGCGGCTGCATGGAATGAAGGCTATTGCACCTTATGCGGGGAGGTCTGTGGGAAACGCAGCGCAAGCTGTAACCCATGCTGTAAAGCATGGCTGAGCTCACAGAAGTCAGTCTGGGCCGTAGTACCTGAGAAATCGGTGAAAGCCGACGGAGGAAAGGGCCCGGCGGTTGCTGGTAATACAGTATGTCAGGAATCGGGCGTGTTGAAAGCAGTTGCTCGAAAGAGGATGTCTGCCAGAGGATAGGTGAGTGACTGAAGGTATGGCAGGATCGCGGAGCGCTCTGATTTCCAACCAAACGTGCTGCCTCGTGCCAGTAACTGAACCGCCGCTTGCGGGACCGCATGAGCGGTGGTGTGGGAGGACGGGGGTTAGTCACCCCCTCCTACCCGATTGCTCAAAAGTGCCCAGAAATAAAGGGTTTCCTGCCATTAGTCTCTTCTGAAAGGAAGTTCCGATGGCCGTTTTTTTGTTTTCTCCCCCGGTTGCAAGCCGTGTATTCTTACACGATGGCCTCTTCGAATCATGTACACTTACATGTTTATGTCCCGGAATCGGGTATCTTTACACGATTCTCCCGAGTTCTGTGTAAAAATACACGATTTAACCTGAATAGAATGCTTCCCGATTCACATGATCAGAACGTCAGTATCGCTCCTTCCACACCAAAGTGCCGATGTGGTCAATGTACATCGGTTTCTCAATACTCAAAATGCAATCCCGTCAGTAATGCCAATCGTCGTGCTTAGTGGGACCAATGTCTGTAAAGGCGGATGCGTCAGCCAAAGCAACCGTATCCACATTGATCTGCACAAGCCACCTCCCATCCGGGCATTTACCAATCAGCCAAAGCCTTGTGCTGTTTTCATCCGTTTCGATATCAACACCGGGAAAAACGCTGTCAAGATTCTCGAAAACATCCCGGTTATAGGACGGGAAGGAACAAACAACATATTCTGTCCCTTCTCCAAAGACGAGATCATCTGTGCGATACCAGCCTTTCAGGCCAGTCTCAGGTGAGCCGATTTGCAGGCAGGTCCATTGATCTGTCTGCTCAATGACTCTGCCGGCAACGCGCAGGGGGCACACTGCGATCGTTTCGCCATCAGGAGCATCGTACAGGATCGCGCCTTCCACATGGACACAGGCCCAGTCATCCGGATCAAGAATCATGTTGAACACACCAGTATAGGGCGGAAGAAGCTCGAAATTGACATCTTCCAGCGCCAGCGATATCTGAAGACTGCCATAGTGGAAATCATCATTGTTGTCTGGATGGAAATCTATGACTTCCACAATATAAGGCACATCCCGACGGAGCAAGCGGCCATTCAGTTTGCCAAGATACCAGGAGCCGTTTTCATCTGGAAAAAGGCAAATGGAAACAAACAGTTCTTCCTCTTGCAGATCGTACTCGAGTTCGATCCATTCATCATTGGAATGTAATTCGTTCAGCCAAATGGGAAGCCCCATCCATGGAGAAGACTGCAGAATCCAGGAGCCATCGGGTGCGTTGTGGGCTACACGGATACAGCGCAGGCCTTCAGTGTTTGCGATGACGGCTGCTTTGACTCCACTGGCGTCCATAAGGTTAATTATGTTCTCTTCATCGATGATCTGCAGAACAGTCTCTGGGTTCTCAGCCTTGGATATGCTGAAACACAGTACAACGCACACGATCATCACGGAAACAAGTATCAGGCGTTTCATAACTTAGGATTCCTTTCCAGACTTCTATATCTAACACATTATAAAATTTCTGCATCATATGGATCAATCCTGCATTTGACTTGTAAACTCTGAACCGAGAAACAAAAATCAGACAGAATGGTTATGTTTCCAACCTGTCGAGGTCAAAACGCGTTTCACCCATAAGATGGCAGCAACTTCTCTGCCTTTCGGCATGTTTTCAAAAAATTATTTCTGTTTTTGCACTCATAAACAGTGTAAAAACTGCTCTTCATGCAATTATTATATTAGGGAACGTTAAAAGCGGCCCTAATTCAGCTGACAAAACAGATCCCCCATATCCCGTAGCCTGAAAGAAAGGTCCGCGGAAAGGAGTTGCGGTATGCTGTCCGATTGCGAGCGGGAATTCATTGAGCAGATCTATGAAAAATACGCGCGAGTTCTATTCACCAGCAGCCTTTCGCTGCTCAGGTCCCTGCCGGACGCGTCTTCCATCGCGGAGGAATGCGTGCAGGAGACCTTTGAAACGGCCATGCGGAAGATGAAGATCCTTGAGCGGTATCCCGCGCCTGAAGCCTGGTTGAAGGCCGTCTGCAGGAACATCACCTTATCCAGGCGACGCAAAACCCTCAATCGCCTCAGGATCACGGGACATGGCGTACCGTACAGCGACAATATCGCGGACGTCCACAGCCGCATCGACGAATGGATCGAGCAGCACGAGCTTCAGCAAAAAAAGCAGCAGTTGATCGATTCCCTGACGGAGGAAGAGACGGCCGTTTTCCACACTTATTTTGAACAGGAACTGTCCCTGAAGGAAAGTGCTGAAATTCTTGGCCTGTCCGAAACCGCCGTGCGTGGTTCAGTACAGAGGATCCGGTCCAAAGCGGCCCGTATCTCCATATTGCTTTCACTGTTTCTGTGGGTTGTTTCCCTGTTTTGACACTTCCATTGAGAAAGGATTCCTGAAATGTGTAACGACCGAAATACAGCCGCCGATCAGATCCTGAAAACGATCGAATACGGTCTTCTGCCGGTGGTCGAAATTGAAAGAAGACTTGAGCAGACCCTCAATGAAGCGCTTGCCGGCCCTATCGGTGCGGAATACGACAGCGTAAAAGCAGAGCTATGCTGCTCGCTGCTTCAGCGGATCTATTCCGGGACCGCGATCGATTTTGAAACACGTGCCGGAGCAATCAAAGAACGTATCGTGCGGCGATACCTTGCGTGGAAACGCCGCAGGAAGTTTCTGCTGCGCGGTCTGGGAGCCGCCGCCGTCATGCTCGTCATGTTTGGGGGACTGACCGTGTTTGGCGTCCTGTCCCCCATCAAATGGTTTTCCGGTGAACCGAGTGAAGACGGTGAACAGTTTATCGTAACCGGTCATCAGATCGACAGTAAAACTGCGCTTGCGGCGATTCCCAAGCAAGATGATGTTGTTTACTATGAGTCCGAACATCTTCAGGACATGGAATCCTTCCTGGGCTTTGAGACCGGTTTTCCGCAAAAGCTTAATGAAACCTTTAAGCCAGTAGTATACCGTTCACTTTTTTTTCCAACATGGATCGATCTTGAATGCAGTTATTCCAATGACAAAGGACTTAAAATCGATCTCAATATATATATATTTGATGACATGAATGATGCCCATTTCCAGTTTGAACAAAAAACTATATCTGGCAAAAATCTTGTTCTTAACGGAAAACCTGTTTATACCTACACAAATGCAAATACTATCGGTTTTCTCTGGTACACCGAAAATACTATCTACTCGCTGGCTTATGATATTTCCATCCCCAATTCACAGGAAATCACCGAACAGTTGCTTGAAAGCTGGTATTGATCTGACGCGGAAGTTTACAGAAAGGAGACGTCGAAATGGAAAATGAACGCCGGGCAGTCGCCGAACAAATTCTGAAAACAATAGAATACGGTCTTCTGCCGGTGGCCGAAATCGAAAGAAGACTTGAACAAACCATCAGCGAAGCGCTTGCAGGCCCCATCGGTGCGGAATACGACAATGTAAAAGCAGAGCTTTGCTGCTCGCTGCTTCAGCGGATCTATTCCGGAGAAAATTTCGCTTTCGAAGCGCACGCCGAAATAATCAAAAGCCGTATCACGCAGCGATACCTTGCCTTGAAGCGCCGCAAAAAAATCCTGATCCGTGGAATCAGCGCGGCGGCCGCAGTGCTGGTGCTTTCTACGGTACTGAACGCCCTGAATATCCTTTCTCCGATCCGGTGGTTCACGGGAGAATCGACGGAGGATGAACAGCAGTATATCGTCCGGGGGCATCAGATCGGATCCGATATCATAAGACGCGTCATCGCGGAACACACCGAATCCGGGGTATTATCATTATCTTTCACTCCAAACTATACGGACGTCACGGATTTTCTGGGTTTTGATCCGATGATCCCCCGGGCGATCAATGACGAATATAAAGCGACAGAGTATACTTCTCTTATCATGCCGAATATGATTACAGTCGCATGTTATTACGGCGAAAATGTTCTATTTCATAAAAAGATGTTTGTCAACGTCAGTGAAGCATATATGTCGTACGAACAGGACCGGGAAGGAGAGCATATCGTCATCGGGGGTGTTTCCGTTTACACTTACCACAATGCGAACAGACAGGGCTGGCTATGGTTTAAGGACGCCACGATCTACAGCATGACCATCCCGGATACCGTAGCTGACGCTCAGAATCTGGTGGAGCGTATGATGGAGATCCTGACAGGACAGTAGCACCTATACCTGAGGCTTTCACTTGTCGAGGGACACCGGCGCCTTTTCCGTTTCGGCCATAGATATATAAAGCAGACCCGTTTCTCTCCATTCACGGATAGACGATCAGCCAAACAGCCGTTTTGTCATGGAAAACACGGGATTTACATTCTTCTTATATCAATTTGGTTTTCGTTATTATATAATATCAACGGAACAGAGTTCGGGAGGGTTCAATATGAAAAAAACGCTTCTCATCGTCCTTGCAGCCATGGCGCTGCTTATCCTTCATGCTGTCTGTCTTACGGCGTCCGCGGATGAGACCGGATACCGGCTGGACCTTCCGGATGAGATCAGCGTCGGTCTTTATGAATCCCTCCGGGCGCCGTACAGTATACCGGAAGGCGGCACGATCATGGGTGTGTCCTGCAGCGAGCCCGGCGTGCTCAGCGGCGTGGGCACCGGTTACGTGGGCACAGGGCCCTTCCTGGGCTTCTCGATGACGGCGCTGGGACAGTACATCCTGCACTTTTATTCCGGCAGTGAATTCGCCCGGGACGTTATCGTCCATGTGGAGGAAGCGGCCACTGCAGTCCGTCTTGACCGCGAAACGTTCGTCGTGGAGGTCGGGAAAACAGAGTCCTTCCGGTATACCCTGGAAGGCGGGATCCTTTTCAATCCCTTTCTGAATTATGACCACGACGCGCTGTCCTTCGACCTGGAAACCGACCCGCCCACAGTGACCTGCACGCGGGTCGGCAATTACACCGTCCATCTCAACAACGGGCTCGGAACGTTCCAGATCCTCGTGGTGGATACATGCGAAGGGGTCCGGCTGAGCAGCCGCTACGACCGCACCTCCGTGGGTTACGCTCTCCAGCTTTTGACGTACGACGCCCAGGACCGCAGGGTTCTCACGCGCCTGGAGATCACAGAGGGCGCGGAATACTCTCAGCTCATCCAGAACAACGAAGGCTCCCTCCTCAGATGCACCCAGCCCGGTTATGTGACTGTCGTCGCCTACGGGACCGACGGGAGCGAGGATTCCATAAGGCTGAAGATATACGAACCGCCGACGGATATCAAGGTGACTCTGTCCTCCAGATCGGTGCCTGCGGGCGAATATATCACCGTCAAAACCGTATACAAACCCTCGGGGACCTGGTATCCCCTGGGAATGGACCTCCTCGAGGACGAACAGCTCCCCGACGATGAGGGACTGGAGGGGCCTGTGGCCGTGATCCGGGATAACAGGATCCTGGGTATCCTGCCGGGCAAATGCGAACTGAATATATATGCGGCCGGTATCAGCAAAACCTACTCACTCACCGTTACGGACAGTGGCAAGGCGCTTGTCTTTGAGCGGCCGAGGCCCTACTTTGATCTGGAGGAAGGCTTTCAGATCTCGGTGCACGACAGGTCCGGCACGCCCATTCCCGCCAGGTACAGCGTGGAAGGCCTGAACCTCAGCATCACCGAAGACGGTTTTCTTTCCGCGTCGGATAAGAACGCCATCGGCGCCGTCATTGCAGAAATTGACGACGATCTTGTTTACAGCTTTCTCGTCAGGGCAAAGGAACCCATCAGATGGCTCACCCCCGCCGCGAACATCATCGAGATCCCGGCGGATGTCAGTTGTGAAATGTGCAGTATAAAGGCAAACGTGGCAATTACCCCCAGTGCGGACTTGATCCTGTGCAGCGGGGACGAAAGCGTGGTCCGTGTGGACGGCTGGACCCTTGTGCCGCAAAGCGTCGGCACGGCCACGGTGACCGTCTGGTCCAGATACAACGACGTCCACTGCACGGTGCTTGTCTATGTTACCGAACCGACAGGACGGCTTTACGTGGACGGCATGCCGGATTACGCGACCCTTTATGTGCCGGTCAACGGCACAGTACCGCTTCCCACCGTAACGGATTACCTCGGGAACCGCGTAACGGTAACGTGGAACATCGCTTACGAAACGCCCGGCTCCGGAAATCCGTACGCGCACTGCATCTCCCTCGTCGGCCAGACCTCCGTCAAAGGCCTATGGCACACCGGTGCCGCCGAGCTGACGGCGACGTCCGCCGCCGGCAAAACGCTGAAGCTGAACGTGTTCCCGTATGGCCGCGCCGAAGCGTGCGCCTTCGCGGAAAGCGAATACACCGTGGAGACCGGTTCGTGGGTACAGGTCGATTTCATGCCGGTCTACGCCTCCGGAAGCGCCAACAACACCCTCAGGCCGCAGGACGTTACCTTCACCCTGACCGGCGATACGGACTGCGTGCTAGCCGAATCGTTTTTCCATTACTACCTCTTCGAAGGAGTCAGCGAGGGAACGGTGACCCTGAAGGCCACCCTTTACAACGGACAGTCCGCTTCCGCGCAGATCCACGTGGTGACCCACGTGGCCTGTGTGTCCGGGCATGATCCCGTATGGTCGGTGGAACGGGAAGCGACCGCCGACCGGAACGGGATCAAGGCGCTTCGCTGCAGCCGCTGCGGCGCTTTGCTCGGGGAGGAGACCGTGATTCCCTGCACGGGCAGGCTTCAGTTCGCGAAAACGGATTACTATGTTTCCACAGAGGGCGATCGCCGGGCGGTCGTGCTTGGCACCAGCCTGGACGGAGACCGGAAACAGTCCTTCACATGGCAGTCCTCCGACCCGCAGGTGGCTGCCGTCCTGGCGGATACGGTGGTAGGCGTCAGCGAAGGGACCGCGGTGATCACGGTAACCAAAGGGGACTGCGTTCCTGCCACCTGCCGCGTCCATGTCCTCGCGCCGCGTGTTATGAGCCTGCCCGGTGACCTGCTCGTTATCGAAGACAGCGCTTTTGAGGGGATCGCGGTGACGAGCGTCGTCATCCCCGACGGCGTCACGGAGATCGGGAGCCGTGCCTTTGCCGACTGTCCTGCCCTGATGGAAGTCACCATTCCGACAAGCGTGACGTTTATCGCACAGGATGCTTTCGAAGGCTCTGATATGGTGGTCATTCTCTGCGGCGAAGGCAGCTATGCAGCGGAGTGGGCCGCAGCGCACTTTTTCACCATATCGGATTGATCCCCCAAAGCAGCGTGGATGTACGTCTGGCATTACTCTACGATCGCCTTGACTTATGACCGGTAAGGAACGGCAAAAAAAGATGAAGCCCATACCCATTGAAAAAACAGGAGAATGCAAAAAGACAAAGCACAGGCTTCTTATCGCCGCGGGGGCCTTTGGAATCATCATAATGGCCGTCTTTTTTCCGATTCTGTTTTCAGCCGCGGGGCCCTGTGTATATGACGATACACTGCTCGGGCTGAGCAAAGAAGAAGTGGCTTCCGAATGGGATCCTGTATATCGGCAGGATGACGACAGTATCGCGATCGAAAGCTATGTTTATGGGCTCTGGCAGCGGGAAAATGAACAAATGGTTGCCGTTTTTCAGAATGGAAAACTTTGCGATTACATGATCCGGGACCAAAGAAACGGCACTCTGCGAGGATCGGTCTCCTCCGGATACGGGACCCTGCCATTATGGTTCCGGCTGCGTTTTGGAATGGGAAACACGGGTGAACATCATTATGATGTCGGTTCCGGAACAACCATTGATTCGTGGCTCACCAATGACGGGAAAATCATCGTCTGGTGGGATTCGGCCGAAACATGGGTTCGTGACGCGTTTACCTTGAAAAACTCTTCCGAGTTCATTTTGCTTACGGGGTTGAATTACTTCATCAATCTGCCATACACGCTGTTCATTTTTCTGACTTGAAATGAATAGGGTGATCGACTTATGCGAAACAATTTCACGACCATCGTAAAACGCATACTCTGCCTTGTAACGGCTTTCCTGCTCCTGCCCCACGCCGGAACAGCCGGTCCCCGGTATAACGATAACGCCGTCCGGGATTCCGTCGATCCGGCAAGCAGGATCAGCGCGGAGGATCTCGTTCTTAACGGAAGGACAGGGAGCATCACGCACTGGCAGGTTTTTGACAACGCGGAAGGGCGTCTCCTTATTCCGACAGCCGGGAAGACCGGTTTTACCTATGTGTACCCCGACGGCAGCAGAACGACCGCATGGAAGATCAAAAGTGGCACAGGTACCCTATGCGCGCTTGTCAGGATCGGCAATTCGCACTACGCGGCCGTACGGGTCACGGCGCGAAGGGATGACTGGCCCGCTTCGAGGCCCGATGAAGAAGTGTATCTCTGGATCGAGGCTTATAATTCCCGGACGCCGGTCATCGTTCCCGCGGACAGGGAGCCCCGGACAACATACGGAGAGATCGTATCTTTTGATACCGGTTTCCCGGACATGACTGTCGAACTGCTCCTGGACGGGGAGTCTGTTGCCACGGCCCTTTCCGATGGCAAAGGTCAGGTGATCTTTGACGCCGGACACTCTTCGGACGGCAAGGATCATTTTGCCTCGGCATTTCATACCTTCGGGAATTACGACCGGCATGCCGCCACCGCGTTCGCCTCCGACCCGGCAAACCTGCTGTATTCCGTCGGCGGGACCGGTCTCGAATGGGTGGCCAACAACGACTGCGCCACTTTTCAGAGCCGCATCCTTACGGTGGCCGGTTTCCCTGTGTACGCCCCGTACGCGGATTCCGAAAACAATCCTGGAGGTTCCCTCACCCATGTCCTTTCCTTACTGATCGGCGACGCGTTCCGCAGAGGAGAAGTATTTACCGCGGACGATTTCCACGAGGGGGACGTGATCTGGATACGCAATGGCAGGCACGCGATGTATTGCTCAGGGGTGAACAGGGACGAAGGAACGATCCATGTTTACGCGCATTCCACGAGCATTGACAGCGAATTCACCGACGACTGTGACATTCCCGTCGGCGTCATCAGCGCCGTTGCGCAGATGGTGACGGAGGAGATATTTGATTACGGATACCGTATCAACGGCGTAACGAACCCCAGGAAGATCGTATTCGACGGCGGTGCGGAGGAAATGCTGGAAACGCTTATCGCCGGGGAAGGGACTGTGATCGTCCTTCCGGAATGTCCTTTCGACGCGCCGGCCGGATGGACCCTGACCGGTTGGGTCTTAGAGGGGGAACTGTTCCTTCCTGGAGAAGAAGTTACTGTCGAAGGCCACGCCACGTATACGGCACACTGGCGGACCTACGCCCCGGAGGACGCCGACATCGTGCTTCCTTCGTCTGCTGCCGCGGTCGATGCCCATGCCTTTGAGGGGATCCCGGCAAAAAGCGTATATATCCCCGACGGGTGCGAGTCCCTCGGATCCTACGCTTTCGGCAACTGTGAAAACCTGCTTTGGGTCCGCGTTCCGGCGGACTGCGTGATCGATGATACCGCCTTTGAGGGATGTGTGGGCATCACCGTTGCGGGCACTCCCGGCAGCCCGGCGGAAGAATTCTGTGACATACACGAAGACTTCCTTTTCCGTCCGGAGGGAACGGTGTCACCCTTGTAAATTTTTGGGGAAAAGCTGCTGTTTCCGGGTCGAACGGGTTATAATGGTCACAAATCCAATGAATCATTGCGATAACAAGCCGGTGAATAGCTGATCATGCCGCGCCGATACGCGAAAGAGAGGATATACCATGAAAAGACTGCTTTCCCTGTTTCTCGTCCTCTGCCTGTTTCCATGCGCTGCCGCGTTTGCCGAGGCGCCCCTTGCCGAAAAACGCACCCTTATCCCGGAGGATGGGTCCGAAATGCGCTATGACTGCGTCTTTTTCCGGAACGCCTGGCCCGAAGGCATTCTGACCTCAATGACGGAAAACTTCCCGGACGACGCGCCGATCTGCGGGGTTTACTACATATGGCGGAACATTGCGGGCACGGAGATCCCCATCGTATTCGCGGCGTGCAGGGCCGGAGACCGAATGAAACTGGTAGGCGCGTGGTATTTTGAGGATAAATGGAACTCTCAGGTGATCTCGGACCGGTTTTTCAGGCCCGGACAGGAATTTGACATCGTGATGAAACCGGAATGCACCATGGCCGGTCTCGTCACGGCTTATCTGCCGGCCGTCGCGTACGACGGCGAGTGGTTCGCGTTTTATCCGGGAAAAAGCGGCTTCACATTCGCCAACTATGAGCGGGAAAGGGGCTGGGCCGTGGACTGCCCTGAAGGCGCGCATGTGGTGGCAGAAATATGGAACACCGTACTCAACGGCACTCCCGAAAGGGTTTTCGTCGTTTATTCCTCCCTGATCGGCCATGGGAAAACCGAGATATGGCGCGGAACGATTTTGCAAAGCTTTGATACCGAAATGCTGGACACGTCTGTTTTCCCCGTCACACTGGAAGATATCATGGCATGCTGCGAACCGAACGGCTGATCACCCGCCGGAAACGTGATTTACGTGTCACCGAGCATAACATATGGAGGATGCAGTGTGAAAAAGAAAACATTGATCATATTGCTGTCCGCGTTGCTTTGGTTCACCCCGATCCTGTCCGCGGCCTTTGCCGAGATCCCGGAGTCTGTGAGCGTCCCGAACGGAACGGAGGGAACATTCACCTGTGGGGACTGCAAATACCGTCTGTTTGAGGACGGGACGGCGGAAATCACTTGGTATACCGGAGGTGCGGAAATACTGTATGTTCCCGGAGAACTGGACGGGCACACGGTGACGTCCATCGGGGACGGAGCATTCAGGGGCTGGAGTGTGATTGCGTCCCTCACGCTGCCTGACAGTCTGAAATCCATCGGCAGCGAAGCGTTTTCAGGCTGCGCGGGCCTCACGGAAATCATCCTTCCCCCCGGGCTTGAAGCCATCGGGGATTACGCTTTTTCCGCCTGCGAAAACCTTCCTCAAATCATTCTTCCTGATACCGTGACGAAAATCGGCGCCAATCCGTTCCTCCGCTGTGAATCGCTGAGGGAAATCAGTTTTTCCGATGATCATCCCACGCTGGAAATGTGTGACGGAACGCTTTTCTGTAAAACGGAGAAACGCCTCGTCTGCCGCCTGATGGCCGTTACGGATTCTGAATATCGTATCCCCGAGGGAACGAAAATCATCGGGGATGAAGCTTTTTCCTTCTGCGACTGCCTGAACCGTGTGTTCCTTCCCGAAAGCGTGACGAAGATCGGGTACGCCTCTTTTTTCCGGTGCGAAGGACTGATTGGCATCAATCTCCCGGACAGCGTCACTGAGATCGGGGACTGCGCTTTCAACTTTTGCGCGAGCCTTGAAAGCATTTCGGTACCTTCCGGAGTAAAACGCATCGGCAGGAATGTGTTCTTTGGGTGCAGCCGGCTGGCAAATGTGATCCTCCCCGACGGATTGATGGAGATCGGGGAGGCGGCTTTTTCGCGATGCGGACACCTGAAGGGCATCACAATCCCGGGCAGCGTGACGCGCATCGGTGACGAAGCCTTCGAGCGGAGCGGCCTTACGGAGGCCGTCCTTCCCGACGGCGTCATATCCGTCGGCGCCGGAGCATTTACGGACTGCTCCGGACTGATAAGCGCAGTACTCCCGGACAGTGTCAGGATGATCGGGAACGCCGCGTTTGCCGGCTGCAGGAACCTTGAGCATATTTCGCTGCCAAACGGGATCACGGAGATCGGATACCGGACGTTCTATGGCTGCGGCAGCCTGGTTGAAATCACGCTTCCGGAAAGCGTGACCGTCATCGGGGAGAACGCATTCGCAGGCTGCGGCAGCCTGAAGAAGATCGGCTTTCCGGAAAGCCTGACGGAGATCGGGGCCGGTGCGTTTTACTCATGTCCGGGGCTGACGGAAATCATGGTTCCTGGAGGCGTGAACGCTATCGGACCGTGGGCATTCGACGCCGGTACCGATCTTGTGCTCATCGTTATGAAAAGCAGCCCGGCGGAAGCATACTGCGTTGAAAACGGACTGAACTACAAAACATACGGCAGGGAATAATGCCCCAAGACCAATTATGTGAAAGGAGGCAGTCTATGGGCGCCTGGGGACCGAGATTATACCAGAATGATGTGGCCCTGGATGTAAAAGACACTTATGAAGATCTGTTGTACGCAGGTTGAATAAGATATAAGTTTGACGGAATACTGCCCGTACAACAGATTGTAAAATATAACAATACTTGATTAATCTGATACGGTCGAGAAAGGAATTGATTCCATGAAACGCTTCCTGCCGCTGATCCTTGCCCTGTTCTTGCTCCTTCCCCTCCCCTGCTTTGCGGAGGAAGAGATCCCCGCCCTCTATCCCATCCGTGAAAACGACCTGTGGGGCTACATGAACCGGGCGGGAGAAACGGTGATCGAGCCGCAGTGGGACTGGGCAGAAGCATTCAACGGGGATACTGCGATCGTAGTTACTGCCGGGGATGAATACGAATTTGGTACCGGTTTGATCCGCCGGGACGGGTCCTTTGCCGTACCCACCGAATATGCGGCAATAAAGTTTTGCGGCTCGTTTTACCTTATCCGGGATAAAATGTCATATACCGAAGCGCTCTTCGGCTGGTATGATACAGCAAGCGGTTTCTTTCAGGAGCCTGTTTATGTGGATGTCGACCATGAGTCGACGGACAGCAATCTGATCTTCGCAGTATGGTCGAAAGACGGAGACCGCTATTTCGGCGTACAGGCCGCTTTTTTCAATAGGGACAGCGGCATGCCCGCCATTTCGATCGAGTATTCCGGATGGAGCGGTTTTTTCAGCGGATTTCACGATGGTTATGCCCTGTGGATGAAAGCGACCGATGACGGCTTTACAGGATCCCTGATCGACACTCGGGGCAATGCCGTTGTGTTTCCAGACGGTATTTACCCCATTGACGCTGTGTGTGAAGGCTTGGTTTGCGTTTCTGACGGAACCCTGTATGGCCTTGCGCGGCCGGACGGGAACGTGATCCTGTATCCCTGCTATGATTCTGTGAATCCTGCTTATGAGGGCAGGGTATTCTTTACTAAAGACGGCAAAACGGGGATATTGGATACTGAAGGGAACGTTGTCCTTCCTCCGGTGTTGGACATTGATCCAGAAAATATTTTCCCTGACAATGACAAGAATGCTTTTTTCCATAACGGATACGCGCTTCTGCATCTCCGTGATGGGAATTTTGGCTATTCCTATGTTTTTATGGACCGGGATGGCAATACTGTTTTTTCCATGCCTATCCAAACGGATGGCTCAGCCTCCTTTGCCATCTGCTCCCATGCGATGGGAAATGGATTGGTATGGTACAGCTTGACGAAAGTGAGTAACAACGGTGAACGGGCAAGCGCCTACGGGCTGCTTCGGCTGTCCAAGGATGGCTGCGAGTACCTGACAGAACCGATGTTTGAAGAAATATCAGTTCCGGACAGCGGTTTCGGGAACTTCTCCGAAGGTCTTTCACCTGTAAAGCTGAACGGTTCATGGGGTTATATCGACGAAACAGCTCAGTGGGTCATTCCCCCGCAGTATGACGACGCTTCGTCCTTCCGGGATGGTCTGGCTCTGGTGGAGAAGGACGGAAAACTGATGTATATCGACCACAGCGGGGCTGTGGTGTGGAAGGAGCGTTGACCATGAAACGCCTGATGCTGTTTTGTGTGATGATGTTGTGGCTGGTGCCGCTGAGCGGATGGGCAGATCCGGCGACTCACCTGACTATTCTCACGGCTGCAACACCTTCCCCTGTCCCTCCGACTTATCATGAACCGGCAGAGAGTACAGAATTCCCCATGGAGCCTGCTTTCCCCGAGGAATTCCTGCGGGAGGAAGGAGATCTGATCTGGAACTGGGGTACTTCAGGCTTTGACGCATCAAGATGGTGGGATATCTTTCCCATCATTATGGATCCGGAAGAAG
>JAFXUZ010000081.1 GCA_017524725.1 Clostridia bacterium | reverse complement strand
TTCATTTATTGTTTTCCCGCCGGCTTGTTTGCTATACTCTTCTTTGGAGGTTTTCCTGTTTTTAACTTTCCTTCTCCCACTTCCTGCATTTTTATGCGGCTTTTTTTCGGGCACTGTTCCCTTATCTTAATGCCATTGGGACGGTTCTCTGTGTTCGCCTGCAAAGAAAACCGTTCCGGCGTTTCCCGCACTTTCGACAGCCATTCTTCCCTCGTCAAAAGACTGACATGGCTTTTTCTTGTTTCCCCCATCTGAGGAACAGGCACGTCCTCCGACGTCCAGCGGTATTTGAAGCCCAGTTTTTCCTGGACGCGCCTCGACTTTTCATTGCCGTCGTAATAACCGCACCAGACACGGTTCAGCTTCAGGTCCTCGAAGGCGTGGCTGAGCACCTCTCCCGAGGCCTCCGGGACGATCCCCCGTCCCCAGAAGGGAGGACCCAGCCAGTAACCCAGTTCCTTTTCGTCCTCTTTTTCCGCCAGGTCGTTGTTATGCAGGCCGACGCTCCCCACGGGGAGCCCCGTTTCCTTCAGTACGATCGCAAAGGTCTCCTCCGCGGAAAGGCCGCCCCGGATGATCTCCCGGGTATTTTCCACGCACGTATGCACCGGCCATCCGGCGATGGGGCCGACCCGCGGGTCCTTCGCGTACCGGTAGCATTCCTCCGCGTCCGAGATATGCCACGGCCGCAGGATCAGCCTTTCCGTTTCGAATACGTTCCTTTTGTCCCCGAGGATCATCTCCGCCGTCCTGTCGGGCGACAGCCATGTGGTGTCGATCACGTTCCCAAGCGACGCGAAATACGGAAGCGAGGAAAGGCTCACCCTGAGCCATTTCTCCGTTCTCCAGGGGCATTCCCGGTCGTTTTCCCAGCGTCGGGCAAGGGTCTCCCCGTCGCAGATCAGCGTCACGCTCCTTGTCTCCGCCCCCAGGGAGGCAAGCCCCTCCAGGAGGCTTTGAAGCACCCAGGCGTCGTCCATCAGCCAGGCCGCGACGACCATGCGGCATTCGGAGCATTTCATATAATTGCCGGCCATGTGCAGGATGTTGTCCACGGCCATGGCCTTCGTTTCACGGTTCCCGACGAAGGGATGGATATCCATGCACCAGTCGCCGTCGATAAACGCTGTCCCCGGCGTCATGTCCGCGATACGCTTTCCCGCCGCGGTCTTCCCGACGCCCATGGGGCCGTTGATGAGGATCACTTTCATTTGTAAGGTCTCTTCCCTTCCATATTGATCCGGTCCATGGAACGTCCCGCGTCACACGGGCTCCTTCAGAGCGTATTTGTCCATATCGATCTCCCGGAGCATCTCTTCCGTCGTTTTTCCGGTGGTGTCGTACAGGTGCCCCCGGGTTTCCGGCATGGCTTCCAGCTTCCTTTTTAGGAACAGCGCCCTTTCGATCAGCCAGGTATCGCCGCGCTCGCGGATGCGACGCTCGATCTCCCGCGACGCGGCCGTCATGACGATATAATACAGGTCTGCGTGATGGGCCGCCGCCAGATCCCGCACACGGGGAAGCTCGTCCTCCACGACGTAGTCGACGACCACGTCCAGGCCCATATCAAGCGCCCGTCCGGCGGCAAAGACGATGCAGTCCCAGTTGAAGCGCAGCACGTCTTCCCACAGGACCGGGTCCGCGGCCCCGCTCCCTTTAAAGAAGCCCCGGTCATCCGGTTTGACGAAGCCGTCCTGAAAATGATCCCCGTGGATCATATAGACCGTTTTGTTTTCCGTCCGGACCATGTGCGCGGCGTACGCGTCCGCAAAGGTCGTTTTCCCGCACCCGCAGGCGCCGGAGATCAAAAAGATCCTGGCCATTCTTCACCCTCCCGTTTATGCTGTGATCAGTATTCAAGGAAACCCGCCAGCTCGATCCGCGTCCATCCGGAGCCGCCGGCGACCCGGAGCCGGAGCGTCCTCGTTTCGGGGACCGCCACCATCCGGAAGACCGTCAGGTCCATCGCCGCGCCGCCTTCCTCCAAAGGCGTTTCGATGATCTCCAGCATCCTGCCGGCATCGATCTTCCCTTTGGCAGCCTCACAGAGCGCGATCAGGTTCGCACGCCGTGTAATGCCCATGAACGCGGTATTGTCGTTTTCAAAGGTCTTCCCGGTGCTTCCCGCCGTAAAAACGGGCATATCGCCTGCGGGTATCCTCCGCCGCGGCGAAGGGCATCGCCGCCGCCAGCAGCACGGCCCACGCGATCAGCCTGAACACAATGCTATAAGAAGCCTGTCCGCCGGACGGCCGTCCCCCCGCGGCGCCGGGCCGCCTGAGAGATACCGAAGCTCCTTTTCCCGTTCATATCCGCGTCCCCTTTCTCCGTGCCGTCATTCAAAAGCCAGAAGATTTCCCAGCGGAAGGGAAAAGCCGAGGGCCCGGTACATTTCAACGTCGCAGTCCGCACAGCCCACCGTAAGCGAGGCGACGCCGCTTTCCCTGAAAGCATACCTTGCCAGCTCCCGGGCGATGCCCCGGTGCCTGCATTCGGGAACGATATAGAAATCCTCAAACACGCCCGAAGGCCGGTAATTGAAGGTGGAAAAACCCACCGTCACGGAGCAGCAGCCGACAAGCCTGCCGCCCTCCCAGGCGCCGTAAAACAGGATCTGTTCCCGTTCGATCGCGAGGGAAAGGCGCTTCAGGTCCTCCCCGCCGGGCATGTCTTCGCCGATCGCGGCTTTGTAAGCCCTGTGCAGATCCCACAGCCCGTCCATGCGGGCCGGTCCGATCCTTCCGTATTCCGTCATTTTTCTTCCCTCGCATATTCGCCGTTTTAAAGCCTGTCTTTAAGTTTCGGGATAATACGCAAGCATGTTTTCCATGCTCCGTTCGATATGCCTGAGCATGGCTTTTTTCGCGTCTTCCGCTTTCCTGTCCCGGATGAACTCAAGGATGGAAATATGCTCGTCGGTGGAGTTCCTGTAATGGTGCGCGGCAGCGTCCTGTCCCCTGCCGACGCTGGGGCCGTTCCACATCTGAAGCAGGTAGGCGGTCAGCTGGTGATTGTCGGCGGCCTGCCATACTGCCTGATGGACCGCCCGGTTCAGCGCCGCGTACTCAGCGGTGTCCACCGCTTCGATATGGTCCCTCAGGACATGCAGCCGCTCCAGGAGATTTTCCAGTATTTTTCCGTCCATCCCGTTTTCCGCCGCCCTGCGGGCCGCTTCTGCCTCCAGCAGGATCCGCATTTCAAAAATGTCACGGATGAATTTGCGGTCCACGGTGTTCACGATGGCCCCTTTATTCATCCGCAGGGTGATCAGTCCCTCGCCCTCAAGCACCTGGAAGGCTTCCCTTACGGGCGTGCGGCTGACGCCGAGCTGCGCGGCGACGTCCGTCAGGCTCAGTTCGTCGCCGCTTTTGTATTCGCCGGAATAGATCGCCTTGCGAAGAATGGCCGCGATCCTGATCCGTACGGGCATCATTTCCAAGGTTTCCAAAGCGCGTACCTCCCGTATATCGTATACGAAATATTATATTGAAATAAACATCATAAATCAACCGCCCCTCCCGCCAGAAAACCCTTGATTTTTTCCGTCGGCTGTGTTATCTTTATGTCAGATTGAATATCGTATACGATATTCAATATACGTTTTCCGGATGACAAGGAGGAAAGCTTATGCACGCCATCGAAAAGATCCTGGCCAGGAACAGCGGACGCAGCGAAGTCCGCACCGGCGAGATCGTCACCGCCAAAGTGGATTTTGCCGAGATCAACGACCTGTACCTGCAGACGGTGTATTCCTTCTATGAGATGGGCGGCGAAAAAGTGTGGGACAACACCCGCTGCGCCTTCGTCTTCGATCACTACGCCCCCTGTCCCGACATCAAAAGCGCGTCCAACCACCGGGAAATGCGGGAATTCGCAAAGAAAAACGGCCTCAAATTCCATTTCGACACCGACTGCGGCGTGTGCCACCAGGTGATGCCGGAGGCGGGTGTGATCTATCCCGGCATGATCGTGGTGGCCACGGACAGCCACACCACCACCCACGGGGCCTTCGGGGCCATGGGCACGGGCTGCGGCGCTACGGACATGGCCACGATCCTTATGACCGGCGAACTCTGGTTCCGGGTGCCGGAGATCATCGAGGTCCGCCTGGAAGGGGAGGCGCCCAGGGGGGTATACCCCAAGGACGTGGTACTGGCCGTACTGGGCCGCATCCGCGCGGACGGGGCCGTATACAAGGCCATCGACTTCACCGGCAGCTATGTGGAAGGCCTGAACGTGGCCGGCCGCATGACCATATGCAACATGGCCGTGGAAATGGGCGCGAAAACAGCCTATATGCAGCCCAACAGGGACGTAATGGACTATGTGGCCGCGCGGGCGGTGCGTCCCTATGAGATCCAGTTCACCGATCCGGGGTATCGCTACGCCGAGACCCATGTGTTCGACGTATCGAAAATGGAACCTGAACTGGCCTGTCCCAGCAGCGTCGAAAACGTGCATCCCCTGTCCGAAGTGACCGCCTCCGGCCCCGTAAAGCTGGACCAGGGCTATATCGGTTCCTGTACCGGCGGCCGCACCGAGGACATCGCCGCAGCCGCAAAGATCCTGAAGGGCAGGCATATCCCCGCCTACACCCGCCTGGTGGTCGTTCCGGCCTCCCGGGAGGTGATGCTGGAGTGCATGGAGAAAGGATACATCCGGGACCTGATGGACGCCGGGGCCACCTTTACCACCCCCGGCTGCGGCGCGTGCCTGGGGGCGCATGAGGGCATCCTGGCCCCCGGCGAGGTATGCATCACCAGCACCAACCGCAATTTCCCCGGCCGCATGGGCTCCACCGAAGCGCTGATGTATCTCGCAAGTCCCGCCACAGTAGCGGCCAGCCTGCTCAACGGCGTGATCACCGATCCGCGTCCCTATCTGGATTAAAGATTTTGCCTTCACAGGGCCCATACATCACCGGAAGTCCGACTTTTTTCAAACCCGATCCTATTTTCAGGAGGAAGCGCGCATGAATACGAAGATCACCGGCAAAATCATCGTGGTCGGCGACAATATCGATACCGATCAGATCTATCCCGGACGCTTTCTGGCCATTACCGACCCAAAGGAGATCGGCAGTCACTGCCTGTGCGGGGTCAGCGAGGATATCGCCCCAAATTTCCCCAAAGGAGGCATCGTGGTGGCGGGCCGCAATTTCGGATGCGGCTCCAGCCGGGAGCATGCCCCCATCGCCCTTTTGAATATGGGCGCCTCCGCCGTCCTGGCGGACTCCTTCGCCCGCATTTTTTTCCGCAACGCCGTAAACCTTGGCCTCCTCCCCGTGATCTGCAAGGGGATCAGCCGGCGCGTGCGGGACGGGCAGACCCTGACGCTGGACCTGGAAGCGGGAAATGTCACCGTAGAGGAGACAGGCGAGACCCTTTGCTGCGAGCGGCTGGGCGACCAGGCGATGAAGATCCTGGAAGCGGGCGGCATCAAGCCCATGATGCGGGCCCGCTTCAAAAAGCAGGAGGATCGAACTTAAATAAGGCCCGGGTTCCGGGCTTTATGTTCGAACACAAAGAAACCCTAGATCCAGTTTTTCAATATGTCGGTCCCGGTCTCAAGCATAAGGAACGCCGTTTCCCTCAGTTCCGTCATGCTGTCGTATACCGCGTCTTCCGACAGGACCCCCGCCCGGAAGCCCTCCGGCAGCTCTTTTTCCCGGTCCGCATACCAGTCTTCGCTGCCGTAATACGCATACAGTCGCACGGCTTTTTCACGCAGGGCGTTCAGCCTGCCAAGCTGCTCCCGAAGCGAACTGACGGCCTCGCCGCACTCGTTCAGGCAGTTTTCCATATCTTCGATCCTTTTCAGGTCTGGCATTTTCGCATCTCCTTTTACGCTTTCCCGCCTTATACGGGGCAGACGTTCATTTTCACGGCGCCGCCATGATTACGGCACGTTTGACCGCCGTTTGTGATGATGATATCATGTTGTCAAAGGCCCGTAAAGGAGGATCCTACCATGGAATATACGCATCATTACATATCCCCCCTGGGCGGCATCACCCTTTCGGGGAACGGGGACGCGCTGACGGGGCTGTGGTTCGACGGACAGAAGCACTTCGCCGAAACGCTTTCAGAGCCCCGTGAGGAGCGCTTTCTCCCGGTCTTCAGGGACGCCGGGCTTTGGCTTGATATCTATTTTTCCGGAAAACAGCCTTCCTTCACCCCCGCGCTCCGTCCCCGGGGCACGGCGTTCCGCAGGGCTGTCTGGGATATCCTGCTTACGATCCCCTACGGACATACCGCGTCCTACGGCCGGGTCGCGCTCATGCTGGGCTCCCCGTCCCCCCGGGCGGTGGGAAATGCCGTGGGACACAACCCCATATCCCTGATCATCCCATGCCACCGGGTGGTGGGAAGCGGGGGAAAGCTGACGGGCTACGCCGGCGGCACGGACAGGAAAGCGCGCCTCCTTGAAATGGAGGCTGAGGGCCTGCGGCAGCAGGAAACGGCCTTGAATGGACCGCGTTCCCTATAAAAGAGTCGAGTTTGAGAAAAGGCGTACCCTCATGATGTCTGAGCGCTGGTGAAGGCAAGGAAAACCTTCGGAAGCGATCGGCTGACAGGAACAGAATTGTAAACATTTTCTTTTTGATCTCCCTGACGGAACAAAAAACGCGAGATCCGCGTTCTGATATGTGGAACCCGAAAACACAGGACCTCCCGGTTTCACCGGCGTCCGTGCATCACAAGAGGCATACATCCATCGGTATGCCTCTCATCAAACAGGGAATAAGAAGGGAGACAGGGAAAATGAAAAGGATCACCAAATGGCTGTGCGCGTTCCTGGCGGCTATGATGGCATTCCTCCTGCTGCCGGCGGCGGCGGAGAACGGCGGCGGCGTTCCGGAAGCCCTTACGGGCATCGTCCTCCTGAAGGAGGGAGACAGCGGCGACGCCGTGGCCGCCCTCCAGCAGCGCCTGAAAGCGCTTGACTACAGGGAAACCGAAACGGACGGGGTGTACGGGCCCGGCACCGCGGAGGCCGTCATGAAGTTCCAGAAAGCTTCCGGCCTCATGCGGACCGGCATGGCCGACCGCCTAACCATAGAAAACCTTTTCAGGGAGGACGCAGAGGCAAATCCCGAATTCCGGCCCCGGGAATCCCGAAGCAGCGAATACGAACTGTACGAGGACAGCGCCTGGGGCTACGCACCGACGGCCTTCTATACCGCTTCCCCGGCCATGGCCGCGGAAACAGGTTATTTCGACACCAACGAATACAGCGCTTTCGCGGACAACCGTTTCCGCTCCGTCAAGGCCGCTCCCCTCTCCACCTTCGCGGCGGAGGTGGACACGGCGTCCTACGCCCAGTTCCGCCGCCTCGTCCTGGAGGGCAGCGTTCCCCCTCCCGACGCGGTGCGGGTGGAAGAGATGCTGAATTACTTCTCCTATGATTACGCCTCCCCCTCGGCGGGCGAACCTTTCGGCGTCACCATGGAAACCGGGCCCTGCCCCTGGAACAAAGAGACGCGTTTGCTCCTGATCGGCCTTAAGGCCGCGGAGGTTCAGGTGCCCGAGGGCCGGGGACAGAACCTGGTCTTCCTGATCGACACCTCCGGCAGCATGGAAGGCGCGGACCGGCTGGACCTGGTGAAGCGTGCCTTCCTCCTGCTCCTTGACACCCTGGGGCCCGAGGACACCGTTTCCATCGTCACCTACGCCTCCGGTGACCGCGTGGTCCTGGAGGGCGTCAGCGGCGGGGAAAAGACCCGCATCATGGAGGCGATATCGGACCTGTACGCCTACGGCTCCACCAACGGCGGCGCGGGCATCACCCGTGCCTATGAGATCGCAGAAAAGCACCTGATCCCCGGCGGCGTCAACCGCATCATCCTTGCCACTGACGGCGATCTGAACGTGGGCGTCACATCGGAGGGCGAGCTTGCCCGCCTGGTCATGGACAAAAAGCTAAGCGGCGTTACCCTGACCGTGATGGGCTTCGGCTACGGCAATTACAAGGACAACAAAATGGAAGCCCTGGCCCTCTACGGCGACGGGACCTACTGGTACATCGACACCGTCCACGAAGCCAGGCGGGCGCTGGTCACCGAAGCCGGCGGCCGGTTCGTGACCGTGGCAAAGGACGTTAAGCTCCAGGTGGACTTCAACCCGGCGTACGTCAAGGGCTACCGGCTGATCGGCTATGAGGACCGGCTGCTGGCCCCCGAGGATTTTGCCGACGACAGCGTGGACGGCGGCGAGGTCGGCAGCGGCCACCGGGTCACCGCCCTGTACGAGATCGTGCCCGCGGGAAGCGATTTTGACGTGGGCTCCTCGGAAAGCCGCTACACGGAGGACCTGCCCGGAAATGAAAACGGCGAATGGCTCACCGTCAGCATCCGCTGCAAGGCTCCGGACAGGGAAGAAAGCGGCCTGTATGCCTATCCCCTGACCGCCGAGGCCGCCGCCCTGCCCCCCACCGACAACCTGCGCTTTGCCGCGGCGGTGGCGGAGACGGCCATGGTCCTCCGGGACAGCCCCTACCGCGGCAGCGCCTCCTACGCAGGCGCGGCGGAACTCCTGAGGGAATGCGGCAATGTCCTCGGCGACTCCTATAAGGAAGAATTCCTTTACCTGGTCAGTCTCCTGGAGCGGGGAAATTAAAAAGACTGCCCGAATAACGGGCAGTGATCAAAAGCTAACGGCGCGGAGCGGCTCCCGATGGCGGGAACCGCTCCATTTTTTTTGCGCCGCCCCCGGAGTCTTTTTTCCTTCATGTTCCCCGCGCTCCGGCTTTTTTCACATTTTTTTGCGCCGCCCCCGGAGTCTTCTTCCCTTCATGTTCCCCGTGCTCCGGTTTATTTTTGCACCGCCCCGGAGTCTTTTTCACTTCTTGTTCCCCGCGCTCCGGCTTTTTCGCGTTTTTTTGCGTAAAGGGTTTATGGCAGCCTCAGCGCCTCGGTGATCGCTTCGCAGAAGGTGGGGTGCGGCCGGACGGCCCGGGCCATTTCGTCCATCGTCAGGCCCATGGACAGGGCCATGGTGAATTCGCCGATCATGTCCGACGCACGCTCGCACATCATCCTTACGCCCAGGATGCGGCGGCTCCCTTTTTCGAACACCACCCGGATGAACCCCCGTTCGGCGCCGGTCAGCACCGTTTTACCGTTGGCGGTCATGGGGATCTTGCGGCTGTCCGCCTCGATGCCGGCAGTCTTCGCCTCCTCCTCGCCCATCCCTGCGCAGGCGATCTCCGGATCGGTATACACGCAGGAGGGGATGAAGCGCGTGTCCGCACAGGGAGGCAGGCCGGCCATGCGGCGCACGGCGTTCCTGCCCGCCGCCGAGGCGGCGTGGGCCAGCATGGCGCCGCCGGTCACGTCGCCGACGGCCCAGACCCCGGGAAGAGAGGTCTCGCCGTATTCGTTCACCGTGATCCGCCCGCGCTCCGTCTTTGGCTGCGCGCCGGGCGCGAAAAGGCCTTCGGTGTACGGGCGCCTGCCCACGCTGACAAGGACGGCGTCCGCCTCCGCGGTTTCTGCCTCGCCGTATTCGCAGATCAGTTTTCCCCCCTCGCCGGGAAGGATCCTGTTCACCTGCGTGCCGGTGCATACGCTGACGCCCCGCTTTTTCAGCAGCATTTTCATGCTTTGGGCGATCTCCCTGTCCAGGCTCGGAAGAAGCTGGGGCATGGCCTCGATCACCGTGACCGCGGCGCCCAATGCGGCGTATACCTCCGCGAATTCCACGCCGATCACACCCCCGCCGATGATCACGAGCCTGCCGATGGGTTTATCGTTATCAAGCAGCCCGTCGCTTGTCAGGACGCCGGGAAGATCGACGCCGGGGATCGGCGGTACGGCGGGGACCGAACCGGTGGCCAGGAGGATCCTGTCCGCCCGGAGGGTCTCTTCTCCCTCGCCGGTGCGGACCGATACCGTCCCACCGCCCTGAAGCGCGGCGGTCCCGCGGATCAGCGCGATCTTTTTCCTTGCAGCCGTCCCTTCGATCCCCTTGCGGAGCTGGAGGACCGCCTCGTTTTTCCTTTCCTGCATACGGGCATAGTCCACCTTGATCTCCCCGGGGACGATCCCGAAGGCAGCCGCCTCCCTCATTTCCCGGCAGAGACCCGCCGCGTGCAGGAAGGATTTGGTGGGGATGCATCCGCGGTTGAGGCAGGTGCCTCCCGGGGCGTCCTTTTCCACCAGGGCGGTCTTCATGCCCAGGTCCGCAGCCTCGAAAGCCGCCTCGTATCCGCCCGGGCCCGCACCGATCACGATCAGGTCAAAGGTCTTCGTATCCATTCCCGGCGCTCCTTCCAAATCGTTTTGATGAACCGTTCAGACAGACGATCAGGCGTGCATCCCCCAGGGGGATCGGCATCCCCCGGGGCGCCTGCGCAGGCAGTTTGGGATCAGGACGCGCCTTCGGTCCTGACGAACTCCTCATAGGCTTCGGCGTCCATCAGGTCCTCGGTGCCGCTGATGTCTTCCGCCATCACGAACCAGGCTTCATAGGGTGTCTCGTTCATTTTTTCCGGGGCGTCCGCCAGTTCCTCGTTCACCTTCACGACGGTCCCGGTCACGGGGGAATTGACGTCGGACACCGCCTTCACGGATTCCACGTCGGCAAAAGCCTCCCCGGCGGTCAGGGCGTCGCCCTCCGAGGGCAGGTTGACAAAAACCAGGTCCCCCAATTGGTCCTGGGCAAAATCGGTAATGCCGATATAGGCCGTCTTTTCATCGGTGAAACGCACCCATTCGTGGGTCCTGGTGTACTTGAGCTCCTTCGGGAAATTCATGTTTTCTTCCTCCTTTTCTGATCAGCGGCGGGATCGCCCGCCGTTTGGCGCTCCAATGTTCTTTACTTTTTGTAGAAGGGCATGGGGACGACCTCGGCCTCCACCATCCTGCCGCGCACGTCCACGTCCACGCGGGTCCCGACCTGGGCGCACTCGCGGTCCACGATGGCCATCGCCGCAGAACAGCCGATATAGGGGCAGTGGGTGCCGGAGGTGGTCTGCCCGATCTTCCGGCCGTCAAGGTACACGCTTTGGTGTTCCCTCAGGATGCCCCGGCCCACCGCCTTCAGCCCCACCCGGCGCTGCGTGCTCTGGCCCGCGGCCTCAAGGGCGCTTTTGCCGATGAAGTCCGGCTTGTCCATTTTGACAAAGAATCCAAGGCCCGCGGTCAGGGGCGATATGGTATCGCTGAGCTCGTGCCCGTACAGGGGCATGGAGGCCTCCAGGCGCAGGGTGTCCCGGGCCCCCAGGCCGCAGGGGATCAGTCCCTCGTCCCTGCCGTTTTCAAGCAGCGCGTTCCACATCTCTTCGGTCTTCTCCGCCGGCACATAAAGCTCGAACCCGTCCGATCCGGTGTAGCCGGTGCGGGAAACGATGCATTTGATCCCGCCCACGTCCCGGTCCCACAGGGCGTGGTAGCCCTTTTGGGGGATGTTCTCCGGGGCCGTCAATTTTTTAAGGATCTTTTCCGCCGCCGGGCCCTGCAGGGCGATCTGCCCCCAGGCGTCCGACACGTCGTTAAGGACCGCGTCCCCAAAGAGGTGTTCCTTCATCCAGGTGAAATCCTTTTCCCGGTTGGAGGCGTTCACCACGATGAAATACCGGTCGTCCTTTACCTTGTAGACGATCAGGTCGTCCACAGTCCCGCCGTTTTCGTTGCACATGGGGCTGTAGCGGGCCTGTCCGTCTTCCATATAGGTGTAATCGTTGGTCAAAAGCATGTTCAGGTTTTTCACCGAATCCGGTCCCTCCAGGGTCACCTCGCCCATATGGGACACGTCGAACAGCCCGCAGGCGGTCCTGACGGCCATATGCTCCCGGATGACGCCGGTGGGGTACTGCACCGGCATCTCGAACCCGCCGAATTCCACCATCCTGCCCCCGAGGCGCACGTGCGCGTCGTAGAGCGGCGTCCGTTTCAGTTCCATCTGTTTCTCCTTTCCGTTCCTTACCCGGTCACCGGAAGTATTTCATGGATATTTGATCATACGGTCCCCCGGACCTGTTCCAGGATCATTTCCGCCATGTCCACGGCCATGCGCTCCCTCAGTTCCCCTTTCGGGGCAGGCGCCGCGCCGAGGACGCGCCCTGCCATGGCTTCGCTTTCGTAGGGGCAGCCCTTCAGGGAGTCCGCGATCATCAGGATCATATCCGCGTCCATGGCGTCGGAGCGGCAGACTGCCTCCGTGATCCTTCCTTCACGGACGGACATTTCAAGCCTCACGCCGCCCCAGGAAAAGCGCTCCTCCGCCGCGGCGGAAAAGGGGATGCGCCGCCCCAGGATCCATTCCTCGGAAGCCATCAGCGCCTTTTCCCTCAGGACCTCTCCCCTATCGGGAGCGTTCCTTTCCCCCAGGGGGAGGCCGTATACCTCCCGGAAGGCCTCCCGCAGGGCGGTCTCCATCATGGCCCGGTCCAGGGAAGGGCAGAAACTTTTCAGGTTGACCACCCTTTTGCGCACCGAGGACACCCCCCGGGAGGAGAGCTTGGCCCGGGGAGGGGTCAGCGCTTCCTCCATCCGGCCAAGGTCCACGTCCATCATCAGCGTGCCGTGATGGCAGCAGCAGAGCGATTTTTCAAAATACGCGCTGCCGGAAAACTTGCGGTCCTCCGCCTCGATGTCGTTCCTTCCGGTCCTTACTGCCGGGACGCCCAGCGCCCGGACCGCCCGGAGGACCACCTCGCTCTGTTTTACGGGATCGTAATCGCCCTTGCGCACCGCAAAGGAAAAATTCAGGTTGCCCAGGTCGTGGTACACCGCCCCGCCGCCGGAAAGGCGCCGGGCCAGACGGCCGCCGCCGGAGCGGAAGCGTTCCAGGGCACATTCCTCCCAGGCGTTCTGGTTCCTGCCGATCACCACCGTATCCCTGTTCTGCCACAGGATAAGCAGGCATTCCCCTTCCCTTACGCCCAGGGTCAGCACCTTTTCCAGGGCCAGGTTTTCATAGGGGTCGTACGTTTCGATGCGGAAGCACTCAAGCGCCGAAATCATATCGTATCACCGGCTTGCGGGCGGCCTTCACCTCGTCGGGCCTGCGGATACGGGTGGTCAGGGGGGCAGTGTGCGCCTTTTCGGGATCACTCCGGGCGTCCTGAAGCACCTCCAGGAACGCCCGGGCGGCATCCTCCAGGGTCTCCTTCGTCTCGGTCTCCGTCGGCTCCGCCATCAGTGCCTCATGCACGATCAGCGGGAAATACATGGTGGGCGGATGGATGCCGTGGTCGATAAGCGCCTTGGCGATATCCAGGGCCGAGACACCGGTCTCCTCCTTCAGGCCCTCCAGCGTCATCACAAACTCGTGCATGCAGACGGCGTCAAAAGCCATGGGATAGGCGCCCTTTAAAAGGTGCATCAGGTAATTTGCGTTCAGGACGGCGTTGGCAGCGGTCGCCGGCACCCCCTCCCTGCCGATGGAAAGAATGTAGGCGAGGGCCTTCACCACCACCAGGAAATTGCCGCCGAAGGACCTGACGTCGCCGACGCGGTCCTTCGCCTCCTCACGGACGAGGGCCCCGTCCTTTTCGTTCACCCGCCATCCCGGCAGGAAGCCCGACAGGAATTTTTTGCAGCCCACCGGGCCGCTGCCCGGGCCGCCGCCGCCGTGGGGGGTGGCAAAGGTCTTGTGAAGATTGACGTGCACCACGTCAAAGCCCATATCCCCCGGACGGACGATGCCCATGACCGCGTTCAGGTTGGCGCCGTCATAGTAGCACAGTCCACCCGCCTCGTGGACGATGCGGGTGATATCGGCGATGTTCGGATCGAAAAGGCCCACGGTGTTGGGGTTGGTCAGCATCAGTCCTGCGGTGTCGTCCCCCGCCGCGGCCCGGAGGGCCTGAAGGTCCACGCAGCCGTTTTCGTCCGATGGGATGTTTACCACCTCAAAGCCGGCCATCGCCGCGCTGGCGGGGTTGGTGCCGTGGGCGGAATCGGGCACCAGGATCTTCGTGCGCCCCGTCTGGCCGCGGGATACGTGCCAGGCCTTGATCAGCATCAGCCCGGTAAACTCCCCGTGGGCGCCGGCGGCGGGCTGCAGGGTGACGGCGTCCATGCCGGTGATCTCCGCAAGGCACTTTTCCGTCAGCCGCATCACCTCAAGGCACCCCTGGACGCTTTCGTCCCCCTGCAGGGGATGGACGCCGGTAAAGCCGGGCAGCGCTGCAAGGTCCTCAGCCATGGCCGGATTATATTTCATAGTACAGGAGCCCAGGGGATAAAAGCCGCCGTTGACGCCCCGCGTCTCACCGGCAAGCTCGGTATAATGCCGGTCCACCTGCACCTCGCTGAGCTGGGGAAGGTTCAGTTTCCTCTCCCGGGGCTTGAAGTCCGGCGCTGTCATTCCCATGTCCGGCTCCGGGATGTAGTCGGTCCCCCTCCCGAGTACGCTTCTTTCAAAGATCAGCTTCACGGTTTGAGCACCTCCTTTACGATGTCCGCAGCGCGGTCCATGCTGTCCCGGTCGTTCATTTCCGTGGCGCACCACAGCATCCTGCCGTCCCCCAGCAAAAGTCCGCCGAGGATGTCCGCCCCGTCCAGCGCCCGCAGGATATCCCGCGCCTGCTTTTCACCGGGAGCGCGCATCACGAACTCGTGGAAAAACGGGCGGCTGTGGACCTTTTCAAGCCCCGCCTCCGAAAGCTTCTCCCTCAGGTAATGGGCGTTGGCCCAGCAGGAAAGGGCCGTCTTCCTCAGCCCCTCCGGACCCATCGCCGCAAGGTACACCGCGGCGGTCAGGGCGCACAGCGCCTCGTTGGAGCAGATGTTGGAGCCCGCCTTTTCCCTGCGGATGTGCTGTTCCCTGGCCTGCATGGTCAGCACGTAGCAGCGCTGCCCGTTGATGTCCGTGGTCTCGCCCACGATCCTGCCGGGAAGCCTGCGGACCATTTTTTCCTCCGCGGCCATAAAGCCCAGGTACGGTCCGCCGAAGCCCAGGGGCATCCCGAGGGGCTGGCCCTCGCCCACGGCGATGTCCGCGCCGCATTCCCCCGGGGTCCTCATGACCGCCAGGGCGATGGGGTTGCAGCTCATGATCAGTTTCGCGCCGGACGCATGTACAGTCTCCGCCAGAGCGCCGGCGTCCTCCTCGCAGCCGAAGAAGTTCGGCTGCTGGATGACCAGGCAGGCGGTCTCCCCGTCCAGCATGCCCCTCAGGGCGTCCGGGTCCGTGGCTCCGTCCTTTTCGGGGACCACGGCCACCTCCGCGCCCCGCCCGAAGGCATAGGTGCGCACCACGGAAACGATCTTCGGGTCCACAGCACCGGAAACGAGCACCTTGCGGCGTTTTTTATCCCGGCACATTTCGCACCCTTCCGCCACCGCCGTGGCGCCGTCGTATACGCCGGCGTTGGACGCGGCCATGCCGGTCAGCTCGCAGATCTCCGTCTGGTATTCGAAAATGGACTGCAGCAGTCCCTGGCTGATCTCAGCCTGGTAAGGCGTGTACGCGGTCCGGAACTCCTCCTTGCCGCAGACCTCGCCCACAATGGACGGTATGTAATGGCGGTATGCCCCGGCCCCCCGGAAAACCGAAGCGTACACGCGGTTTTTCCGCGCCGCCTTCTCCAGGGTACGGCGGACTTCCATCTCCGTCCCCGCGGACGGAATGGCAAGGTCCCCCTTCAGCCTCATTTCCCCCGGGATCCCCGCCCGGGCATACATGTCGTCGAAGCTTTGAAACCCGCAGGCTTCAAGCATCTCCCGCTGCTCTTTTTCCGTATTCGGAACATAGGTCCCCATGGCTTCACCTCCCGCAATGCGTTCCCTCAATCGGCGCGCTTTCCCGGTGACCCGCGGACGGGACACAAAAAAAGACGCGCAGGGTCAGTCCTGCTGACCTCTGTACGCCCTGTTTTTTTACCTGAAAGATTCGGCGGGATCCCCTTTCGGTAAGCCGCCTTGCTTCTTCGGTGTGAACCCACTTTCCAGGGATGCGTCCGTGCCCGGTACTTTTACCTGAGAGTTTGCAGCCTTTTTGCACTGTTGCCCCTTCGGTTCCCGCGTGTCCGCGGGCCTCTCCCGGACCCTTCCTCCGCACCAGCATTGTAGCACGCGGGCGGGAAAAAGTCAAAAAATATTCCCGCCGGGCAGCCCGAAGCGGGACCGTGTCAAACCTGAAAAATAACCGTTCGCAACTTTTTTACCGGGAAACGCGGCCGCGAATGTGTTACGGTATCCTTGCCCGAGGGGAAAAGCCCAAAGGCGGGAAAAATCGGGCTTTGTATATGGCCCTGTAGTTTAACGGCAGAACACCGGTCTCTCATTCCGGGGATATGGGTCCGATCCCCATCAGGGTTGCTGTTTTCGCACGCCTGAGGTTCAGCGGAACAGAGGCACAAATAAAAGCACGGACAGCAATGACCGTTTCCATCTTAAGGCGCAGTTGCGGGTCCGAATCCCGCCGGCAGGAATGCCGTAGCTAAACCGGCATAGCGGCGAAAAAACAACCAACCGTGCTTTGTATCCGACCCTGTGGTTCAATGGCAGAATGCCGGACTGTCGATCCGGGGATATGGGTCCGATCCCCATCAGGGCCGCTGGATCACAGCCCCGATCCCGATTCGGGACCGGAGCTGTGATTTTTTGCTTCTGTCCAGCCCGCGGGCTTTTGTGCCGGAGCGTAAAATACGGACGGGACGGTCCTTCTGCGCCCGCCGGGAAGAAAAGGCCGCGGCACGCGGGCGGAAAAAGCCAAAAGGATCCCCACAAAAGCCGACGGGGTGCGGCAGACGCCGGCGGTCTTTTCGCGGTCTCCCGCGCCGTAATACTGCGAGATCAGTATGGAGACCCCCGTACCGATGCCGAGGAAGACGCACAGCACCGCTTCCACCGGCCGGGCGCTGGTCCCGACCGCCGCAAGGGACACGGTACCGCAGTTTTTTCCGATCACCGGGGTGTCCGGGGTGGTGTACAATTCCCGATCACCGGCGGGAGCGCAAACAGCGGCACCTTGCGCATGATCGGTCCGTACGTCATATCGATGACCCTGTCCCGTTTGTTTTCGCTCATCCTCGTCCTCCGTCTCCCCGCTTTTCAGCCTCCGCAAATTTCAAAATGCCGCATCCCATCACATCATATCATACACCTTAATTATCCAGAAGAAAAATGTCATGACCATTCCAAAACTTCACTCTCCACTCTTCACTCTTCACTCTTTCCCCCGTTGCCAAGTCTGCCCGGCCGTGTTATGA
>JAFXUZ010000080.1 GCA_017524725.1 Clostridia bacterium | reverse complement strand
TTTGCACTGCTTTACTTTCGCCTGTCAAAGTGACATTTGCTGACAGGCTTGTTTGTGTTTGCTTTTTTTGACGAGTTTTTCCATATTTGCATATGAAAAAGGGCGCTGCTGCAGTTTTCTTGCTTCTGCAACAGCGCCTTTGAAGCACATTGCCGTTATTTTCGGGGCTTTGAAGCCTGCTTTCGTTTTTTACACCACCGCCGCATTGACATGGCTGCCGATGGCGCTGAGCACTTCCTGGTGATCCATCGCCCTTCCGTCGACCATGGAATAATACTTGTTCGCCCCGGCTCCGAGGCCGGTGCCGGCAAAGCCCAGATCGAACTGAGCCTTGATGCCCATCTTTGCGAGGCTGTTTATTACGCACTGCAGTACTTTCTGGTCGAGGCCCGGAATGTGGCTGGCGACAGAGATGGCAGTGCGGAAGACGCCGTTTTTGACCAACGCAGACAAGATCTCGTCCATTTCACCGACAGTTCCGGCGGATACGGTTTCCATTTCCTTCAAAGTCAGTTCCCTCATCATTTTTTTATCCTCCCGCGCCTTTGGCACTTATCTTTTGATTTCTGTCGGGCTGTTTTCCGCCTGACATAATTATATACGCGCCAAGGGGACGCGATGGCAGCAGAAAAACGATGAAAAACGGGAAAAAATGAAATGATGTGCGGCGGCTTTGTTTTTTGTTCAATACCGGTGTTTTCAGCGGAGATCGGCATGATATGCCTGCCGGAAACCGGCGTATTGAACGATCACAGTCCTTCGTAGATCAGCCCCCGCAGGGTGGGATGGATCACGTCGTAATTGTAGCCGTAATTCAGCACATGCATCCCGAAGAAGGCGGACAGGCGGTTGGACGGGTCGATCATTGTCCATGCGCCTGCAGCGCCGTCCCAGCCGAATTCGCCCAGGGGGCCGGGGCCGCCGATCCGGCTGTCGACCCGGGTACGGACGCCGAGGGCGTAGGAATATCCCACCCGGTGCCATCCGTCAAAGGAGGTGCGACCCCTGGGACAAAGCTGATTGGCGCTCCACAATTGGATCGTTTCGGGGGACAGGATGTACGCGCCGTCCTTTCCCCGGCCGCCGCAGGCCAGCGCGTCGACGAATTTGATATAATCCTCCGTACCGCCGATGAGCCCGCCTCCGCCGCTTTCAAATTCGGGATTGGACCGTTTTTCGATCTCCTCCCGGGTCCTTTCTTTGAGGCTGCCGGTTTCGGGATCATAGAAATACACCGGGCACAGGCGTTCCATGAGCGCGTCGTTCATCTGCATGGACATGCCGTAAATGTGCAGGGGTTCCCAGATATGCTCCCGCAGATACGCGGAAAACCGCCGGCCGGACGCAGCCTCGATGACCGCAGCGAGTACGTCGTGGCTGAAACTGTAACGGAAATCCGTGCCGGGATCGAATTCCAGGGGATCCTCCGCCTTGGCTTCCGCGATCTGCCGGGTGGTGGCCCGCCGGCCGTTGTCTTCCATTGCTTTTTTGATGGCGGGGGTCTCTTTGTCGTAATTCAGGCCGCTCTGCATGCTCATCAAATGCCGTACGGTCATTACGGTTTTCGCCGGCCGCACGGTGCCCCCGTCCTTTACCGTCAGGTGGGCGTAGGCTGGCAGGTAAGCGCTCACCGGGTCGTCCAGGCTCAGTTTTCCCTGCTCGATCAGCTGCATGGCCGCGCAGGTGGTAAAGACCTTGGTGGCGGAATACAGGAAATACGCTTCGTTCCCCCGGATTGGCGCGGTGCGGTCCGTGTCCCGGCAACCGGCTTGGTGGCGGTAGATCAGTTCGTGCTCCCGGTACACGGCCAGGTCGCACCCCGGCACGTTCAATTTGTGCAGGTGATCCATATACGCGGTCAAACGGCTGAAATCCATGGCGGTCCCTCCTTCAAACGGAAAAAGCGTCGTTATTATAAAAACGGGATCGGATCATAAGTAATATACCACAGAATAAGCCCGGGATAAAGAGCGGAGGGGATCGGACAGATCTGCGCGCCTTACGGCTATGATTCTGTGGTGGATTCCGACCGCTATAAGTTGTATAATATAAAAAACACTGCCCGGCCGGTCAAAAGGAAGCGGCGAAGCCCTGAACAATTGGCCCTGCCCATGATCATTGTTTATGTCCAAGGACGGAAAAAACGCTCCATGCCGTGTACGACGCTGACAGGGACGGCGTTTCCGCCGTATTCCTGCCCTTTGAGCCCAAAGAGATCTCATCTTCGCAGCCTGTGCGCACATCCGCCCGCCCCTATGGCGGGGGCAGCCGGATCTGCGAGGTGAAGGCGGAGAGCGGCGGCGAAACACGCCTGACCGTCAGGGGATAAGGCATATACACAAATCCGTTAATTAAAGGAAGGGAGAGATCGGCTGTGAAGGCGGTCATGGTGATGTACGACAGCCTGGATAAGCACTTTTTGCAGTGCTATGGCTGCGACTGGACAAAGACGCCCAATTTCAATCGCCTGGCGGAGAAGACCGTCCGCTTTGACAATTTCTATGTGGGCTCCATGCCCTGTATGCCGGCCAGGAGGGAGCTTCACACCGGCCGGTACTGCATGCTGCACCGGGGCTGGGGCCCGCTGGAGCCCTTTGACGATTCCATGCCGGAGATCCTGAAAAAGAACGGCGTCTATACGCACCTGTGCACCGACCACTATCATTATTTCCAGGACGGCGGCGCCACCTATCATTCCCGCTTTTCCTCCTGGGAGGGATTCCGCGGCCAGGAGGGCGACGCCTGGAAGGGTGAAGCGGCCGAGATCGACTTTTCCCGGCTGGATGACGAAGCCTATGAATTCAGGAAAACCTTTCAGCGGGACCTTCTGCGTCACGACGAGATCAACCGCAAATATATCCGGGAAGAGGAGGACATGCCCCAGTCCCGAACCTTCGCGGCCGGTCTGGAATTCATCCGCACGAACCGTGATGAGGACAACTGGTTCCTGGACATTGAGACCTTCGACCCCCATGAGCCCTTCTTCTGCCGGGGCAGGTGGAGCGATATGTATCCCCACGAATACCACAAAAAGGCCTACGACTGGCCTTCCTACAGGATGGCCGATGAGGACGCGGGCACGATCAGGCATATCCGCAGCGAATATGCCGCCCTGGTATCCAAATGCGACGATTCCCTGGGGAAGGTGCTTGACCTTTTCGACGAATACGACCTGTTGAAGGATACCATGCTGATCGTCTGCACGGACCACGGCTTCCTGCTGGGCGAACACCAATGGTGGGGAAAGTTCGGCCTGCTTTACGGGGAGGTGGCCAACACGCCGTTTTTCCTGTACGATCCCCGCAGCCCGAAAACGGGATGCTGCGAGGGCCTTGCGCAGACCATCGACATTGCGCCGACGCTGCTTGAATTCTTCGGTGTGGATATTCCCGGGGATATGCAGGGGGAGCCGCTGAAAAAAGCATACATGGAAGGGAAGGACATGCGTTCAGCCGCCCTGTACGGCTATTTCGGCAGCACCCTTTGCCTGACGGACGGGAGGTACACCTATTTCAGGGCGCCGCAAAAACCGGAGATCCAGGACCAGTATACCCTGATGCCCACCACCATGGATAACCGGATGGCGGTGGAATCCTTCCGGGACGCGGAGATGGCGCCGCCGTTTTCCTTTACCAAGGGGGCCAGGGTGATCAAACTGAGGGACAGGGGCGCGAGGGGCGTTTCACCGATCCCCTACGACCTGCTGTTTGATATAAAGGCCGATCCGCATCAGACGAAAAACATTATGGACTATGGCCTGCGTTCCGAGCTCTGCCGGAGGATGGCAGCGGCCATGCGGGAAAACGACGCGCCGCCGGAAGCCTATGAACGCTATGGCCTGGAGGGAAGCCTGTCCCCGGATGAACTGATCCGGCAGGAGGAGAAGAGGCGCCGCTTCAGGCAGGAAGGACTGTACGCGCGTCTTCCCCTGGAAGACAGCGCAAAAGAATTCCTGCATGCCGTGGCGGCAATGCTCCCGGATCCCGCGAGGGATTACCTGCTGGCGCAGACAGAAGACCATTTTGCAAACTGGACGGACGGGACGATCACATGCGGCGACCTGGACGCGTTTTTCCGGTCTTTTACGGGAAATATGCGTATGCTTGCCAACATGGCGCGGATGGTGGAACCCTATTTCCTGGAGTGAAAAAACGGGAAACACGCAAGGGGGGAAAGAAAAACGTGGCGGCCGTCAGCGTATTGATGAAGCCCGCGTCAGGCCTGTGCAATATGGCCTGCGACTACTGCTTCTATTGTGACGAAAGCGGAAAACGGGAACGGGCCTCCTATGGCATGATGTCGGAGGATACCCTGCGCAACGTGATCCGGAGGACCATGCTGAACGCCACCGGGGCCGTCAGCTTCGCCTATCAGGGAGGTGAGCCCTCCCTGCGGGGGCTGGATTTCTATCGGAAGGCCGTTGAGCTTCAGAAGCATTACAATCGCTCCTGCCTGAAGGTCCATAACGCCTTCCAGACGAACGGCTATGCCCTGGACGAAAACTGGTGCCGGTTTTTTAAGGAAAACCGGTTCCTGATCGGCCTGTCCGTGGACGGGACCCGTGAAACACATGACCTTTACCGCCGCGATCCCCTGGGCGGCGGCACTTTTGACCGCGTGACGAAGACCGCCGGAATGTTTGACGAATGCGGCGTGGAATACAATATCCTTACGGTGGTGACAGGAACCACGGCGGAAAATATCCGGGAGATCTACCGGGCGTACAAAAAACGCGGCTGGCACTACCAGCAGTATATCGTCTGCCTCGATCCGCTGGGGGAAAAGCGCGGAAGCGGCGGATATTCGCTGACGCCGGAAAAATACGGCCGCTTTCTTTGCGATCTTTTTTCGCTGTGGTACGAGGACGTGAAGGGCGGCGACGCCCCCTGCATCCGGCAGTTTGAAAACTATGTCGGTATCTTCCTCGGTTACCCGCCCGAAGCCTGCGACCAGTGCGGCGTATGCGGCGTTCAATACGCGGTGGAAGCGGACGGGAGCGTTTACCCCTGTGATTTTTATATGCTGGACGAGTACCGCCTCGGGAATTTCAATACGGACCGATTTGCGTTTATTGCGGCCAGGCGGAAGGAGATCGGTTTCGTGGAACGCTCGACCAGGCTGAAAAGGGAATGCCTGGAATGCCGCTGGCATCCGCTTTGCAGGGGCGGATGCCAGCGGCACCGTGAAACGGTGCCGGGAGAAAACACATACGCGAATTTTTACTGCCAGGGGTACAGGATGTTTTTTGAACGGTACCATGAAGCGCTTGAACAGATCGCTTTGAGCGTAAGGCGTAAGCAGGCGGCAATTTTTCGATAATAGAGAGAGCGGGAACGATAAAGGGAGGACCATGCCGTGCAGCGAAGCGGCGCGAAAACAGGAAGGCTGATCAGGCTTTTTTTCAGCATGCTCTATATCAGCGCCTTCACCTTCGGCGGGGGCTTTGTGATCGTCACCTTCATGAAGCGCAAATTTGTTGACGAACTGAAATGGATCGATGAACGGGAAATGCTGGATATGACGGCCCTGGCCCAGTCGAGCCCCGGCGCCATCGCGGTCAACGCCGCCATCCAGGTGGGATGGAAAGTAGCGGGCTTTCCGGGAATGATCGCGGCGGTATTGGGGACGGTCATCCCCCCGATGGCGATCCTCTCCGTCATTTCGCTCTTTTATCAGGCGTTCGCGGAGAACCGTTATGCGGCCCTGGCCCTCAGGGGCATGCAGTGCGGCGTGGCCGCCGTGATCCTGGACGTTTCCGTCGGCCTGGGGGAAAAGGTGATCAGGGCCCGGCAGGCCGTTCATGTGATCGTCATGGCGGCGGCGTTTATCGCCACGTTCTTCTTCGGGGTCAATGTGATCTGGATCATCCTGTGCGCGGCGGCGGCCGGCATCCTCACGACGGTCGCGGGCCGGAAGGAGGGGAGAAAAAAATGACCCTCCTGCAGCTGTTTATCAGCTTCCTCCAGATCGGGCTGTTTTCCGTCGGGGGCGGGTATGCCGCCATCCCGCTGATCCGGAACCAGACGGTGGATATCCACCGATGGCTGACGGGGGAACAGTTTATGGACCTTGCCGCCATCGCCGAAATGACGCCCGGCCCCATCGCTGTGAACGGCGCCACCTTCGTCGGGCTGAAGATCGCCGGGCTGCCCGGCGCGGTCATTGCCACCCTGGGATGCATCACGCCGTCGCTTATCATCGTTTCCCTGCTGGCGTATGTTTACCGGAAATACAGGGAGCTGCCCGTCCTTCAGAGCACTTTGGCAGGCCTGCGCCCCGCGGTGGTCGCGCTGATCTTCTCTGCCGGGATCAACATGCTGATACAGATCGTGTTCGGTTCACGCGGCGGGATCGGGTTTTCAAACATTCAATGGGCAGCCTTGGCCCTTTTCATAGCGGCGTTTGCTGTTTTAAGGAAATGCAGATGGAACCCGATCCTTGTGATCGGGCTGTGCGGCGCTTTTGGGCTGATCCTGGGGGCGGCGGGTGTGTGGTAGGGGCATTCCCCGGCGTGCCGGCATGGGACCGGACGCATCCCGCTGACGCGGACCGGAGGATCACATAGGGAGGCAGCTAAAGCGCTTCACAAAAGAAAGACCCCGGCGGCGGCGGTGAAGCCCTGCCGGGGTGATGCAGCGGGGATGCATATTCGATGCTCTTTTGCTGAGGCATGGATCATTTTGCGGTCACATCGTTCAGGATCCTGTCCCAGTCGGCGGCGTCCAGGCGGACCGCCATGGGAGATATCGGCTTCCTTTCGTCCAGGATCTCGTGGGTCTCCGGGTTCCGTCCGTTTTTCATGGTATTGGAATTTTTGCTGTGATACCACCTGACGTCGTTCAAAAGCAGCCCGGCGTCCGAAAAAGCCTTGTCCTGAAGCGCGTTGCAGTAATCCGTGATGAGCTGTCGGGCCGCGTCATGATCCTCCATCTGCGCGGCGGCGTTGAGGACCGCGCCCATACCCCTGATCATGGCGCTTTCCGCCTCGTGCCAGTAGGCGCGGACCGGCGCCCCGTAGATCAGGTATTCGTCCGGTTCCACACACAGCGTGCACAGCTCTTTGAAGCGGTAATAAGGATAGTTCACCGTGTCGAAGATCCCGGCGTCCTCCGCGCCCTGGTTCCTGGCGTAGGGCTCGCTGACGCTGAGAGCGGCGTTGGAGACGGGCACGAAAACGCCGTAAACGGCAGGCCCGGTGCTCTCCCAGGTGACGCAGCACATATCATCGGGAAGGTCCGGCCGGACCTGGGCGATATGGACGCTGAGAGCGGTGTCGGTGCCGATGACGCGCATGTCCGTCCTTCCCGTTTCGTCCGGACTGTATTCCGTTCCCTCGTAACGGTTGCGGATCAGTTCCATCACGTCCTGCAGGGAAACTTTGCGGTCCGGCTCAAAACAGAGCGGATACAGATCGCCTGTCCGATAATCCCCGATGGAAGAAGGGGAAAGGATCCGGTGGCCGATCCAGGTCCGCATATGGGAATAATTCGCCACGACTTCGCTCCCGGAATAGGTGGCCAGCAGATCCACCCGGTCGTCATCGCCGTAGACGGCAAAGCCGTTTTCCACCGCCAGGCTCTCAAGTCCGGGAGAAACGATGCAGTCCTCATAGTCGGACAGGTACTGCAGAAGGAACTCGTTGCCGAAGGCGCAGACCCTGTCGTCCGGAAGTTTGACCGCGGCGTACTGATGCCCGCTGTACATTTCCACATACCAGGTCTCCGACCGGTCGGCGATCAGGGCGATGTTGACTTCGCTGCTGCCGAACATATCGATCAGGCCAAGCAGGTTTTCCACGGCTTCCCGCGCGGTGGCGCTCTGGCACACCACCAGGTCCACCGCCGTGAATTCCGTCAGGCCGTGCTTGATAAGCGGGTCGGCGCGCAGCGCCGCGGCGTTTGAAAAAGAAGTGATCGACATGATCATGGCTACTCCGCATTCATTGGCGCAGACGGTGGCGTCGCGGCCCAGACCGTTGACGGCGGTGGCGCTGTCCATAAAGGGCGTGGAGGTGTAGCGGTAGGTGGTGGCCGGAAGCAAAGCGAATACGGTGGCGTCGTTGTCGACCGGCATCTTTCTTCCGGGCACGTTTTCCACCCGCTCCGTGATCTCCACACAGTTGCCCCAGACGTCCTGATAGTCGTTGGATTTTGCGAGGATCGTGGTCCCGTCCTCGCTGACCTTGCTGCCCACGTACACCGCGGTGCACGCGCCGGCGTTTGCCGCGATCGCCAGTGCCGCCAGCAGGCAGGCAAACGATGTGATCGTTTTTTTCATTTTGCTCTCTCCTGTAGTGTGTTTGGCGGAAGCTTCAGCTCCTACATAAGATAATACGACAAAACAACGGGCGGCGGCAACTTCTGTATAAAGAAATATCCCTCCTCCTTTCGGAAGAGGGACCTGTGACGGATGCACATCAGTCTGCGGGATCCGCGCTCACTTTGATCTCACTGAGATATTACAGCCTGGAAACGTACCTGCTGCTGATGTAGCCGATGGTGCCGTTGGCGGGATCCTGCACCTTGAACCAGCCGTTCAGTTCGGCCAGCACGGTCAGCTGCTTGCCCGCGAAGCATTTTTCAAGGACCTTCGCGTCCGTGGAGGGGGTCCTGCGCAGGTTCACCCAGCCGCCGGCGGTGCGGACGGGACGGGATACGATGGTGTAGGGATTGGCGACCTGCTTTTCGGTGCGCAGGACTTCGCTTGCGGACTTGGCGGAAGAGGCGCCCTGGTACTTGCCGGGGTTATTCTTGACCAGGAAGCGGGTGGACACGTAGGCGGCGTAATCGCCCTTGCCGTGGCCGTTGTCATACCTGTAGGTGATCAGGGCCCATTCGGAGTCGGAGAAGGCGTCCACATAAACGCGGGTGCCGTATTTAAGGGATCCCACGACCTTGCCGTTGGGGTTGTCGCGGACGTTCAGGGTTTTACCGTTGCCGGTCTTCACATAGTAGTAACCCGCGTGGGCGTTGGGGCCCTCTTCGCCGGCCAGGGCGGCGGGAACGCATACGGCAAGCATCATCGTAAGAACAGCGAGAATAATCGAAACAAAACGTTTGGTCATTGTGGTTTCCTCCATTCGATCTTTCAGTACTGCGCGCTTTGGCGCAGGGTTCTTTTTTTGTTTGGGGGCGTTTTTCAGCTCCCATATGTATATACGGCCTCCCGGCAAAAATGGCAGTGACGGCCGAAAGTTTTATTCGGACGATTTTGACGTATTTATTTTGTTCAACGCGGAAAAGACCGGGCCGCGGCAAAAAAACCGCCGGCCCAATTTGTGATTTACAAAACAGTCATGCTGCGATAGAATACAAAATATAGTTTTATGGCCTGGTAAAAGGGCCATCCGTTGTGCTGCGAACAGATCCTGCCGGAAGGAGACCTGGAAAATGACAAAAAAGATACTTTCGCTTTTGCTCTCGGCGTTCCTGCTCTGCTCCGCGTTCTGCTGCGCCCGGGCGGAGGGGGACAAGTATCAGGCGTTTGTGGACCGGTACGGACCGTATTACAATAACATCGACTGGAAACAGGCCATCGCTGATATGGGCGGGCTGGACGCCATCGACTGGAGAGCCCTGGTCCATACCCTCGGTTATGAGGGCAACCGCCATATAAACTGGTACCTTATGCAGTCCGCGGTCATTGATCTGGCGGATTATGGCGCGTTTTGGTAAATCTTCGAGGTGATCAGCGAAGCCGAGAAGGAGATAAACGATGCGCATTATGCCTCCGCGCCGGAGCTTGTGAGAAAATTCTGTCCTACCAGGATCATGGACAGGTATTCCTGGGATATACTGGATGAACTCCTGGATGTGCAGGTGCACCGGCTGATCCCCCAGGCCGTAGAGCTGATCCGGACGCGGGTCCCGGCGTTTGCCCACGCGGCTCCCGGAGATCTGTCCACGAAAATGGCTCTGGGGCTGGAAACCACCAGCGGTTTCGAAGCGATGATGCAGTTAAACCCGTCAAGCAGGACAAATATCTCTCTGAGGCTTATTGTCAGCATCAACTTCTGGCTGAAGAACCTGGAGGACGGCAGCCAGACGCTGAGCAGGGAAGAGCAGGTCGTTTCAACCGGAGGCGAAGTGATCATCCATGAGATGGTCCATGCCTTTATGTGCGATTATAACCGGAGAAGCATGGCGACCTCTTTTACGGTGGACATGGCGGACGGCGAATTGGTTTATTACACGGAGGATTCCGAAGCGATCAGCAGGGAAGAACTGAATGCGAAGCAGGCTGCGGAGCTGTTTCCCGAATGGTTTATGGAAGGCTCCGCCAATCTGTTGGCGGGGTGTTATCCTTTTCAACAGGAACGAATGGCTGTATAACGCCTGGTTCTCAGAACCGGAAGCCTGCTATGTGATCGAGAAGCCCGTTGAAGGGTACAAGACCCGGTATGAAAACGTCGGGCCGTACGCTCACATCACGGACCGCTGCTGCGACGGAGGCACCATCGTGAATTACCGGGTGCCGAAGACCGGCGACGAAGCGCCCCTTCTTATGTGGCTCGGCTGCGCGGCGGCGGGGCTTGCGGTGATGGCCCTCGCCTTCCGCAGCGGAAAACGGAAGAAAACGTTCAACGGATAAACCCATTTTCAGCGGGGCATATCAGGGAAAACGCAGATATGCCCTGCCTGTGTCAGGAGAAATACCATGCAGCAATGGCAGCCTCGGCAAAACAACAAGCCGCACCGGTATAAAGAGCGCAGACGTAACGGGCGTTTTCGCTGGGACAGGCTGATCGCAGTACTTCTGGGCGTGGCCCTGCTTGTGTTTGGATCGATCAGGCTGATCGGTTACGTCAGGGACTGGATCACCCTCCGGAAAACAAACGGAAAACTGCAAAGCGTATATTATGACGCGCCGACGGATACGCCGGTCCCGTTCACTGCGGAGCCGTCTGTCCCGCCGACGCCTGCCCCGACGGCCGGGGAAACCGTGACGCCGACACAGCTTCCCGAACCATCGCCTTCGCCCGTTCCAAACCTGGAAGCAGCCGCGTATCCCCATAATGCCGGCCTGGCTGTCAGCAGCCGCTTCAAAGCCCTGCAGAAGGAAAGCAAGTATATCATGGGCTGGCTGAACATGGGCAAACTGCTGGATGAGCCGGTGATGCAGCGGGATGATGTTTTTTATCTGACCCATGACGCTTCGGGCAGGGAGAACGTGAACGGCGCCATTTTCCTGGAAGCTTCCATCAGCATCAAAACCCGGCCGTATACCTATATCCTGTATGGACACAATATGAAAACCGGGGCGATGTTCGGCAGCCTGAGGAACTATGAAAACCGGAACTTCTATCATCTCGATCCGTTTATCACATTCGACACGATGTACGAAACAGGACGATATGTCATTTTTGCCGTGGGCACCGTCAGTACCGAGGATTACGACAGGCATTATGTGGATCTCTATGATCTGAAGTCGAAAAACCGTGAAAGGCGGCAGGCCGCCATTGACGCCCTCGTTTCCGCGTCCGTGTTTACCTGTCCCGTCGACGTCCGGGCGGATGACCAGGTCCTGCTGCTGGTCACCTGCACAGACAGGGACCAGGACCGCCGGGTGGTCGCCGCCCGGCGCATCCGGGACGGCGAGGACGAAGCCGCGCTCAGAACGCTGGTGGAAAGAGCGCGGAAGAAGTAACTGTTCTTTGTTTTATGTGATAACGGCGGAGCCGGCTCAAAAACCACCCTCAACGGGGTGGCTTTTTTAAGGCTGCCGCAGTGGGGTTCGGGGGGATATTCGGCCTGCTTTTCCGGCCCAGGGGAAGGAAAAACCGAATGTCACCGAAGAGCAACATTTCCGGACCGGTATGTCGTCCTGCGTTGATTGACACTTGGGAGCCTGGAAATTATCATATTTCCGAAAGGTGTGAAATGTATGATCGGGAAGAACCTTCAGAAACTCCGAAAACAGAAAGGCCTGACCCAGGAGGCCATGGCGGAGGCGGTGGGGGTCGCCCGCCAGACCATAGTGAAATGGGAAGCGGGGGAGAGCATGCCGGACCTGGAAATGTCGGGAAGGCTTGCTTCGGCCCTGGACGTCTCGCTGGACGACCTGGTCCACGCCCCGGAGGGTGAATTGGACAGCCGGCCGGGCATGCGGGGAAAGCATATGTTCGGCCTGGTGACTGTGGGCGACAAGGGCCAGATCGTGATCCCGGTCCGGGCGAGGCGTGTGTTCAATATCCGTCCCGGGGACCAGCTGATGGTGCTGGGGGATGAGAACAGCGGTATCGCCCTGGTCGACGCGAGGTTCTTTATGCGAGTTGCGGAGGGAATGAAAAATGGCATCTGAAAACAAAAGCCCCCTGGAGGTCCGGGGACTGACCAAAGAATATCCGGCTTTTACGCTGCGGGACGTTTCCTTCAGCCTGGTGCCGGGCAGCATTACCGGCTTCATCGGCCGCAACGGCGCCGGAAAAACGACCACGATCAACTCCGTGCTGTCCTTTGTGCATCCGGACGGAGGTGAGATCGCTTTTTTCGGCCTGCCATGGGCGGAGCACGAGCGTGAGATCAAGCAGAAAACCGGTTTCGTGTCCGCGGGCATGACCTATCATACCCGGAAAAAGCTGAAGGTGATCACCGGGGTGACCAAAGCCTTTTACCCGGCCTGGGACGGGAAAGCCTACGAAAAGTATATGACCGCCTTCGGCCTGGACGGGGACAAGACCCCGGCGGAGCTGTCCAACGGCATGAAGATCAAGTATGCCCTGGCCCTGGCGCTGAGCCACGGCGCGGAGCTGCTGATCCTGGACGAACCCACCAGCGGACTGGACCCGGTAAGCCGGGAAGAACTGGTGGAAGTGTTCCTGAGGCTGAAGGACGAGGGGAAGACCGTGTTTTTCTCCACCCATATCACCTCAGACCTGGAAAAATGCGCGGACCGAATCCTTTTCCTTCAGCAGGGCTGCCTGAAGGCGGACGATACGCTGGAGGGGTTCCGCAGCGCCTGGCGGATCGCCGAATGCGCGGGGGAGATCCCGCCGGCACTGAAGCGCTCCGCCTGCGGGATCTGCCGGATCAGGGACGGCTGTACCGTGCTGGTGCACAGGGAGGACGCGGCAGCCTTCGATACCCGTGAAGCCAGCCTGGAGGAGATCATGATCCATCTGGAAAAGGAGGCGGACAGGACGTGAAACTGCTGATGAAGGAATGGAAGCTGTGCATGCATCCCACCGGATACCTGATGCCTTTGCTTGCCGTACTGGTCCTGGTGCCCGGGTATCCCTACGGTGTGTGCTGCTTTTTTGTGGGCCTGGCGATCTTCTTTATCTGCCTCACGGCCCGGGAGGATCATGACGCGGGGTATACGCTGATGCTGCCGGTCTCCAGGCGGGACGCGGTCCGGGCAAGGATCCTCTTCTGTTCGGTGCTGGAAGCGGCGAATCTTGTGCTGATGGGCGTGTTCATCCTGATCAAAAAAGTCATCGGCAGCCTGTCGAACCCGGCCGGGCTGGACGCAGGCGTCGCGCTGATCGGTGAAGGCATGATCATCTATACGGTTTTCAACCTGTTGTTTTTCCCCAATTACTATAAGGATATCGGCAAACCCGGAAAGGCTTTCGCCTTTGCGGCGACGGCCGTGTTCATGTGGATCGTCCTGGAGATCGTCGGGACCTACACGATCCCCTTTTTGCGGGATGTCCTGGACCGGCCGGATCCGGAGCATATGAGCGAAAAACTGCTCATCACCCTTGCCGGCCTGGCGCTGTTCCTGGCGGGTACGGCGCTGAGCGTTCAAATGAGCGTAAAAAAATTCGAGGCGGCGGACCTGAGCCTGTGAAACAGGCGCAAGGACGCGAAAACCGGGCGCATCGAGCCCTGTTTGCCGGACCCGTCGATCGGAAGCTGATCCGCAGGACAGTCTTCCGGTCGACGGGTCTTTTCACCTTGAGCGGCCGGTTTCATCAGTATAAAATACCGCGTGGGCCGGCGGCCGGGGCGATTCGGGGTTGAATTTGCCGTCATATTCTGATACAATCCACCTGAATAAAGGATCCCGTCATAACGAATATCCTGCCGGTCTGAACCAAATGCATTTGTTACTGAAGAAAACAATGCTTTGCCGCGGTCGTCTGCCTTGCGGAAGGACAGGCCGCGGTGAAAGGGAGGAGCCTATGAACCAGCTGTTTGAATTATACCGGACGTTTTTCAAGATCGGCTGCGTCACCTTCGGCGGCGGATATGCCATGCTGCCTATCCTGGAGCGTGAACTGGTGGACAAACGCCGTTGGACCACGATGGACGACCTGCGGGATTATTTCTCCATCGGCCAGTGCACGCCGGGGATCATCGCGCTGAACGTGTCTACCTTCATCGGGGAAAAGCGGGGCGGCGTGAAGGGAGCTCTGGCGGCCACTGCGGGTTTCCTTACGGGGCCGATCCTGATCATCCTGATCATCGCCATGTTCCTTACGAACTTCGCCACGCTGCCGGTGGTGCAGCATGCCTTTGCCGGTATCCGGGTGTGCGTATGCGTGCTGATCCTGCAGGCAGTGCTGCGGCTGTGGAAAAAATCCGTGGTGGATCCCTTTACATTCGGGCTGTACCTGGCGGTATTCGTCCTGAACGCGCTGTCCGGTCTGCTGCCTTTCAGGATCCCGGCGGCGGTATTGGTGATCATGGCCGGCATTGCCGGCATCCTGGCGGCAAGATACAAAAACAGCGCGGCCGGAAAGGCGGGTGAGGCGAAATGAATATTCTCATGCTGATGTACGAGTTTTTCAAAACCGGCCTGTTTTCCGTGGGCGGGGGCCTTGCGACGCTGCCGTTCCTTTATGAAATGAGCGGCCGTCATCCCGATTGGTTCACATCCGCCGACATCGCCGATATGATCGCTGTTTCCGAGTCCACCCCCGGGGCGATCGGCATCAATATGTCCACATACGCCGGCTTTCGCACAGCGGGTATTCCCGGCGGCATCCTTGCCAGCTTTGCCCTGGCGCTGCCCAGCGTGATCATCATCCTGATCATTGCCCGTTTCCTGGCAAAATTCCGGCAGAACAGCCTGGTGGAAGGCGCGTTCTACGGCCTCAGGCCCGCCTCCATTGCCATGATCTCCGTGGCAGGGCTCAATGTCGCCCGGATCGCGCTGGTCAATCCGGGAGCCTTTGCCGACGGAGGCGGCGGGCTGGGTGATTTTTTCATATGGAAGGCGCTGATCCTCGCCGTACTGATCTTTGTCGGGCAGAAAAAGCTGAAATGGAGCCCCGTGGCTTTTATCGGTATTTCAGCCCTGGTCGGCATTATTTTCCGGTTTTAGCCTCTGCCCGCAATGAAGGCGGCTGAAAGGGGAGCATATGAAATATTGTTTTGATCCGCTTGCCCAGCGCTATCCATCCCAGCGGTTTCCCGTTTATGCCCGGGGCGGCATGGTAAACTGTTCCTGCCCCCAGGCTGCCGCCGCCGGGCTGGACATCCTGCGGGCGGGCGGAAATGCGATGGATGCCGCTGTGGCCGCGGCCGCCGTGCTGACCGTCACTGAACCCACGGCTAACGGCATCGGCGGCGACGCGTTTGCCCTGATCTGGAACGAAAAGGAACGCCGCCTGTACGGTCTCAATTCCAGCGGTCCGGCGCCCCGGGCGGCAAGCATCGAAAACATCCTTGCCGATGGCCGTGACGAGAAGGGCAGAATGCCCGCGCTGGGCTGGACGCCGGTCACGGTTCCGGGGATCCCGAAAGCATGGGCCGAGATTTCCCGCCGCTTTGGCGCACTGTCCCTCTCCCGCTGCCTGGCCCCTGCCGTGCGTTATGCGCGGGAAGGATTTCCGTGCGCTCCCACCATCGCTTACGCCTGGCGCCGGGCCTTCGGACATTATCGGGAGACCCTTTCGGGCCCCTGCTTTGACGCCTGGTTCGATACCTTCGCGCCCCATGGCCGCGGCCCCGAAGCCGGGGAAATGGTGCGTTTGCCCGATCATGCCGACACGCTGCAGGCGATAGGCGAAACCGGGGCAGATGCTTTTTATACGGGCGATCTGGCGCGCAGGATCGATGCCTGCAGCCGCAAATACGGCGGATACCTGCGCTATGAAGACCTGGCGGCTTACCGGGCCCGGTGGGTGGAGCCTATCAGGCTGAACTACCGGGGATATGAAGTGTGTGAGATCCCGCCCAACGGACAGGGCATCGCCGCCCTGGCTGCGCTGAACATCCTGAAGGAGTTTTCATTCACCCGGAGGGACTGCCCGCAGACCCTTCACAGGCAGATCGAAGCCATGAAAATGGCCTTTGCCGATGTGCTGGACAGCGTTACCGATCCCGCGCATATGAAAACGGATTACCGCGTTCTGCTTGATCCGGCTTACGGCGCGCGCCGCGCGGAACAAATGGGCGATACCGCCAGGGTATGGACCGCAAGAAAGCCGCCCAAAGACGGCACGGTTTACCTGTGCTGCGCTGACAGGGACGGCAGCATGGTATCCTATATCCAGTCCAATTACCACGGCTTCGGTTCGGGCATCGTAGTGGAGGGGACCGGCATCGCCCTGCAGAACCGGGGCTTTGATTTTTCCCTGGATCCATCGGCGGCAAACTGCCTTGCGCCGGGCAAGTGCAGCTATCATACCATCATTCCCGGGTTCCTGATGAAAGACGGGGAACCCGTAGGGCCTTTCGGCGTCATGGGCGGGTATATGCAGCCCCAGGGCCATGTGCAGACAGCCATGAACTTCATCGATTTTTCAATGGATCCCCAGCAGGCTCTGGACGCGCCCCGCTGGCAATGGATGAAGGACGGAACCGTTACGGTAGAAAGCCGTTTTGATCCGGAACTGGCCCGTGCGCTCCGCCGCCTGGGGCACGATATCCGCATGGATCTGAACACTCCGTCCTTTGGCCGCGGCCAGATGATCGTCCGCCTGGAGGACGGTGTCCTGGCGGGCGGTACGGAATCCCGTACGGATTCAAATATCGCCTGCTGGTAAAGCGGTGAAGAGCTGGACCTGTTTATCCGGCGCTGCTGAGGGCGGAGATCCCGATCTGCATACAAAAAAACGCTGCCGCAGGATCTTCGCTTCTGCGGCAGCACCGTGTTATTATCGGGAAAATTCTTCAAAAGCCGAATAATATGTTTTCAAGCAGAAGATCCGGTCCATGATCATCACAATTTCGCGGGGCGTCTTTTGGACATCCTCTGTCAGCCAGCATTTCATCAGCCCATAGATCGCCATGCTGCCGGTGCTGATGAACAGGCGTGCTTCGTCGGTATCCGCGCTGCGGCCTGACCGCGCCTTTATCATCCAGTTTGTGATATCGATGGCCGCTTTCTCAATATACCTTCCCGTGTTTTCCGAAAACAGCACTTTGATCTCGGCTTTTTTGCCGTACAGGTATTCGCAGCAGGCCTCCGCGGCTTTTATATAGTCACCGGGAGTGCTTTTTATGCACTCTTCATAGATCCTCTGAAGCTGATCGGCATAGTCGCAGGTTATCTCATGCAAGATCTGGATGGGGGTTTGGTAATGATTGTAAAATGTCGTTCGATTGATCCCGGATTCTTCACACAGTTCGTGGATGGTGATCTTATCGATGGGCTTTTTTTCCAGGCATCGAAGCAGTCCCTCCCGAAGCAGCCGTTTTGTGAGAATGACCCGCCTGTCGCTCATTATGAAAACCTCCGCAGGGTTATCTAATTATTTCCAGCATCGAACAGATAAATGACTGCTTGACATACGACAAATAAAAAAACTAATTACTATTATAACTTTGCCTGCATGCTTTGGCAAGTGTGAATAAAAGAGTAATTTGCCCGTAATTTGTCCGTTCCTGCCAGGAAAAAGGTGTGCGTTGGCCAATGATACCCGCTCTCCGACGGAAGAAAAGCCGGCGGTTTTTTTATGGAAGTATCGGGACCCGTGCAAATGGCAGGAAAGGGTTGAAAAAAACAGAGGTATGGGCCGGGACAGGCGCAAGGGTAGGGGAAAAAGGCGGCATCACGATTTTCGAGTCTGTTCTTTTTCTCAAGTATCATGCTTATTACAAATAAATTGTAATTTTTGTAGTTATATTAAACAAAACGGAGATATTTGTTGCTAAAGTATTGAAAGTTCAAACATCTGTAGTATAATAACAAATTATAAGAGTCGGGAATGATGTGGCCCCGCTCTTCAAAGAATAGGCTGTTGTCCGCTGTGCGATGATCCTCAGCGGACAAAAATGCATAATATAATATTATGGCTATGGCATTCCGGCAAATTGAACCTGAAAAGGAGACCGACACAATGAGCAAGAAGATGCAGCGGCTGTTTTCCCTGTTGTGTGTGGCGGCGATGCTGTTCACCTGTACGGCTTTTTCGGAAGAAGAACTGCCCTCAAGCGGCGCTTCTGAGACGTATGCGGAGATGAGTGCGCCGGAGGAAACATATGCCGAAGGACCTGCCCCGGAAGAACCGGCGCAGGAAGAGCCTTCTTTTGATCAGGATCCGGAAATGCCCGCGGATGAGCCGGTGCAGGAACAGCCGGCCGAAGGAAACAGCGCGGAAGAAGCCTCCGGCGAAGAGGCGGCCGAAGAGCCCGGTGCGGAAGAAGCCTCCGGCGAAGAGGCGGCCGAAGAGGCCGGTGCGGAAGAAGCATCCGGTGAAGAGGCGGCCGAGGAGGCCGGTGCGGAAGAAGCATCCGGTGAAGAGGCGGCCGAAGAGGCCGGTGCGGAAGAAGCCTCCGGCGAAGAGGCGGCCGAAAAACCCGGTGCGGAAGAAGCATCCGGTGAAGAGGCGGCCGAAGAGCCCGGCGCGGAGAAAACTTCTGGTGAAGAGGCGGCCGAAGAGGCCGGCGCGGAAGAAGCATCCGGTGAAGAGGCAGCCGAAGAGGCCGGTACGGAAGAAACTTCCGGCGAAGAGGCCGGCGAGGTGTCCGGCACGGACGGATCCGCCGGGGAAGCATCTAAGCAGGAGGCGTCTTCCGTCGCTGCAGACATTCAGGTGTCCGTCAACTGTGATGCGGCTGATTACGTCCTGATCCCGCAGTATCCGGAATGCAGCATTGTGCGTTTGCTGGTAGATCAAAGCCGGCATCTGAACCTGGTGCTGGAAGCGGATATGAATTTTATCGTCAGCCAGGTGTACGAGCCGGAGTACTCTCCTTACAGCGAACCGTATTACATTTATTCCGCAAACAACCGTCTTGTTTTGGAATTTGACGCCCAGGCAGGCAGCTATCTGCTGTTTGTCTATGCGGCGGAATACAGTAAGACAGGCACCCTGGGTATCCGCCTGCTGGATGACAGCCGGTATGCCGTGTATTCGGCCGCCGTTACGAACCTGGATGGATCCGCCTCCGCTGAAGACCGTGCAGATCCCGAAGATCAGGTGCCTGACGAAGAAGCCGTTCCCGCAGCGGAAAACGTTTCCGGGGAAGAAACCGTACCTGCGGAAGGACCGGCTGAAGAATCTGCCGCGGCGCAGGAGCCGGCTGCCGGAGAGGAAATCCCGGGCGAGTCCGCGCCGGAAAACGGAACTGAAACGGCGGACGGATCTGAGACGGCTGAAGAACTGGCCGCGGCGCAGGAGCCGGCTGCCGGAGAGGAAATTTCGGACAAGCCCGCGTCCGGGGACGGAACCGGAACGGCGGACGGATCTGAGACGGACGAAGAACCGGCCGCGGCGCAGGAGCCGGCTGCCGGAGAGAAAATTACGGACGAGCCCGCGTCCGGTGACGGAACCGGAACGGCGGACGGATCCGCGACGGCCGAAGAAACGGCCGCGGTGCAGGAGCCGGCTGCCGGAGAGGAAATTACGGACGAGCCCGCGTCCGGTGACGGAACCGGAACGGCGGACGGATCCGCGACGGCCGAAGAACCGGCCGCGGCGCAGGAGCCGGCTGCCGGGGATGAAATTACGGACGAACTCGCGTCCGGGGACGAAACCGGAACGGCGGACGGATCTGAGACGGCTGAAGAACCGGCCGCGGCGCAGGAGCCGGCTGCCGGAGAGGAAATTACGGACGAGCCCGCGTCCGGGGATGGGTCTGAACCTGCGGATGAGCCGACCTCTGAGCAGGAGGACGCACCTGCGGAGGAGACGGTCTTGTTTGATTCCGCTGCGATCACAGTGGACGTGGCCCAGTATCTGAGGAGCGGGGAGGATGAGGTCTGGCTTCCCGTGCTGCTGGCCAGGGCTTACGACGTCCTGACGGGTATGCCTTATCCCGGCCTGTCCGTGCTGCGCAACGAACGGCCCGACGGCGTTCCCTATGCGCTGAGCGAAGAATTCCTGCGCAGCGGGCAGGTCAGCATCATTTCTCCCGGTATCATGCTGCAAGGGAACCGGTTGAAGCTGACGGACAGCTTTGACAGGACCATGGTAATGATCCAGGACCAGTTCGGTATTCTTGCGATCTCCCTGATCAACTATCCGAAACCCGCAGAGGAGACACCCGCGGAAGAACCTGCCGCGGAGGAACCTGCCGCCGCGGAAACTTCTAGCGCGGAAGAACCTGCCGCGGAAGAACCTGCTGTCGCGGAAACCCCTGACACGGAAAAATCTGCCGCCGCGGAAGAACCTGCTGTCGCGGAAACCCCTGACACGGAAAAATCTGCCGCCGCAGAAGAACCTGCCGCGGAGGAACCTGCTGCCGCGGAAACCCCTGACACGGAAGAATCTGCCGCCGCAGAAGAACCTGCTTCGGAAGAACCTGCTGTCGCGGAAACCCCTGACACGGAAAAATCTGCCGCCGCAGAAGAACCTGCTGCCGCGGAAACCCCTGACACGGAAGAATCTGCCGCCGCGGAAGAACCTGCTGCCGCGGAAACCCCTGACACGGAAGAATCTGCCGCCGCGGAAGAACCTGCAGCGGAGGAACCTGCCGCCGCGGAAGAACCTGCTGCCGCGGAAACCTCTGACACGAAAGAACCTGCCGCTGCGGAAGAACCTGCCGCGGAGGAACCTGCTGCCGCGGAAAACCCTGACACGGAAAAATCTGCCGGCGCGGAAGAACCTGCTGCGGAGGAACCTGCTGCCGCGGAAACCCCTGACACGGAAAAAACTGCCGGCGCGGAAGAACCTGCCGCGGAGGAACCTGCTGCCGCGGAAAACCCTGACACGGAAAAATCTGCCGCCGCAGAAGAACCTGCTGCGGAGGAACCTGCCGCCGCGGAAACTTCCAGCGAGGAAGAACCTGGTGCGGAAGAACCTGCTGATGCGGAAACCTCTGACACGAAAGAACCTGCCGCTGCGGAAACTCCCGGTGCGGAAGAAACCGCCCCTCAGACCACTGTCGGGGAGTCTGAAGTGGATCTGTCCGACCTGTATGTCAGCTTCACCATCACGTGGGACGACGAGGTGCCATCTTTCGGTTCCGTCGCACATCTGGACGCCGTGCTGGATGGCTTTGAAAACCTGGATTACTCCTTCCAGTGGCAGTACAGCGAAGACAACCTTAACTGGACCGACGTGGAAGGTGAAACTCAGCGCCGGATGGATACGGTGATCACAGAGGAAAATTATCTGTACTACTGGCGGGTCATGGTGTATATCAGCGTGCCGGCTGAAGGCTGAAAAGCTTGTGCCGTGTCTCTTTTCGGGGACACGGCTTCACGTGTTTCCTGTTCACGTGTTTCCTGACTAGTATTTTATTAGACAGAACGGAATACTGAAAAAGAGGTATGAACATGAATAGCAAGGCAAACAGACTGATCGCTTTCCTGATGGCGCTGCTGATGATGCTTGATATGCTTCCGGCCTCCGCGCTGGCAAGCAGCGTTTCCCCGGAAGAAGCGCCTGCAGAAACCGTGACGGTTGAAGCGGTCCCTTCGGATGGGGAGGAACCCGGACAGCTCCCGGCGACGCCCGGGGAACAGACTGTGCAGGAGGAGCCTGAGGCCGGACCTGCCAGGATAGAGGTCCCTTCGGACTCGGCCCAGTTTGGTTTGCCGCTGGAACAGCTCCAGAGAAACCAGTACGTTTATCAGCTGCCCGAAGAAGGGGACGTACTGGTCTCCACGATCCTGGAAGAACTGGGAATCGTTTCAGATGCCAGCTTTGAGGCGTCCGTCGATGAAAAGTACGCTGGATCGGTGCAGGTGACGGACAACCTGCGCGTGACAGCGTACGAGCCTTTTGAAGGCATCGCGATGTCCGTCAGGGAGGATGGCGGGAAGACTTACAAGATCCTTTTGTCCTATGACGGCGCGGCGAAACAGCGCGGTCCGCTGGAGGCTGCCATCGGTCCGGCGGATGAGGCGGCAGTGGAAGCAGCCGCGGCTGCGCTGGGCCTGCAGCGGGCGGAGATGCCCGTGATGAGGCGCGGGATGAAAGCCGCGGGCGCTGGCAGCGCTGCTCAGGCGTATATCCGTATGGACTATTTCGGCCTGGACCTTTCCGTGGATGAGGATCAGGCGATCCGGGATGAGAACGGCCTGTTCGAGGTGGCCGTATCCTTTGACGCGCCCAGGGCTATGGTGGAAACGGAAGGCATGGCGGTGGACGCTGTTTCCGCGCAGCTCTACCATGTTAAGGACGGCGCCGCGGTGCAGGTGGAGGGCGCCAGGTTTGATTTTGACGACGACGGGCGGATGACGGGCTTTACCTTTATGACCGACAGCTGCTCGCCCTACATCGTCGCATATACGGTGGAATTCCACTATGAAGGCAGGACGTTTGCGCTGACGGTCCCCGGTGCGAAGGACATCGCCCTGTCCGAGATCCTTACGAGCCTTGAGATCGTCGGTGAAGAAGGATTTGAGTCCTTCCGTACCGGGATTAAATCAGTCGCCGTTTCCGACGAACGGGTATTCCGCCTCACCGAAGGGGAGGATGGCTGGCTGATTCGCGTCCTGCGTGAATCCGAAAAGCAGGAGACACTTTCGATCGCTATGCAGGACGGCACGGTTTACGATATTACTGTCGCTGCGACCGGTATTACGGAAATTGCCACCGACGATCATGCTGCCGTGATCAGCACAGTGAACAGCATGTACCTGCCTGAGGAAGCGAACGCGACCGCTTCTTTCCGGACGGAAGAAGAATCCACGGAGGCGATCTCCGCAGTCCGCAGCCTGCTGCCCGGGACAGAGAAAGAAGTTACCTGCCAGGTGTTCACCGTAGGCCTCGAGAACGTTGACGCCAAGGATTATGAGGGCTTCGAGGTCGCTGTGAACCTGGATACGGCAATAGCTGGAAAGGACTTCCATCTATTCGAGCTGCAGGACGGCGAAGCGAAGGATATCACCGATTCCATGCTCCTGAACGGAGAAGAAAATGAAGATGGGACCCGGTCTGTTTCCAATATCAGCTTTACCACAAAAGACTTTGCGGATTATGTCCTGTGCTATACCCTGGAAACATATTACACGACCTTTGACGGACTGACTTTCAGGATCACCCTGAACTACGGCCCGGAAGCCGAAATTCCTGAAGGGGCTGAGCTCAAGGTAAAAGAGATCCTGGCGGATGATGAAGAATTCAAGTCTTACTACGATCAGGCTATGCGGTCGATCGATCAGCCGGATGGATCTGATGAAGAAAGTGATACGGATGCGCCAAGGGATCGTTATGCCCGTTTCTTTGATATTGAGATCTGGTCGGGTGATCGGCAGATCGAGCCGAAGGCAAAAGTGCAAGTGAGCATTTCCCTTGCGGATCTGCCGGAAACCGATTCTGATGAGATAAAGGTTGTTCATTTCGGCCAAAGCGGGCCAGTCATCGTTGAATCGGCGACTGTTGAAGAGAGCGACGTATGTTTTTCGGCGGATTCCTTCTCGGTGTACGGCGTGATTGCCGTTCCCGACGGAGAGCCTCAGGGTGTTGCCGATCTGGGCGGAAGGACGTTCAAGATCAGTCAGAACAACAGGTATATGACGTCGGAGGTGGTCCAGCAGACCAATGTCAAAACATTCAGGAACACCAGCAGCGAGGACGAAGCTGGGGTCTGGCAGTTTGAGGAAACCTATGAAGAGGGAAAGTATTATATCTTTACACAGGATTCTGAAGGCAAAAAGCAGTATTTGACGCTTCACACACACGGCTCTGTTACGTCGTTTGGCGATGCATATCTCAGCAGCACGCCTCAGGCGTTTACCGTCAGCCAAAACAACGGTTATTACAACATTTCCACCGAACTCAGCTTCGAAGACAATACAGGCACATTCTATTTGACTGAGATTGCGGATTATCTTGGGTTTGACGGCAGTCCCCAGGAATCTGCCAACAGGAACCTGAACCTGACTTTTACGCAGCCTCAAATCCAGTCGGATAAACCGTATATCCTTGTTGTGAAATACGGTGGCCTGTATTATGTCGTCCTGAATGACGGCACTTTGGTCAAAGCCAACAGTCCCGTTAACGGTGTCATCAAAATCGACGACCCGATGGTCTGGAACTATACCGGGGACAATCTGTATCATAAAACAAAAGAAACAGGTTTTCACGGGAACCAGCTGGCAAGCGATTATTTCTATCGCTATATCGACCCTGATGTTGAAGTGGGTTACACCGATGAAGACTACGACAGCACCACGGGTCATCTGTTGAATGACGCTACGGCGTACAGGATCGATACCCGCCCCCTGATGGATGAGATCAAGATCAATTATGAAGATAACAGAATCAGCAGTCAGAATAATAGCGAGCATTATATTGGCGTAGTCAAAGGGGAAAAAGACCTGCATATCGTAGGCCGTCAGCCTGCAGAAGACGCCGCTGAAATCTATTTTGTGGAAATGACCAACCTGAGCAACCTGGTGAACGAAAATAATTCGACTGACGACATTCATCATACGGTCAACCATATCGATATTTCAGTGGTGGGTCACGCCGCGTTCAGCATCCCGCTTGCATATGGTACGTATTATTACAAAGACAGCGGCGGCCAGGTAAGACAGCTGAACGTCAGCAAAGAAAGTCCTGTGACGGTCGATCTTGCGAAAGATATTCCCATAGACCGCGATGATGTCAAACGCGCGAACATCACCGCTTTTACAAAAGGAGCGAACGGTGAGCGCAATATCCTGGATGACGCGTTTATCATCACCGGTTATTCGGGCAATGATACCAACGATCAGAGCTCGAACCAGACCCGTATTGAAGGCGCGTTCAAGGTCGCGGATGTAAAGCCGATCGACAGATCAAATCCTCAGGAATGGAATTCCGGTGCGAACAGGCCGACGGACGCGATCCTGGCTGAACGGCTGAGAAACAGGATCTATTATACCGTTACGGTATCCAAGAAGGTTCCTTTTGACTTTGAGTACAATGGCTTTAAGCTGTATTCAACAGCGGCCGACGCCGCAGATCAAGCGGAAACGGGTGTGGCATCGGGCAGTGTGACCGTAAGGCTTTCACAGACCTTTGACTACTGGGATCCCACGAATGAGTGCCCCCCGATCGGATGGGACAGGACTTATTGGGTGCGTGGCGGGATTATCATGGCGGGTGACATTGAAGTGGGCAGCGGCATGGACTTTGCTTTGAGTACGCTTGCCAGTGATAAACCCGGCGTGAAAGCCATTGAAATTACCAAATTTGTTGTTGATACGGCCGGCAATCCCATTACGCCGATGATGGATGTGGAAAACGTTTTTCACATCTACCGCAGCGGGTCCGCTGCTGCTTCTGAAGTGGTCGGCATGGATGTAGACACATATCAGCAGGGACAGGATCAGTATAATTACAGCAATAACGGCTATGTGCATGTTGATGATAAATCGATCATCGTCAGTGAAGGCGGTATCGGAACAGTCTACGATTATGATATAGATGAAGGCATGATCTATATCGTAGAGGATACCGACGAACAATATCTGCCACGTTCGATCGAGGACAACAACGGCAGGACCTGGAATTACAAGAGTACGCGTCTTGAAACAGAATATGTATGGCGCGATGACGGTATCGAATACAGGAGGCATGTCAGCAAAGATTATGAACTGGATGACTTGATCTATCGCAGCATTCCGGATGCCCTGGGCAATTATCTGGATATTAATGACCATACCCAGTATAACGGCTTCCTGGAATTCTATGTTTACAACGTTTACGAAGCAGACCTGATCGATGTAAGCGTCCGTAAAAACTGGCTGCATGAGAACGGCTCGGTTGCGGAAGCGCCGGATAATTCGAGTATTACCGTGAATCTCGGCCGTTATAAGATGGTGGAGGATACGGACAATCCTGTCAGCGGCACGCTGATCATTTCCCATACCGTTACAGAAAACGGCCAGCAGATGAGCGAAGAAGCTAAAAGTGCCTATCACGCTACCTATATCGTCAGGCACGGCAACAGTATTTTGCGTTCAGGTACATATGATCCGGACGGTCCTGTTCAGACGCTCGCCGGTTTGCCGGAAGGTTCGTATACGCTGCAGGTTTCGGAAAGCGTAAACGGTTTTTCTGCTTCAACGGATATCACTTCCACAACGGTCAGCATCACTAAAGGACAGGAAACCTATGTCAATATCCAGACTGACCTGACACGTACACAGCCGCAGTCGATGGTCACTGTATATATGACCAATACGGCAAATGGGGAGAGCCAGCCTCATCAGAGCCATACATATTCATTCCCCGGCGGCTCAACCATTGTATTTACCATCTATCGTCCGGCGGGAAAATATCTGCAGAACGATTGGGGGTACCAGGCGGCCTGGGCAAGGGTCAATGGTACTAACTTGCCTGACCCGCCGGTCAGCAATCCAGGCGCCTGGGTCTATGCGGATCATGCCTGGGAATATACCCTGCCGGCAAGCGGGGATGTAACTCTTAATTTTACTCATTCCGGTGATCCGAACAGCTTCATTATCAAATCAGTCACGGTAAAAACTGATTCCCAGCAGTCCTCCTCGAACGGCAGGATGATGAACGCAGCTTCCAGAAGGAGACTGTTGGCCGCGCCTTCCATGCTGGCGGCGATCTCTCCTTCCGGGAATATCCCGGAATCAGATGTGCCGGGCATGAAATATGAGGTGGATGAAGACTGGAGTATTGATCCGATCACTCTCTATAATGGCGTTTGGGAAGAAACCATCAAGGATCTTCCCGCCACCGACGAACGGGGATATAAATATCTGTATTATATCCAGAGCGTAGACGAGCAGAATGTTCCGGAGGGAACCAGGGTCAGCATCCTGTCGGACGGCGCATATGTATTGACATCCAATGGAGATACTGTCCTCCAGGTCACCAATACTGTCCCTAATGAGCCGCCCAGGATCACCATTATCAAAGTGGATGACAACGGCAAGCCGCTTCCCGGCGCTCAATTCCAGCTGATAACGGATGACGGAACGGAAATCGAGTCTTTCGCAATTGATTCCGCCAACGCCTCCTACACGACTACGGCCGGTCTGGAGGACGGAACATATATTCTGAATGAAACGGGGTCTCCTTCCGGATTCAGCGGAATGGAAGGCAATATACAGTTTACTGTCACGAATCAGGCAATTGTGATCGATTCCATGCCTGAATCCGTTACGTTCGACGGTACAAACTATGCTTTTACGATTCCGAACACGCCGATCGATAACGGCAAACTGAGGATCGCGAAGCGCTGGCTGGATTTTTACGGCAACGCGGCGTCGCCGGGAGGTCCGGTCAATCTGAAACTGGTCCAGATGGTGCAGGACCGCATTCCGCAGAGAATTGTCCAGGTCGAATTCTATTATCTGGATACCGTCAGAGATGATCCTTGGGTTCGGGTGAAACAACAGGTAGCCATCGGCCGTGGAACCGCTACGGTATCCTGGCACTGGAATCAGTATACGCATATTCCGATTTCCAATATTTCTGTGGAAGGGCCTGCTGCTGTAAGCGAAACCGGTACGGATGCTTTTATACTGTCCATTCCATATACAGGAAAAGACACGGAAACGATCAGAGTTCGTGTAGAAAACAGCAACTATAATCCGTTTGATTATGTTGAGGGCGGAAACATTGGCAACATTGCCTGGCCTAACGCCGATGGCCTGGAAGAAGGTTATGTCACCACCGGCGGCACTAAATCTGTCACACTGAACGCCGGTAACGGCTGGTCACAGGAGTTCAGCTTTACCAATTCGGACGGATTGCTTTCGGAAAGCAGTACCGAACTGCCCGCCACCTACGACGGCCGCAGATGCGTATATACCATTTTGGAAGAACCTGTTCCAGGAAATTATTCTGTTTCGTATTCTTCCAATAATATAACTGGTCTGGGCAGTGATGATACCGGCGTATTGACAGCATACAACAGAAAGAATACGACCGATATCGAAGTGATCAAAGTTGACAAGCTGGATAATACGATCAAGCTGCAGGACGCTGAGTTCACGCTGAACAGGCTGAATCTCAACGAAGTCGGTGTACAGTATCTGAGTACATGGAATCCGATCCAGGCGACCACTGATCAAAACGGCAGGGCAACATTCTTCGATATCCCCTACGGTTATTATGAACTGAGAGAAACCAAAGCGCCGGACGGTTATCTTATCACAGATGAAAGCACGATTTATTTCAAACTGACAACGGAAGGTATAACCGCTGTCAATAAAGATGAAAGCAAGAGTCCCACTCATTGGACGGACCGTCATAATGACACAAGCCTGATAATCAACAATGCCGGCACCATGACGATTGCCGATGATCAGAAGGGCAAGCTTGAAATCACCAAGGCGGTATCCGAAGGCGATGAGACATACGCTGACGGAATAGTGTTCTCATTCAATGTCACATTCTCCGGCGAGGATGAGATGTTCCCGTTTGACGCCATAGTGAACGGAACCGTGACGTCCGTCACTAAAGATGAACCGGTTGAAGTTTCCGTGACTTATTCTGCGGAATCCGGCGCTGAGAACAAAGCAGTCATCACAGATCTGCCGGTGGGCATTACCTATACGGTGGAAGAGATCAATAAGCCCACCGGGTGGCTGGATCCTGTCGTAACCTACGGTGACCAGGCCGGAGATGAATCCGCAATTCCGACCATCAATGCGAATACGACGGATTCTGTTACCGTTACCAACACTACCGAAAAGACCGAAATAACAATTCAGAAGAACTGGAATGACGGAAACAACCAGGATGGGATCCGTCCGGACATTACTGAATACAAGGCTGCTTTGCATCTGTACGCAGGGGAAACGGATGTTACTGAGACATTTGCAGATAACATCGAAGTCGCTGCGAACGGAGAGAATGCTTATACGGTTACGATAAGCAATCTACCGAAATATGATCACGGATCCGAAATCAACTATAAACTGACAGAGGATTCGATTGATGGGTACACGCCTGATACGACGGACGCGCAGGGGAATAACGGCGGCTGGACAAACAGCCATACGCCCGAAGAGACAGAACTGACGATCACAAAGACGTGGAACGACGGGAACAACCAGGATGGTATCCGACCGGACATCTCCGCATATAAGGACGCGCTGCATCTGTACGCCGGGGAGACGGAAGTAACCGAGACGTATAAAGACAGCATTACCGTAACGGCGGACGAAGAGACGAATACATATACCGTAACGGTGAGCGGCCTTCCGAAGAACGCGGGTGGTGCCGAGATCGTGTATACAATGACAGAAGACGCGATCAGCGGGTACACGCCTGATACGACAGACGCGCAGGGGAATACCGGCGGCTGGACAAACAGCCATACGCCCGAAGAGACGGAACTAACGATCACAAAGACGTGGAACGACGGGAACAACCAGGATGGTATCCGACCGGATGCAACGACGTATAAAGCCGCACTGCATTTATATGCAGGACCGACCGAAGTTACGGGACAGTACATTTCCAACATTACCGTTACTGCGAATGAACTGAATACATATATGGTAACGGTCAGTAATCTGCCTAAGTTTGAAAATGGGCATGAGATCACATATAAGCTGACAGAAGACGAAATTACAGGATATACGCCTGATACATCGGATGCGCAGGAAGACGGCGGCAGCTGGACAAACAGCCATACACCTGCAACGACAGATGTTTCGATCACGAAGGTCTGGGACGACAGCGAAGACCAGGACGGCATCCGTCCGACGGCTGAAGAGTACGCGGCGAAAGTACACCTGTACGCGGGGACGGACGAAGTGACGGACGCTGAAGCGGCGGTCACGGACAACGGAAACGGCACGTACACGGTGAGCTACAGCAATTTGCCGGAGAAGGCGGACGGCGAGACGATCGTATACACCGTAAAGGAAGACGCCGTCACGGGATACGAAATGGATCCCGCAGACGGGACAGTCGGAAACGGCGGAACGATCACGAACACGCATACGCCGGGAACGACGGAGA
>JAFXUZ010000079.1 GCA_017524725.1 Clostridia bacterium | reverse complement strand
TTAGCTATCGAACTATCTGGAATGATATAGCTCCGAAACGATGGCTTGCCGTCTGTTCCCACGCCACGGGCTATCGAACTATCTGGAATGATATAGCTCCGAAACGGCACCCGCCATCGGCGGCGGCTCACCCGGGCTATCGAACTATCTGGAATGATATAGCTCCGAAACTCTGGTAGATCTCACTATAGGCGGTATTTAGCTATCGAACTATCTGGAATGATATAGCTCCGAAACCACGGATAAAGGGGAAGACACTTTAGGCGCGCTATCGAACTATCTGGAATGATATAGCTCCGAAACTCATTTGGTCGGAGTTGTAGTCGTGGGCGGGCTATCGAACTATCTGGAATGATATAGCTCCGAAACAATGGTCAATTTGTCCAATACATAACATCCGCTATCGAACTATCTGGAATGATATAGCTCCGAAACCTCAAATCCATGAGTGCGGGGCATTCTGTTTGTGAAACAGGTATGCCAGAGAGTTCATCAGGCTGATTTTATCATCCTTTTTTGATCTCGTCATCAAAATTTTCGTGGATCACCCAACGGATCTCATGCTCGTACAGCTTTTCCGGCATTTTATGATCAATGACCAACAAATGCACTTTCAGATAACAGGCGTATTTCAACAATTCAAACCAGGTGCTTTCTTCGCAGTAGCCGGCAATATTGCAGCATACGATCAGCCGCTGAGGCATCAGCTCAGCGGTGATGTCCATCAGGCGCAGCATTCTGTCCTTAAAGGTACTGGAAGGAGAAAAATCGAACCGTACGCCGCTTTCCTTCAGGAAGGAAACAAAGCTTAATTCGTGTCCCGGGTCAACATCCGCAAACAGTTCCTTCGACACTTTTTCGGTGATGCCGCAGGCCAATATTGACAGGCGGTCCCATTCGGAGCGCAGCTCGGGATCAGCGGTCAGGTTTTCTTCCATCCTGGCGTAAAGTGCGGTCAGGTTTTTTTTGCAGTTCAGGTCCAGATGAAAAGGGTCCGTCACCAGCAGGAGCAGCTTTTTGGGATCGATCTCATTTTCTCCTTCCAGAAAAACGAAAGGTTCCACCGGCTTGACGCCTTCTTCCATGGCAGACATACTCTGTACGATGGATGCGAATAATCCTGCCGATTCCGCCAGAATGGTACAGACATGATCGTCCCGGAATTCAAGGTCATTTTCAAAGGATACATTTCTCAGGATCAAAATATCACCAGTCTGTCCGTTCCATCGATCTTTTCTGTCTGCGGGCCGCCCAAAAGATATTCTATATCGGCATATTGCTTTTCTGTGATGATCATTGCCTGGATGATCCCTTTGGGGGGCCTGTTTTTACGGACTTTTTCCTTCACCAGGTCTCCCGCCAATGGATTCAGGACAAGTTTGCAATATACCGATTCCTGCATCATGATGAAGCCTTCTTTTATCAGGTCTTTCCTGAAGCGGGCATAAGCGTACCTGTCTTTTGCAGTTTCCATGGGCAGATCAAACATGACGATCACTCTCATCGGCCGCTCCCTCAACATTGATCACCGTGCTTTCATCCAGGCTGGCTTTTCCGGAAAGGTAATCGGTCGTCTTGCGAACATACCTTGCTATTGCTGTTGTCACTGACATCGAGCTGTTTTCGTAATTTATCTCCCGGTTAAGAACTTCCAGAAGGGTATATTTATATTCTTTTCCGAATTCCCTTTCGCCGTTGTCCAGAACGATCCGGTCGATCATGGCCCTGAACGGTTCCATCAGATCGCTGGAGAGATTGAAAGGATTCAGCGCGCTGTGATGATGGATGCCAAGTTGTGTCAGGTAACCACGGGCGGTGATCTCCTTGTTGAAAGCGGACAGGAGAATCGCGTAGCCGTAATTTAAAGCCGCGTTCCGGTTGCTTTTCATGTTCCTGGAAAATTCCGGACCGAATATACGGTTGAAATAGACTTTTGCCGCATGACCCTCCCGGTTGGTCGGGTCACCTGGTCCTACGTCCTGCGCAAAACCGTATATCATGGCTGCGGCTTCGACATCGATACCTCTCATGAGCGACGCCTGATTCAGGATCTTGCGGCGGATCACATACTGCCACAAAATATCCTTGCGAGCCTCCTGCCATTTTGTCTGCTCAATGACGCGGCCTGAGGCGTAATGGCTGCCGTAGCAGGGATGCAGCTCGCCGATGGGGTTCCGGGCTTCGTCGCAAAAGATGACGTTGATCTTCTCCTTCATCAGTTCACAGATCAGGTAACCGGTGACCGAGGTCATGGTGGAATCGATGATCAGGGTATGGATCTCAGAAAGGTGAACCATGCGGACTGTGCTTCCGCGAAGGATCAGGAATCCGTCCTTGTATGTCAGCTTGCATGGGCTCTGAATCAGGACTGTCCGGAATCCCATAGCCTGGTTCTCCTCTCGTAGAAACCGGTGACAGACTGATCGATCAGAATAATCTTTTCAGGATCAAAAGGTTTATTGGTTATTCTTCCCTGATTGTTGCTAATCCCGACTGTCGGGACCTTTGCTGCGTATTGAGCAAATTTGCCGCTCATCTGCATGATGGTTAAAGTTTCAAGGATAAAGGCTTTTTTCCCGTTGCGGTCCAACGCATCCATTTTATCGCCGGCGTTCTGGAGACGGCTCACAATGCCGGTATAGATCGGGTATTGGCTTTTCAGTTTCTCCATCAGGAGTGGGATCAACAGGTCCATCTGTTTTTCGTCTTCTTCAGAAAGCGGCAAATCATGGGTAAGCCGATCCAGAAGACGCAGATATACGGTCGGCAGGTAGAGTTCTTTTGCATTCCATGCTTCGCTGCAGCTGCGCAGGATCAATTCACTGCCATCATAAAGGATCTTCTGATTCAGAAGGATCTTTTTCCTTATAATCCGGATATCCCTGAGGGCCAGCGCCTTTTCAAGATAATCAGTCAATGCGGTATCATCTGCCGCTGTTTTTCCAGCGATCAGCACAGGCACGTTCACCAGCATTCCTTTTCTGCTTTTTCCCGTGTTGTAAGTGATGGCCGCGATATACGCCGGCTTGATGCTGTTGAACCCGCCGTATTTTTCTGTGGGAAGGTCCTTGCGTAAAGGCCATTTGGCTTCTATGGAACCTGCGGGATAACGGGTTTCATCAAAGAATGCCCCGCTGTTCTCTTCCTTTTTATATACGATGAAGTGATCCCGGTATCCCCATACCTGCTTCAGATAACGGATATGCGCTGAGGCGTCCCGCAGCACTTCGCCGGTTTCCTCATCTACCTGATCCCGGTTGAAAATACCGATCACCATACCGTACTTGTTTTTGTTTGCGTTCTCGGACATTTTCAGCCAGTTTTCCCGGGCCATGGATGCGGCGACGGATTCGTCCGTCAGCCAGTTCATGTATTTCGCGGTGAATGTGCCGACGGTGCAGGCGAGAAAAGCGTCAAAGGCGTGATGGGTATCGTTCAGTTCCCTGATCTTGTACAGGTCATAGGCGTCCCGCAGATCGGAAGAAAGCTTTGCGTTAACGCCCCTGACGTCTGTTTCCGGATAGTGGGTCTTGAAAAGAAGAATCACGTGCCGGATAATCTGGCTTGTTTCGATCAACTGCCTGTTGATGAAGCCAAGCTTGTCCCGGTCCTCCACGGCAGTTCGGGTCAGGTTAAAGAATTTTTTGCTGCTGACCAGGCCTTTTTGCAAAAGCATGTTCCAGAAGGGTTTCATGCGGTCGATAACAGAACCGTCCAGCAATAGGCTGCCCGCCTTCCTGCGATTTTCGTTCTGCATTACCAGTACCCGGTTGTCGATGGAATCGTCCTTGATGTAGGACTGCGGCAGAATATGATCGATATCATACCGTTCCAGTTCGGAGAAGTTCAGTCTTTTTCCGCTGTACATACATTTTCCCAACTGGATGAAGTACAGGAACTGCCGGTCTGTCAGGCGGACTTTGTCTTTTTTGAAGGACTTCAGTTCCTCCCCACATTCTTTTACCCTTTCGAGCATATCCGGGGAAAGGCAGGTCATTTCACTGTACAGCTTTTCCAACGCGTTGATCCGGTCAGGGATGCGTCTGCCTTTTTTGGAATCATCTTCGCTCCGGGTGTTTTCGATATATATTGCCGTTGGAGCGTATCCACGGTTATGCGCCAGTTCTTCAACGATCCGGACAGCCTGCCAGATACCGCGCTTCAGAGCGGGGGATCCGGGCAGCGCCTGAACTTCATCCAGAGTGATGTGCCCGGCTTTTTCACACGCGCTGAGTTCTGACAGCACTTTATCAAAACCGTATCGCTTTTCATTGATCACACGCATGAAATTGCTGTTCGTCTGCCGCATCATGTCGATGACGGTTGCGTTTTCGGCCATGTCGCTTCCCGTGATCCCGTCAAGGAGCTTCCGGCTGAGCCTACCCCATCCGTTATAGCGCTTACGGCAGATGCAGTTCAACTGTTTATCGGTCAATTGCGGATATGAACGCAGGATCTTTTCACGCAAAATCCCCCGATTTTCAAAGACGGTGCTCCACAGGATCAGCTGTTCGATCATCGGGGAAGAAGCCTCATCTACAGTAAATCCCCAGGATGAAAAATCGATAAAGGATGACAATGAGGCCGCAAAACCGCTGTCGTCATGCAGGCCTTCAACAACGATATTATCTGCCTGGACATAAGCGGTGTTCTTCTTCAGCCAATCAATGAATGCTTTCTTTGATACTTTCTTGCGCCGCCTGAACAGTTCTTCGATGATCCGCTCTTTCAGTTTGATCGGGAGCAGTTTTTCGTTTACGCGCACCCGGTTGAGTTCGTCCAGCAGCAGGTATTCTTCGTAAAGGAGGGAGTGCAGGGGGAGCACGTCTTCTGTCGGAATATAAGTGCATTTGTTCGTCAGGTTCCGAATGAATCCGTCGGCGGTCTCCACCCGGTTGACGATATGGTCGAAATTCCAGGGCGTGACCGGTTTTTCATCTGACCGAACAAGCCATTTTTGGAAGGGGCTGTGGACGTTCAGAGGACCGACATAGTAGGGAAGGCGGAAAGTGCAGAGCTGCATGATCTTATCCCTGTTTTCTTTCAGGACGGGGTAATATTTCCCCTGATTGTCAAGGATCAGGGAAAGTTCCTCCGCGTGGAGCTGGTTGGGAATGGCGCCGTTCAGGTAGATCCTGAGAAGGGGGAGAAAGCCATTTTCTTCTTCCATATCCTTCAACATGGGGCCTGCCTCTGCGGTCCCTTCCGTGCCCTTTTCCGTCAGGAGATTCTTTACAGCTTTATAAAAATCAGCCTGGGTGGGGGTTTTTACGGCTTTGCCCTTCATATCACGCTGTTTGAAATGTCCGCTGTATGTGCAGTAATTGATGGTCTTTTCGCCTATCTCCCTGAAGAAGGAATAATATTTGTCCGGTGCGTATTTGCGGACCCATGCTTTCAGCGCTTTCAGGTCCTGCTGATGCTTTAGATAGCGGCGGATCATGGTCTGGGAGATGGTTTCCCCTTCCGTCCGCAGGCTGGAGAACAGCTGCCAGCGGTAAACGTCCAGGATATCCGCAAATATATCGCCTGCGACGCCCAGGCAATCGATATAACTGTCCTCGTCAATATCATTGGAGAAGGAAAGCTTTTCGGACGGATCTTCCCCTACATATCCAAGGAGGTCCTTCAGTGATCCGGTTCCGCCGACCAATAGGGATGCAAGGGCTTTCGCAGCTTTTTTGCTGTCCTTGTCCGGGCGAAGAAGGGCGACGATCTGTTCCGCTTTGGCTGTCCTGGTCACATTCCTCTGCTGCAGCGTGTTTTTGATTTCCGCAGCCGTCCGCGGGTCCGATTCCAACCGGAAAAGATACGGTTCGGTGCTCAATGCTTCCAGTATACGCAGGATCGTTTCCGCGGCGTCCGCGGAAATATCGTTCAGGGATTCACCTTCCATCAGGAAGTGCCCGCGGTATTTGATGATATGGTGCAGCGCGAGATAGACATAACGGATGTCCGCCTGCCTGTCTTCATGGGCCAAGGCGGATCTGAGATGGTAAACGGTCGGGAAATCGCCGGGCGTCCCATCCGTCCAGACCGATTTGGGAAGCGTACCGTAGAGGAGGGGATACCTGCGGTCATCGTCCTGCAGGAAGGATTCGTTCAGGCGGATGAAAAAGACGGGATCAACTTTGCCCATTTCTTCCGCAAGCAATGCCTGAAGCAGGTCGATCCGCTGTTCCCGCCGATCCAGGCGGCGGCGGGCGGAGCGCTTCATCCTTCGATCCGAAGCGGTCACAGCTTCGTCGAAAAGGACCGCGCCGAAGGTGCTGCGGCCCTGGTGTTTCAGGAGCTTCCCGTCCATATCCGTCATGGCGTAGCCGGTGGAGGAGGTGCCGATATCCAGACCGATGGAGTATTCGTTTTTATTCATTTTCTCTCTTGCCTTTCTGAAATATTTATGCTACCATATTCGTGAACCATCTGGAATGGTATAGTGAGTCGAAACAAAGGATTTCCTTCACTGCCCTTACGGGCGGCCTTTAGAGGCCAAAAACCGCTTCGGCGGTTTTTTTGTTGCTCCTTTCCCAGGTGGTACCCCCGCCCCCTGCTAAAAGAAGCGGGAGTTAATCCTTGCAGATACTGGTTTTTTCAATGCTTATTTTACCATGTTTTCCGGTTTTGACAAAGCGGTTTTTTTACTTGATGACCCTGACTTTCAGCATATCGGGCCGGGCAGCGATGGCCTCGACGGCCTCTTTGGGCATCGGGGAATGGGTGTCCAGCACGGTGCAGGCCATGGCGCCGCGGGAGGAGTTGACCATGTTTTCGATGTTCAAGCCGACGCCGGCAACCGCGGAGGTGAAAAGGGGGAATACATGGGGCCGTTTCTCTGTATCCATGGGAGGACGGGGAAAGGAACCCTCATCCGACGGCTTCTCCGCTCCCTTTCCCTGAGGGGAAGGCTTACGGAGTGCCTCTTGCCGATTGTGCGGAAAGCTGCGGACCGGAACAGTCTGCACAAAAAACTGTCCCCCATGCAAGCCCGCAGTGTCTTTGGTGAATACCCGATCCTCCCATTGCCGGAGTATGACTCTTTGTACAGAAAAAGGACTGCCTCTTTGTGAGACAGCCCCATCCGTGACGCAGTTCCGGCATTTTTTATTTTTCCAGGAAGGGCTCCAGTGCGGGCTCGTACAGCTCGGGACTGGCGCCGACGAACTTCGTGCCCAGGAACGCGCCGTTCCGGTCCACGAAGAAGGAGGTGGGGATGCCGCTGTAGGGAAGGGCGAAGGTGAAGTCGGATGAAATCAGCACCACGTCGTAGGTGATCCCGTTGGCTTCCATCAGGCGGCGTGCTTCATCAATGTCGCTGTCGGTCAAAAGGCCCACCACAGCGCAGTCCTTGTCCAGGAAGCGGGTGTGGATCGCCTGAAGCTCCTTAAGCTCGCCCACGCAGGGCCCGCACCAGGTGGCCCAGATGTTGACAAAGGTCACCGCGTGCCGGGAGAACAGCTCGTCCGAGGAAACGGGATTGCCGTCCAGGTCCTTCGCGGTGAAGCGGATCACGCTGCCGTCCAGAAGGCCGGTGTATTCGTTGACGGGGGCATAGCAGGCAAAGGACGCGGCGACGCGATCCTTCATGGCGCACAGGGCGGCGTATTCCCCGCGGTAGTCCCCGTCAAGGGAGGCGGCGAATCCCGCGTCCTCGATGGGGTACAGATAGAAGGTGTAGTCCCCTTCCTTTCCCATTTCCATGGCGCCTTCCGCGGTCATGCTGCCGCCGGTAAGCTTCACCACCTCGGAGAAATCCTTGCCCTCTCCGACGGCGAATGCGTAGAACAGGACGCTTGCCCTTGCGGACGCCTCCCCGGGGTTTTCGGCGTACATCCTGTTGAAATCCGCCTTCGGGACCGCGCAGTAAAACAGGTACATATAGTAGTTGGCGCCGTCCAGCTCCAGCACGCCGTCGGTGCCGATGTAGCCCTTCGCGTTTTCGTATTCCGGCGGGAATTCAAACCGCATCCCGATGGAGGGCATGTCGTAGACCCGCCCGGCTTCTTCAGCCGGGGCGCCGGCGCAGCAGACGCAGAGCATCAGGGCCGCAAGGAAACAGATCGCTTTTTTAGACATTTACACATTCTCCTTTTTTGTTTTTCGCGGACCGCCTGCTGTTTGCGCGTTTTGCTTTTTTTGCGGACCGCTGATCATTTATACGTTTTGCTTTTTCGCGCGGGCATCTTCTCTATCACGGGCTTTGTTTCCTGTGTTCCCTTCACGGCGTGATTTTACCATATAAGGACATTGAAGACGGTCTGTCAATCTTTAAGTTGAATTCTCTGGACAAACGCAATACATGGGGCTGGTTCCCTGTGTCCAGGGGAGGACGCGTGAGGAAGGGGAAAGAGGACTTCACCGCCGCCGTCCGGGGCGGCCGCCCGCCCTCCGCTGAAACAGTCCACTGGACTGTTTTCCGGGCGCTCCGTACCCCCCTTCGGGGAAGGCTTACGGAGTGCTTCCTGCCGAGCGTGCAGGAAGCAGCGGGATGGAATGGTCTGTGCAAACACCCCCGTGTATCCTCGAATACAGCTTCATTTGCGGTCGATCCTCGCCTCGATCCGGTCCCAGACCCGATTCAGAGCATATCCGATAAGCACGGTCAAAACGCCCCACACCACATACCCAAGAACACTCATGAACACTTGGCAACCTTCCTTTCATTTTGTATGATGCAGAGGCAGGAGGGATGTTTCCATCCCGCCTCTGCCATCGTCATAAGCCGAGAAGCTTCACGATGTAAGCCGCTATCATCCCGGCAACCACGTTCAGAATGAAGCCCTAACTTCGTTCCGGACAAGCCGCTGATGACAGCGGCGTTTTTTGCATCTTCGCATTTTTCACTGCATTCCCGTTCCCCTCGGGACACTCTTATTATACCCTAAGTTGTACCTGAAGAACAACATTTTCCGGCGGGCAGGGGGCAGTTTCCCTGTTCAGCGGAGCGCAGCAGCGGTATGCCCAAACACGGTTCCATAATCACAGCAGGAGAGGAGAACTGAAAAAACCCCTGGATCCGGTAAATGGGACAATTGGCAAATTTTTGATTTTTTTTTGCTGCCGCACCTTCCGCTGAAACGTATATTAATGTCAAGGCACACAACATGCCAATAATAAAACACTCTCCACTCTTCACTCTCCACTCTATAAAAAAACCGCCGCGGCACTCATCGCCGCGGCGGTTTTTTCAAGGCGGTTTTTTTACCTGATGACCCTGACTTTCAGCATATCGGGCCGGGCCGCGATGGCCTCAACGGCTTCGGCGGGCACCGGGGAATGGGTGTCCAGCACGGTGCAGGCCATGGCGCCGCGGGAGGAGTTGACCATGTTTTCGATGTTCAGGCCGACGCCGGCAACCGCGGAGGTGATGGCGGACAGGATGTTGGGCACGTTTTTGTGGATCACGGAGATCCTGTGGCCGGTGAGGGGCGGGAGCTCCATGGCCGGCAGGTTGACGGAATTGCGGATGACGCCTTCCTCGATGTAGGCCTTCAGCTCTTCGCCGGCCATGCGAGCGCAGTTGTCCTCGCTCTCGGGGGTGGAAGCGCCCAGGTGGGGGATGGCGACGACGCCCTTCACGTTCAGGAGCTTTTCATTGGGGAAGTCGGTGACGTAGCGGCGGAGCTTGCCGGAGGCGACGGCCGCGAGCAGGGCGTCGGTGTCCACCAGTTCGCCCCGGGCGAAGTTCAAAAGGGCCGCGCCGTCCTTCATCATGCCCAGGACCTCGGCGTTGACGGTGCCGCGGGTGTCGTTGTTCAGCGGCAGGTGCAGCGTCACGTAGTCGCATTCGGTCCAGATGTCCTGGATGGACTGGGTGTATTTCACCTGGCGGGAGAGGAAGAAGGCGTTCTTGACGGTCAGGAAGGGATCGTAGCCGATGACGTTCATGCCCAGGTGGACGGCGTTGTTGGCCACCCTGGCGCCGATGGCGCCCAGGCCGATGACGCCCAGGGTCTTCCCGGCGATCTCGGGGCCGACAAACTGGCTCTTGCCCTTTTCCACCAGCTTGGCGACGCCCTCCTGCCCGGCGAGACCGCGGGCCCATTCGATGCCGGACACCACGTCGCGGCTGGCCAGAAGCAGGCCTGTGAGCACCAGTTCGGCCACGGCGTTGGCATTGGCGCCGGGGGTATTGAAGACGGCGATGCCCTTCTGGCTCATTTCGTCGATGGGGATATTGTTGGTGCCGGCGCCGGCCCGGGCAACGGCCAGGACGGAGGCGGGCACGTCCATATCGTGCATGTCGAAGGAGCGCACCAGGATGCCCTCGGGGGCGGCGCTTTCCTTGACCAGGGTGTATTCACTGCCCATGGCTTCGGCGGCGACGGGGGAGATGGAATTGAGGATCTGGATCTCTTTCATGGATGTAATGTCCTTTCCCTGATCCGCGAGGATCGTTTTTTATGCGTTTTCCTTTTCGAACTTCTTCATGAATTCCGCCAGCGCCCTGACGCCTTCGATGGGCATGGCGTTGTAGATGGAGGCGCGCATGCCGCCCACCAGGCGGTGGCCCTTGATGTTCACAAGGCCGTTGGCGGCGGCTTCCTTGACGAACTTGGCGTCCAGGTCGGCGTCGCCGGTGACGAAGGGCACGTTCATGCGGCTGCGGCAGTCCTTGCGGACGTTGTTGCGGTACAGGGAGGAATTGTCGATCAGGTCATAGAGCAGGGCGGATTTTTCCTTGTTGATCTCCTCGATGGCCTTCACGCCGCCCAGGGACTCCAGCCATTCAAAGCACAGGCCGGCCACGTAGATGGAATAGCAGGGCGGGGTGTTGAGCATGCTGTCGTTCTTCACCTGCAGGGCCCAGTCGAACAGCTTGGGGCAGTCGGGGCGGGCGGAGCCGGGCAGGTCGTCACGGACGACCACCACGGTGAGGCCGGCGGGGCCGATGTTCTTCTGGGCGCCGGCATAGATGACGCCGAACTTGCTTACGTCCACTTCCTCGGACAGGATGTTGGAGGACATATCGGCCACCAGCGGGACCTTGCCCGTCTCCGGGACGGAGGTGTAGCGGGTGCCGAAAATGGTGTTGTTGGTGGTGATGTGGACATAGTCCGCGTTTTCGGAGACCATGTCGGGCGTGATGTCCGGGATGAAGGTGTAGCCGTCGTCCCTGGAGGAGGCGATGCAGTTCACCTTGCCGTATTTCTGGGCCTCGACCATGGCGCCGTGGGCAAAGTTGCCGGTGTCGGCGTAATCGGCCTCGGTCTTGAGCAGGTTCATGGGCACGGCGGCGAACTGGCCGGTGGCGCCGCCCTGCAGGAACAGCACCTTGTAGTTGTCCGGAACGTTCATCACGCGGCGGAAGGCGCTCTGGGCGCGCTCGAATATCTCAAGGTACATTTTGCTGCGGTGGCTCATTTCCATCACCGACATGCCGGTGGAGCCGTAGGCAAGCATTTCCTTCTGGGCGGTCTCAAGTACCGGAAGGGGCAGTGCGGCGGGGCCGGCTGCAAAATTGTAAACGCGATCCATTATAAACGCCTCCTTGGGTTTTCCGGGCTGAAAATACCGGATGATCTGCCTTGAAATCAAAGCATCGTTCGTAATATAACAAATATAATGAAAACGGTCCATAAAAAAACAAAAAAAGTTCATTTCGATAGAAAATACGGTATAAAAACGTCCGAAGCCGCGGATGGGCTTTACTTATCGGCCGAGATGTGGAAAAATAGGTGCTGGAAAAAAAGCAGAAGGAGGCCGGCGGACCATGAAAAAAGCGTCCATTGCGGTACATCCGGAATTCCGGATCGGCGATATCTCACCGCGCCTTTTCGGCGCGTTCCTGGAGCCCATCGGCTCCATGGTGAACGGGAGCATGTACAACCCGAAGCATCCCCTGGCGGACGGGGATGGGATGCGGCGCGATTTTTACGGGGCGCTGAAGGAAGCGGGACTGCCGGCGGTGCGCCTGCCGGGCGGCAACTTTGTGTCCGGCTGGCAGTGGAAGGATTCCATCGGGCCCCGCGAAAACAGGAAAACGCACCTGGACATGGCGTGGGGCCAGTTCATCCCCAACGACGTGGGCCACGACGAATACCTGCGGTGGGCCGAAAAAGCCGGCGCGGAAGCCATTTATACCGTCAACCTGGGCACCGGCACGCTGCAGGACGCCGCGGACTGCGTGGAATACACCAATTTCCCGGGGGGCACCTGGTGGTCGGACCTGAGGAAAAAGAACGGGCACCCGGCGCCTTACGGGGTGCGCACCTGGTGCCTGGGCAACGAAATGGATGGGCCGTGGCAGATCGCTTCCAGGGAAAAGGATCCCCGGGGCTACGGCATCCTGGCCCACGAGACCAGCAAGGCCATGAAATGGGTGGACCCGTCCATCGAGACCGTCGCGTGCGTATCCAGTTCCCCCTTCCTGAACCACTACCCGGACTGGGACCGGACGGTGCTGGAGGAATGCTATGCCTCCGTGGACTATATTTCCCTGCACCATTACCATTCGGCCCCGCCGGATCTGCCCGGGGCGCTGCTGGCCGGTTACCGTGCCTTTGAGGATTATATCCGCACCGAGATCGCCCTTTGCGATTACATGCGTACCAAACTGCGAACGAAAAAGACGATGATGCTCGCCCTGGACGAATACGGCAGCATGATCCGTCCCCGGGGCGAGGCGCGCCTGGGCCTCGGCGGCAGGCAGAACGCCGATATGTTCGGCGTATTCGTCCCGGACCGCAAATACGTGCGCCACGACCCGGACGACTGGTCCACCCGCCTAAGGCCGCCCATGGCCCGGGAGATGCTGCAGGCCCTGGGCATGGCCAGCACCATGCTGGTGATGCTGAACCACGCGGACCGCATCAGGATCGGCTGCGCCACCGGCGGGCTGAACGCCCTGTGCCGCACGGACCGGGAGCATGTGTGGAAAGGCGCCGCCCATTATCCCTTTACCCAGATGATCCGGTGGGCCAGGGGCGAATCGCTGCGGTGTGAAAAACGCTGCGGCTGCGTGGATATCCCCGGATACGCCATTGACGACATGAACCAGTACGGCGGGTTCGAAGGGGTCGAGACCGTCCAGGCCGCGGCGGCGCTGAACGCGGAAGCGGGGGAAATGACGGTGTTCGTGATCAACGCCGATCCGAACGAGGACTAGGAGCTGACCCTGGACGTCCGCGCCTTTGAAGGATGGCGGTTTGTGGAGCATATCGAGATGTACGCGGAAAGGGAGGACGACGCGGACACCTTTGAAAACCCGGAGGCGATCCTGCCCCGCAGAAATGCGTCCGCCCGGGAGGACGGGGGGATCGTGACGGCGCTGCTGCGCCGGGAATCCTGGAACGTGCTGCGCTTTGGGATTATGCGTTGACATCCGCCCGAAGTGGCGGTATAATCCCATTTAACGGCCGGGAAGGGGAACAAAGCCCCCATCCGGCGCGGCGAAAGAGAGGGCGGGCCGCCGGCTGGAAGCCTGCCCGGCCGCGCGGGGGACATTCGCCCCGGAGCCGCGGAGGTGAAACGAGAGTAGTCTCCGCCGTCATTCCGCGTTAAGGATATCGAGCGCGCGTTTTTTTCAAACGCGCGGAAACTGGGTGGTACCGCGCTTGATCAGGGCGCCCCATGCTGCGGCATGAGGCGCCTTTTGACGCCGCGGAAAGAACAGCCATAAGAAAGGGTAAAAAAATGGGCATCAGGGAAGATTTGGAGAAGATCGGGCAGGATTTGCAGACAGAGCTCGGCAAGGTGGCCGACACCCAGGCGCTTGAGCAGCTGAAGGTGCATCTGCTGGGCAAAAAGGGCAGCCTGACGGCGCTGCTCCGCGGCATGGGGTCCGTGGCCCCGGAGGACCGGCCGAAGATGGGCCAGATCATCAACGAGCGCCGGGCGGAAATGCAGGAGGCGCTGGAAAGCAAAATGCGGGAGCTTTCCCTGGCGGAAAAGGAACGCCGCCTCAAAAAGGAAGCCCTGGACATCACCGAGCCCCGGGACATCCCGGAGATCGGCGCGGTGCATCCCACCCAGGCGGTGCTGCGCGAAGTGCTGGACTGCTTCATCGGGCTGGGCTTCGACGTGGTGGAAGGCCCCGAGGTGGAACTGGACCACTACAATTTTGAACTCCTGAACCTGCCGAAGAACCATCCGGCCAGGGACGCGCAGGATACATTTTACGTGGACGACAACATCGTCATGCGCACCCACACCTCGCCCGTGCAGGCACGGGTGATGCTGAGCCGCAAACCGCCCATCCGCATCGTCTGCCCCGGGCGGGTGTTCCGCGCCGACGAGATCGACGCCACCCATTCCCCGGTCTTCCACCAGATCGAAGGCCTGGTGATCGACGAAAACGTGACCATGGGCGACCTGAAGGGCACCCTGGACGCGTTTGCCAAAAAGCTGTACGGGGCGGACATCACCACCCGTTTCCGTCCTTCCTTCTTCCCGTTCACCGAACCCAGCGCCGAGGTGGACCTGACCTGCTTCAACTGCAGGGGCAAGGGCTGCAGGATGTGCAAGGGCACGGGCTATATCGAGGTGCTCGGCTGCGGCATGGTGAACCCCAGGGTGCTGGAGATGTGCGGCATCGATCCTGAAAAGTATTCGGGCTTTGCCTTCGGCATCGGCCTGGAAAGGATCACGCTTCTGCGCTACGGCATCACGGACATGCGGCTGCTTTACGAGGGCGATCTTCGCTTCCTCAGGCAGTTCCGCTGAGGGGAGGATACAACGATGAAGGTATCAATGAACTGGCTGAGGCGCTATACCGATATCCCGGTCACGAACGCGGAATACGAAAGCCGCATGGTCATGAGCGGCACCGGCGTGGAGGGCATGGAGGACCTGGGCGCGGAACTTGAAAACGTGGTGGTTGGCAGGGTGCTCACCTGCGAAAACCATCCCAACAGCGACCACCTGCACGTATGCACGGTGGATGTGGGCGATGAAACGCTGCAGATCGTATGCGGCGCTCCCAACGTGGCCGCGGGCCAGCTGGTGCCGGTGGCGAAGATCGGCGCCCGGCTGCCCGGGGACGTGAAGATCAAAAAAGGCAAGCTTCGCGGCGTGGAAAGCCAGGGCATGATCTGCTCCGGCGATGAAATGGGCGTGCCGGTGGAATTGTATCCCTCGGTGGGCGCCGCGGGGATCCTGGTATTCAACGAGGACCATCCCCTGGGGACCGACGTCAGGGATATCTTCGGCCTGAAGGATACGGCCGTGGATTTCGAGATCCTGGCCAACCGTCCCGACTGCCTGAGCGTCTGGGGCATCGCCCGCGAGACCGCCGCCGTGATGAACACCCCCCTGCGCCTCCCGGAGGTAAAGGTGGAGGAAACGGGCGAGGGAGATATCCGTGACCGGGTGGACGTAAGCGTGGAAGACACCGAGCTGTGCCCCCGGTATGCCGCCAGGGTCATCGAAAACGTCAAGGTGGGCCCCAGCCCCGACTGGCTGAGGCAGTACCTGTACGCCGCCGGCATGCGGTCCATCAACAACGTGGTGGACATCACCAACTTTGTGATGCTGGAGACCGGCCACCCGATGCACGCCTTCGACCTGGACAAGGTGAAGGAAAGGAAGATCATCGTCCGCAGGACGCGCAGCGGCGAAAAGCTGACCACCCTGGACGGAAAATGCTATGACATGACCGGCGCCGAGCTGGCCATCTGCGACGCGGACGGCCCCACGGGCCTTGCCGGCGTGATGGGCGGCGAGGAGAGCGAGATCACCGAGAGCACCCGCGAGGTGATGTTCGAGTGCGCCTCCTTCGACCGCACCGGTATCCGCCTGACCACCCGCCGCCTGGGCTTCCGCACCGAAGCCAGCGGACGGTTTGAGCGGGGCGTTTCCCCCAGGACCGTCCTGACCGCCCTGGAGCGGGCCTGCCAGATGGTGAACGAACTGGGCTGCGGCAGCGTGGTCCCCGGCGTCATCGACATCTATCCCGAGCCTTTGAAGGATGTGCATGTGGACGCGCCGGTCAAATACATCGTTTCCCGCACCGGCGTGGACCTGACCGGCGAGGAAATGGCTGACATCCTGCGCAGGCTGTATTTCGACGTGACGTACGAGGACGGCGTCCTGCACGTGACCGCGCCGGAATTCCGCCAGGACATCGAGGGCAAGGCCGACATCAGCGAGGAAGTGCTCCGCCTGGCGGGCTATGAGCGTATCCCCTCCACCGGCCTCAGGGGCGAGACCACCCAGGGCGGTCTCAACGCCAAACTGAAGAGGCATGTGACGGTGCAGGACATCCTCACGGGCCTGGGCTTCTACGAGACCATGACCTATTCCTTCATTTCCCACAAGTCCCTGGAGGCCCTGGGCTTTGCCGGGGACGATCCCCGTCTGAAGCCGGTCACCATCCGCAATCCCCTGGGCGAGGACACCGCCTGCCTGCGCACCACGATGATGCCCGGGCTTCTCAAGACCGTCGGCACCAACCGCCGCGCCGGCAACGAAACGGGCCGCATTTACGAACTGGGCAATATCTATTCTCCCGATCAGAAGACCGACGAAGGCCTGCCGGTGGAAAAGGATACACTGGCCCTGGGCATCTGGGGCGCGGACAGCAGCTTTTACACCGTCCGGGGCATTGCCGAGGCCATCCTGCGCCGGGTGGGCGTCAAATACGCCATCGTGCCTGCCGCCGAAAACTATCTGCATCCCGGCCGCCGCGCGGAGCTTGTGAGCAAGGCTGACGATACGCGCGTCTATTGCACCCTGGGCCAGGTCCATCCCGACGTGGCGGAGGAGGGCGGCATGGACCGCAATACCTTTGTGTGCGAAATGGACCTGGAAACGGTGTTCGCCGACGCGGAGCCGATGGGCCATGTGGAGCCCATCGCCCGTTTCCCGCAGGTGGCCCGTGACCTGGCCCTGGTGATGGACGAGGACAAGCCCCTGGGCCCGCTGATGGACCACATGAAGGCGGCCTGCGGCGCGACGCTGGAGGATATCCGGCTGTTCGACGTGTTCCGCGGCGTCCAGGTGGGCCTGGGCAAAAAATCCGCCGCGTTCAGCCTGGTGCTGCGCGCCAAGGACCACACCCTGACCGAGGATGAGATCAACGCTCTGGTGGAAAAGGCCCTGAAGGCCGCCGCCCAGGACGGGGCCGTGCTGCGCGCCTGAACCGATGATCGAATTGAGATCATCGATTTGAGGATCCCCGCGCTGCGCACGCTCATGCGATCCTGAACGCGCCTTCGGCGCTGTAAAAAAGGCATTCGGCCTTCTTTATCAGGATCAGTATGGAACCGTTTTTCTGACTTCCGGACGGGGCCCCGAAAACGCGGGCCGCCGTGCCGTTCATGCGGCCGGCGGCCCGGCGTCTGTACACAGGCCTGCTACGGAAAAATACATTCGGAACTTTTCCCGGGAGGAAAGCCATGCTGCAGGACGCCTTCGGCGTACCCTTTTCGGTCCGTGAGTACACGGACATTTCCTGGCTCGCGCCTTACGGGCAGGTGGAAGAAGTGTGGGACGGCCTGATCAGCGGCAACCTGGTCTTCCGGGTCAACGGGCCTTACGGCAGGATGAAGGTGAAGTACGCCGGCGCCAGGCCCGTCAATTACAGCGGCAGGCCGGAGGACGCCGTGGCCCGGCTTAAAAACGCCATGGATGTGTATTCCGTCCGCCATCGCGCCGTACCGGAATTGCTCACCTGCGGAGAAGTCAACGGAGGCAGGGGCTTTGCGGCTTTTTTCCGCTGGATCGAAGGCGAGAGCCTGTTCCCCTACCCTCCTTCCCCGGAGCCCTGGAAGAGCCTCAGACGCCAGGCGCGGGAGACCGTCATGCGGATGGCCGACGACATCATCGACCTGCACTGCGGCCTGGCCATGGCGGGCAGGGTCGCCGGGAATTTCAGGGACAGCAACCTGATCTATTCCAGGGAAAGGGGCACCCTGACGCCCTGCAGCCTGGATGGGTACCTGCTGATGCCTGCCGAAAACACCCTGGGCCGGATGCACGGCTCCGCCCGCTTCATGGCGCCGGAGGAATATGAGCTCCACGCGCCCATCGACGAAAGGACCACGGTGTTCAATCTGGGGATGCTGATGTTCATGATGCTTGGGAACAGGGACACCCTGGCCCTGAAGGACTGGACCATGTCCCCGCGACTTTACGAGATCGCCTCGGTCTGCATCCGGGAGGATCCACGGGACCGATGGCCGTCTCTGGACGCCCTGCGCTCCGCCTGGCGGATGCAGGCCGGACAGGAGATCATGTGAAATTGGGATGAAGGAACAAATGGACAGGATCATTACCCGGGTGCTCCCGGCGGACGATGAAAGCATCCGCCTGGGGGGCGAGATGATCGCCCGGGGCGAACTGGTGGGGTTCCCCACCGAAACGGTGTACGGCCTGGGGGGCAACGCCCTGAGCGACCGGGCCGTGCGGGACATCTTTGCGGCCAAGGGAAGGCCGGCGGACAATCCGCTGATCGTCCATGTGGCAAAAATGGAGGAAGCTGACAGCCTGTGCTTTCCCACAGACCTGGCGAAGGAACTGATGCGCGCCTTCTGGCCCGGGCCGCTGACGCTGCTGATGAAAAAAAAGCCCTGCGTGCCGGACGTGACCACAGCATCCCTGGATACGGTGGCCGTCCGCTGCCCGATGCATCCGGCGGCCCTGGGGCTGATCTCCGCCGCCGGGGTGCCCATCGCCGCCCCCAGCGGCAACCTGTCGGGCAGGCCGAGCCCCACCCGGGCGGCGCATATGCTGGAGGACATGGACGGGCGCATCCCGCTGATCCTTGACGGCGGCGACTGCCGCGTGGGGGTGGAATCCACTGTGCTGTCGGTCACCGGGGACGAGCCCGTGATCTTCCGGCCCGGCGGGATCACCCGGGAGGATATCGCGAGGGTGGCGGGGAAATGCGCCGTGGCGGACAGCGTCATGCGCCCGCTGAAGGAGGGCGAAAGCGCGCCGTCCCCGGGAATGAAGCACCGGCACTACGCCCCGAAGGGCAATATGACGGTGGTGGAGGGCGCGGACGCCGAAAAGGTGATCCGGAAGCTGAAGGAACTGTACGACGCTTCGAAAAACGCCTGCATCCTGTGCCACACCGCCCACCTGAAGGAATTCGGTGCCCGCCGGGTGATGGACCTGGGGGACAGCGCCGAAAAAACGGCCCACGTCCTGTTTGCCGCCCTCAGGGAAATGGACGATGAGCACATAAGCCGCATCCTGTGCGAGGGCTGGAGCGAAAATGGCGTGGGCCTGGCGGTGATGAACCGGATGGCCCGGGCCGCCGCCTTTGACATCGTAAGGGTATGAAAGCCCGGCATAAAGACCGGGCGGAACAGGAACGCCGGACAGCGGGGAAAACGATCCCGCCGTCCGGCGATGTTTTCGGACGATGCCGCTTTGATGTTTCACACCCATCCCCGGTCGTAGCATTCCAGGGTCTCCCCAAGCCAGTACTGGTATCGGATCCCCGGGACTTCCAGGGCCTTCAGGCGCCGCCACAGGGGCAGTCCGTCGGACACGTCGTGCCACAGGTCGGCGAAAACGGTGTCGAATCCCTCCCGGGCGGGCAGGAAACGGAAGGCGTCGTCCCGGACCAGGCGGATATTGTCCTTTGGGAAAAGGGGCAGCAGCGATCGGGTGAACCAGGAAATGATCTCCGGGTCCCGTTCCACGGCGGTGACGCTTTCCACATCCGGGTTTAATGAGGCGTGGTAAAGGTAATAGCCCATGCCGAGGCCCAGGCACAGCACCCGTCCCCGGGCTTCGCGGGCTTTGGGAAGGATGGTCTCGATCTCGTTGGGGTGCAGGCTCATCCATTCCCGCCCGCCGTCCCTGAGGGAGGGATAACTGAAGTCCCCGGTAAAGAAGCCGACGGGCTGGACTGCCCGGCCGTCGGGGAAAACGCGGATATCTCCGGCCGGGAAAAGGGACATGGCGGGCAAAAGCGCGTCGGCGAGGGCGATCCGGCCGGGCAGGGCGGGGCATTCCTCCCGGGCCCTGCGCAAAAGGTATGCGAAGGGATCGTCAAGATATGCCGAAGGGCGTTTGAGCGTAAGGGACGGGCGGACGTATTTTTCAAACAGGAGCCGTCCCCGGGGCGAGGCTGCGTCCAGCCCCAGCGCTTCGCACATGAGGTACGCGGCCGCCTCCTCCGGAGGCATGGAAAGGGCGGAGGCCAGCTCCGCAAGGTTGGCCTTCGAGGCGAAGGCGGGCCTGTTGGTCAGGATATCGGCGTATCTTGCCAGCATTTCCGTGTTGTCATGAAGGATGTCTTCGCGCATTTTGACCTCCCATGTTACCCGATCCCATTATACCACGGCGGCGGTCCGGTATGGAATGTATACAAAAAACAGCAAAAAAACAATTTTACCCCCGCTTTCCCCGAAAAACGGTTTGCGTCCGCGCCGGATTCATTGTATCATGTGTTTATCCGTCAAACGGATAATCGTATGTCGAATTATTCATTTTCATCGAGGAGAAATGGCAAAATGAAGCGCTGCATGGATATGACAGTCGAAGAACTTGCAGAAGAACTCAAGTCGCTTAAAAAAGAGTACAACCGCGTCCAGGCGATGGAGCTGCGTCTGGATATGAGCCGGGGGAAACCCTGCAAGGAACAATTGGACCTGTCGATGGGCCTGATGGACGTGCTGGACTCCGGATCGGACCTGACCTGCGACGATGGGACGGACTGCCGTAACTACGGGCAGCTGACCGGCATCGACGAGGCGCGGGTGCTGCTGGGCGACATGATGGAGAACAACCCCAACGACATCATCATTTACGGCAACTCCTCCCTGAACGTGATGTACGACACGGTCTCCCGCGCCTATACCCACGGCATCATGGGGAACACCCCCTGGTGCAAACTGGACAAGGTGCGCTTTTTGTGCCCGGTGCCGGGCTACGACCGCCATTTTGCCATCACGGAGTATTTCGGCATCGAAATGATCCCCGTGCCCATGACGCCCACCGGCCCCCGGATGGACATGGTGGAGAACCTGGTGTCCCAGGACGAATCCATCAAGGGGATCTGGTGTGTGCCCAAATATTCCAATCCCCAGGGCTATTCCTACAGCGACGAAACGGTGCGCCGTTTTGCGCGCCTCAAGCCGGCGGCCAGGGATTTCAGGATCTTCTGGGACAACGCCTACGGCATGCACCACCTGTATGACGACCACCAGGACTACCTGATCGAGATCCTGGCCGAATGCAAGCGTGCCGGCAATCCCGACCTGGTGTACAAGTTTTCCTCCACATCCAAGATCACCTTCCCCGGCAGCGGCATTGCCGCCCTGGCCACCTCTCCCAACAACATGGAGGATATCCGGGTGCAGCTGCGCCACCAGACCATCGGCCACGACAAGGTGAACCAACTGCGCCACGTCCGCTTTTTCGGGGATATCCACGGCATGGTGGAGCATATGCGCAAGCACGCCGATATCCTGCGGCCCAAGTTTGAAATGGTGGAGAGCATCCTGGACGAGGAGCTCGGCGGGCTGGATATCGGTACGTGGACCAAGCCGCTGGGCGGGTATTTTATGGACTTTGAATCCCTGCCCGGCTGCGCCAAGGCCATCGTGGCCCGGTGCAAAAAGGCGGGCGTCATTCTGACCCCGGCCGGCGCCACCTGGCCCTATGGCAAGGATCCGGAGGACACCAGCATCCGCATCGCGCCGACCTTCCCAAGCATGAGCGACCTGGAGAACGCCGCCAAGCTCTTTGCCCTGTGCGTGAAGCTGGTCAGCATGGAAAAGATCCTGAAGGAAAAGCAGACAGCCGTATCCGCTACCTGACTCAAAGCGTTTTTCCCGCGACATGAATGCGCAAAAATCGCGCATTCGTGCCGCGGGATACTTGTTTTTTGGCGTTATTTGGGGTATCCTGATATCGGAAGCACATAACTCAATCCATATCCTGAAAGGAGACTGATCACCATGAACACAAGGAAGATCCTGTCCCTGGCCATGGCGTCGGTGATGACGCTGTCCGCTTCGGCCGCGTTTGCGGATATGACCGCCGACGAATACGCCGCCGCGGCCGTCGTGAAGACCGAACTTAACGACAGCTACGAAGGCAAAACGGTCATCCTGCATTCGAACGACGTCCATGGCGCGATCGGCGGCTATGCCTACATTGCCGCCCTGGAAAAGGAATTTTCCGCCCGCGGCGCCGGAGTTATCCTGGCCGATGCCGGCGACTATTCCCAGGGCACCACTTACGTGAGCACCTCCAAGGGTTCGTCCGCCGTGATGATGATGAACGAGGCCGGCTATGACGTCGCCACCCTGGGCAACCACGAATTCGACTACGGCTATGAGCAGCTGATGCTGAACCTGGCGGACGCCAAGTTCACGCCGGTCTGCTGCAACGTGATCCTGGACGAGACCGGCCTGCCCATCCTGGCGCCTTACTGCGTGGTCGCAAACGAAGGGGCCCCGAAGATCGCCTTTGTCGGCGTCGAGACCCCCGAGACCGCCACGAAGGTCAACCCCGGCCTGATCAAGGAGATCCACTTCACCGCCTTTGACGAACTGTACACCACCGTCCAGGGCGCCGTGGACAAGGCCAGGGAAGAAGCGGACCTGGTGATCGGCCTGTTCCACCTGGGCGTGGACGCGGAATCTGCCCCCAACGGCTACCGTTCCCTCGACGTCCTCGCCAAGGTGAACGGTATTGACTTCGTGATCGACGGCCACAGCCACACCACAATGACCGCCGGCGAAAACGGCGAACCCATCCAGTCCACCGGCACCGCGTTCGCCAATATCGGCGTCATCGTTATCGACAACGCCACCAAGCAGATCGAAGACAACTTCCTGATGCCCACCACCATCGGCGTGTACTCCATGCCCAAGGACGAAGAGGTCAAGCTGGCGGCCGATGCCGTGATCGGGATCGTGGACGCCCTGTACGGCAAGGAATTTGCCACCACCGAGGTTGACCTCAACGGCGACCGTGCCCCCGGCAACCGCACCGAAGAGACCAACCTGGGCGACCTGATCACCGACGCCATGGTCTGGTCCGTCGCCAAGGAAGGCGGCGCCGAGCAGGACGAACCCTTCCAGATGGTCGGCATCACCAACGGCGGCGGCATCCGCGCCTCCATCCCGGCCGGCGGCATCACCATGAACCAGGTCCACACCGTGCTGCCCTTCGGCAACACCGTGGCCGTGGTCTATGTGACCGGCGCCGAGCTGCTGGAAGCCCTGGAAGCCTCCACCTACTGCACTCCCGACGCGATCGGCGGCTTCCCGCAGACCAGCGGCATCGACTGGACCCTGGATACCACCAAGGCCTATGACCAGGGCGCGGTCTACGTGCTGGACGGCAAGGAAAGCAGCTACTACGCTCCCGCCTCCATCCAGCGCGTCACCATCACGGCCATCAACGGCGAGCCCTTCGATCCCGAAGCGGTCTACGCGGTCGTGACCAACAACTTCTGCTCCGCCGGTGGCGATACCTACAACGTGTTCGCCAACGCGGGCAACAGTTTCGACACTTCCATCCCCATGGACCTGGCCTTGATGGACTACATCACCGAGGCCCTGAACGGCGTCATCACTGAGGAAGCCTATGGTCAGCCCCGCGGAAACGCGGTCCAGATCCTGGCTGCCGAATAAACGCCCGAAACCGGAAGGTTTCCCGGGCCGCGGAGTTCAGGCGCGAAAAGCGTCCGGTCTCCGCGGCCTTTTATAATGCCGTCCGCGCAGAAAAAAACAGCCGCGGGCGAACACGCCCGCGGCATCGAAAGGCTTTGTCCTTAATTGCTGTCCTTCTCCAGCCTGTCCCGTACGGCGTTCAGGAACTCCCGGCTGTTGACCGCATTGGCCCGGCCTTCGTAGATCAGGGCCAGATCCTTGGTCATAGTCCCGTCCTCGATGGTGCCGACGACGGCCTTTTCAAGGCGGTCGGCAAAATCGCACAGGTCCTTCAATCCGTCCATCTCGCCGCGCTTGCGCAGGGCGCCGGTCCAGGCGAAGATTGTGGCCACCGGATTGGTGGATGTCTCCTCGCCCTTAAGATACCGGTAGTAGTGCCTCGTAACGGTGCCGTGGGCGGCCTCGTATTCGTATTTGCCGTCGGGGCTGACCAGGACGCTGGTCATCATGGCCAGGCTGCCGAAGGCGGTGGCGATCATGTCGCTCATCACGTCGCCGTCGTAGTTTTTGCAGGCCCAGATCATGCCGCCTTTGGACCGGATGATCCTGGCCACCGCGTCGTCGATCAGGGTGTAGAAATAGGTGACGCCGGCTTTCTCAAAGGCGTCCCGGTATTCCGCATCGAAGATCTCCTGGAAGATGTCCTTGAAATGGTGGTCGTACACCTTGGAAATGGTGTCCTTGGCGGAAAACCACAGGTCCTGCCGGGTGTCCAGGGCGTATTTGAAACAGGCCCGGGCAAAGGAGGAGATGGAAGAATCCAGGTTGTGGATGCCCTGGATGATGCCGGGGCCCTTGAAATCGAAGATCGTCTTCCGTGTTTCCCTTCCGTCCTCGCCGGTGAACACCAGTTCCGCCCGGCCCTTGCCGGGAACCGTCATCTCGGTATTGCGGTAGATGTCGCCATAGGCGTGGCGGGCGATGGTGATGGGTTTTTCCCAGGTGCGTACGGTGGGGCGGACCCCTTTTACCAGGATCGGGGCGCGGAATACGGTGCCGTCCATCATGGCGCGGATGGTGCCGTTGGGGCTTTTCCACATCTGCTTCAGGCCGTATTCTTCCACGCGCTGGGCGTTGGGGGTGATGGTGGCGCATTTGACGGCCACGCCGTACTTCATCGCCGCCAGGGCGCTGTCCACGGTCACCTGATCTTCGGTTTTATCCCGGTTTTTAAGGCCCAGGTCGAAATACACGGTCTTCAGGTCGATATAGGGCCGGAGCAGGATGTCCTTGATATCCGCCCACAGGACGCGGGTCATTTCGTCGCCGTCCATTTCCACCAGGGGAGTCGTCATTTGAAGCTTGTCCATCGTCAGCCTTCCTTTCTGCAGTGCGGGAATATTTTATCAGTACGGGCGGCGCACATCAAGGCGCGGCCTGTTTTTTTGCGGGATTTTTGCCTGCGCTTTTTTGCGTTCTATTCCGCGTCCAGCAGCGCCAAAAGTTCCTCGCGGGTCATGCTGCTGAAGGCGGCGCCTTCGCCGCTGAGGATCTCCTCGGCCAGGTCCTGTTTTTTCTCCTGGAGGCGGAGGATCTTTTCCTCGATGGTGTCCCGGCAGATCAGCTTGAACACGGTCACGGTCTTTTCCTGGCCGATGCGGTGGGCGCGGTCGGTGGCCTGGCTGGTGGCCGCGGCGTTCCACCAGGGGTCGTAATGGACCACGATATCGGCGCCGGTCAGGTTCAGGCCGGTGCCGCCGGCCTTGAGGCTGATCAGGAACACCGGTACGCCGTTATGGTTGAATTCACCGGCCATGCGGGTCCTTTCCTCCTTGGGGGTCGCGCCGGTGAGCATATAGAACGGGGTGCCGCTTTTTTTCAGGTCCCCGGCGATCAGGTCCAGCATGGAGGTGAACTGGGAAAACACCAGGGCCTTGTGCCCGCCGGCGGAAGCCTCGGCCAGCAGGTCCATAAGGGCCTCCCTTTTGCAGCTTTCCCCGTCGTATCCCTCCGCGAACAGGGAGGGATCGCAGCAGATCTGTCTCAGGCGGGTGATCTCGGCCAGCAGCCGGAAACGCTTGCGGGCGAAGGGTTCCCCGTCGTCGTTTTCCAACAGTTCCTTCAGGTGGTGGACCTGGGCGGAGTACAGTTCCCCCTGGCGGCGGGACATTACCACCGTGCGGGTCTCCTCCATCTTGTCCGGCAGTTCCTGCAGCACGTCCTTTTTGAGCCGGCGCAGGATGAAGGGGGAGGTCATCTTTTTCAGCTTTTCCATCGCGCCGGAATCCGGGTCCCGCACGGCCGGGGTCTCGATCTGGGCGCGGAAAGAAGTGTAATCGTACAGGAAGCCGGGCATCAGGAAATCGAAAATGCTCCACAGTTCGCTCAGGCTGTTTTCGATCGGCGTGCCGGTCAGGGCGAAGCGGTGGGCGGAGGGGACGGCCTTCACGGACCGGGCGGCGACGGAGGAGGCGGTCTTGATGTACTGGGCTTCGTCCAGGACGTGGAAATCGAACCTGATGCCGGCGTACAGGTCGGCGTCCCGTTTCAAAAGGTCGTAGGAGGTGACCAGCACGTCGTTGTCGGCGGCAAGGGAGACCAGTTCTTTGCGCTGGGCGGCGGTGCCGGTCACGGGCAGCACGCGCATGTCCGGCGCGAAACGCTCAAATTCCGCCTGCCAGTTGTATACCAGCGACGCGGGACAGACGATCAGGCTGGGGAGGCGTTCTCCGTCCGGCGTATGGTCCCGGCGGTATTTCAGGCAGCTGATCATCTGGATCGTTTTGCCCAGGCCCATGTCGTCGGCCAGGATGCCGCCGAAGCCCGCCGAGGTGAGGGTCATCAGCCATTTGAAGCCGGTGGCCTGGTAGGGACGGAGCACGCCGGCCAGGGATCCGGGGACGTCGAAATCGCTTTCCGATACGGTGCGGAAAGATCGGATCAGCTGCCGGAAGGCGGCGTCCCGGGCGGCCTGGATGCCCTCGTGCTCGCGCATCATCGCGTCCAGGAACAGCGCCCGGTAGGCGGGGATATGCATCCTGCCGCTGACAAAGCTGCGTATGTCGGTGTGGGCGGCTTCCATCAGCCGGCGCAGTTCCTCGACGCTTTCGCTTTCCAGGTCCACGTATTCGCCGCTGCGAAGCCTGTGCCAGCGGCGTTTGGCCACACAGGCCTGCAGGATCTCCTTAAGGTCTGTTTCGCTCAGGTCGGGGCAGGTGACGCTCAGGGTCAGCAGGTCGTTTTCCAGCCGGACGCCGGCCTGCACGCTGAAGCGCCTGCGGATACGGATGGCGGAAAAACGGTCCGACGCCATGACGCGGCCCCATTTTTCCAGGCCGTCGGCGCCGCCCGACATCAGGGAGCAGATGAAATCATCGTCCCTTGCGTGATAAAGCAGGCGGAGCTCCGGGTCCGTTTCGGGAAAGAGCGCCTGGGCGGCATTCAGGGCGCCTTCCTCCAGGACCGTGTCCCGCCAGGGTTCCGCGGCTTTTTCATGGGGGTACAGTTTCCATTCTCTCTCTCCGTAGGCGGCCGAAACGGCGCAGGTGATCCGGTCGTTGTCGGCGTCCAGGAAAAAGGTGACCTCACCCTCGGGCGGGAGCCAGGAAGACACCCGTTCGGCGTCGTTTTCGTTAAGTTTCGCGTGTTCACGCAGGTACGGGACCACGGAACGGTAAAAATCCGGGAGCGCCTCCCGGCCGACGGTAAAGGAAAACTGGCCCGTGAGACCGGGAAAACGCTTTTTCCATTCCCGATAGGGCTGAAGGTCCATGCGGGCAAGTTCGTTCCCGATCTTGTCCAGCATATAGGCGTATTTCGACCCGATGATGCACTCGGGCGCTTCGCCTTCGCCGCGCACGCCTATCAGCAGCCCGTCCTCAAGGACCGGGGTCAGCGTGACGCTGGGAAGGACAGACTTTTCCACCAGGTTGACGGGAGCCTTGCCCACGCCGCGCTGCGGGACCGGGGCGCCCCGGCAAAGGTCAAAAAAGTCGTCCAGCCTCTCCCCGTAAAGGGGAAGGAGCATGGGGTCGCCCTTTGCGCCCCCCCCCGGCCGCATGGCGGAAAGGGCGCGGTCGTTGTCGACCCACTTGACCAGCAGATCCAGGAAAGGCTGGGAAGCTTCCTCGACGGGCTGGAGTGAAAAATCCAGGGCTTCCTTTGCAGACAGGTCGTATTTGCCGCCGGTGTGGAAAGCGTCGGCAAAGGCGCCCAGGTCCTTGCACTGCAGAAGCGACCTGGAGCCCACCCGGAAAAGGAGCGCGGGCAGGGCAAAGGAAGAGGTGTCCAGCATGGGGCTGACGCGAATAGGGAGGGATTTTTGCACCTGCCGCAGGGGAGCGGAGGGCGAGCTTGAGTAAAAATGCCGGATCAGGCTTTGGCCCGCGCTGTCGGAATAGCCTGCGGACTGGGTGCCGCTGTCCAGTTCCCGCACGATCAGCCTGAGCGCCGCGATGCAGTGGGGGCACAGCTCGCCTTTTTCGGGGTCCGGGGACATGCAGGGATACTTGCGCATCCTGGAATCGCAAATGATCTGGGGCACGCGGCGGCGGCGGGCCTGGAGGCTCACCGTAAAAGCGGAGCCGTGCTTTTCGGGCAGGTCAAAGGTGACCGCGGCCCTGAGGATGCGTTCGGAATAATAGGTCTCCATCACCCAGATGTCGGGAGTCCCGGCCTGGCCCCTGCGGATCATTTCGTCGGCCAGCATGCTGTATTCCGCGGACACCGTAACGCCGCCGAGCGTTTTGCGAAGGTCGAAGTAGGGGACGCTGACCGTGAAGGAATCGTTTTCGGGCGTGACTCCGGTGCTTTCCTCCCGGAACAGCATTACCCGGGGCGCATTTCTGACGGGCGGCTTCGGGGAGTCCTGGGTATCCTTCGCGCTTTCGACGGCGAACAGGACGGCTGCCTCGTGCTTGCAGGGCCGCATGTCCCTGGAGGATACCGGGCAGGTGCAGTGCATGATGGGGCGGCTGCCGCACCGCACGGTGACGTGGTAGGCCGTGCTGCCCACGACCAGGGCGCTATAGCATCCCGGCGAAAGCTCTTTCAGGCTGGTTACCCGGCCCTGGCGGAAGTATTCCTCCCCCCGCCGGAGGGTAACCAGGGAAAACAGTTTTGCCCATTTCTGGATCATGGCGGATTCCTTTCTCAGGTGGTTCTGCGAGAATATTGTATCCGTTTTTGCTTTTGAACGCAAGCGTATGGCGATCCGGCTCTGCGGGAGGGTCCGCCGGGGTTTGACAGGCGGCGGGGGACAACGTATAATTCCGGGTGGCGGACGCTGTACGGAGCGGATGCGTGGCGACACGCGGCGGCTTTGCCGTCATGGGAAGCGGATGAGATTTCCGAGCTATCCCAGTAACCGTGAAGCGGACGAAAGGACGACGCCGGGGAAGGAGGGATCAGCCCTTTTCCGGCAGCCACTGCCCTTCGGGTGGGAAGGTGTCCGATTAGGATGATGCCAAGCCGGGAGACCTGTCTAAGCCGTAAGGCGTCCGAACAATACAAAGGAGGTCATCAGGATGACCGGAAAAATCATTTCCCTGTTTCTGTGCGTCATGATGCTGGCCGGCTGCGGACCGGCCCTGGCGGAAGACACACAGGTGACCGTGACCGACATGGTCGGCCGCGGGAGCGCACTGGACGCCCCCGCCGAGCGGGTGGTGGTGCTCCAGCCCGGCGACGCGGAGATCCTTTACGCCATCGGCGCGGGGGACACCGTGGTGGGCCGCGGCGCGTACGTGGACTGGCCCGGAGAGGCGCTGGAGGTCCCGTCCGTCATGAGCGGCTACGAGACCAACCTGGAGGAGATCATCGCCCTGGAGCCCCAGGCGGTGATCATGACCGTGATGAGCCAGACCGAAGAGCAGGTGAAGGCGCTTGAGGACGCGGGGATCCGCGTGATCGTGACCAACGCCCAGAGCCTGGAGGACATCTATACCTGCATAACGCTCCTTGGCGCAGTGGTCGGCAGGAATGACGAGGCCGCGGAGCTGGTCTCGTCGATGCGGGCGGAGCTTAGCGGCATCGCCGCCGAAGCCAAAGCCCTCGGATCGGAAGGGAAGACCTTTTATTATGAGGAAAGCCCGCTCCAGTGGGGACTGTGGGCCGGCGGCAGCGGTATTTTCTTTGACGACCTGTGTGCCATGATGGGTTTGAAGAACATTTTCGGGGATCTTTCCGGCCACAACAGCGTCAGCGAGGAACAGGTGCTGGCTCTGGATCCCGACCTGATCTTTACCACCATGATGTATTACGGCGAAGGCCCGGCCCCGGACGAGGAGATCGCCTCCCGCGCCGGCTGGGAAAATGTGTCGGCTGTAAAGACCGGCGCGATCCTTTTTGACAATACTTCTTCCATCGCCCGTCCCGGTCCCCGTGTGGTGGACGCCGCCAAACTGGTTCTGGAGCTTCTCAGGACCCTGGCGGCTGAAAACAACGCGGCCTGACGGCCGATAATCCCGGGGCTGCCGCTTAAAAACGCGCGGCAGCCCTTTTCAGGAGGAGTTTGGACTTGAAGGACCGCGGAAAAATAAAAAAACTGGCCCTCACGATCCCCTCGCTCGTCACCCTGGCGGTGCTCGTGGTGTGCGTGTGCGTGGGATCGGTGTATATCCCGGTGGGGAAGGTCCTATCCACGGTGTGGAACGGTATCCTGGGCCGCCCGCAGACCGGTTCGGCGGTGCCCATCATCCTGCGGGTCCGCCTGCCGCGGGCGCTGTGCGCCATGCTGTGCGGCTCCGCCCTGTCGCTGTGCGGCGCGGCCATGCAGGGCCTTCTGCGCAATCCCCTGGCGGACGGAAGTACCCTGGGCGTGGCCAGCGGCGCGTCCCTGGGGGCGGCGGCGGCCATCCTGCTGGGGATCCGGTTCCCCGGCATCCCCCTGGCCGGCACCATGGTGACGGCGATCCTTTTCGCCTTCCTCAGCCTCACCGCCATCCTGGCCCTGGCCTTTGCCATGGACCGAAGCCTGTCCACCCATACCATCATCCTCATCGGCATCATCTACACCATGTTCGTGTCCAGCGTGATGAGCCTGCTGGTCACTTTTTCGGGGGAAAAGCTGCGCTCCATCACTTTCTGGACCATGGGATCCTTTTCGGGGACGGACTATCCCCAGGTGCTGATCCTTTCAGGCACGGTGCTCGTCTGCGGCACGGGGCTTGTAACGCTCTCCCCGGAGCTGAACGCGTTTTCCGGCGGCGAAAAAAACGCGGCGCATCTGGGCGTCAATGTAAAGGCGGTGCGCTTCATCGTGCTGGTACTGGTGTCGGTGATGGTGGGCGTGTGCGTATCGGTGGGGGGCTCCGTGGCATTTGTCGGGCTGGTGGTCCCGCATATCCTGCGCAGGCTGACCGGCCCGGACCACCGGGCACTGCTGCCGGCCTGCATTTTCGGCGGCGCTGTTTTCCTGATGCTGTGCGACCTGTGCGCCCGGACGCTGCTCAGCCCCGTAGAGCTGCCGGTGGGCGTGGTCACCAGCATGATCGGCGCGGCGGTGTTCGTGGTCATCTTCTACCGTACGCGGAAGGGGGTGCGCTGAAACGGGACCGATGCTGGAATGGAAGGACGTCACCGTGTGCTATGACAAAAAGCCTGCCGCCGAGGACGTGTCCTTAAGCGTCCGGGAAGGCGAATGGCTGATGCTCTGCGGCCCCAACGGCTCCGGCAAGACCACATTGCTTGAGGCCGCGGCCGGGGTGCTGCCCTACCGCGGCAGCATCCTGCTGGAGGGCGGGGAGGTCCGGGAGATGAAAAGCGCTTTCCGGGCACGCAAAATGGCGGTGCTCAGCCAGGGGAGCCGTGTGGACGAGGACTTTACCGTATCCGAAACGGTGGCGCTGGGGCTGTACGCTTCCCGCCGGAGGAGGTTTTTCCCGGCGCCGGACGGGGAGGAAAGGGTGGCGCGGGCGTTGGACATGACGATGCTCACTCCTTTGAAGGAGAGGCGGATGACGGAGCTTTCCGGCGGGGAAAGCCAGCGGGTGTTTCTGGCCCAGGTCTTCTGCCAGGATACCGACGTGCTCCTGCTGGACGAGGCTACCCGCTCCCTGGACATGCGCTACCAGAAGGAGATATACGACCTGGTGAGGGCGTGGCTTTCCCGGGGCGGACGCTGCGCCGTGTCGGTGGAGCACGACCTGGACCTGTGCCGTCTTTACGGCACCCACTGCGCCCTGCTGCGCGGAGGCCGCCTGGTGGCTTCCGGGCCCGTCGGGGAGGTCATGACGGGCAAGAACCTTAAAAACACCTTTGATATGGACGCGGAGGAATGGATCCGCGAAAAAAAGAGCGTATGGAAAGGATGGATGGAAAGTGATCAGGGAACTGGCTGAAAAAAGCAGGAGCTGCCGGGGATACGCCCCGACGGAGGTAAAAAAGGAAACGCTGGAAACGCTGGTGGACTGCGCGCGCCTGTGCCCTTCGGGCGGCAACCTGCAGGCGCTGCGTTTTAAACTGTGCTGCGACGAAAAGACCTGCGGCGAGGTGCTGCAGGCCACCCGCTGGGGCGCGGCCCTGCCCGAAAGGCACCTGCCCGATCCGGGGAAGGGCGCGCGGGCCTATATCGTCATATGCCTGGATACCGCGGCGGCGGCGGAGGCGACCCCTGCCATGTACTGCGACGCGGGCATTGCCGCCCAGACCATCTGCCTGGCAGCGGCGGAAAAGGGACTGTCCTCGCTGATGATCATGAATTTCAGGCGGGACGGCATCGAACAGGCCCTGGCCATCGACAAAAGGTACCGCCCTCTGCTGGTCCTTGCCCTGGGAGTCAGCGCCGAAAAAACGGTGATCGAGGTCCGCGGGGAGGGCATGCCGGCTTACTGGCGGGACGAAAACGACGTGCACCACGTGCCCAAATGGCCGCTGGAAAAGGTGATCATTTGATCAATGGCCTGAAGGTCAGCCTTTTGTTTTTTCATTGCCGGCGGACAGCCAGGCGTCCGGGTAAACGCGGCACAGCTCTTCCCGGGAGCGGCCGCGTTTTTCCGTGGCGATCAAAAGATCGATCACCCGGCAGGGCACGACGATGCTGCGGGACAGGTTGGAAAGGCGGGCGGAGCGCCCCATCTCGCGGACGATCTCCCGAACGTCCGCGTTCCCGAGGACCTGGCGGTACAATTCCGCCTTGTATTGCAGGCGTTTAACGCAGGAATGGTTGTGGGCCAGGCGGAGCAGCGTCGCGATGCCCCAGGTGAGCGGCGTGATCAGGACCGCCGGGATCCATACCGGCACCCGCGTCGTCACACCGTAAAAATCCCGCCAGCCCCGTGCTTTTCCCCGATCACCACCACCATGACGAAGTAAAGGCCGGCATAGATCAATACGGGGATCACGGCGTACACGGTGTCCTTCCCGGACAGGGGCCGGTCGCTGATGGCCAGGCAGAAGGCGGCGGCGCACAGCAGGGGGCATACGCCGTGCAGGAAAAAGCGCGAGCCGGTAAAGATCAGCACGAAGCCCTTCACAGGCGAGAGCAGGAAAAGCGAAACCAGGAACGTGAGCGCCACGCAGGTGACGCCGGAAAACACGAACACCACCAGCCACCGGGGCAGGCGCCAGTTTTTCATCCGCAGCCCGTCGACGGCGTACGGAAGCACCATGAACATCCCGGCCGCGGCGAGGATATTGGAATTCACGGTGAACATGCAGAAAGTGCGGATGCCCATGTGGTCGAAGTTTTCGTCGTAGATCGTGGTCAGGTTCATGATGACGCCCGCGGCGGTGCAGACGACTACGATCAGGCATCCGATCAGGGTGAACAGGCAGTGCGCCTGCTCCATCCTGTTGACGATATTCCGGGGATTCAGTATCCGGGGGGCTTTCAATGGGATCATCCTTTCTTTTATGCCGGGCTTTGGACCGGCCGCGCGAGTCCGGCGGGCCGTTTTTTCGTTTTCGGATTATCCGTCGATCTCCGTCGGATTATTCACGATTGCTATCGGGCGGTTTTTCCGCGCTTTTTTTCGCGGAGCTCCAGCGGGTTCCACCTGCCGGACAGGTACCAGGCGCCGAACAGGAAAAACAGAAGCATGTTGTGGCCGATCATGCATCCCCAGGCGCTGACAAGGCCGTGACCCCACACCCGGGTGAAGAGGAATGTGCCAAGCACCCTGACGCCCCACATCCCGATCAGGTTGAATATCAGCGGGACACGCGTTTCCCCGCAGCCCTGCATCATGCCCTCGGTAACGATGGGCACGCCGTAAAAGGGCTCCGATACCGCGACCATCCTCAGTACCGTGGTCCCCAGGCGCACCACTTCCGCATCCCGGGTAAAAATACGCACCAGCGGCTCGGCCAACAGGAAAAGCAGCCCGCCGGATACGACCATCAGGGCGATCTCCAGGGGCAGGAAGGCGTTTCCCAGCCGCTTCAGCTTCTGCCGGCTGCCCTCGCCCAGGGCGAAGCCCGCCAGGGTGGCCGCCGCTGCCTGCATGCCCCAGCCCGGGATGTAAAAAGCGGATTCCACGGTGTTGGCGACGGTGTGCGCCGCGGTGGAGGTCTCGCCGAGGGCGTTGATCAGCGAAGCGAAGACCACATAGCCCATGGAGGTGGCGAAGCGCTGCAGCATATTGGGCAGCGTTATCCTGAATACCGGACGCAGGATCCGTCTGTCCGGCCTGAGGGAACAGCCCCTGGGGGATACGGCGGGGTGGTCCCACATTTTCAGGAAGGTAAGGATCCCGCCGACGCCGTAGGCCAGGGCGCTGGCCCAGGCGGCCCCGGCGATGCCCATGCCCGCCCCGGGCAGGTTTACCGCGCGGGAAAGGACCGTGACCGTACGGGCGGGATAGATCAGAAGGAAATTGAGCGCCACGTTGATGCCGTTGACCGCCAGGGCGATGCGCATCGGCGTCCGGGTGTCCCCGGCGGCCCGCAACACGGTGGCCGGGATGATGGACAGGGCCCGCAGCAGGATGGTGGCGTGCAGCACGCGGAAATACATGGCCGCCTCCCCGCGGATCAGGGGATCGGCCTGCATCCAGCCCGGAACGAAGCCCGCCAGGGCCTGGATCAGCGCCGTCAGCGCAAGGCCGGTGATCAGGGTCACCGACAGGCTCTGGGCCGCGGCGGCCCGTGCCTTATCCGGCCTGCGGGCCCCGATGGACTGGCTGATCAGGGCCAGGAAGCCGATGCCCATGGCCGATACCAGCCCGCCGATGAGCCAGTTGACAGTGCCGGTGCAGCCCACGGCTGCTGTGGCGCGGGTGCCCAGGGAACCCACCATCGCAGTGTCGATATACTGCACGGCAGTCTGGAAAAACTGCTCCAGCATGGTGGGCCAGGCCAGGGCGACGATGGAGGCCAGCATGCCGCGGTCGCCGAAAAGGTCGGTTTTATCCAATGTCCTGCCCTCCGGGGGCGTTTTTAAGGAAGGCGCGGACGGCTTCCTCGCCCTGCCGGACCGGGTCGGCGCCCATGTCCAGCCAGATCACGTCCCTGTGCCTGCGGAACCAGGTCATCTGCCGCCGGGCGAACCGTTTGATCGCCAGGGAAAGCTGTTCCTTCATATCGTCAAAGTCCGGGATCTCTCCGGTCAGGTAACGGGTGATGAAACGGTATTCCAGTCCCAGGCCGTCCAGGAATTCCCGGGATACGCCGCTGTCCATGAGGCCCTTTACCTCGCGGAGCATGCCCTCTTCAAAGCGGCGGTCCAGCCGTTCGTCGATGCGCTTTTTCAGCGTTTCCCTGTCCCATGTGACGCCAAGGCGCAGCACGCGGTAGCGGGGCTCGCGCCCGGTCTTTTCAAGGTCGCCGTCGTGGTGCTTTTCCAGCACGCGCATCACGCGGTTGCGGTTGTTTTTGTCCACCTCCCAGCCCGGCAGGGTCTTCTGCAGAAGGCTGTACAGCTCGGGAGTGGTCAGCTTTTCCAGTTCGGCCCGGTATTCCAGGTCCGGCGCCCGGTCGCTCAAAAGGTATCCGTCCGCCACCGAATCCACGTACAGTCCGGTGCCGCCCACGAGGAACGGGAGCTTCCCCCGGTCCAGGATGTCCTCAACGGCGGCATAGGCCAGGCGCTGGTAATCCGCCATGGAAAAAAAGCAGCCCGGTTCGCATACGTCCAGCAGATGGTGGGGGACGCCGCGCATCTCGTCCAAAGTGATCTTCCCGCTGCCCAGGTCCAGGCCCCGGAATACCTGGCGGGAATCGGCTGACACCACCTCCCCGCCGAAACGGGAAGCCAGGGCCACCCCCAGGCCGCTTTTTCCGGAGGCGTTCGTTCCTTCGATGACGATCAGGTTCCGCATAGTCCGCTCCTTTGCCGGGTTGAATGTGTGAATTTATTCTAAAAGCGGGGCAGGCAAAAGTCAATAGACGGGACGGGACGATGCACCGGAGAGAAGGTGCTCTTTGGGTCCGAAGACCATCTTCTCCCGGCCCCATCCGGGAAAGGCATCCCCGCGGGCGGGGGGAGCGGGACCGTGCCGGCGGAAAAGCAAAAAAAAACCCGCAACCGCTTGCGGGAGCCGCATGATGATCCTGTTTTCGTTCGGTCACTGAGACCGTACGGAGATCACCTGTGGGGGAGAGTCTTCATCTTTTCAAAGATCTCGTCGAAGGAATAAACGTTACGGTTCTTGTCGATGAATTCGGCCCGCTCGTCGCTGTTCAGGTTCCACCGCACCGTATCCATCCCAACGTCCTTGTACAGGTTCGCCATGGCCATCCTCTCCGCCATGCAGCGGTTGTTGTAGCCTTTTTCCGCACCCAGCGCTTCGAACGCTTCCAGGTCCGCGCGGTTTCCGCCGGCAACGCTGTCCAGAAGTTCTTCGTTTTCCAGTTCCGTCTTCATCATTTCGGTAACCATTCTTTTGATCTCCTTTTCTTCGCACCGGTCCGTTTCGGCGCTGTTGTTTTTATTTGGCGCCAGGCTCCTGTCGGCCTGACACAGGTATATACGCACGTCCCGCGGGGGGCGGCAGTTTTTTTGTGATTTTTTTCTTAAAGATGTTATTTGCAAAAGTAAGTGCAAGTTTAGGGGTTGCGGTTACTTGTGAAAATTAACACGAAATACCAGAAAGATTGCGGTTACTACTGCAAATGGGAAAAGCAGGAATAGTTGCACTTAGTTCTGCAAACAGGAAAGGGA
>JAFXUZ010000078.1 GCA_017524725.1 Clostridia bacterium | reverse complement strand
TGGTGGCCTGGCGCTGCGCGTCGGAGAAATAAGCGGGAACGGTGATGACCGCGTCGGTCACCGTTTCGCCCAGGTAGGCTTCCGCGTCGGCCTTCAGTTTCTGAAGGATCATGGCGCTGATCTCCTGGGGGTTATACTGCTTGCCGTCGATGGAGACCTTGTAATTGGTGCCCATCTGGCGCTTGATGGAGGCCACGGTCCTGTCCGGATTGGTGATGGCCTGGCGCTTGGCGATCTGGCCCACCAGGCGCTCCCCTTCCTTGGTGAAGGCCACCACGCTGGGGGTGGTCCGGGAGCCTTCCGCGTTGGCGATGACGACGGGCTGGCCGCCTTCCATCACGGCGACGCAGCTGTTGGTGGTTCCAAGGTCTATACCGATCATTTTACTCATAATTTTTTTCCTCCTGTTTTTATTCGTGCTCCGCACCTGTTATTTGTCGTTTGTCATTGCCGGGCGCATCCGCGCCCGTGCTTTATATCAAAAGGCTTTCGCCTTGACCGCTACTCGGCGACCACCTGCACCATGGCGTGGCGCAGAACGAAATCGCCCATCCGGTAACCCTTCTGCAGCACCGCGGCAACCGTCCCCGGCTCTCCCTGGGAAGCATCCACCTGCATGACGGCGTTTTCAAGCCGCGGATCGAATTTTTCGCCCTTGCGGTCGATCACCGTCACGCCGCGCTTTTCCAGGATCCCGAGCATCTGCTTGAGGGTCATGGCCACACCTTCCTTCAGCTTTTCGTCCGCGCTGGGAGCCTCCAGGGCCCGCTCCAGGTTGTCCACCACCGGAAGCAGAAGCCTGATCGCTTCCCTGGCGCCGTCCTCGAAGGATTCGGCCCTGAGGGAGGCGTTGCGGCGGCGGTAATTGTCGAAGTCGGCCTGGACCCTTTGGGCCATATCCAGGTATTCATCCCGCGCCTTCTCGGCTTTTTCCAGCCTGTCGGCCAAAGAAGTTTTTTCGTCCTCGGCGCCGCACTGCGCTTCCGCGGCCTTTTCCCCTTCCTCCGGGGCTGCGTTCTCCGCGGGATTTTCCTCCGGGGCCGCTTCGGCGTTTTCCATGATGTTCTCGTCCGGCTTTTCGTTCACGGTCTTTCTGTCCTTTCGCTTTTTCCCGATGGGGAATTTCTTTTTCATTTTATTTTCCACCCCTTCATATAAGGGCCGGGCCTGTAAAAAGAGGTTCTCTCACGACGCCCCTGCGCGGGCGGGAAACGCGATCAGCGGGCCGCCTCGCCCATGAGTCCCGTCAGTGCCTCGCCAACCGTTTCCAGGATCCCGATGATCCTCCCGTAAGGCATCCTCGCGGGCCCGATCACACCGACCGTCCCCGTGTGCCCGCCGCCGATCCGGTAGGAGGTGCACACCGCGGCACAGTCTGCCATTTCCCTCAGGCCCATTTCCGGGCCGATCCGGACGGTGAAGCCCTCCCGCTCCTCTGGCAGGAAGCTGAGCAGCTTGTCCTTGGTCTCCAGGACGCTCAGGAAAGCCCGGGCCTTGTCCACATCGGAGTACTCGGGGTAATTCAGGATGTTGTGGCTGCCGGATACGGCAATGGTGTCGGTGCCCGTCTGCCGGGCCATCTGGCTGGCCATGTCGGCGATGGCGCCGCACACCTCCTGATCAGCCCCCGAATACCGGGAATAGATCGCCAGGGCTTCGGTGACCTGCTGGAGGGTCCTGCCCGCCAGGCGGCTGGTGAGCACCTTGGAGATGGCGTACAGGGCGTCGCTGTCCAGGTTTTCACTGACGCGGATCACCTGGTTGCGGATGACACCGCCGTCGGTGATGACCACGAGAAGCGCGCTGCCGCGGTTCATCGGCACCAGCTGCAGGCAGGAAACCTTCAGGTCCAATTGCTTGGGCATCAGGACCACCGCCGTGTACCTGGTCAGTTCGCTCAGGGCCGACGCGGCGCTTTCCACCACGTCCTGCATCTGGCTCACCCTGTCAAAAAAGAACTCCCTGACGCTGTCGGCCTCCGCCGCCCGCGTCCCGCCCGAAAGCAGGCTGTCCACATAAAGGCGGTAGGCCTTCATGGTGGGGACACGCCCGGCCGATACGTGGGGCTGTTCCAGGTACCCCATCTCCTCCAGGTCGCTCATCTCGTTGCGGATGGTGGCCGAGGAAAGAGCCGTTTCATACTTGCGGGAGATCGTCCGGGACCCGACCGGGACGGCGGTATGGACGTAATCGTCGATCACCGCCAGAAGGATACGCAGCTTCCGGTCGTCTATTTCGTGCCCCTTTTGCACGGCACGGGATCTGCCGTCTGCCATGCGTCCCCGCTCCTTTCCCTTTCGGGTTTTTGTTAGCACTCTTTAGTGGTGAGTGCTAACTACGGTCATAGGATAACACGCCCCGGCCGCGTTGTCAATAGCTTCATTGAATAAATTTGCATCCGGAAGCCCAAAAACAGCCCCCGCCGCACACGCCGCGCCGGCTCGGACGCTTGATAAGGCCCCTGCCCATGTGTTAAAATAGCGCGGGGATATTTATGCCCCCGAAAGGAGCGCGCCATGGCTAAAAAAGCAGCAAGCCTCATCATTTTTATAGCCGCGGCGGCGCTGGTCTTCACCATGTTCATCTTTTCCTCCCAGGACGACAAGGCTTCCTCCGACCTGAGCCGGGACGTGTCCCGGTTCATCGCGGAGACCGTGAACCCTTCATACTGGAAGAGGTGCGGATCGACAGTCCGGGAGAACATACTGGATTTCATGTCCCTGCCGGTGCGCAAGACGGCCCATTTCGCGGAATACGCCCTGCTCGGCGTGCTTTTGATGTGCGGCTTCATGTGCCTCAGGTTCCCGATGCCCCTCAGGGCCCTTTACTCTTTCCTGATCTGCGCGGCGGCCGCCGCCGCGGACGAATATCACCAGTCGTTCGTATCCGGACGGGCCGGGATGGTCGCGGACGTTCTTCTGGACATCCTCGGCGGTGCCTGCGGCATCCTGCTCGTCATTATCCTGTGCCTTGCCGGCCTGTACCTCATCGGGCACATACGCCTGAAAAAAGGCGCCCGGAGGCGCAGGCCCCCGGAACAAAAGAAGACCCAGTACCGCGCGGCGCCGCCCCCCGACGGCGCCGGGACGGAATTCCGCGCCTGACGCGTTATATGATCGGAGGCTGACATGATCATCTGCGACACCCACTGCGATACCCTGTACACCATGGCCGTCCATCCCGAAAGGCAAAGGGACGTGACCCCGGAGACCCTCCGAAGGGGCGGGGTCAGCCTGCAGACCCTGGCCATGTTCGTCGGCTCTTCCCCGAAGCTTCCCGATATCCGCAGGGTCTTTTCCGGGATGAAGGAAGCCTGGGAGGGGATGAAGGCCTCCGGCGCGCGCCAGGCCCTCTCCCCCCGGGAAGCGGCCGAGGGCGAATGCCGCTTTATGCTCAGCGTGGAGGGCTGCGACCTTATGGCGGACGGCATGGAGGTGCTGGACCAGTGGCATGACATGGGCGTGCGCATGGCCGCGCTCACATGGAATTATCCCAATGCCCTGGCGACGCCCCACTGCGTCGACGCCGTGACGGGCCTTACCCCCTTCGGGCGGGACGCGGTAAGAAAGATGCAGGCGCTGGGCATCGCCTGCGACGTGAGCCACCTGAACGAACGGGGCTTCTGGGACCTGTTGGAAATGGGGGCCGTGCCCCTTGCCAGCCATTCCTGCTGCCGGGCCCTGTGCTCCCACACCCGCAACCTGACGGACGAACAGCTGAAAAAACTGTTCGGGGCCGGCGGCTACGTGGGCGTCAATTTCTACCCCGCCTTCCTGAAGGACCGGGGCGAGGCCACGACAGCGGACATCGCCGACCACCTGGAGCATATGATGGAGATGGGCGGCGAGGGAAAGATCGGCTTCGGCAGCGATTTTGACGGCATCAGCCGCAAGCCCCTTGACCTGAAGGATCCTTCGGAACTTCCCGGCCTGACGGAGATCCTGGTTTCCCGGTTCGGGGAGGACTGCGCAAGGGGCATCGCCGGAAAGAACCTGATCGATTATTACGCCCGGGCGGTGGAAAAACAGGAGAATAAAATATGATCGGAATCATCGGCGCCATGCCGACAGAGGTGGACGCCCTGCGGGCGGCCATGACCGGCACGGAAGAGATCGAATGCGGCATTTCCCGGATCACCTGCGGCTATTTAAACGGCAAACGGGTCGCGGTGGCCCGGTGCGGCATCGGCAAGGTGCACGCCGCCATGTGCGCCCAGGCCCTGATCATGGCGGAAAAGCCCTCGCTGCTCCTGAATATCGGGGTGGCCGGGGCCCTGACAGGCGAGGCGGACATCGCCGACTGCGTCGTTCCCCCGTCCGCGGTCCAGCACGACATGGATACCTCCCCCCTGGGGGACCCGGTGGGGATGATTAGCGGGATCGACCTGGTGTACCTCCCCTGCGATCCCCTGGCGCAGGAAAAGCTGAAGGCCGCCGCCGCAAAGGCCGGCGTCCGCGTTTTTACGGGGCGCGTCGCCACCGGTGACCGTTTTGTGGAAAGCACGGACGAAAAAAAGCGCCTGCACAGCCTGTTCGGCGCCGACGCCTGCGACATGGAAGGCGCGGCCATCGCCCAGGCTGCCTACGAAATGAACATACCCTTCGCCATGTACCGCTGCGTCAGCGACACCCTGACGGGAAACGGGCAGGAATACGCCCTGAACGCCGACCGGGCAGCCGCGGTCTCCCAAAGGATCCTGAGGGATTTTCTGGATTCCTGGGACGATTGACCGGTCCGAAAGCTTGCCCCCCTCCAGCAGACCGGCGCGCATACCGGCCTGTTCGAAGGTTTTTGCCTTCCCCGGGGCCCGGGCATCATGAGGGTACACCTTTTCAAAACTCGGCTCTTTTATCCGGTTTTTCCCGGTCTCACCGGCGACCGGACATCACGGGAGGCTGTCCGCTGCGGGCCTGCCTCCCCGGACAGGAGAAAAAAAATATGGACAAATGGGACCGCCGCTTTGTGATCCTCGCCAGGGAGATCGCTTCCTGGTCCTCCTGCTTCGCGCCGGGAAGGAAGATCGGCGCCGTCATCGTCAAGGACAAGCGTATCATGACCACTGGGTACAACGGCGCCCCGGCGGGAATGCGCACCTGCGCCGAAAAGGGCGAATGCCTCCGACGGAAGATGAACATCCCCTCAGGGACCCACGCCGAGATCTGCTACGCCGCCCACGCCGAACAGAACGCCATCATCCAGGCGGCCAAGCTGGGCATCTCCATCGACGGGGCCACACTGTACTGCACCCACCAGCCCTGCAGCATGTGCGCCAAGATGATCATCAACTCCGGCATCCGCCGGGTGGTATACGAAAACGGGTATCCCGACGAGTTCAGCCTGGAGTTTTTCCGGGAGACCGGGGTGACCATCGAGAAATACAAGGAGGAAACGGGAGCCCAGGCCCCCGATGAAAACCAATGAAACAGATCGTGAAACGCGCGTTTTCCCTGCTGCTGGCTTTTTTGGTGCTGCTGCCCTCCGCCTCCCTGGCCGCGGACCACAAGCCCTACAGCCTGGTGGCGGACGAGGACCGGTCGGCCACCCCCGAAGGGATCCATCACTACCTGCTGGTGTGCATCGACCACTGGAACGTGCAGCCCCAGGACCTGAAGACCAAAATGGGCTATCACACCGACGGGTTGATGCTGGTGACGGTGGACGAATATTCCCGCCGGGTCATGATCACCTCCTTCATCCGGGATATGCTGATCGTCCGTCCCGACGGGGAATGGGGCCGCATCAACAACCTGTTTTACCTGAACGGACAGGACGAAAAAGCGGTGGACGCCCTGATCTATACCATCAACCGGCACTTTGACCTGAACATCGAAAAATATATCATGGTGGACTTTTCCTCGGTGGAAAGGATCATCGACGCGGTGGGCGGCGTGGACATCACCATCACCGCCCGGGAAGCCCGGTACCTGCAGAATTACAGCATTTCCGCATCCTCCACCACCCCTGCCATCAGCGGGGCCGGCACCTATCATTTTTCCGGCCACGCGGCTGTCATCTACATGCGCATCCGCAAGGTGGCCACGGCCACCGGCGCCACCCAGGACGTGGGCCGCACCGAGCGGGACCGCATCGTGATGTCCACCATCGCCGATTCCCTGAAGGATATCACCTACGGGGACGCCATCGACCTCTTGGACGTGATCATGGAGAACACCATCATGACCAACATGACCGGCGACGACTACCTGTCGGCGGTGCTCCTGGCCCTGGACATGAAGGGCACGGAAGTGGAAGGCATCCGCATGCCGGTGGACGATTCCTATTACCTGGACAGCGAAGCCGGCATGGCCACCCAGTGGATCGATCCCGAGGTCAACCGGGAAGCGCTGCACACATTCCTTTATGGCACCAGTTTTGCCGTGATCGACTGACAGGGGGACGCAGATGAAGCCAGAGACCGCTTATCCCGGAGGCGTCCTGTTCGATATGGACGGACTGCTGTTCGACAGCGAGCGCCCGGCCATCCCGCTGATCATGGCCCTCAGCCGCGAAATGGGAACGCCGGTGAGTGAGGACGTGATCCGGAGGACCATCGGCTGCAACGCTCACCTTTCCCGCAGGATCTACGAGGAAAGCGTGCCTAAGGTGGATTACGCCGCCCTTTTCAGGCGTTTTGACGCCGTCATGCAAGAGCGCGGCGCTTCGGGGCAGATCGCCCTGAAGGACGGCGCTTTGGAGCTGCTTGACTGGCTTCGGGCCAGGGGCGTTCCCTGCGCCGTAGCCTCCTCCTCCCCGCTCAGGACCGTGGAATCCTACCTTGAAGGCGCCGGGATCCGCGGGTATTTTTCCTGCCTGGTGACGGGCGACGTCCTGACGCATTCCAAGCCCCACCCGGAAGCCTTCCAAAAGGCCGCCGAAGGCCTCGGCCGGCGGCCCGAAGAATGCCTTGTGCTGGAGGACAGCCCCAACGGCATCCGCGCGGGCCATGACGCCCTCTGCCGGGTGTGCATGGTGCCGGACCTGTTCCCCTGGCGGGAGGAAATGAGCGCCTTTGCCGACTGGCACCTTAACTCCCTGCGGGAGGTGCCCGCCCTGATCGAAAGGGTGTGGGGAAAGGCGTGAACATATCGGTATTGTGCGTGGGCAGGCTCCGGGAAAAATACTGGGCCGACGCATGCCGGGAATACCTGAAAAGGCTCACCCGCTACGGCAGGTGCGAGGTGATCGAGGTGGACGACCTGCCCGAAAGGAAAAACGCCTCCGAAAGCGACAACCGCCGCCTGATGGAAACGGAGGCGGCAGCGCTTATAAAGCACATCCGCCCGGAGGACCTGGTGGTGTGCATGTGCATCCGGGCCCCCCAGTGCGAAAGCCCCGCCCTGGCCGAAAAGGTGCGCCGGGCCGACATGGCCGGAAAGCGCCTGGTGTTTGTCATCGGCGGGTCCCTGGGGCTGGGCGAAAGCGTGCTGAAGCGAGCCGACGAAAAAATGTCCATGAGCGAAATGACCTTCCCCCACCAATTGGCCCGGGTAATGCTGCTTGAGCAGCTCTACCGCGCCGCGAAGATCCTCAGCGGCGAAAGATACCACAAATGATCCCCTCCCCGCAGGGCTTTCCTGCCTTTACCGGCGTCCCCGGCCGGCCCGAAGCGCACAACAGGAATATTTCCGATGAAGATCCTCTCCCTGAGGCTGCGGTCCTTCCGCAGCTATGAACAGCTGCAGCTTTGCCCCCCCGACGGCGTGACCGTGCTGGTGGGTGAAAACGGCGCCGGCAAGACCAACCTGCTGGAAGCCGTTCATTTGTGCTGCCTGGGGAAAAGCCACCGCACGGGAAACGACCGGGACATGATCCGCTCCGGAGCGGACAGCGCCGCGGTGCAGCTGACCGTTAAGCGGGAAGACGGCGTCCACGATGTCGGGGTGCGCCTGTACGAGGCCCAGCGCAGGAAAAAACTGATCTACATCAACGGCAAGACCGCGCCTCGCATCGGCGAGCTTTTCGGCCACGCCACGGCGGTCATCTTTTCCCCCGAGGACCTGCGGACCGTCCGGGACGGTCCCGAAGTCCGGCGGCATTTTATGGACATGCTCCTGTGCCAAAGGCAAAAATCCTATTTTTATGCCCTGCAGATGTACACCGCCGCGCTGCGTCACCGCAACGCCCTCCTGAAAGGGGAGGACCTGAGGCAGCTTGACGCCTGGGACGAGGAGCTGTGCCGGGCGGCAGGCCCGCTGGTGCAGTGCCGCAGGGCTCTGGCGGGGGAACTGGACCGGTGCTGCCGGGACCATTACCTGTATATCGGCGGAAAGGACGACGAGGTATTCTCCGTCGCTTACCGCGGCCACCTGGAAAACTCCCCCGACGTATACGCCGACATGCGGCGCGGCCTGGAGCGCGCCCGGGAGGAGGACATACGCCGCCAGACCACCACCTTCGGCCCCCACCGGGACGACCTGAACCTGACCCTTTCCGGAAACGACATGCGGGCCTTCGCCTCCCAGGGCCAGGTGCGCACCGCCGCCCTGAGCATGAAGCTGGCGGCCTTCGACGCGCTGGAAAAGACCCAGGGGGAGCCGCCCCTTCTGCTGCTTGACGACGTACTGAGCGAACTGGACCCGGAAAGGCGCCGCCGCCTGCTGGGCAGGGTTAAGCACGTGCAGACCCTGCTCACCTGCACGGACCTGAGCGACCTGACCGGGGCGGACCCGGCCTGCATCCTGAAAGTGGAAAACGGCACCCTGACCGAGATCGGGGGATGAAAAGCCCCGGCGTCCGCGCCGGAGGCTTTTTCATCGTTGAGACGGAGACGGTCCCGATTTTTCCGATCGGCCGTTTTGTTTCCGCTTACGGGGTTGACGGCAGCGGGACTCGTCTGGTATCATCTGTCTGAAGGCATTCACAGCGGCATAACCCCCGGACATTACTGCGGAAGGGAAGGATAAGGATGGCGGAAAAGTATCGTATCTGTCTTGACATCGGCGGTACCAAGGTGCTGGGCGCCATATTCGACGGCCAGGGGAAGATCGTCCACCGCCTCAAGAAAAAGACCAAATCCGGCGGCGATTCGGCCGAGAACATCGAGCAGGTCATCGTCAGCGTCGTCGGGCAGATGATCGGGGATTCCGGGATCGACCTGAAAAACGTCAGCGCCATCGCGGCCGGGGCCCCGGGCGTCATCGACCAGCAGAAGGGCATCGTGCTCTTTTCCCCCAACCTGCCCTGGCGGGATTACGACATCCGGACCCCCGTGCAAAGCCGCTTCGGCGTCCCGTTTTATATCGGGAACGACGTAAACGTCGGCGTCCTGGGCGAATACAAATACGGCGCCGTCCGGGGATATAAAAACGTGGTCGGGTTCTTCGTGGGCACCGGCATGGGCGGCGGGCTGATCCTGAACGGAGAGCTCTTTACCGGCAACGCTTTCAAGGCCGCCGAGTACGGGCACATGGTATTGGACCCCGAAGGACCATTGTGCAACTGCGGACAGCGGGGATGCCTTGAGGCGTTTTCCTCAAAGCAGGGCATGTCCGCCTACATCCGCCAGCAGGTGTCCCGCGGCCGCGCCAGCATGATGGCGGACGCTTTGGACGGCTCGGCGTTCAAGAGCAAAGCGCTCAAAAAAGCCCTGGAGGCCGGCGACGCCGTCTCCGTTGAGGCTGTGGACCGGGCCTGCCACTGGCTGGCCGTGGCCACCGGCAACATGATCAACGTCATCAGCCCCGACGCGGTGGTTTACGGCGGCGGCGTCATCGAGGCGGTGGGCGACATTTTCCTCCGGAAGATCCTCGCAGAGGTCGACCGCTACTGCATGCCCTCCATCCGCTCCACGGTGGAACTGAAAACAGCCGCCCTGGGCGACGATTCGGTGCTGTACGGGGCGCTGGCCATGATCCCGGAGGAAGCGTAAGGCCGGAAATAACATCAGCAGGCATCCGGAGGGCATCCCGCCGTCCGGATAAAAACAACAAATACAGGAAAGGACTGATTCTTATGCGTATCGCCCTGATCAACGAAAACAGCCAGGCCGCCAAAAACAGCCTGATCGAAACCACCCTCCGCAAGGTGGTGGAGCCCCTGGGCCACACCGTGGACAACTACGGCATGTATTCCGCCGACGACAAGGCCCAATTGACCTATGTGCAGTGCGGCCTGCTTTCATCCATCCTGCTCACATCCGGCGCCGCGGACTACGTGGTCACCGGCTGCGGCACCGGCGAAGGCGCCATGCTGGCCTGCAACAGCTTCCCGGGAGTGATCTGCGGCCACCTCACCGATCCCTCCGACGGCTATATGTTCGCCCAGATCAACGACGGCAACTGCGTGGCCCTGCCCTTCGCCAAGGATTTCGGCTGGGGTGCGGAGCTGAAACTGGAAATGATCTTCCGCCAGCTCTTCTCGTTCGGCCACGGCAAGGGTTATCCCGCCGACCGGGTGGTCCCCGAACAGCGCAACAAAAAGATCCTGGACGGCGTCAAGGCCCTCACCTACCGCCCGCTTATCGACATCCTGAAGGACCTGGACCCGGATTTCGTGAAGGCGACCGTTGCGGGTGAAAAATTCGCCGAACTGTTCTATCCCAAGTGCCAAAACGCCGGGATCGCGGAGTTCCTTAAGTCCCTCGGGGCGTGACGGACGCCGCCTTCCGTCCCCAAGGTCTTTCCCGGTAAGCGGGCCGAAATCGGGAAAAGGCGTACCCTTTTGATGTCCGGGCGCCGGTGAAGGTGGGAAAACCCTCATCCCGTGCCGGGTCTGACGTCCGGCTTGGCCCTTGACGAATCGGCGATTTGATGGTACTATCATTTTCGGACAAAAGCGTTCACCCGCTTTAAATCTCACGAATGGAGAATGTGAACATGGAGAGGATCAAGACCCTGGAAACCCGCAGCCTCTGCGAGAAAAAGGGCGGCTGCGGCGAATGCCAGACCAGCTGCCAGAGCGCCTGCAAGACTTCCTGCGGCGTTGCCAACCAGAAGTGCGAAAACAGCGATCGCAAGTAAGCTGAAAAAGCCTGCAGTCGGGCTGAACAGTGCAGGAGAGGCGGCCGTTTCGACCGCCTCTCCTGCACGTTTACGGGCAGAGGTTTTCTTGATCTCACCGGTGGTTAACCAGAATGAGGGGGCAACTGTCCAGTAACTTGCCCCTCCGGATAGGGAAAGGAAGATACATGGTTCATCAGTATGTGCTGAACGGCTTCCACATCGTCGTTGACACCTGCTCCGGTGCGGTGCACGTGGTGGACGAGGTGGCCTACGACATCATCGCCCTGTTTGAAAACGGCACAGAGGACATTATCACACAGGAGATCCTAAAGAAATACGCCGACCGGCCGGACGTAACGGAGGAGGACGTACGCCAGTGCATCGCGGACGTCCGGGCCCTGAAGGATTCGGGCCGCCTCTTTGCAGAGGACCATTTCGCCCCGATGGCCGGTACCCTCAAGGAACGCTCCGGCGACGTGGTGAAGGCGCTGTGCCTGCACGTGGCCCACACCTGCAACCTGAACTGCTCCTACTGCTTCGCAAGCCAGGGCAAATACCACGGGGAACGGGCCCTGATGTCCTTTGACGTGGGCAAACAGGCCCTGGATTTCCTGATCGCTTCCTCGGGCGAAAGGCACAACCTGGAGGTGGACTTCTTCGGCGGGGAACCGCTGATGAATTTCGGGGTGGTAAAGCAGCTGGTGGCCTATGCCCGGGAAAGGGAAAAGGAGTGCGGCAAGCATTTCCGCTTTACCCTGACCACCAACGGCATGCTGATCGACGACGACGTCATCGACTTCGCCAACCGGGAATGCGACAACGTGGTCCTGTCCCTGGACGGGCGAAAGGAGATCCACGACGCCCTGCGGGTGGACTACGCGGGCAGGGGCAGCTATGACACCATCGTTCCCAAATTCCGGCGCCTGGTGGAAAAGCGGGGCGGGACGCGCTATTACATGCGGGGCACCTTTACCCACGCAAATCCCGATTTTACAAAGGACCTGTTCCACATGGCGGATCTGGGCTTCACGGAACTGAGCATGGAGCCGGTGGTCTGCGCCCCCGGCGACCCGGCGGCCCTGACGAGCGAGGATATCGAGATCGTCAAGGAGCAGTACGAGATCCTCGCCGCCTGGATGCTCCGCCGCAAAAAAGAAGGACGGCCCGTCACTTTCTACCATTATATGCTGGACCTGAAGAACGGGCCCTGCATCTACAAACGCCTGTCAGGCTGCGGAAGCGGCACCGAATATATGGCCGTCACCCCCTGGGGGGATCTGTACCCCTGCCATCAGTTCGTCGGCGAGGAAAAATACCGCATGGGCAATGTATGGGAAGGGGTCACCAACACGGCCCTCCGGGAGGAATTCCGGGCCTGCAACGTCTATGCCCGGGAGGAATGCCGCAGTTGCTGGGCCCGGCTGTACTGCTCCGGCGGCTGCGCGGCCAACGCGCTCCACGCCACCGGCAGCATCCGCGGGGTCTACAGCGCCGGGTGTGAGCTGTTCAAAAAGCGCATCGAATGCGCCATCATGATGCAGGCGGCGGAACAGCTTGGGGAGGAAAATGAAACAGCCGATCGTTGATTTTGTCAGGGGCTATGCTTCATCGGGCATGGCCCGCTTTCATATGCCCGGGCACAAGGGCCGGGGGCTCCTCGGTATCGAGCAGGACGACATCACCGAGATTTCCGGCGCGGACTCGCTGTATGAAGCAGCGGGCGTCATCGAAGAAAGCGAAAAAGAGGCGGCCGCGCTTTTCGGCTCGGCGCGCACACTGTATTCCACCGAAGGCAGCAGCCAGTGCGTCCGCGCCATGGTGCACCTGGCCGTAACAAGCGGCCGGGGAAACCGGATCGTATGCGTACGCAACGCCCACCGGTCCTTTATCTACGCCTGCGCCCTGACCGGCGCCCGGGCTGACTGGCTGTACCCCGAAAGCGGGGACACGCCGCTGTGCGCTTGCCCAGTCACACCCGGGCAGGTCAGGGAAGCCCTGGACAGGGAAAAAGCCGCCGCTGTGTACCTGACCAGCCCGGATTACCTGGGCGGCATGCAGGACATTGACGGCATCGCCCGAGTCTGCGCGGAAAAGGACGTGCCGCTGCTGGTGGACAACGCCCACGGGGCATACCTGCGCTTTCTGCCCGGGGACCGGCATCCCCTTACCCTGGGGGCGGACCTGTGCTGCGATTCGGCCCATAAGACCCTGCCGGCCCTGACCGGGGCCGCCTGGCTGCACATATCCCCGCGGGCGGAAAAGCTGTTCGGGGAAAGGGCCCGCCAGGCCATGGAGGTATACGGCTCCACCAGCCCAAGCTACCTGACGCTGATGAGCCTGGACCGGCTGAACGCGTACCTCGCAAACGAAGGTCCCCGGGCCCTTCAAAAGACCGCGGAAAGCCTGGAGGAGGTGCGGGAAACGCTGCGGAAAGCGCTCTGGCGCGTTCTGCCCACCGATCCCATGCGCCTGACCCTGCAGGCCCCCGCGGGATCAAGCGGCTTTCAGATGGCGGACACCCTCCGGAAAGCCAAAGCGGAATGCGAATACGCCGATCGCGACCACCTGGTCATGATGATGTCGCCGATGAACACGCCGGAGGAATTCGCCCTGCTCATCCGCGTCCTGGGGAAGGCTCCCGGACCCTGCGGCGATATCCGCCTGCCCAAAGTGCGCTGCAGGGCGGCCCTGTCCATCCGGGAGGCGGTTTTCGCCCCCTGGGAAACCGTGCCCCTGGAAAAAGCCCTGGGCCGCATATGCGCCTCCCCCGCCGCGGCCTGCCCACCGGCGGTGCCGGTGGTCTGCGCCGGGGAGGTCATTGACGAAAACGCCCTTACCGTTATGCGGTATTACGGATTTGAAAGCATCCGGGCCGTAAAGGAATAACCCCGACAGGAGACGTGAAGAAAGTTGAAAACCCTGTTTGCGCCCCTGGAGGGCATGACCGACGGGATCTTCCGCCGGGCCCATCACGAGCTTTTCGGCGGTGTGGAAGAATACACCATTCCCTTTATCCGCCTGACCGGGGACATGGCGCTGACCGGCGGTGAGCGCCGGGAGATATCCCCCGGGGAAAACGCCGGGATCCCCTGCGTGCCCCAGGTGCTGACAAAGGAAGCGGAGCAGCTTTTGTGGGCGGCGGGCATGCTTCGGGACCTGGGCTACGGCACGGTGGACCTGAACCTGGGGTGCCCCGCGCCGACGGTGGTCACCCGGGGCCGCGGCAGCGCCATGCTTCGGGACCCGGCGGCGCTCCGCCGTTTTTTCGACCGGGTGTTCCCCGCCTGCCCCATCCGCCTGTCGGTCAAGACCCGGATCGGCTTTTCCTCCCCCGGGGAATGGGAAAAGCTCCTGGAAGTGCTGGCAGACTATCCCCTGTCCCGGGTGGTGATCCACCCACGGACCCGGGAGGAGCAGTACACAGGGGCTATCCATCCCGAGGCCTTCGCCGCGGCCCTTGAACTTTTCGGGCCGCGGGCGGTGTGGAACGGGGATATATTAACGCCCGCGGACGCGGACAGGATCACGCGCCGCTTCCCCGGGACGGCTGGGGTGATGATCGGCCGCGGACTGATCCGCGACCCGTCCCTCGCCCGGCGCCTGTCGGGCGGAAAGGCCGCGGACCGGGACGAGATGAAGGCCTTCTTCAACAGGCTCTTCGGGGACTACCTGAAGCGCTTCGGCCTGCCCGTGGCCCTGGGACGGATGAAAAAGCTGTTCCTCCTCCTGTCAGAGGGCATGCCGGAGGGGAAAAAACTATACAAAGAGATCAAAAAAGCGTCCGCCGCGGAACGGTACCTGGCCGCATCCGATAAACTGCTGGACCTGTGGCGCCCGGCGGACGGGGATCAGGAATGATAATATAAACAGAAATGGAGCGATGAGTATGTTTCTGGACCTTGGCGGACTTTGGCACTGCGCGATCCCGGGTCAGGAAAAGGATGTGACCCTTCCCGGGACCCTGGACGAAAACGGCGTCGGCCATGCCGAAACGCGGGCGGCCAAATGGCATCCCGACGAGCATGTCAACGAAAGCCTGGCGGAAAGCGGCGTCATCGCGACCCGCTTCACCCGGAAGGTGACCTATGAAGGCCCGGCGGTGTTCACCCGCAGGATCAGGACCCGTGTGCCCGAAGGGGAAAGGGTGTTCCTGGAGGCCGAGCGGGCCCGGTGCCTGCGGCTGTGGATCAACGGGCGGGAGGTGCTGCCCTTTGGAGCATGGTCCCTGGCCACCCCGTGGGTCTTTGAGGTAACGGACCTTATTTCGGGCGACGACGAATTCCGCATCGTATCGGACAACAGCTATCCCGGCCTCCCCCACGACGACATCGTCTTTTCCTCCGCGGCCACCGACGAGACCCAGACCAACTGGAACGGGATCATCGGCCGCTTCGGGCTTCGTTACGAAAGGGACTGCTTCATCTCCTCCGTCCGGGTGCTTCCCAAAGGGGACCGGGCGGACGTGTACGCCTCCCTTTCCTCCCGGAAAGGCTGGAAGGGCACGCTGCGCTGCGTTTCGGAGGCCTTTGAGGAAGGCGCCGAAACGGAGGCTGCGGTCTCAGGTGCCGGGGAAGTCTGTTTCCGGGATCTCAAGATCCGCCGGGACGCAGAAAAATGGGATATCGGGCAGGGCGTCCTCCATACCGTCACGCTTTCCGGGGACGAACTGGAGGAAAGGGAAACACGCTTCGGCATCCGCGATATCCGCGCCGAAGACGGGCACATCTGCCTGAACGGCAGGCGCATCTTTATCCGCAGCGAGGCTAACTGCGCGGTGTTCCCCGAGACCGGGCATCCGCCCATGGACAGGGCGTCGTGGAAAAGGATCCTGTCGACCCTCTGCTCCTACGGGGTCAACTGCGTGCGTTTTCACAGCCACGAGCCCCCGGACGCGGCCTTCGAAGCGGCGGACGAGATGGGGGTCCTGATGCAGCCGGAACTGGGCTGCTGGAACCCGGTGAACGCCTTTGAGAGCGACGGGAGCTTTGCGTATTACCGCCTGGAACTGGAGGCTGTCCTGCGCCGCCTCGCCTGCCATCCCTCCTTCGCGGCGCTGACCCTGGGCAACGAACTGCACGCGGGCGACCTGGGCCACAGGCGCATGGCGGAAATGCTTTCCTTCGCCCGTTCCCTGGACCCGACCCGGCTGTACGCCATCGCAGGCAATCCCCATTACGGGTGCCTCGGACCCGACAGCGACAGCGATTTCTATACCACGCCCCGGGGACTGAGGTACACCCACGCCGGCATGGGCGGGCCCCTCAACCACGAATATCCCAGCGCCCGCGTCCATTGGGGCGCCACCGTGGAGGGTTTTCGGGAAAAGGGATACTTTGGGCCCGTGATCTCCTTTGAGGTGGGCCAGTACGAGGTACTTCCGGCACTGGACGAGATCGGCCTGTTCCACGGCGTCACCCGGCCCGACAACCTGACCCGTATACGGGACCTGGCCCGGGACGCCGGGATGGACGCGGACTGGGACAAGCGGGTGGAAGCGTCGGGAGAACTGTCCCTGATCTGCTACCGGGCCGAAGCCGAGGCCGCCTTCCTCACGGAAGACCTGAGCGGCATCTCATTATTGGGCCTGCAGGACTTTCCCGGCCAGGGTACCGCCCTGGTGGGGATGCTGAACAGCCACCTTCTGCCCAAGCCCTATCCCTTCGCCGCACCGGAAAGGTTCTCCGCTTTTTTCCGGGACGCCCTTCCCCTGGCGCTTCTTGAAAAATTTACCTATACTTCCGGCGAACGCCTGCACGCCGAGGTACGCATGGTCAACTACGGAAAGGGAGACATCTCCGGCAGGCTCTCCTGGCGCCTGGGCGCATCCTGCGGCGAAGGCGAAAGGATGACTGCCTCCCAGGGACGGGTCACCCGGGTAGGGACCGTGGATACCCTCCTAAGAACGGACAAACCTGAAAAAATGACGCTGGAGGTATCCTTTGGCGGGGAGACCCACGCTTATCCCGTCTGGGTCTACCCGGACGCAGAGCCTGCCTGTCCCGCGGAGGTCACCGAATGCCGTTCCTTCGGCAAAAAGGCACGGGCGGCCCTGGCGGCCGGGGGGCGGGTGTTCCTGTGCCCGGACAGCACCGGGGAAGCCCTGCCGCGTTCCATCCAGGGGCAGTTTTCCACCGACTTCTGGTCCGTAGGCACCTTCACATCCCAGGAGGGCGGCATGGGGCTGATGATCCGGGCAGAACATCCCCTGTTCGATAACTTCCCCACGGAAAGCCACACCGACTGGCAGTGGTGGCCCATGGCCTCCCAAAGGGCGATGATCGTTCCCCGGGAGGTAAACGCCGTCGTGACCCAATTGGACAGCTACGCTACCATGCGCCCGATGGCCATGCTTTTCGAGTGCCGCTGCGGCGGCGGAAAGCTGATGGTGTCCTCCATGGGGCTGCACCGGCTTCCCTTCCCCGAAGCCCGGGCGCTGCTCCGGGCCATCTACGCCTACATGGCATCCGAACGTTTCCTGCCCGCGCAGGACGCGGACCCGGATATGATCGCCTCCCTCGTCCCGCCAAACAATGAGGACTACTGATCTGACAGGCAAAAAAAGACCAAAAAAGGAGTCAAAAAAAACTGAGATCCTCCTGCCATCCCTCCGGGACGCGCGTATCAAACCATGGAAACGCCAGCGCGCTTCCCAATGAATAAAAAAACAATCGGAGGATCAAAGATATGAGCACTTACGAAAACAAAAACAAGGTCGGTCATCCCGTTCTCGGCATCGTCCTGGCTATCCTGGGCATCGGCATCGCAGTCACGCTTACCCTTCTCTTCGGCATCATCGCAGGCGCCGCGGCCGCCATCCTCGGCACCGTCGCAATCCTTCTGGGCGTGGGCGCCCGCAAGGGCGGACGCGGAATCGGCGCCATCGTCACCGGCTCCGTGGCCATCGTTGCCGCCGTCGTCATGATGTTCACCACCGTCACCGCCATGAACATGATGCACAAGGCCGCCCTGGATACCGGCAAGGCCCCTGTTTTCGCCGAGTGCTTCGAGAGCCCCTACCTGGGTCTTTCCTCCGTCATCTACAAGGTTGCCGGGGATGAGGCCAAAACGAAGGCCCTGATGGACGAAATGGAAGCCCTGAAGGGTTACACCGCCCAGAGCGGCGCCGTCACCGTCAGCGTTTCTTCCACCGCCACGCAGTCTATGGGCCTGTGATCCGGTCCCCGGCGATCTATACGGAATATACTTATCCCGCCCCCGGCGCACGCCGCGGGGCGGGATCTGCATTATACCGTATCGATTTTACGCTTGGCAAAGCCGACAAATCAGGATATAATTTGACTGCTTCATACACAGGAGGAAACAATCGGAACCGCGGAGGCAGGTATGCTGGACAATAAAGGGTTTGACTTGTGGGCGGACGGATATGACCGGGCCGTGGGTGTTTCCGACGAGGAAAACACCTATCCGTTCGCGGGATATAAAGAGGTGCTTGGGATCATTTATCGGACCGTGATGGAAAAGCCCGGCGCATCCGTGCTCGATATCGGGTTCGGCACCGGCACGCTGACGGCAAAACTGTATGAACACGGCTGTGCCATATATGGGCAGGATTTCTCCCCGAGAATGATCGAACTTGCCGCCCGGAAAATGCCGGGCGCGCATCTCTTCCGGGGAGATTTTACACAGGGACTGGCCGGACCGCTGCAATGTCGGAAATATGATTACATCGTGGCCACCTATTCCCTGCATCACATGACAGACGAACAGAAGGTCTCCTTTCTCCGTGTCCTGTACGGCCTCTTAAATGAGAACGGCAGAATCCTGATCGGGGACGTCGCTTTCGAGACCCGCGCGGAACTGGACAGGTGCCGGCAGGAAGCCGGCAGCGAATGGGACGAAGACGAGATCTATTTTGCAGCCGATGAACTCAGAAGGGATTTTCCGGGCCTTACATTTACGCGGGTCTCCTTCTGCGCAGGCGTCCTGACCCTGGCCCGGTGATCCCGGTCTGCCGTCACAAGCAGAATATCGTTCGGTCCGTGTATGCTTATTCGGTTTTGAAGGAGGGGAAACCATGACCGCCGATGAATTGATGGATCTCGTCAACCGTTCCCTGTTCGCCACCGTCGGTTATACGGACGAAATGGGAAGGCCCTGCGTCCGCAGGGTATTCTGCGTATGGCACAGGGGCCTGGGCAGGCATCTGATCTCGACAAACACAGGTTCGGCCCACGTACAAAGCCTGATGAAAAAACCGGACGCCTGCCTGTATTTCTCCGACGACACGGCCTTTGAAGGACTGTGCCTGTACGGAAAGATCACGGCGCACTTTGAAAAAGAATACCGGGAACTCCTTTGGAACGAGGGCGACGAAAAATACTATCCCAAAGGCGTCGGGGATGAGGATTACTGCGTTCTGGAATTCGTCGCCGAAAGCGGGCGCTTCTACCGCTTCGACGGCAAAGGGGACCTGTCGGCGTCCGATATGGCGGCGTTCGATGCGGACAGGGATTTTGAAAACGGTTACAGCGCCGCACACCCAAACGGCTGAGATCGGACAAGAAACGCAGAAAGACGCAAAAAAAGACGCAGAAAATTCCGGGAGGTTACTTGCAAAAGTAAGTGCAAGTTTGCAGAAGTAAGTGCAAGGAAAATGGAATAATATAGGAGTAAAACGAGGAGAAAACGGCGTACTTACTGAAAAGGGAACAAAAAAGAGAAAAAACTTGACAAAAAAACAGGGT
>JAFXUZ010000077.1 GCA_017524725.1 Clostridia bacterium | reverse complement strand
AGCTGTTGGCTCAGGGATCATGACCAGCCCTTACACAGCATAGGGCGGGCGGCAGCCCGTATTGCCTTCCCCGGGTTGGGGAAGGTGGCGGCAAAGCCGTCGGATGAGGTCGTCGCCCCAACCGATGCACCATCTTCACCTGCAGAGGATACCCTGTTATCGCTTTCTATCCTGCAGACGCGTACCAGACGGACGACCTCATCCGTCACGCCTGCGGCGTGCCACCTTCCCCAACCCGGGGAAGGCTTACGAGGTCTTCCTTGTCGGTTGAGTGAGTCTTGAAGCAGCAAGTCAGTATCACGAAACAGGTCAACGCACGCGAAGGGCGGGCGGCAGCCCGTATTGTCTTCCCCGTCCCTTGTCCCGGTTTGGAACATTAACGGATCGATAGGCCGACAAAACAATGGATCAGGGAAGGGAAACCGGCGCACGGACATTATATTCCATCGTCGGGAACAGCGCAAATCAGTAATATTATAGGATATATTCTTTCTGCGCTCTTTTTACCCGATCCTTTTCTGTTATTTTTTTTTCTCCCCCCGCTGTTCTCCAGGTCCTGTTGCCCCTTTGGGCTTTATCGTGTATAATTCAGGTCGAGGCCCAAAGGACGCCTTTCATTTTTCCCATGGGACTGCCGGCGATCCCGGTCCCGGAAGAGGTACTATATGGATCTTCTCATCCGGATACTTTTCCAGCTTCTGTTTCAGGTGCCGATCCCAAGGCTGATCTTCGTCGCGGTGCTTCCATCCGTTCTTTTGATACGCTATGTATGGAAAAACGACCGCCTGGAGCCGGAGCCGCCCAAGCCGGTCCGGTCCCTGGTGTGCCTGGGCGTCCTGTCCGTTGTGCCGGTCATGGGACTGGAACCGGGCAGACCGGCGGCGCTGAACGCTTTATTCGAGGAGGATAGCCCCGACCCCGTTTAATCTGTCGCCATGATGTTCATCGGCGTATGCTGAAAAACAGGGCCGGCAAGAACGACTATAGCGACGGCTGACCGGAGGCTGGGGGGCCACCCCGGCAGGCGCAGCATGCAGCATTATAAATAGCAGCATTATAAATAGAAGAAAAAGGGATTGCCCCGGGGAGAGGTAAACATGGCCGGAAAGAACAGCCGAAACACCAAGGGACAGATCGTCCAGGCAGCATGGAAGCTTTTTTACGATCATGGCTTCGACGCCACGACGGTGGAGGATATCATTGCCGCCTCCGGGACGTCCAAAGGGTCTTTCTACCACTATTTTGAGGGCAAAAACGACCTGCCAGGCACCCTCGCCATGCTGTTTGACGAAAAGTACGAGGCCCTGAAGGACGAGATCGGGGAAACGCGGGGGACCATGGACGCGCTACTGTGGCTGAACCGGGAGCTGTTTTCGATGATCGAAAACAGCGTATCCCCGGATCTGCTGGCACGCCTCCTGTCGTCCCAGCTGCTCACCCGGGGCCAGCGCCAGCTGCTGGACAGGAACCGTACCTATTTCCGGCTGCTGCACCGGCTTGTCGTCCGGGGGCAGGAAAGGGGCGAGATCCGCACCGACATATCCGCCGGGGAGATCGTATCGGCTTACGCCATGTTCGAAAGGGCGCTTTTGTACGACTGGTGCCTTGCCGGCGCTTCCTACGGCCTGGGGGAATATGCGTCCCGCATGATGCCCCTGATGCTGGAAGGATACAATACAAAAAAAGAACAGCCTTCCGTTCAGCTTTGAGTCTTTGCTTCGTACAGCCTGAAATATCCCTTTATTGCTCGCCTTTTGTGTTTTTTACCGGAAGGAGTTCAGAATCAAGTCTGAACTCCGTTCTGTATTTACGTCCTGCCGGAGTGCTGTTATAATATCCCGGATTTCAACATTTTTACCGAAGGATCAGGGGAGGAACGCATGAACAGCACCGCAGAGATCGTCGTATTCATCGTATATCTGTTAGGCATGATCGGCATCGGGCTTTACTTTTTTATCAAGACCCGCAACGGCGGCGAGAAGGATTATTTCCTTGGCGGGCGCAGGATGGGCGCGTGGGTATCCGCGCTGTCCGCCGGCGCGTCGGACATGAGCGCATGGGTGCTGATGGGCCTGCCCGCCTCCATCTACGCCCTGGGCCTGGGGCAGGTATGGATCGCGGTGGGCCTGATCATCGGCTATGCCCTCAGCTGGATCTTTGAAGCGCCGAGGCTTCGCGCCTTCTCGCTCGCGGCGGACGACGCCATCACCATCCCCCAGTACCTGACCAAGCGCTTTAAATCCAGGTCCTACGCGCTGCAGGTCATCTGTGCCGTCATCTTCCTGGTGGCCTACACCATTTACGCCGCCTCCAGCATCAAAGCGGCCGGAACGCTGTTCCACACGGTCATCGGCATCGACCCTACCTTCGCCATGTACCTGGCGGCGCTGATCATCATCGGCTACACCTTCCTGGGGGGCTTTTCCGCTGTATGCTGGACGGACTTCTTCCAGGGCCTTTTGATGCTCGGCGCCCTGTTCATCGCACCCATCTTCGCCGCTTCCCGCCTGACGGCGGACACCCAGGCGATCGTCGCCGAAACACCGTCCTTCTTCAAGCTGTTCACCTCCTGGCAGGACGTGGCCAGCGGTCTGGGCTGGGGGCTGGGCTATTTCGGCATGCCCCACATCATCATCCGCTTCATGTCGGTGGAATCCCAGAAATCCCTTAAAAAATCCGCGAAGATCGGCATCACCTGGACTTTCCTGATCCTGGGCTTCTCGGTGCTGGTGGGTGTGTTCGGCCGCATGATGCTGGGCATGGATGAGAACATTTCCAAAAACAGCCTAGTGTTCATCACCATGGTCCGCAATATCTTCCCCGCCGTCATCTCCGGCATCCTGCTTTCAGCCATCCTGGCAGCTTCCATGTCCACCGCGGACAGCCAGCTGCTATCGGCGGCGTCGGCCTTTGCCAGCGACGTCTACAAGCCCCTGGTCCGCAAAAACCAGGCCAGCGACAAGGAAATGCTGTGGACCGGCCGCGTGGTGGTGCTCGTCATCGCCCTGCTGGCGCTGATCCTTGCATCCAACCCCAACGCCGGCTCCATCATGGACCTGGTATCCAACGCCTGGGGCGTCTTCGGCGCGGCCTTCGGCCCGGCCATCCTGCTGAGCCTTTTCTGGAAGCGCTTTAATTTCCCCGGCGCTGCGGCGGGCATCGTTTGCGGCGCGTTGACGGATATCCTGTGGCTGGCGTTCCTTTCCGGCACCGGACTGTATGAGATCATCCCGGGTTTCGCCGCGGGCCTCATCGCCGCCGTTGCGGTGACGCTGTGCACCAAAGCTCCTTCGCGGGATGTGGAACAGCTGTATGATGAAGGCATCGCACTGATGAACAAATAACCGGTTTCGACAAAAAACGGTTTTCAGACGCCGCAGGGAGGCCAACCGCCCCCTGCGGGGTTTTTGTATACAGAAGTTTTAAAATCCCGTCCCGTCAGCGCCTCCCTGGCCGCACCAGAAGGCACTGCGGATCCGCCGGCATTTTTTTAAGGAAATGGACCCCGATGACGTGGGACCCGATGAAAACCAGCACGGATACCATTTGCAGTGCGCACAGCAGCCCAAAGAAGGGCCTGGTTCCCAGCGCCTCCAGCAGGAATCCGCCCCCTGTCGCAGCCAGGAGGTTCGTTACCGCCGTGACAGTGTTCACCAGCGCCATGGTGCTGGCCTCCATCCCCTTCGGGGCCAGGCGGGAAAGGTAGCGCACCCGGCCGGAAACATACAGCGCATAGGAAAAGCCCCTGAGAAGCTGCGCGAAGATAAGCAGGGGGAGGGAATGACCCACGGCATACACCGCGTACTCCGCCGACAGGAGCGCCGCACTCGCGACCAGCAGCCATCCCCATCCGCCCCGGCCGGAGAACCGTTTGACAAGCAGCAGCATGGGCACCTCGCAGATACCGGACACGAACATCAGCGCGCCGTACAGGGACGTATCGGCGCCGAATCCCTTCATGCCGAACACCATGTAGGTCACCCTCCAGCTGAAAGGGATCAGGTAAAGGACCTCAAAAACCACATATGCCGCGATCCAGTAATCCAGAAGGGCCCTGAAGGGCATATCCTTCAGCCTGCGGTGTCCCTGCCCCGCATCCTCCCCCTCGCTTTCGGAAGGGATGAGAGATGTAAGGAGAAATGCCAGGAAAGCAAAAACAAAAAAGAAATAGTATACGTTCCTGACATTCATTGCCCGCAGAACGGGTACGAAAGCCAGGGAAATGAGCGCATACCCGATCGAAGCCCAGGACCGGACGGTGCCGTATGGGATCTTCAGGAGAGGGTTGTCGTTCACCCGCACCAGCCACATCTCCATCATCATGTTGGAGGGGTGGAAAAAGAAATACATCACCGTCAGCATGCCGACCGCAAGGATCCGTCCGGCCCCGCCAGCAGCGGACAGGGGGGGTACTGCCAATGCGCAGAATGCGGCGCACGCCATGCACAGCATGAAACACTTCTTCACCGAGCGCACGCGGTCTGAGATGATGCCCCAGGTCGGCTGCGAGGCGATCCCGACACCGCTGATCAGCGCGGTGATCAGGCCCATCTGCCCCGCGGTGAATCCGTCGGCTTCCAGGAAGACCGACAGGAAATTGGCGGCGGCAAAGCAGCCGTTGTAGATGAATTCCGTCAGTGAAAGCCTGAAACCGACCTTTTTCCTGTCCATGTCCATCCCCCATGCGATAAACAGCGCCTGAGGATCACGGAAACAAGCAAAGGGATCCGGGGCGCCGCATACGAATAAATAAACGCACAGGCAGGCCGGCAGACCTGCCTGTGCGGGTTATTATAGGACCGTGCCTTACAAGCAGGCAGCGTAGGCTGCTTTGGCGCCCTTTTCGCGGATCAGCTTCAGGTCCTCGGCGACCTGCTTTTCAAAGCCGGGGATCCCGGTCAGGTCCCGGTCCCACATCTTGGTATTGGTCATGACGGCGTGGACCAGGTCGTCAGCGGTGTCGGCACGGTGGTCCCAGAAGAATTCCAGCGCCCAGCGGTCATCCGAAACAACGTAGTCGTTGCCCTTCGGACGGCGGCAGACCAGGCCCTTGTCATTCAGTTCCCGGATGTCATTGGAATAGAAGGCGATGTACGCCGCCAGGCTCATTGTGAGGCAGGAGGGCAGCTTTCCGTTCTTTTCCACATACTCCAGGAGCGTAGGCATGTTGCGGGCTTTCCACTTGCTGGTGGAGTTCAGGGATATGCTCATCAGTTCATGGTTGACGAAGGGATTGTTGAAGCGGTCCTGCACCGCTGCCGCAAAGTTCTTCAGGTCTTCCTGGTCCAGGGGCAGGACGGGGACCACCTCTTCATAAAGCATTTTGTTCATGAAGGAACGGACGGTATCGTCCTCCATGCAGTCGCGGACGATGTCGAACCCGGCCAGGTATGCGCCAAGGACAAAGCCGGTGTGGGCGCCGTTGAGGATGCGGACCTTGCGTTTTTTGTAGGGGGTGACGTCCGGCACCACCATGACGGGCTGGCCGGCTTTTTTGAAGGGGAGCCGGTCCTCCAGTTCCTTCGGGCCTTCGATGACCCACACGCCGAATACCTCGCCCACATCTGTCAGGGGATCCTCGTAGCCGTTCTTTTCGTTGAGGGCGGCCACTTCCTGCGGGTCGCGGATACGGCCGGGAACGATGCGGTCCACCAGCGTGGAGCAGAAAATGTTCTTTTCGTTGACCCAGGCGCGGAAAGCGTCGTCCAGCTTCCAGTCGTCGATGTACTGATTGACGCACCTGAGGAGCTCTTTGCCGTTGTTGTCGATCAATTCGCAGGAAAGGATGATCAGACCGTCCAGGCCCGCCTGCCAGCGCTCATACAGGACGCGGGTCAGCTTGGCCGGGAAGGATATGGGGGGCTGCTGGTCAAAGGCACTTTCGCTGTCATGGACGATGCCGGCCTCGGTGGTGTTGGATACCACGATCTCCAGGTCCTTTGAGCGGGCGAGAGCCAGGACGCTGTCCCAGTCACCGTAGGGGTTCACGCAGCGGCTGCAGCAGGAGATGACCCGTTTTTCGTCCACCTTGACCCCTTTTTCGCTGCCGCGCAGGTACAGGGTATACAGGCCTTCCTGCTTGTTGATAAGCTCCGTCAGGCCCATGGCGATGGGCTGCACCAGGACGACCTTGCCATTCCAGCCGGCCTTTTCGTTGGCATTGTCAAAAAAACAGTCCACAAAGGCTCTCAGGAAATTGCCCTCGCCGAACTGCATCACCTTTTCCGGGGCGTCCCTCAGGACGTAACCCTGATAGCCGGATTTTTCAAGCACGCTGTAATTCAGCAGATCCATGTCAAAAACCTCCTTCAGCCACATCGCACGGAAAAAATGTATTTATGGGAATATTATAGCAGGTATTCCTCCATCTTACAAGGCGGTTTTTATGTTTCCCCTTCTGTGAATCTGACAAAAAAACCCTCTCCGGCACAGCGGTGCTCCTTTGCCTTCTCCGGCGGAAATTTTTTTTCCCTTTTCCCGTAAATACCGCTTGACATTTACAGTTAATTGGTTTATTATTCAGTTAACAAGCACATCTTGTAAACTTAACACTAAAGGAGGAAGAACCAATGAAGAAGTTCCTGTCCGTTTTCCTGGCACTCGTCATGGCGCTGTCCCTGGCCTCTTTCGCCTCCGCGGAAGAAACACTGCCCACCTTCGACCAGCTGGTCTGGGGTGAAAACGCCGACCTGACGGCCAACATCACCTTCGCCTATCACCGCACCGACATCCCCGACAAGCTGAACGGCTACATCACGGAATTCCAGAAGACTTATCCCAACGTCTCCATCACCTATGACCTGGTGACCGACTATGCCGAAAGCGCGCTGCTGCGCGTCGGCACCGCCAACTGGACCATCATGGGCATCCCGCAGGTGGATGTGGACGAACTTCCCACCTATTTCATCCCCCTGGGATCCCTGGACGTCCTCAGCCAGCAGTACCGCTTCATGAGCGGCAAGGCCTATAACGGCGTGTGCTATGGCATGCCCTCCACCGGCAACGCCAACGGCATCGTTTACAACAAGGCCGTGTTCGCCGCCGCCGGCGTCACCGAGCTGCCCAGGACTCCCGATGAATTCATCGCAGCCCTGAAGCTGATCAAGGAAAACACCGACGCCATCCCGCTGTACACCAACTACGCGGCCGGCTGGACCATGGGCGCCTGGGACGAGTACATCGGCGGAAGCGCCACCGGCAGCTCCTCCTTCTACAACAGGGACCTGCCCCACATGAAGGATCCTTTCTCTGACCACGGCAACGGCACCTATCCCTACGCGGTCTACAAGATCCTGTTTGATGCGGTCAAGGAAGGCCTGATCGAAGAAGACTACACCACCACCGACTGGGAAGGCTGCAAGGGCATGATCAACAACGGCAAGATCGGCTGCATGGTCCTGGGCTCCTGGGCTTACACCCAGATGCGCGACGCCGGCGAGCACGGCGAGGACATCGGCTACATGGCCTTCCCCATCACCATCGACGGCAAGCAGTACGCTCCCGCCGGCGGCGACTACAACTTCGGCATCAACGTGCAGGCTTCCTATGAGGAGAAGCTGGCCTCCCTGTACTACATCAAGTTCCTCACCGAGCAGAGCGGCTTCGCCTACAGTGAGGGCGGCGTCCCGATCGACATGAACGGCGAATTCCCCGAGCTGTACGCGGCTTTCGACGGCATCGACCTGGTGGAGCAGCTGCCCGCCGTGGCCGGCGAAGAGACCCTGCTGGGCAATCTGAACGCCGAATCCGAACTGAACCTGAACGCAGGCGGCAACACCAAGGTGCAGGAGATCATCGAACACGCCTTCAACGGCGACAAGAGCTTCGACGATATCATGGCTGACTGGAACGAAGCCTGGAGCGACGCGCAGGAGAGCCTGGGCGTGACCGTTAACGAATAATACAGCATCCTTCACAGGGGCCACTGGGGCAAACCCGTGGCCCCTTTTTTAAACCAGACGATCCCCGGGAGGTGTATGCCGTGTCGACCGCTGCAAGTCCCCTTCTCCGCCGGCGCAACAAAAAGATCAACTGGCAGAAGGTGGCCCTGATCGTTACCTTTTCCGCTGTTCCGCTGTTTCTGCTGATCCTGTTTACCTACGTCCCCTTTGCCAAAATGCTCAAGTTCAGCTTTTACAATATGAGCTACACAAAAAACAAGGGCTACGTCGGCTTTGACAACTATCTGAAGATCTTCTCCAAAGAGGAATATGTGCAGGCCATGCTCCTGAGCCTTTACTACATGGCCGGTGCGGTGGTGCAATTGTCCCTGGCGCTGTTCTTCGCGACGCTCCTGACATCCGGCCTCAAGGGAAGCGGCATCTTCAAGGGGATCATCTTTTTCCCGTTCCTGGTCAACGGGATCGCCATCGGCTACATCTTCAAGTTCTTTTACACCCGGGGCTTTGTGCTGGACACGGTGCTCCAGGCAATCGGTTTCCCGCTGGAATCCCTCCCCTACTGGCTGAGGGACAAGGCGGTGAACAACTGGTCCCTGGTATTCACCTCGGTTTGGAAATACTGCGGGCAGAACATGGTGCTGTTCATCGGCGCCATCGCCTCCATCGATCCCACGCTGTATGAGGCGGCCACCATCGACGGCGCCAACAAGTGGCAGCAGTTCAAGGCCATCATCCTGCCCGGGATCAAGACCGTGTTCATGCTCAACCTGATCCTGTCCATCACGGGTTCCCTTTCCGCTTTCGAACCCGCATACGTGGTTGGAAGCATGGGTGCCAATGGCACCGCCACCTTCTTTATCAAGATCCACCAGATGGCCCACGTAAACCAGAAGGTGGGCATGGCCTGCGCCATGGCAATGGTATTGATGGTGCTGATCCTGATCTTCACGGCGGCGCAGCGGCTCTTCTTCCGTTATGTGATGAAGGACAGCGAAAACACGTTCAACGGCAAGGCCAACCAGGCCAAGGCGCTGTGGTAAGGGGGGAAAAGAATGTCTGTCAAACAGGCGAACGTATCGGAAAACCGGGCTGCCGTGGGAAGGAAGGTCCTTCTCCGCTCCCTTTCCTACCTGGTCCTGATCCTGGCGTGCTTCATTGCCATCCTGCCCATCGTATCCGCCTTCAACGTGTCCTTCAAGACCGCCGAAGAATACGCTTCTTCCAATGCGATGACGCCCCCGAGGAACTGGCTGAATTTTGAAAACTACCTGATGGTCTGGCGCGGCAACCAGCCCTCACAAAGCCTGCTGCGCGCCTTCGGCACGTCGGGACTGGTGGTCGTCATCGTGGTCAGCGTATCGGTAATGATGGGCTCCATGCTGGGATACGTGCTGAATCGCTTCCGTTTTCCCGGAAACGGCCTCATCCGCAACCTGTTCCTCATCGCCACCTTGATCCCCGGCATCGCCATGCAGGTCACTACCTACCAGATCATGACCGACATGAACCTGGTGAACACCCTGCACGGCTACATCATCCTGATGTCCGGCACCGACGTCATCTCCATCTACATTTTCCTGCAGTTCTTCGAAAACCTGGACGTGGCCCTGGACGAATCCGCCGTACTGGAAGGCTGCACCTATTTCGGGGTATTTTTCAGGATCCTGCTGCCCCTGACGATCCCCGCCATCGTGACGGTGGCGGTACTCAAGGGCGTCGGAGTGTACAACGAATACTACAACGCCAACCTTTACCTGAACTCCGGCACCTTCTACACCGTGTCCACGGCGCTTTACTCCTTCTCCGGGCCTTACAAATCCCAGTTCAACATCATCTGTGCGGGCGTGCTCCTGACGCTGCTGCCGCCCCTGATCCTTTTCCTGGTATTCCAGAAGCAGGTCTATGCAGGACTTGCCAGCGGCTCAGTAAAGGGGTAAAATGTTATTTACCCATAAAACGGCCGGAGAGGGGGGACGTGCCATGAGCAAGCCTACCATGCGCGATATCGGCAGGGAGATCGGCGTAAGCGCGGTCACTGTCTCCAAAGCGCTGGCCGGCAAGGCGGGCATGAGCGACGAATTAAGGCAAAGCATCCTTAAAAAAGCCGAGGAAATGGGATATCAATATCCTGAAAAGGAAAGGAGCCGTCCAAGGGAACTGGACATCGGCATCCTGGTGCCCGAAAGTTACTTTGAAGAGGAATCCTTCTATGCAGGCATTTACAAACGCCTGGTGAAACGCCTGACCGAACGGGGCCATTTCGGCCTTCTCGAGATCCTGAACCGTGAAGCCGAAGACGCCCTGGAAGCGCCGGGCCTGATCCGTAACCGGCGGGTCAGCGGCCTGATCCTCCTGGGGCAGCCCCTCACCAAATCCTACTGCCGGATGCTGGCTCAGGTCGGCGTTCCCCTCCTGTTCCTGGATTTTTACGACGAACAGGCCAGCGCCGACGCGGTGGTGGGCGACAACGCCTACGGCTGCTACCGGCTCACCAGCCACCTGATCCACCTGGGCCATACCCGTATCGGTTTTGTGGGCAGCCGCCTTGCCACCAGCAGCATCATGGACCGCTACCTGGGTTACTGCCGGGCCATGCTGAGCCATAACCTGCCCATGCGGGAGGACTGGGTGCTGCCCGACCGGGACAGCACGGGACGGGTACTGGATGGGATCGCCCTTCCCGCGGAAATGCCCACCGCGTTTGTCTGCAACTGCGATCTGGTGGCGGAAATGGTCGTTTCCACCCTGCGCGCAAGGGGGTTCCGCGTCCCCGAGGATATCTCGGTGACCGGCTTTGACGACTATGTGGGCGCCTCCCGCGGGGAACCCTGGCTGAGCACCTTCCGGGTGGACCTGGACGCCATGGTCAGCCTGGCGGTCAAGACCCTGGAGGACCGCTGCTCCGGGCTGGAAAAGCCCTTCGGCCGTACCGTCATCGGCGGTCAGCCGATCTACCGAAAAAGCGAAAAACCGATATGACGACAAGGGGGCTGCCGCGGCAGCCCCCTTGTTTGAAAATGATCTTATTCGTCAAATGTGCATGGTCAGGTAATTCATGTCCAGCGTACTGTAGTAATCCATGTCATGGGCGATGGAACGCAGGATCCGGATGCCGATGTGGGAGTAGGAATTCTCAGGTTTCATGATGGCGATACGCTGGTTAATGTCAATAACATTGGCCGTGTATGGTACAAGGCCCAGGGCATACCAGCGCAGTCCGGACACAGCGTCGGCAAAGGCTTCGGAAGAGGAAGGAAGGTACAGGCCGACCAGCAGGGGGGAAGCGGCACAGATCACAGCCGTCATGACCGCCGTGCTGAGGCCCCTTCGCAGGAAGGTGTAGCGCATGAAGCGAATCAGCGAATCCTTGTCCTCCTCCCCATAGAAAACACCGGAACCCATCAGGGTCGCCTGTCCGACCGCCTTCGGAAGGGAACTGAGAAAGCCGCTCAGCGTGTTGACAGTGGACCAGGCAACGATGCCCGCCGCCCCGCCCCACTGCAGGGCGAAAAGATTATAGCAGCTGTTCCGGAGCATGGTAGCGGCCCTGCTGAACACGGCGGGAAGGCCGTGGGATAGGGTGCCCTTCAGCCCGGGAAGTGAGAACCCGGGCCGGAAAATGGATTCGTGCCGGACAAAATGCCCCAGCAGGACCAGCATGCCGCACAGATAGCTGACGCTGGTCACTATGCCCACGCCAAATAGGCCCCAGTCAGTCAGGGTGACCACCATCAGGTCCCCGGCCAGGTTCACCCCGCAGATCACATACGCGCCGGCAAGTACGCGCTTTTTGCCCCCATCCATCTGGACAATGCCGTTCAAAAGGACGGTAAGCATCATGGCGGGGATACACAGCGCCATCCCCCGGACATACCGGAACATGAGCGGCGCAAACTCCGATCCGCTCTTCCCGGAAACCAGGGGCCCGGTCAAGTTCGGAAATATGAACAGCAGCGCCGCAGCGGCCCCGCCGACGTCCAGGCACAGGGTGAAGCAGGCTTTAAAGCTCCTGTTCGCCTCCTTGGTTTTGCCCGCGCCGATCAGATTTCCGCAGGATACGATGCATCCTGTGGCGATCACATTCCCCACCAGTTCGATCAGGTTGGTCAGCGGACTGCTCAGGCCGAAGGCGGCGAAGGCGGTTTCATGCAGAAAGTTGCTGATGATCAGGCCGTCCAGGATCGATCCCGCCAGGACCGTCATCAGGGAGATCAGCGACACGGAAAAAAGGTTGTTCACCAGGCTGAGTATGATGCGGTCTTCCTTCCTGCGGGAATCCATCCTCACCCCGGACAAAAAACCCCTGACAGGCATACCCTTATTCCTCCTTACAACGCACAGGAATAATCAAGGGCTCATATTCCGGATATCGGTACAGTCCGACGCACAGCGCAGGATAAAGAAATCCGGCACCGCCGCGGCCGCCTCAGTATATCCGCACTACTTGTGCCAGAATCCGTTAAGAAACTCGATCCTCCGCTCAAGCCAGTGGGCCAATTGCTCTGCGGACTCCGCCTCCGACCGGCAGTTGAAAGCTTCCCTGTTCAGTTCGTAATCCAGGGGAGATTTGTCCGCCATGTTGCTCCAGCGCTCATAATTGCGCGTGAACGCATCCTTGTATATGACGCTGTCCTGCCGGATCATCCCGACAGTTTCGCTGAAGGCCCCGCTGTCATACAGCGCCGTCCATTTTTCGGCAATGATCTCCCTGAACCAGTCCTTCTGCATCAGTACGGCGAGCCACGGATTGATCGCCCTGTATCTGTGGTCAACGTCGTCCACCGCATTGGCTGCGTGAAATCCTTTTGCGTCCACACAGACATAGCGGTTCCCCATGGACGAGTCAAAATCCCACGGGGCTTCAAACCGGAGCCTTTTGTCCCCGTTTTCGCTCAGGTCAACACTGATGAAGAAACTGGACCAGTAGACGTCAGGATCGCAGACGATCTCAGAGAGGATATACATATCTGCCAGAGACCCCACATCCACAACGGCTTCCACCGCCTCCCGGGGCGTTTTCCGCGCGTACACGGTGCTTCGGCGGTCAGGGGTCATCTCCAGTGCCGTGTCCTGATAAGCTGCGGCGTACATGATCCTGTATGCGTTGCTGACGAAGTCCCGGATCGCGATGCGCTGGTTTTCGGACCGGATACTGCTCTTGATCGTGTATCCCACGTTGTTTCTGTTGGAAGGATCGGTGGTAAGCGGTGTGAAGGGTCTCGCGCCGATATCCCCGTTGAATGGGATCAGCGGCGCAAAATCGGCATAGTTGATCGTAAAGGACCGGAGACGGTCCTCCAGGTAATAATATCCGTCAAACTCCAGAAAATACCCGACATCTGTGCCTGTATCGTCCTTTTTGGGTTCGGGTACGTTCACCCGCCCTTCCGCACACTCCTGCTGCTCCGCCAGCAGGTAGACCCCCCAGTATTCGCCGTTGATCTCCACTTCCACCAGCATGCAGTCGGAACAGTACAGGTCCTTCCCCAGGATCCTGTGCGCCAGGTCAAAGCCTGCCTTGTTGCGCAGCATGGAAAGGTCCTTGTATTCCGCCAGCAGCACCCAGTTTTTGAACTCCCTTCCCCCGTTGAGCCCGCAAAGGGATTGCTTCTTCTCAAACTTGATCCGCAGCGGTTTTTTTTCATAGCTGGTGGTCCAGTTGCCCCTTACCTTGACCTGGGCTTCTGCGCAGTCAACAGATATGCCTCCGTCTGTTCCGGTACAGGAGACCGTACAGTCAACATAGTACGGTTCAGGCGGGATCACATAGCCGGGCGTCCACGAAGCGATGGCTTCGGAGACGTTGGCCTTCACAGGTTTGGTCACAAAGGCAGTGCCCTCTCCCGGATCCACCGTGTTGATGGAGATCAGCGGCAGCAGCCGTTCCTCCCCAAAGCCATCCGCCATGGCCTCAGCGCGGCACCCGGCCGCAAATGCCGCCAGAACCAGAAACAGCAGGATCTTTTTCATCGGTCCACCTTCATCTTTCATGCTTTCAGTTTGTTTATGGTCCGGTATGATACGCGTTTATTCCCATTATTCGTTTCTGACGTACGGACCTCAATGCCTTCGCACTCTGCTTAACACCGTTGACAGGTATCGTATCTTCGGCAGCATTTTAGCATGAATTGAGCGTATTTTCAATCTTGCGGAACAAGGAGAAGTGAACATGTTCAGCAAAGTTTTTTCTGACCAAAGAAGGATTGCCGGCCCGGCCGGCGAATCATTCGGGTAGGAAAAAGAGTGCGGAGGAAAAATACGGCAATGAAAAACAGGGCCGTCACGCCGGTCATATCGGCTGTGCTGCTTATCCGCACCCTTGCCTGTGCCGAGACAGCGCCTGAGGCAGATCCGGTCCGGACCGCAAAACTCACCGCTCACTGCGCTTCTGTGAAGGAAAAGCTGGAATTGATGTGCCGCGTCCGGAAACGCCAAATGGGTCCTTGCCAATCTCGCAAAAATGATGTATTGTAAAATTACAAAATCTGATTATACCGGAGGCGTACCATGGCTGTACATGTCATTGAAGAAGCAAACCGCTGCCTGCAGTGCAAAAAGCCTCGCTGTATGGAAGAGGGCTGCCCCATCCATACCAACATCCCGGAAATGATCCGCCTGTTCCGGGACCATGATATGCAGACCGCCGCCGCCATGCTGTTTGAAAACAATCCCCTGTCGGTGGTCTGTTCTCTGGTGTGCAACCACGCCGCCCAGTGTCAGGGCCACTGTGTCCGCGGCATCAAGGGCGAGCCGGTGCACATCTCCGCCATCGAAAACTATATTTCCGATTCCTGCTTCGACCGTCTGAAGATCGATATGCTCCCCCCCAACGGCATGAAAGCCGCCGTCATCGGCGCAGGGCCCGCGGGCATCACCATCGCCATCAAACTGGCCCAAAAGGGCTATAAGGTGACGGTGTTCGAGACCCGGGACAAGATCGGCGGCATCCTGCGCTACGGCATCCCGGAATTCCGCCTGCCCAAATCCATCCTGGACCGCTACCAGGAAAAGATGCGGGAAATGGGCATCCTGTTCCGGCCCAATTTCTCCATCGGCGGCTCCACCAGCATCCGGGACCTGCTGGACGACGGCTATAAATCCGTATTTATCGGCACCGGTGCATGGAGGCCCCGCAAACTGGGCATCCCCGGGGAGACTTTCGGCAACGTGTTCTATGCCATCAACTACCTGAACAACCCCGACGTGTACCGCTTAGGTGAAAAGGTGGCGGTGATCGGCGCCGGAAACGCCGCCATGGACGTCGCCCGGACCGCTGTGAGGCACGGCTCCAGGGCGGTCACCGTCTATGTCCGGGGCGACAAGGCCAACGCCTCTGAAGACGAATTCGAAATGGCCGTAGTAGACGGCGTGGACTTCGTATACATGAAATCCCCCGTACGCATCACCGACGACGGCATCGTCCTGGAAGATATCGCCGAGGACGGCAGCGGCGGCTTTGTCCCCGTCCCCGGGACGGAAAAGCTGTACGAGGCAGATTCCATCATGGTCTGCATCTCCCAGGTGCCCCAGGACCGCCTGGTGAACCGGGATCGGGAGCTGCGCCTGAACGAACGCGGCAACCTGGCCACCACCGACGGCGGCGAGACCACCATGCCCGGCGTGTTCGCCTCCGGAGACGTGGTCACCGGCGCCAAAACCGTCGTGGCCGCCGTGGCCTTCTCCAAGAAGATCGCAGAGGACATGGATCGCTATATGCAGGCGCATAAGGACTGACCCGCCCGTTTGGTGCGGGCGGGTCTTCGTCCCGCGGTGTTAATCCGCCTTCTCCAGGTATTCCACGTCTTTTCCGGCAGAGAGCGCATATTCGATCTCCGAACGTGTGCTGGACCCGATATACCCGCCGACATTGATAACGTATATCCCGTCGGACATATCGATCTTCCGTTTGTGCATGTCGTCCAGCATTTCCTTGGTGCCTTCGGTCCACGCCTCGTCATCGCCTGAATGGCCAAACAGACCCACGCTGATGACGATATTGCCCTCCAGCGTCAGGCGCTTCTGTGCCTCCAGGAAAGCGTCCCTGAAACGGGTGCTCCCGCAGAGGGTAATCACCCTGTATTTTCCGACCATGTTATTCCTCCGTCGAATTCGGCCTGTTGTATTTCCGCTGCGCAAAGATGACCAGCGCCAGGCCCAGGACGAATCCCGCCGCCATCGGCACCCACCAGAGGGGCGACATGACCAGATCGAAAAGACCTGCAGCGGCTATCCCGGCCCCGACGATCACAATGCCCCTCCCCACCATAAGGGTGTACGCGGGGATGGCCTCCCGCTTCACATACTGATAATGGTAGTCGTGCAGAAGGGAGATCTTTTGCTTTTTCCAAATCAGCAGACCCAGAATGATGCAGCATAGACCGACTGCCAGATCGATTATCACCCCGACGATCATACATCTGCCTCCTTTCGGCCGTTTCCGGCCGATTTTTTACCCTATTGAAAGACCCGCACGCCACCCCCGCGGACGAGAGGAAGACATGGAATGAGATTCACTCACACGAACAGGCCGGGGTTCCTGCTCGGCTTTGTCGATTTTTTCACGGCCGGGCTGTTTTTCCTGTTCTATATGCCCTTCGGCGGCCTGCAGGAGGAGCTCGACCTCATCCTGGGCCGCCGGACGACCCGTTACTGGAAGGCCTATCTTATGGGCATCCCGACGCTGTTCATCTATCCGCTGGTATGGATGGCACGGATCGCGGAAGAACTGAAGGATATCGCCATCAGCCTTGATATCCCCGGGCCGTACACCTCCCGGCGGCACATGTTCCTGTGGAACATCCTGGGGCTTCCGCTGATGGGCCCGGCGGTAGCGACCCGCCGGTTTTTCGACACGCTGAACCGGATCGAAAAGAGACTCAACACGGGAGCCGTTTCTCTGGGCGGTTCTGTCCCGGACAGGCAAGGCATATCATATTGACCCAGCGCTCATCCCCCCTGCCGGGACGTACGTCATATGTCGTCTTCAGGGCGATCTCCCGAAAACCGCCCGTTTCGTCCATCAGTGTCCGGAGGGTATCCAATGTAAAATCACAGAAAAACCTGCCGTCCGATACCCTTTCCGTTCCGCCGTATTTGAAGGACGCGTACAAAGCGCCGTTATCCTTCAGCGCCCGGCGGACCAGGCGCAGCACCGGGGGCAGGGTGTCCCTGGGTACGTGCAGCAGGGAAGCGCAGGCCCACACACCGTCAAATTCATCCATGAAGTCCAGTTCCTCAAAACGCAGGCAGCGGACGGAACAGCCGACGCGGCGACGGGTATATTCGCACATTTCACGGCAGCCGTCCACAGCCATAACGTCATATCCCAGGCGCTTAAAATGCAGCGAGGCGGCGCCCGCCCCGCATCCCAGGTCCAGGATGCGTCCCCCGGCGGGCACATATGCAAGAAACGCGGTATACAGCGGCGTCAGATCTGCGTCCGCCGTACCGGCGATGAACTTCTCCGCGTTTTCCCGATACCAGGTCAATGTACGGACCGGATTTTCCGCGGATATTTCCGTTCGGGGATCCGTTGACCTTCCCCCCGTCCGCTTCGCGGCCTCCCGGAACAGGACCGGCGTCACAAGAGGATACGTCAGGTTATCCGGCAATGTGTCAAATAAACGGACCATGCTCATCTCGCTGTCGGGCAGCGTCCCGAGCCGCCGGACGAGGGCCGCATAGACCCGTCCGTTGGACGCCCCTTCCTGATCATACGCGTAATAATCGCATACAGGGACGAGCTGGGCGTCGCTTACGCCGCTTTCCTCATACAGCTCGCGCCTTGCGGCGTCCTCAGGCGTTTCACCTTCCTCGATATGTCCTCCCTGCGTTTCCCACGACTGATGGCCGCTGTGGTAGCTGAGCAGGAGCTGCCCCCGGTGAAAGGAACAGACGACCACAAAGCGGAGCGGAGCCAGGGAACCGAACGGGTGGACCGTGCATCGCAGTTCATGATGACCTGTCATTTTTGTGCACCTCGCGGGGATATCCCGCATCGTTTTCCTGCTTATTCATCTTCTATACTACCACATAAAAACAACTGCGCGCAATCATGCGCCGCATGCTGTTTTACTGTTTTTCCTTCCACACTCTTGTTGACACGATTGATCGATATGCATAAAATGGATATTCAGCAGGAAAGCGGCCGCCGACCTGCATACCGGCTTTGAGACTACGCTCTGTACTGCTTTCCCATGCACAGACAGCAGCACAGACAGGATGCGATACCATAACCTGCAGAATAAAAAGGAAACCTTTCGCAAAGCGGAGCCTGCGGCGGAGGCGGACGGACAGACCGTCGGACGGCCGGGACCGGCCGGATCGGGCCGGCTGAAAAAACAAAGCGACGGGCTTCTTTCGGGATCGGCATCGACCGGGCCCGGCGGGGATACGGTATCGGACGGGCGTTGACGGCATACCGCGTCGAATAAGCACGGACCGCGGATTACACCCAGCCGGAGCAGGATCAACGGCATCCGGTCCGATGAGTCCCCGCAGACCGGGAAAAACTTCCCGATGCTCCTGTTTCCCCATTCAAACAGAAAACCACCGGCACGTTTCGTCGATCATGGAGGCATGGAATATGGGTTTTTTTGACCGGCTTTTTCAAAGAAACGAACCGCAACCCCCCACAGAGTCCGGGCCCTGGCGCGACGAGCTGGAATCCCTGGCCCGCAGGGCGTCTGCCGACGGCGGCATTCCGGAATACCTGCGCTATCCTTACCACCTGACAGCTCAGGAAAAGAGCATGGCCTGCGTTAATTATCCTGAGGAAGGCTACATGTGCAAGGTGTTCCGGGATGACGTGAAAGGCTCCAAATTAGAATCGCTGCCGGCGGACGATCTTTTTTCATCGTACACCCGGCGCATCTTCCACACCGGCTCCGACAGGACCTGGTCCTATGTTTCCACGGTCAGGATGTCCCCCAGGGCAACGGAAACGCATCGGCAGCGGGTCGTCAGGGTGATGGCGGGAAGCTGGGCCACATCCCAGGCCAGCGATATGCTGCCCGTACCTCGGGGGGTGGAAGGCTCACCGACGGAATTGAATTTTTTCCCCCTGGCCCCGTTGGTCATGGGCTCCTACGCCCAGGCGCACGGGCTGGACACCGCGGAACTGGTTTCCCTCAGTTTCCGCCTGGGAAACGACATCATCCGGACCTTCCGCCTGTACGCCCGCAAGGGCGGCACCGTATGGATCGCAGCCACTTTTTCACCGGGCCGCCGGGACCTGAGTCCCACGGATTACCTGTACCCTTCCCTGCTGCTGGGTTCTTTCTTCCCCTCATCCGGCCAGTGACGTCCCCGGATCTGCCTATGGCGCCGCAGCTGCGAACATGTCTGCCGCCGGAAGATCAGGATATTGGATTGACAAGTGACCTTTCGTTCACTATAATGTATGATCGAAGGGTCACTTGCCTTCTCAGTCAGTCCCCTGGACAGACGGTAAAACGAAAATAATATCCGAATAAATTATCACCATCGGGAAACAAAGACGCCTGTTCCGTCTGCGGAAAAGGGAGAATAGAAAAAGATGAACAGACCGGCCACAACATTGTTTATGCCGGTTTCCGTCGATGGAAAGATCAGAGCCGGCACGACGGACGAAATGGACGTGGACAGCAACTTTCCGCAGATCGCCGGGTTGAAGGAGGGGCTGAATCAATACTATGAAATCGAACAGACAACCGATCTGTGGTCCTTCAGCCCAGGCCGCGTACAGGCAAAAATGGGGGCCAACACAAAAGAAATGCCCGCAAAGACCCCGAGTTTCCTTCGTTCTGTCGGATATCAACTCCTGAATGAGCACGGCGTCCGGTATTTCTGTTTTAGATCCGGGCAGTTTGTCCTGATCACGACCAACAGGGTGCATCCCGCTTTCGGCCTCAGCGAAGAGAACCTTCACATCATCCTCCAGGTAACATTATCGCTTTCTGACGCACTGACGATGCTTAAACAAAAGTTCGCATGTGACAAGCTGACCGTTCAGTCCGGCGGCACGGTGAACAGCCTTTTCCAGCGCGAAAAGCTGTTCGATTTTGTGGACGTCGTCATCACCCCGGCGCTGATCGGCGGAAAAGGCACAGCCACACTGATCAACGGACGTTCGCTGCGGGCAAAAGACAAACTGAACCAACTGGGGTGCTGCGCCTGATCGAAGCGCGACACTGCAGGTATCCTATGTACGGCTGCGCTACCGGGTGATCAGCTGACAGAAGCTTCAGGAGGAGCGTAAGGATGGCATACCAGATCATGATGGCGACGCCGCAGGATGCGGACAGCATTCTGCGCCTGTACCGGGAGCAGGTCGGACGGGAACACTGCTTCTGGGATGAAGACTACCCCGGGACGGATACGATCGAAGCGGACCTGGGAAGGCAGGGCCTGTTTGTGATGAAAAACTCTTTCGGCGCGGTCGTCGCAGCCATCTCGATAGAGGAAGACGCCGACGTGGACCGCCTGGACTGCTGGACGCCCTCGCTGCGGCCCGGCGGTGAATTCGCGCGGCTGGCAGTTTCCCCGGCCTTTCAGAACCGGGGACTGGCGCAGCGGATGGTGCTCCATGTCCTGGATGTACTGAAGAGCAGGGGGTTCAAAAGCGTCCATATCCTTGTCAACCGGGAAAACGTCAGGGCGATCCGGTCCTATGCCCATATCGGTTTCCGCACGGCCGGCGAGTGCTTCATGTATCATCAGCACTTTCTTTGCTATGAAAAACCGCTGTGATCCCGAGGAGCGTACCTCACCGGTTGTCCCTTCCCAAACCGGATGATATGATCAATATGCCCGCCTGAAGCGGAAACATACATCAGGAGGCTGCCAATGCGGATCGGCGTAATCCAGGCGTCATCGCAAAAAAGCAAAAATGAAACGCTTTATCGTTGTACACTCCGGGCCGTGGAGCATAACGGACGGCATGATACGGTGGTCAACTATGGCGTTTTCCCGAATGAGGAGGCGTCGTTTTCCTACATTGAAACCGCCCTTGATATCAGCCTGCTGCTGTGCAGCGGAGCGGTGGATTTTATCGTGACCGGCTGCTCCTCCGGGCAGGGGATGATGCTGGCCTGCAACAGCCTGCCTGGCGTGCTGTGCGGATTTGTCCAAACCCCGCAGGACGCCTATCTCTTCGGGCGGATCAATGGCGGGAACGCCGCTTCCCTGCCCCTGGGACTCAATTACGGGTGGCTCGGAGAGATCAACATGCAGTGCACTTTGGACAAACTGTTTGACGGGGCCTTCGGCTGCGGATATCCCCCGGAAGAGGCGGAACGGAAAAGGCGGGACGCGGAAGAGCTTAAAAGAATCAGCGCCGTTACCAAACGAACGCTTCCGGAGGTCCTGGCCCTGTACGATCCTGCCCTTGTGCAAAAAGCGCTGTGCCGGAAAGCTGTGCGGGACGATATCCAGGATCACGGCAAACACCCGGAGATCGCCGCCCTCTTTATGAAGCAGGAGATGGATAACGATGAATTACAGGATCATTGACAAAGAGACCTATTACCGTAAAGGCGTTTACCGCCATTTTACCGAGGACTGCAAGTGCTCCACCTCCATGACCGCCCGGATCGACGTGACAGCCCTCGCGGAGTACAGTAAAAAAGCGGGGACCAAATTCTATATCAACTTTCTTTATATCCTTTCCAAAGTCCTCAATTCCCGGGATGATTACCGGATGGCCTATCTGTGGCAGACGGACCAATTGATCTGCTATGACATAATCCATCCGACACAGTACGTGTTCCATGAGGACACCGAGACCTGTACCCCGGTGTATACGGAATACAGGGAAGACTACGATTGGTTTTACCGCCACGCCCTGGAAGATGCACAACGGGCGAAGCAGACGAGGGAATACGGCCTTGACGCCGCGAACCATCCCAACTGGTTTGATGCTTCCTATATTTCGTGGCTGTCATATGACTCACTGCACATCGAGCTGCCCGACGGATACCTGTATTTCCTCCCCATCGTCAATTGGGGAAAATACCGCGAGGAGGGCGGAAGGCTGAAGATGCCTGTCAGCGTCAGGATGAACCATGCCGTCGCCGACGGTTTCCTGATCGCCAACGTGTTCCGCCTGCTGGAAAAGGAGACCGCGGATCTCGTAAGGAGGACCTGAAAATGGATACTTCGATTGACATAAGCGGAAAAACGTACCGCATCCTTCGCCTGCTGGGCCGCGGCAAGGGCGGCTATTCTTATCTGGCGGAATGTGACGGACGTCAGGCGGTAGTAAAACAGATCCACCACGAGCCCTGCGATTACTATACTTTCGGCAACAAGATCGAGGCGGAACAGCGGGATCACGAACGCCTGCGGACAGCGGGAATCCGTATCCCCCAAATGCTGTCCATCGATCCGGACGCTGAGCGGATCGTAAAGGAATACATCGAAGGACCCACCATATTTGAAATGATCAGGGACGGAGCCTCCGCGGAGCCCTATCTTGACCAGGTGCGGGACATGGCGGCGAAAGCAAAGGCCGCCGGGATGAATATCGATTATTTCCCCACCAATTTCGTGGTGCGGAACGGACTGATCTGGTACGTGGATTACGAATGCAGCGAATACACGGATAAGTGGAATTTCGAAAACTGGGGCATCCGCTACTGGAGCCGGACGCCGGAGTTTGATGCATACCTGAAGGACCGGAAACCCATTGTAACGATCCGGGAAGAGAGGCTCACGGCGGAGGAATACATCGATTTCCTCAAACGGACCGATCTTGGATCGCAGTACCCAAAGGAACGCTTTGGGGAGCGCATCGCCACTTTGGTGCAGACCGTATCCATCAGCCTGACCGCCCGCGACGAGCAGGGCCTGCTGGTGGGCGTGCTGTTCGCCCTGACGGATTTCGCCTACTGGCTGTACGTCACCGACCTGGGGGTTGACCGGAACTACACCCGCCGGGGTATCGGGAAGCGTCTGATGCGCACAGCCCACCGGCTGGCCGGGGGCGAAAAGGACATCGCCGTGTACCTGATCGCCAATGAAAACGCCGTGCCCTTTTACGAAAAATGCGGTATGAAAAAGGCTGACGAGGTGATGAAATACAACCATATCGAATGGACGGAATTCACGGTGACGTGAGCGGGAAAAACGCTAACAGCATCCATACCATTGGCTGACGGCGCTTTATGAGCTGCAGATCGCTTTGCGGCGGGCGAAGGAACGGACGTTGGAGAAAGAACCCTTTCCGGACCGGGTTTCTTTGGCGGCACCCTGATAACAGATATTTTTGATACCCCTTGACTCTCACACTGTGTCAGGCATTATCATCTGCCTGAGCTCAAAGGAAACGGCAGCAGGAGGTACCGCCATGCTGAAGATCGGAGAATTCTCCAAGCTGTCCAGGGTCAGCGTCAGGATGCTCCGCCACTATGATGAGATCGGCCTTTTGAAACCGGCAGAGATCGACCGCTTTACCGACTACCGGTATTACAGAGAAAGCCCGTTGCCGATGGATCTTGTGGAAGACGACCCCTGCCTGTGCGCCGTGACTTACCTCGACGGTGAGTACAGGGAAGAAAACGTAAAGAACTGTTACCCGGTAAAAAAGAAGTAATTGCATAGGGGATACAGGACCGGCTTGGCGCCGGAGATATGAGGACTCCGGATCTCACGCATGCCCAGGCCCCAAATAACACCTGCTTCCCTGCCGGATCATTCAGGGGGTGCCAGCCGATGGCTGACACCCCCTGATCTGCCGCTTCAACGGCCGGACGGTATCGCTGTTCTGTTCAATCGCCTCTGGAAGGCGTTACCACCAGGGCATCCAGATCGGTCCAGCCCCAGAAGCAGGTGACCGTCACCTCGTGCTCCCCGGCGGCAAGGTGAACCGGCCCAGTAACGCACTCCTCCATGTCGGTCCCCTGCACCACGGTGCTGCCGATCCTTTCGCCGTCCAGGATCAGGTAATTCTCCTTGTATCCGCCGATGCCTGCCTGAATGACGGTCAGGTCATAATCACCTTCCTGTTCGACGCTGAAAGTGACGCGGACGCCGTCAGCCTCATCATTGGAGGCGAGCTCCACACAGTTTTCTCCTTCGCGGGGAGCGATCTTCACATTTCCCAGCAGCTCGCCGTCTTCAAACTCTACCCTCAGTCCGCCGGCCCGCACCGGATCAAGGATAAGGGATCTGAGGGTGGTCCAGCCCCAAAAAGCACCTACCCTGATCTCGTGTTCACCCCCGGCCAGGGAGATCACGCCGAAGTCGCAGGCTTCCTCCTCCTCGCCCCGGACCACGGTATTGCCCACCTTAACACCATCAACGAACAGGTAATTCTGCTTGCCGCCGCCGATGCCGGACTGGACGATGGTCAGCCGGTAATCGCCGTCAGCCGGAACGGACACGGTGAGGGACGCAGTATCGCCTTCGTCATTGCCCCACAGCTGCACACCGCCGCCGCCCAGGCGGGCGTTGCCGGTAAGCAAAGCGTCGGTGAAATCCCAGGTAAGTTCGCTGCCCGCAGTCTCCCCTCCCCCGTTCTCCGCCGGAGCCCGGCCGAAAGCGGGCACATCTTTTAAAGTCACCACGTTATCCTGCTCATAGAACATTTTGAGGGTTTCGGCTGAGGTGTAAGCTTCGTTATACTTGCCGGCCACCTGCACAAATTCGGAATTCCACACCGCCCAGGCGCACCACATGGTGCCGTCCCGTTGGCATTTAACGGGTGAGGGCACGCATCCGCATTCGGACAGCATGATCAGCTTCTTCGCCGCGGTGGTCTCCCGGCACTTCAGGAAGGACGAACTTTGGGAATCGTGGGCGTGATACCCTGCATAGATGTCGGTGCCGATGATGTCCACCACGTCGTCCCCGGGATACCAGGCGGCGTCCTGGCCGTTCCACACCCAAATGAGGTTATTGAGGCCGTGAACGTTGGTGTAGCGGTCGTACATCAGGCGGTAAAGCCCGATGCAGGGCTCCGCCCCCGAAGCTCCCCACCAGAACCAGCCGCCGCTGGCCTCGTGCAGGGGCCGCCACAAGACCGGCACCCCGGCATCCCGGAGGCGTTTGAGCTGTTCGGCAATGGCGTCCATATCCCGCACCAGAAGATCGTATCCCTCGGGATCTTCCCCGTTCATGATCTTTTCAAGGCTGATGGATGTGTTCCTGGTATAAAAACCGCCCCACCAGCTGTTTCCGGCAGTATCGAGGTATTTCACCGGGGGCACCCAGTGCCAGCACATGGTCAGGATATAGCCCTTCCGCCAGTATTCTATGGCCTGGTCTACCGATGTGGGCCGGGTGCCGAGGCTGACGGAGGCCGGTGAATAATTGAGCATGTCCAGGCCCACCATGGCGGGATACATACCGTCCGTCGCCGATGCGACGGCTTTCAGCTCCAGGCCGTACTGGTTTTCGTCCAGATACTGACCGGAGATCATTTTTTCACCGTAAATATCGCACATCCAGTCCATCAGGGCCTGGGTCTCGGCGGACGGTGAAGGATTGCACAGTAACGAAGGCACATCGTACATATCCTCCGGCAGGGCTTCTGAAGGGGTAACCAGTAGGCAGTCCAATTTGACATAGCCCCAGAAGGAGGATACGGTCACGCGGTGCTCGCCTTCCGAAAGGTAAATATGGGACAACGAATGGTCACCATAGGTCACGTCCTCCGTTACGGTATTCCCAATGGACTCACCGTCCAGGAGGAGGTAGTTTTCCTTGTAGCCGCCGGTGCTTGCGGACCGGACCGTCAGGTCGTAAAATCCGTCCTCGGGCGCATACACCGTCACCGTCACACCGTCGCCTTCACTGTCAAAACCCTCCACCCATCCGCCGACGCCGGAGGTCACCGCCCTGGCGCTGCCCTGCAGCACGCCGTCCTCAAATTCATACCTGACCGCAGCGCCGGTCTCCCCCGCTGCGCGGCCCGCGCACATCATCAGCGCCAGGGCCATGGACAATGCTCTCTTCATTTCGTTTTACCTCGTACTTTATGCATGATCAGTGCAGTGCGATATATTTCACGTCGATGGACGGTACCGTGAGGGAATCACCTGTCACAGTGATATAAGTGGTCACACCGGTGCATTCCCCATACAGCGTAACAGTGTCGTATGCGTCCAGGGAGGAACTGCCGCCGGTCAAAAGCCGCGAGGCGAACCACAGGAAGCCGTTCTCATCCTCGATGCGCATAAAGGAGACTTCGCGAGAGCCTTCCACCGACTGCAGCACCCTGCCGGTGACAGCAATCTTTTTGCCCCTGTTCTTCTGCGGGCTTTCAGCGATAGCGCCATAATCCGGCGCCCTGCAGGAGGCCATGTACCTTTCGATGGATGCAGCCGGCACGGCGGAGAAAGGATCGTATACCTTTTCTTCGGATATCTTCACCTGCATGCTTTTTGCCTGGATCCTGCAGGAAAAAGCCGTGCTGCCGTAAATGGCCAGCCCTGTTTCGCCGTACACCTGGTGATTTCCGTTTTCACAGAAGGTCAGGATGTGATCCCCCTGCGGAACACTGAAGTACGCATGATAATCCACTCCGTGGGGCAGCGTGGCCAGGTACGCGCCGTCCAGGTACATATCCACATCATAGGTGGAGAAAAACAGGTTTTCCTCAAAATTCACCGTCACTTCCAGAAGCAGGTCCCCGCCGATACCCAGGACGGATGCCGCCACAGCCGGATCGGCAATGTCATCTTCCGCCCATGCCGGTTCTTCCGGCCGCGGCGCTCCGCAGGAAGTACAAAAATTGCGGTCATTCAGCTGCCCGCAATAGAGACAGTGCCATTCCCCTGCCGCGTATGCCGCGCCGCAGGATATCAGCAGCGCAAGCGCCGCAAGCAAAGCCAGCGTCTTTTGGATCTTGTTCATATAATGCCTCCTTTTGAATTATTACCGCGCTTCCAAAGCGGAGCGCGTTAACTGTGCCCAACATATTCCGTGAACCGGTCCAGTATGGCCTTCAGGTCGTCTGACAGGTAAGCCCTGGCTTCGGACACCATGTCCTCCGGGATTCCGTAATACGCCTCGGCGATCCCCCCGGTGATAGCAGCGATGGTATCGCTGTCACCCCCGACGGAAACAGCTAACCGGACAGCGTCCTCAAATCCTGCGGACTCCAGGAAAGCCTCCAGGGCCACCGGCACCGAGCCCTGGCATGTGACGTCAAACCGATACCCCGAGCGGATGCCGTCCAGGGTGAATCCCAACGGATAGTAATCACGGACGATCCTTTCCCTTATCTGCGTGATGGATTTGCCGTGAAGCGCCATAAAAGCCGCCATAGCTGCCGCTTCGGCTCCTTTCATCCCCTCGGGATGATTGTGGGAGACTCCGGTGACTGCGTCAGAAAGGCGCCTGACCTCTTCCTCGTCCCTGGCTGCCCATGCCACCGGACTGATCCGCATGGCAGCGCCGTTCCCAAAGCTGCCGTAAGGCTCGGGGCGGTCGGACAGGAGCCAAATGAAAAACCTGCCGCCATAACCGGCATCAATGTGGGCCCTTCCCAGCCTCTGCATCGATTCCACCGCCCGCGCCGCCAGATCCGAATGATCCGGCGCAGAATTCATCAGGGCTTCCGCCACCGCGGCCGTCATAACACTGTCGTCGGTAAAACGGCACGGGGGCATGAAAAATACGAAATCCTTTGATTTGTGGTTTTCCCATTCAAAGCGGGATCCGGCGATATCCCCGATCATCGCTCCAAGCATCGCAGCCCTCCTTTATATCGTTCCTACAACAGCAGTATTATACCTCATTCACGCGGAGAACCGGAACACCAGGATACAATGATCCTCTGGTACGCCTTCAGTCCCCTGACTGTCTGATGTCCGCTTCCCGGGCGTTGCGGTCGTGCCAGCTTTCCAGCGCTTCCCTTTCCCGGGTCGCGCGGATAATGGTTTTTACCAGCGTATCCAACGGGCTCCCCTGGGTGTAATCCGCCGGAGCAAAATATTTGATCCGGTTTTCCCGCAGCATCTGTCTTACCCTGTCCGCACTTCCTGTTTGGGGATCATACACCCCGACGGCATGACCGCCGTTGACATTCACCAGCTTCATGCAGGGGATATCGGTTTCACTGTCCCCGATGTACACCATATTGCGAAACGGAACACGCAGTTCATTTTCCGGAAACCAGCGGTTGACCTCCGGATCATTTACGTCCAGGGTCCCCTTTTCGATGCGGAAAAGCAATTGCGTCTTTGTGGTGTAATTAATTACCTGGGCCGGCCATACCGCCACACCCGTTTCATCATAGAAAAAGGAGGAAGCGTATATCTTTTCAAACTTACCGGCGATCGACGTTCCTTCGATCATCTCCTTTAGTCCCGAAGAGATGATATAATGTTCTACCTTGACGCCCTGTTCCATTCCGTAATCCCGCATGCGATCAAACCATTCCGCAACACCCGGGAACAGGGCTACCCTGGCCCCGTACTCCATTAGTGTTTTTCTGTTGAAGATCAGACGTCCCCTTGTCTCACGGACCATTTTATACATATACGACAAATTGCTGTCCATTTCGTTTGCGAAAGCCACCCGGTTGCTCTGCTCCCAGAACTCGGGTACTTCATAGCCCAGGGACTGGATATAACCCTGAGCCTGCATATCATATGGCGACAGTGTTTTGTCAAAATCATAGCATATGGCGAGGACCGGAACTTCTTCCTTCGGACGGCGTCTTACATTCATTTTTCCTCCTCCCTTCATCGGTCATATCGAGGACAGGAAACCGCCGATCCTGTCTGCGATCACCCTGTGTCCTTCATCATTCGGATGAAGACCGTCGGGAATATATTTTTCACGAATCGCTTTTACCGCAGGCTGCAGTCCTGACGTGGCATACAGATCCAGTACCGGCAAGGAATAGTATTCCGCAACCCGGCGGATGATATCCACATATTCCCTAAGTACCGCCACGTCCTTTTCCTTGCTTCCGTTTCCCCGCGGGTTGTCCTCTCCAAGCCGATGCAGTGGAGTGATCACGAATATCAGGGCCGAAGGATATCTTTCGATCAGATCATTGAAAAGAATGTGAAGCGCCCCATAGAAAGTGAATACCGTGCGATCGCTCATTTTTCCGATCGGCGCATCACCGTGACCGAAATCATTGGTCCCTCCGAAAACACATACGATATCCGCTTCCCTGTCCATTCCCTCAATCCTGCCCGGAAAATCCAGATCATGCTCCGGATATTCCGATGGCTTTTCCTGCCTTGCGATTCGTGTTCCCCCGATCCCGTAATTAACGCATAAAGACCCGTAACGCTTTGATATCAGTGACGTGAACCAGTATTCTTTTCCCGATGTCCCGTGACCCGCTGTAATGCTGTCCCCAAGAAAAAGTATCTTTTTATTTTTCAGCTCCATTTTGTATTCCTCAGCATGCTAAATAATTTATTAATTAGATTAATAATATATTAAATATATTATTGCTTAAACAATTATTATGTTTATTAATTTAATTGTTTCGGATATTATTACATTTTCCTTCGATTTAACAGATCCAGATATTCTGACAATACATCCTTATGTGCATGAATGTATGCTTCTATCAGCCCTGATACGATCTCGCTGGAAGAGAGCCTTTCAACATAAGCTATCTGTTTTAGCTGTTCCGCTGTTTTTCTTGAGAGGCTGAAGCTGACAGGTACTTTCATATCTTTTTCATCTTTTCGACGGATCCTTATGTTTTCTATCGGTATATATTCACTTTCTTTTTCTTCGACAAAGGGGATAGATCTCCTTGTGTCAGTTATTATGTATTCATCTGTTTTTTCATTTTCCTTTGATTCATTTTCTCTTTTGTCGGAAACTTCGTCTTTATCTTTATTTTTTTCTTCTTCTTTTTCCAGTTCCTTTCTGTTCATTCCCAGAAGAGAACCCATGATATCCTCTGTATTAAAATCAGTCTTTCTTGACGCCATCTTTTTCATATCCTTTCAATAATTCATCGATGAAAGCCATGTAATCCTTTGCTACCGTTGTATTTTTGTCATATTCAAAAATACTTGTTTTCATTACCTGAGCGCTGTCAACCGCAACAGAAGACCTGATTACCGTATTAAATACTTTTGTATCAATATGTTCGCCGATCTGTTCCGTGATCTCTTTCATTTTGCGCCCGACGATCGTCCTTGGATCAAATTTCGTAAGCAGTATACCGTCTATGATCAAATTGGGGTTAATATTGTAATGCTTTAATTGTTCCACACTGTGGCTTAACTCATTAATGCCGGCTGCGGCATAAAATGAAGCAAGTGTAGGGATAATGATGCTGTCAGCGGCAGTAAATGCGCAAATTGTCAAAATACCGAGTGTCGGTGGAGTATCAAGAATGAGATAATCGTATTTTTCCTTGATCCCCTGCAGCGCCTCTTCCAGTCTGTGTTCCCGTCCTGTTTCGGTGATCATTTTTTCCGCAGCCGATAACGCGTTTGAACCGGCTATCACATCGTAACCTGATGGAGATTGCTGTATTGCTTCCTCAGATTCCGCATCTTTCAAAAGAAGATTGATGGTCGTCGGAACACCTGATACTTTTACCCTGCTGGTGGATGAAAAATTGCACTGGGGATCCGTATCAACACCCAGTACTTTATAACCTTTTTCCGATAGGCCTGCCGCCAACGCAAGCGCGGTCGTCGTTTTTCCTACGCCGCCTTTCTGGTTGGCTATTGCAATGATTCTCATATATATCACCCCGATATCTTTAAATCTGAATATCTTATTAAGATATTCGATTATTTTTATAATATATTATTTACTTCTTATCGTCAATCTTTATTTATTTAATATTTTATTTTCTTGTTTATTAACCTCGTTATTATGGTCGTTTGCCTTCTTTTTTTCATCCTGATGCATTTTTTAGTCATTATATCTTCTTGCAATTTATTTATTAATTAATTAATTTGTTTTTAATTTATTTATCATATCGAAAATATATTTTTTTCTTCCTTCATTACCGCCGCTTCTCTTATATATCTATATGCATCCGTTAATACGCAAAGTTCTTTGTTTTTCTTGCCTAAAGGACTTTTCGATAGTAAAATATATATGATGAAAAGTCCCTGACAGGAGTGTTTTTATCCGATGGATGACATGATCAGACTTAACCCCGAAGAACAAAGCGAGCTTGACCTTCTCACAGCTCATTTTGCTGACATTGTTTCCTCGTTGACCGGTGATGAGGATTTTATCAGCGTAGATGAGGAAAAAGGCACCAAGCTTGGTGAGTACAACAAAAAAAAGCTGGAACTCCTTAATCGAGGACGCAAACGTGCATTCAGCGAAATCCTTGAGGATTCTCCTGATAAGATCCTGCCGGACTTTATGTCCCGTGCCTCCACGATCGTTGATCAGCAGTTTCTTTCCCGTGACAGCAAGAACCAGCTTCTCGACCGTAATTCCCTTTACGAATTGATCACAGAAGATCTTAAACTTCATCTTGATTATCTTCGTCAACACCGTAAAAGCGAATATTCGGACGCAATTACTTACCTTAATAACCTCCTTTCTGACACAAACCGAATCGAAGACGCTATTGAAGATGTAGGGATCGATCCTGCATCCCGTCAGGCAACCCAGTCAGCCCGCTCCTCTAATCCCAGCGTATTTATGTCCACTACCGATTCCATTTCCAATTATACTTTTTCTCCTGAACACCGCTCTGAATCCAATGAGGTCTCTGTCAATACCGGACGGGATTTCAACACCATCCTTTCCATAAACTATGATGCCCTCGAAGGGGAAGGGATCACGATATCCGGCAAACGTCTTAACGATTATGACCGCATGGTCCACGACAGCATCCTTACCCTTTTTTCTGAAGGCAAAAACCGCTTTATTACCCCTTCCATGGTCTATCATGTAATGACGGGCAATTACAGCGCACGTATCTCCAAAAAGCAGACAGACCAGATCACGCAATCCTTCCGAAAGCTCAGCCGCATCCATGTCATCATCGATGAAACCAATAACCGCCCCGGCGCCAATCTTCGTCAGTTCCATGAAGAAAGCGCTCTGATCCAGTCCGTCTACACCAAGGTGCGAATGAACGGCGCGGAAGTTAACTGTCTGGAGATCATCCATACTCCCACGCTTTTGAAATATGCCCTCCTGAAGCACCAGATCACGCGTTCGGATATATCTCTTTTCCGTATAGACGGCGTCGAACGGGTTTCCACTGACTTCCTGATCGTTCAGAAATATCTTTGGCGCAGGATATCAGCCATGAAAAACACCCGTTCCAAGGTAAGCCATACCATCCTCTTTTCAACGCTCTACCGCACGCTTGACCTCGATGAGCGCAATATCTCCGGTACCGCTGAAAGAAACAAGAAAAAAGCTGTCCGCGATGACGTAAAACTGATCCTCGACACCTGGATCAGAATGGACTGGATCAAGGGTTATCATTTCAATATAATCAAAGGAAAGCAATACAACAGCGTTGAGATCGACCTGACAGGGGACGGGGGAGACCCTGTCCGCAGGATCGATACCGCCCGTTAGGTTGTCCTTGCATGATTTCCATACACCTCTCCTGCAAACGTTCCCGCCAAGGGAACGTTTTTTTTTATCCAGTCATCATGGGTGCACTAAAAGTGACATCGTATTGAATTAAACCCGTTATTAAATATGACACATTTCCTGTTTTTTTACCATCCGTCATTTCTTCTGCCATGAATTAAACATGACATCCAATCATGAGCCGTAAATTTATTCCCTTTTCCCTTTATCCCCACGACCCGCATTATTCCTTGATCCTTCATTTTTTGACCCTGTACAAAATATGACATGCCATGTAAAATGCCCATTTTTTCTTTTACCAGTGTTTTTGAATATCGCATTCTCTAAAGCTGTTTTTTGCATTTTCCCTTTGTTTATGCCTACAATACAAATCCCATTTACCCTGAATTATTTATGACATCTCCCATGTTTCTAAACCCTTTGTATTCACACCTTTATGCGCGCCGCCGTCCGGTCCTTATTCTTCCTTCTCCCCAAATTCCGTAAGCTTTTTCTTCGATTCTCTCCATTTTCAACCTTTCCGGCCTGTTTTTCCCGTTTTTTGCTTATTACCTTGACGCCGCTGCCTTTTATCCCCCGTATTATTGATGACATAGTTTATTCGTATGCCCGCACAAAACATGACTCATTATCCTTTTTACCCTGAATAAAACATGACCATCCGGATTCATCACCCTGCATTAAACGTGACATCCGTAAAATTAACTTATGTTTTCCATCACCATTCTGCCTTACAGAACAAGAATAATGCATCTTTTTATTGTGTCATATTTTGTACAGTGTACTTACCCTGAATTAAATATGACATCTCTAAACCATGACTGCCTTTTCTTTAATTATTTATTACATAATTATTATGTGTCATGTTTTATTCGTACTATGTCCGAACGCATTACATATCTCCCTGCACAAAACATGACATCTATTCCCTTCTTTATCACGATATACCGGCATTCTCTTCTTTTTATTATTTTTTTCCCCTCCAGTCACTCATAACCTGATCCCGGTATTAAATATGACATCACCATAATTTAAGCCTGTACAAAACATGACACATACCCTTAAAAAAGTTTCACGTGAAACACTTTTGTAATCTTTTTTTCATATTGTCTGCATGATATATATTAGTTCCACCATCTTCCTGGATCTACCCGTTACTAAAAGTGACAAGCTGTTCTATTTACCCCTGAATAAAACATGACACCCGGTTATTTATTTTTTATTACGTCTCTTTTTTCTTTTATTCATACCTTTTTTACATCTTCGAAAAAACCCTCATATTTCTGATTTATTTCGTTTATATTTTTTATATTTTCGTCACAAATTTTTGTTATAATCCAACTGTGGGGTCCTGCCCCGTCTCATTTTTCTTTCTTTTTCTAGTGATTACCCCTTATTAAACATGACATATCCCTCTTTTATTTATGACTCGGGACTGCATTAACCGTGACATACCCCCGAACTAACCATGACTTTCGCCTGTATTAAACCATACACCATTTATTCCCTAAACTGCCTTTAAACATCCATTATTCCTTGTTTTTTCCTCTCCTTCTCATACCTCGCAAGTATTGTAAATACGACAAGTATTTACAAGTCTGTAATATTTTCGCCTCTTACCGTAACAATATTTCATTTTTTATTTCCACAGGAAGGGGGGATTTTCTTCCTGCGGGTCCTGAAAAACGGAGGAATCTCTTCATGTCAGAATTTATTCCCGGCAACATCCCTCAGGAAATGAAAGATCTTCCGCGTTGGGTGCTGTTCACGTTGTTTGAAAACGTATACAGCAAGCGGCTCGAGAAGCTTCCATGGAGCGTGAACGGAAAAATGGCCGACATTACAAGGCCCGAAACATGGACCACATTTGACCGCGCGCTTTCTGTGCTGCAGAAAAACAAAACTTATCGTGGACTTGGATTTGTACTTGGAGAAGGTATCTTCGGCATTGATCTTGATCACGTCATCTCGGATGATGGGATCATGGAACCCTGGGCCGAGGAGATCATACGTATGATGGACAGCTATACAGAATTGTCGCCATCAGGAAAAGGTGTTCACATCTATGCCAGAGGAAAGATCCCGCCCAAGGACCGGAAAAACGGTAAAGTTGAAATGTATGACGAGCGCCGTTACTTTACCGTAACCGGAAACGTATATGGGGAACCGAAGCCTTTGGCGGAACGGACAAGAGAAGCTGCTGCCGTACACAGGCAGTATCTTAAAAGGGATCACCGTGAATCAACGCCCCAGGAGGCAGCTGTTGTCTCTAAGGTTGTATCCCGTGATGTGGGGGAACTGATCAACCGAGCGGAAAAAGCGAAAAACGGCGATAAATTCTCTATGTTGTACAAAGGATCCACAATGGGATACGCTTCGCAAAGCCAGGCAGATCAGGCCCTTTGCAATATACTGGCTTTTTATGCCGGCGGTGATCGTACATTGATCGATGCTGCTTTCAGGTCGTCCGGATTGATGCGCACAAAATGGGACAGCAGACGCGGTAGCACTACTTACGGAGAAATGACGATCGAAAAAGCCCTTGCTTCGGTCCGAAGCCAGTTTTCATCGGCGGCCCTTCCGGCGGGAATCCCCCTTCCTGTGGATATAAAAGAAACGGATCAGGATCCCGCCGGTAAAGAGGATGTAAGTAATAATACATCTGTGGATATAAAAGAAAAAATATGTTGTGAGGACGAACAAAAGAAAGAAAGGAAAGAAGAAAAAGAAGAAGAAAAAAGAAAAGGAATAGAAGAAGAAGAAAAAAACAAGAAAGAAGCTGATAAAAGAGAAATAAAAAAAGAAACTGTAATTAAACATGACATGAATGAAAGTACGTCTTCATCCGGGCGTTTCACGGATATAAGGACAGCATGGAAAAATGGATTGATCTTTGGAAAAGATCAGACTTGCCGCGCAAAGACGGGTATTGAGGAACTGGACAGGCGGATAGGAGGGATCGGGAAAGGGATATGGCTTTTGGGGAGCGAACCAAGCATCGGAAAAACGAGCCTGGCGCTGCGAATGGCAAGGTTCGCGGCGGAAGACGGCGCTGAGGTGCTGTACATTTCGTTCGAGCAGGAGGAAGCGTATCTAGAGGCGAAGCTCATCGCTGCGGAAATGACTGAACGTACGGGAATGAAGATTTCTCCGGAATCTGTACTGGAAGGCGAAAGGATGGCTGAAATAACGTCGATAACCGAAGAAGAAGTTTTCTTTGGGAGGATACATTTTGTTCCCGGTGCAACGTGTACTAATGATAAAGCGCTCTTGGGTGTGATAGAGGAATTCAGCGACCTGAGGAAGCCCTGTGCGGACAGGAGGAACAGGCCATGCATCGTATTTATCGATTATCTGCAGATCATTCCGTTTTCCGGCGGCAGCGGAATAAGGGCTCAGATCGATGATTTTGCAAGGAGTCTCAGACAATTGCAGATGAGAAAAGGTATATGCGTGTTCCTGATATCAAGTTTGAACAGGATGAGTTATATGGGACCTGTCAGGCTTGATTCCTTCAAGGAGAGCGGGATCATCGAATTTACTGGTGACGTTATCCTGGGATTGAACCTTCGCTCTGTACGAAGCGCAGATTTCGCTCGTCTTGCAGATGCGGGGGAGAAGGCGGCGCGCCTCGAAGCCGCAAGGAGCAGGCGCGTCAGGGAACTGGAGATCTCTGTTTTAAAAAACAAGACAGGGGAAAGCAGTTTTTCAGTGGATGTGAATTTCGATACCGGGAGCGGGTTATTCACGTGCGTCAAAGCACGCTGAAATCATGTGTGTCATATTTTGTACAGGGTATCCTGCGGGGACGTATGCGGTTTGAGGGTAACGCAATGGTATGAAGATTTTAATGTCCAATGTGGTTACATTAGTCCCATATAGTACATTTTATTGCGCTGAATTAACAATAAATGGTGTTTATTAACGCATTTGGGTGAATTGGCCCGATGTAAAGGAATAAAAAGTGACAATGCACGGTACGGCGTGAATAAAAGATGACAAGACTGTATATGAAGGAGCGGGCATGTTAAAGGAGGAGGAATGCCGGATGTTCAGGGAAATGAGAAGGAAAGCGCAGGCGCTGAGCGTGGATGAATGTATCAGGGTGCTGACGGAGGAAAGAAGAGGTGTGCTCAGCGTCCTTGGAGACGGAGGATATCCATATGGGATGCCCCTGAACCACTGGTACGACGACGCGGACGGACATCTGTATTTCCACGGGGGGAAAGCGGGCCACCGGGTCGACGCCGTTAAAGATTGCGATAAGGTGTCTTATTGTGTATTTGACGAGGGGTATCGACTGGAAGGAGACTGTGCGCTGCAAGTTCGGAGCGTGATCGTATTCGGAAGGCTGCGACCGGTGGAGGACAAAAGCCGGGCCATGGAAGTATGCAGAAAACTGTGCCGCAGATTTACGTCGGACGAAAAGTATATTGAGGATGAGATCCTGCGCCATGGCAGCGGGACTCTGGTTTATGAACTGGTCCCGGAACATATGACAGGGAAGCTCGTCAAGGAATCATAACAGCTGAACAGCAGTGATTTATGATATTAACTAATAATTTATTAATTTAATAACAAAGCAGTGCAAGGAGGACGTTGTGGCGGATATCATTTACAGGAAACTGAGGGAAAGCGATCTTGAAACCTTTATTGACGTGCGTATCACTCAGCTGAGGGAGGAAGGGGCAAAGGAAAAGGCGGATCTGAAACCGGCCCTTTGGGATTATTACCGCCGGCATTTGTCGGATGGGACCTTCGTATCATGGATCGCGCTGGACGACGGCAGGATCGTCGGGACAAGCGGCATGTCGTTTGTGGAAAAACCTCCGTATTTCGGCTGTCCGTCAGGAAGGATCGGCCTGCTTTCAAGCATGTATACGGATCCCGGATACCGGCGCCGGGGGATCGCGAGGGATCTGCTTGGGCGTGTGGTGGATGAGGCGCGGGCATATGGCTGCGGCGCGGTCCAGATTACCGCTTCGGATATGGGTGTCCTTCTGTATTCTGACTTTGGATTTGTGAGGAACGAAAATTTCATGCAGTATATCCTGGTATGACGGACCGGTATATCAGTTTTACTCCATTTTTCCACATTAAAATTTTCTTTACATTGTTTATTCTCTTTACCGTTACCGTATCCTGAAGTATAATGATGCCATCCAACCTGAAGGACGGTTGAAGAGATTTTCACGGGTTATGATCTCGTGTCAGCCGGGCCCGGATCAGGCAAAAGAAAACCCATCACCGAAAGGAAAAAACGACAAAATAACCGCCGCGTTCGGCAGAAGAAAAGAATGGGGAGAGAACAGTATGATGAAAGCGACCGTGAAATGGCTGGCGTTAGCGCTTGCGCTGGTGCTTTGCGTGATGGCGGGGGCGCCCGCGGCGTTGGCTGCGATTGGGAATACCGCTTCCGAACCGGTGGGGCAGTTGAAGATCCTGGCGCGATACAATGATTCCATGCAGTTTTTCGACGGGCACGTCTATTTGCTGTTTACATCCTATCGCGACGGAGTCACGATCACGGTGGATGATCTGTATGCCGGATATGAGATCAATGACAAATATTATGAGGATATAAAAAAAGATATCTCATTCGGCTCCAACCATAACAAAACAACGACGGCGGATGATTATTTCCGCGAAAGCAGGAAAATGAAATCAGTCACGCTAAACCGTGGCGAGATCGTTACCATCGGCATGTACCGGGCCTTTGACCTTTCCATTACCGATGCCGCCCTGGGCACCATACAGAACAGCACCATCATGAAGTACGGCGGAGCCGCCAGGGACGCCGCGAAAACGGCCGTGATGGAAAACATTTTTTCCTATTTAAAGTATGGAACGACTACCCCGGAAAACGCTTTTGTCAGGTTTATTCAGCAAGTCATAGATAATGGGATCGATCCCGGCCTGTTTCTGGACGGTACGGTGCCCGGCGGCTTATGCTTCAACAGAGAGCTGTACAATCAAAAGCTGGAATGGGATCAGTATGAAAACGCTTCCTTCGCGCTGGATATTACCCAGGACCAGCTGAACAGGATGGTATCGGCGCTTCAGGGGAATCTGAACAAGTTTTCGATCCTGAAGAACAGCTGCGCCACCGTAGCGCTTCGGGCATGGAACGCCGCCGTAGGCACTGACGAGCGCGGGAATAAAACGGCGTATTATCTGGAATCCTCCGGGAAAGGAATCTTTGCTTATATCGACGCCCCCAAAACCGTAAAAGCCGAGATCATGACCAAGCTTCCCGGCTATTGGCTGAACAATTCGGAGGGCGTCGCCGAACCGGATGCGGGTTATGTAGACGAAACCGGCTGGGTTTACGTAAGTGCGCCGAAAAAACTGGATCAGGATGCTGAAGGCAATCGGCGGGTTATCGCAAATTCGAACGGCCGAAAGCTTCAGTCGGGCAAACCGGTCGGCAGGCTGACGATCGCGGCAAGGCATTTCATGCAGGCGCAGATCATCGCCCACAGCGTGATCGTATTCACGCCGTATCAAACGATGGATCTGGATATCAGCTGGTATGATTATTATCAGCCGACCGACGATTATATCGCGCTGATGGAAGCGTATGCTGATCATCCGGAGAATTTCGCTTCGGATCCGGCTCTCTATTCGGATCAATTGCCCATTGAGGACAGGGCCGGCTATTTTGACGTGCTGCACGACCGGTCGTATTCCACGCCGAAGAAGACCCATCTGAAAGCAGGGGAAAGCATCACCATTTCAAGCTATCCTCATGATGAAACATACCTGCTTACCGCGATCAACACCCTGGCCAACGGCAAGACCGCCGCGTATAAGGATGCGATGACGCTGGTAGAGCAGATGCGCCTGTACGACGAAGGGAAGCCGTTTGACGGGCCCAAAGCGTTTGACGCCATGGTCTCCACCGTGAAATACATTTACCACGTCACCACAACCACGGGCCGCAATCCAGCGGACGGCGAAACCGAGGGCGGTATCGATATCAACCGGGAAGCGTATAACCAGTTCGTGCACAAGGACAATCAATTTGTCTATATCTACTACACGGTGGAACTGACCGCCCAGGAGCTGGATAACCTCAAAGCTTATCTGTCGAACAAAAATAAAAACTCCTATGCGCTTTTCACCAACAACTGCTCCTCCAGTGTGGTGGAACTTTGGAACACCGCCCTTCAGGACCGGCCGGAGCTTGCACTTTACGCGAATCTGACCAACTTCCTGGATGAACCGGAATCCCTGTGCATTGCGCTGAATAATCTGCGGCAGAAAACAGGGAAAGAATTCACCGGCAGCGGAGAAGGCGGCGGAACCGATTATACTTTGCACATTGCACCCGCTTACAGCCGCGCGCCAGTGATCAATATTTTGCCCGGCGCACCGCAGATCGCTTTCTCCAACCTGGAGGAAGTGTCCCAGGCGATTGCCGAAGGCAAGGACGTGCGGAAAAAGGCGGAAATGCGGGTGGACGTTTCCCCGCAGAACATCAGCGGAATTTCCCAGGCAGATCTCATCGCCGTCCGGGAACTCGTTGTTGAAGAAGGGTCGCTGATCGGGGGGGTCTTCGATATCAGCCTGATGAGCAAAGTGGATGATGGGGACAGGATCCGGATCCAAGAAACAGTGCCGGCGCTGCGTTTTGCAGTGACCGTTCCCGAAAGCATGCGGAAAGCGGACCGCGTATTTTACCTGATCAGTCTTTATAACGGCCGGGCATCGGAAATTGCCGTTACGACCGGAGACGTTCTTGTCGGCGAATCGGATGTTTTCTCCCATTACGTGATCGCTTATCGGGATCCCGCGTCAGGACCCGCCGGATTTGACGATGTGGCGATTCCGAGTTCCTCCTTCTCTTTCAGAAAGGTATGGGAAGGCGGCAGCGAAAAGAGCATCGATTTCACCCTGTATAAACTGGGCGATACCGTGTACCATCACGGGTTCGACAAAAAGGAAGTCAGCAAAACCGAATGGCAATATAACGCCTGGTTCCCGGAACCCGCAGCCTGCTATGTGATCGAGGAACCGGTGAAGGGGTACAGGATCCGGTATGAGAACGTGGGTGTGTACGCGGGCATAACGGACCGCTGCTGCGACGGCGGCACCATTGTGAATTACCGGGTGCCGCAAACCGGCGACGGATCGCCGCTTATGCTGTGGCTCGGGTGCGCCGCGGCCGGGCTGGCGTTGATAGCCATCGCCGCCTGCGCCGGGAAACGGAAAAAAATGCACGGCAGATGATCCTCTTTTTCGGCAGGGCATATCAGGGCGAAGCTGATATGCCCTGCTTCTTTCACGAAGCTGATGAAAGGATGAGTCACGATGATCGATTTTTATCAAATACAAAGCCCGCTGTCGCGGGCGACAGAAGAGCACATGCGGCAGTATATCGGTGAATTGCAGGATACCCTGGGAGAAGAATTGCGACCGGTGGATCTGGCGCAATACCTCCGGGATGGATTTGCCTTGCTTTATGTGGCGTCAGGCGGGAGTGAAGGGTATTTCCTGGAGGCGTTTGATCAGCTGAAAGCCCGGCACTGCTACATTCTTACCAGCGGCGAATCGAATTCTCTGGCCGCATCCATGGAAATATTAAGCTATCTGCGTAAACACGGCGGAAGCGGGGAGATCCTGCATGGGGACATCGAACAGGTGGTTCGGCAGATCCGTGACCTTCGGAACGCTCATCGGGCATTGAATGCACTTCGCGGAAAGAAACTGGGCTGTATAGGCAGGCCTTCCGACTGGCTTATCGCAAGCGTCTACTCCCCGGATACGGTGATGGATAAGCTTGGGCTGGGGTTCGTATCTGTTCCCATGGAAGAATTGCTGGAGGAGATCGCACGTGTCCACTACGAGGATGATCCCTATACGGCGCTTTTCAAACAGCAGGCATTTGATCGGAATGAACTTGAAAAGGCACTGAACGTTTACGGGGCATTCCGGAGGATCGTGGACAGGTACGGTCTATGCGGCGTGTCGGTCCGCTGCTTTGATCTGCTGGATACGGTACATACGACCGGCTGCCTTGGGCTGTCCATCCTTAACAGCCTGGGGGTCTATGGCGGCTGCGAAGGGGATATGCCGACCCTCTTGTCTATGGCGATCCTCGGCAGCATCACTTCGGAGCCGCTGTTCATGTGCAACCCAAGCCGATTTGACACGAAGGCGCGCTGTGCCACGTTCGCCCACTGCACGGTACCGACCACGATGCTGAAAAGTTTTTGCCTGAACACACATTTTGAATCGGGAATCGGCGTTGCGGTCCAAGGTTCATTTGAGGAGGGGGATTGCACCCTGTTCAAATGCGAAGGTGATCTTTCCCGGTATTTTGTGCAGGAAGGCACGGTTTTAGAAACGCCGTTCAGCAATATGCTGTGTCGGACGCAGATCAGGGTGGGATTGGACGATTTTTCCTATTTTCTGACAAATCCGATCAATAACCACCACGTCATATGCCGCGGAAAACACAGAACCGAAGTGGAATCGTTCTTCCGGCTGGTAAAAAAGGCGGCAAGCTGATGACGCCCCGCGGATGAGATATAAGCGCGGACCGTACGAATCATAAAGGAAATGTCAAAAGAAAAAGATCTCGGGGAGGATGATCCATGGCGATCGAGATAAAACATCTGAGAAAAGACTATGCGGATGTTTCACCCCTGAAGGATGTGAACGCGGTCATCCATCCTGGAGAGATCATATCTGTCATCGGCCCCTCCGGCACAGGGAAATCTACGCTCCTCAGGTGTATGAACCGGCTGGAAACGCCTACTTCAGGCAGTATTCTGGTGGATGGGACTGATATTACGTCAAAGAACTGCAGCCTGCCGAAGCTTCGGCGGAAAATAGGGATGGTATTCCAGAATTTCAATCTTTTTGAACACAAAACAGTCCTTGAAAACGTGTCCATGGGTATCCATGACCTGTTGAAGAAAGACAGGGATACCGCCAGGTCGGAAGCGATGTCATTGCTGAAGAGAGTCGGTCTGGAGGATAAGACAGGCAGCTACCCGGACGAGCTGTCGGGAGGACAGCGGCAAAGAGTCGCCATTGCAAGGGCGCTCGCTATGAAGCCGGAAGTCATGCTTTTTGATGAACCGACCAGCGCGCTGGATCCTACCATGGTGTCCGAAGTACTTGATATCATCCGGAGCGTTGCTGCGGATGGGATCACCATGATCATCGTGACGCATGAAATGCGCTTTGCAAAAAACATTTCTTCCCGGATCTTCTACATGGATGAAGGAGAGATATACGAAGAAGGTACGCCGGATGAGATATTCAACCATCCCCGGCGTGAAAAGACCAAAGCCTTTATCATGCGGACACGGACATGGACATGGAAGGTCGGCATGGGCGGTTATGACGATGAATCCATGCGCGCTTCCCTGCAGGCGTTCTGCCATCAGCAGTATCTGTCAATACGGCTGGTGAACAAGATCGAACTGGTACTGGAAGAGCTGCTGACGGCAATCCTGAACAGTTCTGACATGCGGACCGATTCCGAGATCACCCTGACCATGACAGCGGCAGAGGAAGCTTCCAGGGTGCACCTTGCCGTGGGATCTCCCGACCTGCCCCGTGACTTATTGTCCTGTATCAAAGATCCCTACAGCCGGCGTATCCTGAACACCTATACTACATCGTGCCGTGCAGAGGCAGGGGGAGGGGCGGAATTCATGATCCATGCCAGAGAGGAGGCAGGAGGCAATGCGTAAGTACCGTAAAGCACTGCTAATGATGCTTCTCTTTTTGTTTTCTTCGTCTGCCGTTGCAGACAGTATTCCGGAATACGCCGCCATCCGGGAACTGGAAGGGAAAACGATCGGCTACAATGTCGGCACGGTCGACGACCTGACCGTAAAAAACCAGATCCCCGAAACAAAGTCCCTTTACTTCAACAGCCTGACCGACCGACTGGCTGCGCTGGAATCCGGCAAGATCGATGCCACCATAGGCGGTGAACCTGCCATGCGCCGGGCCATGCGGCAGCATCCGAACCTTGCCGTTATCCCGGAAGCCCTCGCATACAGCGATTATGGGTTTGCGTTTGCAAAAGGAAGTCCGCTGACGTCCGAATTCGATGAGATCCTCAGGGAGATGGAAAGAGACGGTACGCTGAGCGCGGCCTGGGAAAAATGGGTCGTATCGGACAGCGCCGAAAAAGACATGCCCCCGCAGACATGGCCCGGTAAAAACGGAGTCCTTCGCTATTGGACCCGTTCGGACAGCGAACCGATCTGCTACATCGGCGAAAACAACCGGGTCATGGGATACGAGCCGGAGATCCTGCTTCGAATCGCAGAGAAACTGGACATGCGCGTCGAGATCACTACGGCTAATTTTGACGCGCTGATGCCTTCCCTCCAGACAAGGAAAAGCGACGTCGTCAGCGGGCATATGTCCATGACAGCGGAGCGCAGGGAAATACTGGATTTCAGTTATCCGGCCTATCGCGAACCGCTGGTCGCCCTGGTACGGGCAAAGGATGACGGGGCACAAAAAGCGGGGGGATTCTTTTCCGAGCTGACACAGAGCTTCAACCGCACATTCATCAAGGAAGGACGTTACCGCCTCATCTTTTCAGGACTTGGCATCACCGTGCTTTTGTCCGTGCTGTCCTGCATAGTGGGACTTGCTTTCGGGTTCTTCCTCTGTATGATACGGCGGAGCCGTTTTAAGCCCGGGCAGGTTTTTGCGGCCGTGTTCGTCAGGATCGTCCAGGGGACGCCGATCGTCGTTCTTCTGATGATCCTTTACTATGTGATATTCGGGAAAGTCAATATCTCGGGGATCATTGTGTCCGTTATCGGTTTTTCTGTCAATTTCGGTGCGTATTCTTCCGAAATGATCCGCAGCGGGATCGAAGCCGTACCGGCGGGGCAAGCCGAAGCGGGGCTGGCTCTAGGATATACGCCCCTTCAATGCTTCTGGAAGATCATCTTCCCGCAGGCGGCAGTCCACTTCATTCCGGTCCTGAAAGGCGAATTCATATCTCTTGTCAAAATGACATCTGTCGTGGGTTACATTGCGGTGCAGGACCTGACAAAAGTGACGGATATAATCCGCTCCAGAACAATGGAGGCGTTCTTTCCTCTGATCGTCACGGCGGTCATCTATTTTGCGCTGGCGAATGTCTTCACATTTGCAATATCCGGATTGGAACGGAAGGTCGACCATAAAAAGAGGAAAAACAAAAAAGCATGAACGGGTCATCAATAAGTATTGCCTGGGCTCCGGCTCGACAAACCGGGATCTTGCAGGTGCTTGACTTGGGAAGAGAAGGGATCGCCGCACCAGGAGTCTCGGGACGCCCGATGTGAACCGGATGAGGAAGATCAGAGATCTGCAGGAAGAATTGGGAGGGAAGTCAAATGAAACCTGAACTGGAAAAGCTCTGTCAGGATTTCATCTCCAACCGGGACGCGGTGGGAAAAGCTTTCAGGTGGGACAACAGCGCGCTTCATACCGTGTGCGCCAATATCTTCTGCGCCCACGGGGAAACGGCGGATACAGAGCGTCTGAAGGAGTGCCGGAGGATCATCAGGGACAGCACGGGATTCCTGTCAAAGTTCCGGAGCAGGAAAGTCCGCTCTGTTCTGGCCGCCATGCTGTCCCTGGAGGATCAGCCGGAGGACAGGATGACGCAGGCCAATGCGTATTTCCGTCTGCTGAAGCGGCAGTTCAAGGGATCTGAATACCTGGTGCTGACGGCCTTCCTGCTGGCCGATCTCGCGGATCAGACCCTCACGGAAGAAACGATATCCCGCGGAAAAGAGATCTACGCCCGGATGAATCGGCAGCACCGCATCCTGACAGACAAAACGGACAGCGTTTTCGCGATGCTGATGGCGTTTTCCGGAAAGACAGCGGAGGAACTGACGGACGAAACGGAAGCGTGCTATCAGGCGCTGAAAAAGAAGTTCTCCTCCGGCGGTTCGCAGACCGCCGCCCAGGTTTTTTCCATGGCAGGCGGCACACCGGAAGAAAAGACGCAGCGGGTCACCGCTCTGTATGACGCCCTGAAGGAAGCGGAAATCAAATACGGACATTCCAGTGAGCTGGCGCCTCTCGCGGCCCTTTCCCTTGCGGACACGCCCCTTTCGGTCCTGACGGAAGAAATAAAGGAAGCGGATGAATTCCTGAAAACCCAAACGGGATTCACCGGTTCCAAGGAAGCTGATCAGGCACAGCGTGCCATGTACGCCGTTATGATCGTATCCGATCAGTATGCGGGGACCGAACAGGTAAATATCACCGTCATGACCAATACGATCGACATGCTGATCGCAAAGCAGCAGGCTTCCCGCATATCCATTTTCATGAATCTCCTGCAGTTTGCCGTCAAACTGCTCCCGGAAGAGAAAGAACAGCCCGAGGAAGAGCGGAAACAGGATGACGCCCCCGCGAAGTGACCGCGTGACCGAAGCGATGGATCATAACGCGGAGCTTTACGGTGAGGAGCGTCTGCAGAAGGTCCTTTCGTTCGGGCCGGATCATCCGGCCCTTCATCAGATAACGGCATGGCGGCATCTGTGAGCAGTCTGGTCAGCGGGGACATTGCGGTATTTACTGCCGGCGCGGAGCGATCCGATGATATTGCCATGCTGTGCATCAGGTATCCGGGAGAATGATTTTATTGCATGAAAATCGGAACTGATGCAGGGAACATTACGATGATTCGTCTTGAGAAAAAGGATCGGAAAACCGATTGACCCACAAACACGTTTTCAGTAAAATAATACAATATCAAACATAAAAGGATTTTCACGGACAGGGGAGGACCGAAAAATGGCCGGGAAGCGCAAAAAACTTCATGAAATGACCATTCAGGAAGATATTCGGTATAAGGGACTGCTGAACTACCAGCATTTTCAGATGTTCGGATGGCTGTGCATCGTTCTGTCGGTAGTGTCGGGCATGCTGTCGCTGGGCGCAAAGTTGGACGAAGGCCTGGCAAAAGAAACAGCTGGATTGCTGGGTGTTCTGGTATATGTGACAGGACTGTCCCTGCCTTTCCTGCTGATCGCAAACTTTTCAAAGATCCTGAACAACAGCGAGGGGTATAAAAAGCAACTGATTAAAAACAGTGCCGCGGCGCTGGTAGTCTTTGCGGTGAGCGCCGGGTTCTTTTCCCGTTATGTCGTCGGAGCGACCGGAAAACTGGTATCCGATCCGGAAGATGTGCTTCCTGCCATGACGTCGCTTTTCCGTTCCGCCAGTCCCGGAGGATTTGTCGCCTTCAACCTGTTCATTGACCTTTTCCTGTGCACTCTGTTTATGTTTTTCCTGAACGCGCGGCCGAAACGTGTGCTGACCGGGAAAAAAGTACTGATCCTGCGGGTACTTGTATTGCTTCCGCTGGCATGGGAGGCAGCGTCCTGGATACTGAAATGGAAAAGCGCGCATGGAAGCATTACGCTGCCTTTCTGGACTTTCCCGCTGCTGACGGTCAAACCGCCTCTGACTTTCATAGTATTTATGCTGCTGGCTGTGCACATGAAAACGCGGGAACTGCGCTTCTGCTGCCACGGGCGCAGCCATGAGGAATACCTTGCATTCCTGAAGACGAACAGGAATTCGTTCCATTTTTCGGTCTTCCTTGCGGTGATTCTGGTCCTTGCCGCCCTGGCGGATTTCATCATCCTGTTTGTTTTGATGGGATACCAGGCAGGATCGCTGGAGACGCTGGCCAATGAGGTGGAAGCCAGATTCGGTGAATTCAGCCGCGCGGCCATCGCCGTCGGCTTTGGGGAGGCAATTACACTGCTGTTTGTGGCGCCGTTTGTCCTGCTGTTTTCCTATACGAAGGAACCCAAAAATAAAAAGATCAGCATGCTGATTCCGGCAGTCGGGATTGTGCTGATCCTTATTCTGGTTCTTGAAGGAATCTACCAGGGACTGGGATACCTGCCCTTTGAGCGGTTCAACCTGATGGAGATGATCCAGAAGGTTGTCGATTTAGCCCAGACGATCTAAGCGTGTTCATTCTCCTCCTCAGCGTCGCCGGAATCTGTTTCTGGTGATGTTTTCATTTCCCCGTAGAAGTTGACAATGATCGAAGTGATCAGCGCGACGACGACAATACCGTAGATACCGAGTATGACAGAAAGGATCCGTCCGAAGTACGTAACGGCAGTCAGGTCGCCGAATCCAATCGTGGTCACAATGGCAAAGCAGTACCAAAGGGAATCCGTGAACGTGTCCATGTTCGGCTCAAAGAAGGTCAGGAGCATCGCGAAGGTGACAATCAGGAGCACAAGGCCGAAAATGATCTCCGCCGCGTGGGTTTTTACGATGATCTTTTTTAGTACGGAGAAGCTGACCCGGGAGAAAACGATCGACAGGAGGGCGAAAACCGCAAGCAAGAAAAGAAGACCGCTCGTAGAGACAAAGCTGATGGCGCAAAAGGCGATGCCCAGTATACAAATGATGTTGGAAATGACGTTAAGGAACCTGTGATTGCGGATGATGGAGAAAACCCGGCCTGAAATCAGGGCGCACGCAATGAGCGCTGAAACAAGGGTGGTTGTCTGCAGGTCGAAGCCGATCATCAGCGGCAGCACGCCGGCAATCAAAAAAACCGCGGCCTGCACATAAGACAGGCGAAGGAAACCTGTTCCCCTTTTCTCCCTGAGGCGGTGTCCCCGGACAGCCCGGGCCGCGGCATAAGCCAGGAGGAACAGGAACGTAACCAGGGCAGCGGAAGCCGGATTATACAGTGCTTTCAGTTCCGCTATAGCCGCCTGGTCCGCGGCCTGCATATCCAACAGCTCGGACAGCGGAATAAAAGCCAAGCCAAACGTTGCCAGACTAAGCGGCAGAACAATCAGGTGCAGAATACTTTCTACGATCGTAAAGATATTGGCGCTTTTGCGGGTGCTGGATCTGGCCATCATGATGCTCCTTCGGGCGTGTTTTTGAATGATGCGGCTTAATTATATCTCAGAGGATATTGATATACAAGGGGCGGAGGCTTACAGTCACAGCAAGTCTTATTTAAAAATGGACATTCCAGGTAATCGCCGGTGATCTTCCGGTCTTTTCGGCCAAAGGAACACAGGTCTGCGCTTTGCCGGGCATGAATGGTCCTCCTTTCCAGCGTGTTTTATAGTATGAATGAAGAATTTTGATCAGATCTTTCTGGCCCAAATTGACTGATCGTTTACTTTGGCTTATAATCAAAAAATGAGAGAAGATGTATTTTGAATCTTTCGGTTATCTGAAAATCGGGATTTGTCTTAACGACAAGGAGGAAAAAAATGAAAAAATTGATGGTTCTGGCGCTGTGCATCATGTTGGTCACGGCCCTCGTCCCTGTCATGGCAGAAACGGCCGATGGGGCAGGCGGCCGTAGAGATGAGGGAAAAATTATTGTCCTTGCTACGGGAGGAACGATTGCCGGTGTAGGAGAAGCGGGAAAAACAGCCGGATATATACCGGGCGTATTAACAGCCGAAGAACTGTTGTTTGCTGTGCCTCAACTGGCAGAAGCCGCACCGATCGAAGCAATCCAGATTTGCAACGTCAACTCGGACGACATCACGGCTGAGGTCTGGCTCACACTTGCCAATAAGATCAACGAACTTGCAGATGATCCTGACGTAAAAGGTTTCGTCATCACACATGGAACGGATACGATGGAAGAAACTGCATATTTCCTGAACCTTACCGTAAAGACAAATAAGCCTGTTGTGTTGACCGGAGCCATGCGTCCCGCCACTTCCATTTCGGCAGACGGGCCAATGAATCTGTATGAAGCCGTCTGTGTCGCTGCGTCTGATGAAGCTGTCGGAAAAGGCGTGCTCATCGTCTTCTCCGATCGGATCTTTGCTGCGCGTTCCGTAACAAAAACCAGCACATACAATGTCATGGCAATATCTGCAGGTGAAATGGGAGCAATAGGCGTGGTACGAGACAAAATGGTTTTTATGTACGAATCCCCGTCAAAAAAGCATACAACTGAAACCGAGTTTGATATAACGGGATTATCTGCTCTTCCCAAAGTTTCTATTCTATACTTCTCTGTAGACGCAGATCCGGAGCTTTTGCGTTTTTCCGCAGAACACGCAGACGGCCTGGTCATTGCCGGAGCCGGGGCCGGAGAATTCAGCAAAGAGTGGATCGAGGTCATCAACGGGCTTTCGATCCCCGTTGTCATCAGTTCCAGAATCGATGACGGTGTGATCACAAAAGACAATCTGCTCTGCGGCAATACTGTGGCCGCGAACAATCTCTCGCCGCAGAAGGCGGCGATCCTGCTGCGATTGGCGCTGACCGGGGATGCAAGCCAGGAATATCTGGAGAGGCTTTTCCTGCAATACTGATATGGTTTATGATGATCACGAAACCGTTTGACCGACAAATTCCAGTTTTCCAGATAGGCTGCCTGTGCTTCAGGCAGCATCCGGCCGAATGCGTCGGCCGCCGGATCGATCACACGGCCGTCCGTCAGGGGCAGACCGGATTCGAACTTCTCGCCTTCCGGGCCGAATCCTGCGGCGGCGGTTTTCCAGTCTTCTTTCGCCCGGTCGAAGACAGCCAGCTTCTCCGAGTCGGTACCGGCTCCTTCCGGGCGGAAGCAGCGGTCGGCACGGCGGATCACTTCATCTACCAGCTGCACTGCCGCGTTGGCGGAGTCCGTTTCCGAAGCCGGGATCTCCCCGTATGCGTAGACCATAAGGTTCGAAAGATGCTCTCCGAGGGTCGCGACGGTGGTAAAGGCGATCTCCGCCTCTCCCCGGAGCATCGCCTCATCGTAGGCTTTTTCGGAAGCCTCGTTCATCTTTTCCCCCGTCATTTCCTCTTCGCTCAAGGCGGCGGAGAGAACGCCGGAAAGCATGCAAAGCGTCAGCGCCAGAACGATCAGCCTGCAGAGTCCTGTTTTCCCGAATGCCATCTTCATTCATCGTTTCTGTTTTTTGATATATGTGAAAGACAGCGGTACGCCTCCGGATGACGGTACCTGCTGCCCATCACGTCCGTCTCCCTGTGCCGCCTGAGGCGGTCCAGGTCCAGATCCGCGATATAGACCCCGGCTTTCCCGGGAGCCTCGAACACGCACATATCCCTGACGCCCGGTCCCTCCTTCAGCCATGGCACGCCGTCAAACAGCGTGGAACGGCCGTTGCAGTCCGGCTGGCCTTCGGGATAATTGCAGGTGGCGACGGCCAGCATGTTTTCGTACGCCCTGGTCCTGAGGGCTGAGAGGCGGTTGATCTCCATAGGGCAGGCGTTGGGTGCCAGGATGAGCTCCGCGCCTTTCAGCATCAGGACGCGGGCGCTTTCCGGGAATTCTCTGTCGAAGCAGATCATGGCGCCGATCTGCAGCGTGCCTCCCTCCAGGTCAAGGCCGGCTGTAAAAAAACCTCCGCCGGGGGAAAGCATTTTTTCATCCTCAAAGGCGCAGGTATGCACCTTTGAATAGTGCAGCGCCATTTGACCGCGGCGGTCGAACACCGTGACGGAGTTCAGCGGGGCGGGCTCCCCGTCCTCCAGATAGGTGACGGCGATCGCCATGCGCAGCTCTGCCGCCAGCAGGGCAAATGACCGGACGAAGGGACTGTCCCCGGCGACGGCCAGCTTTTTCAGGGCCTGCCGGTCCTGGGGGATGCGGTAGCCGCTGCTCCACATTTCCGGGAACAGGGCAATGTCGGCCCCCTTTGCCTTTGCTTCTTCACACGCTTTCCTTCCGAGCTCCAGCTGCTGCGCGGTGCTGTTCCCCGGGAGCAGCTGGAGGAAGGCGATCCTGACGTTCATTTTTTTACTCCTTTCCGGGGATGGAGACGCAGTTCCTGACAGATCCAATGCGCGGGGCGGAAGACCCTCCGGGCCGGGATATCAGTCCTCCCTGACCAATTCCATTGCCGCGACGCCGCGGAGGAGGTCCCTGTCGATCCGGTCCCTGCCGTATACGTCCATAAAGCGGTCCGTATACCGGGCGGTGCCGAGATTGAACATCAGAGACCAGATCCCCCACAGGATATCGATATGCCTGTCGGCGATCCCCCCGGAGCCGACGTCGATGAACCCGGAAAAGCGCCAGTCCGTCAGGAGGATATTTGGCAGGCAATAATCGCCGTGGATCAGCACGTCGCTTTTCAGGGCGGGCAGGGCTTCTTCCGCGCATCGCCGCGCTTCCTCCGCTGAGGAAAACGGCCACAGCTCCCGGAACTTTTCCGGTTCGTCATATCGGCCGTGACGGATCCCTGAGATGACTTTGGACCGGTAGGATCCCAAATAGTCTTTCACGGGACATTGGTCCGGCGGGACATCGTGCAGGTCCCTTAGGAGCGACGCCGCGGTGTCGCACAGCCGGACCGGGTCCGACCGGTACATGGGATGCGTACAGTCCTCGCCCGGGATGCGCCGCGTCAGGAGCCAGTCGTACCCGTCGGTAACAAGGTAAGAAAGGACCTGGGCGGACAGCCCGAGGGAATGGAAATACGCTGTCATTTCCGCTTCGGGCTTCAGTTTTCCGGGCGCGTTCCTTTTAAGGAACAGGCCGCCGTCCCGGTCGATATAATATACCCGCGCCTCTTCGGAGCAGTTGCTGTCATAGACGCAGGCGTCCCGGAGAAATGGGCGGAACTCCTCCGGGAAAAGGGTAAGGTCAGCTTCGATTTTTGTACGTTTCATGGGGATCCTCCCGATAACAAAGAAATAAGATAATAAAATAATAACTTAATATTTTTCCGTTCTGCCGCCGGCTTCATCCGGGAACGCGCCGAGATCCAGGGGTTCGGCCTGTTCGATCAGGCGGCAGAGCATCTGGTCCTTCTGCCGAAGCCAGTATTCGGCGTCGCATATGATCACCAGCTTCTTCCTTGCCCGGCTGACGGCGGTATTGATCACCCTGCGGCCGACGGACCGGGAAGAATCGGTGAAATACATGTCGACGGTGTCCACGGCGGAGAAGATCACGGTGTCCCATTCCCGGCCCTGGGAACCGTGGACGGTCAGGATATCCTCCGACGCGTCCTCAAACATTTTTTTCATGCTCCGCCTCAAAAGCCTCAACTGGCCGATATAGGGCGTGATGATGCCCACCGATTCACCGGGAAACAGGTTCAGATACCGTGCGCAGGCCGCCGCTTCGCCCATGCTCCGTCTTTTTCCTCGCTTCGGGTCCCGGACATGAACAGCCAGGATCCGCGTGTCGGCGTCCGGGTCCCCGCGGAAGAGCGGGGAATAGACCGTGCGGGCAAGCACGTCGGCAAGGCTGGGGCCGAACCGGTGGGTCTGGTTGAGGTCGCATTTCACCAGGCTCACAAAAGGAGGGGAAGACTGGGTGAACAGGGCAGAGGCCATATCATTCACGGAAACACGGAAAGCAGCGTCCGCAAACAGCGCGCTCAGCGCCCACAGCGAAAGGGAGGGATGGGCTTTGATGTCCCTGAAGTCCAGTTCGAATACCGGGGGCAATTGCATGTGATCCCCCAGGAAGGTCACGGGACAGTGCCAGGCGGTCAGGGTCAGGCCCTTGATCAGCGAGCAGTAGCCGGCTTCGTCCAGAAAGATGTGGTCCGGGTCGAACCCGCAGCCGGGAAACATGCAGCGGATGCATCCGTCCATCGTTGCGGCACAAAGGCGGAACTCGTCGATCGTCTCCATGATGGGGAAGGGGGCCATGCGGATACGGTCCAGGCGGACCTCCAGGAACTTGATGCGCTTCCTTATGGCGTTCAGGCGCTCTTTAATCGCGCTTCCATCGGCGCCTTCGATCCGGGGGAAGTCCTTTTTTTTATTCGGGCTTTTCGCGTTTTTAAGATCTGCCAGCTGTCTTTCCAGATCCACCTGTTCCAGTTCCAGGCGGTTGATCTCCAGGTTGTATCTGAGGGTCACTCCGTTGAGGGCCTGGTATTCGCACAGCCCGGGATAAGCATCCCGGAATTCGTCGCTGGGCGAGCCAAGGCGCACGGCGCCGCCGCTCAGGGCGATGCCTTCCCGCTCCAGCACCGGAAGAAGTCCGAAAAGGGTCTGTTCCAGGGCATTGTTGGTCGGCGCGGCGACAAGCACCCGTTCCCCCCGCTTCAGGCAGGAGATCACGCAGGATGCCAGGACCATACGGGTCTTGCCGGTGCCCGGCGCTCCCCAGACGTATGTGAAGGGGAAGGTGAGGGCGGTATGGATGGCTTCCTCCTGCTCCCGGCTGGGGCGGAGGGTGATATCAGGCATGTCCTCCCCTTTCAGGACCGCGGGATGGGGGAGGGAGACCTCCGCACCGTATTTTTCATACCATTTCTGCACCCGTTTCACAAGGAACCGGAGATCCGACCGGATGCGGATGCCCCGGACGTCCGGGTCGGAGAGGGCTTTCTGTATTTCATCGCTGATCAGGCGCAGCCGGAGAGCTTTGTGGCGGACCGCGTTTTCGAGTACCTGGAAATGCTCCCCGTCGAATTCCATAACGCTGACCGCGCCGTTTTTTCGGACAAAGATCTCCAGCACAATGCCGTCGGCGGAGGGAAGCTTTTTGTCTGTTTTCAGGATCACATCGGATTCCAGATCCGGAAGGACGGACAGGACGGTGCAGTAACTCAGCCCCTTGCCCTGCCGGACAAGAAGCTCGTGGCATATCCTGGCGCTTTCCGCCGCTGTGCTCCTGACGTCCATCCAACTCACCCCGCGGAGACCAGACTGTAATACCATCATACAGCGAACCCGGGGAAAAAGCACCCCCTTTTTCTTTTTTTATCCGGTTACTTTTTCCGATTGCATTATTTTTCCCCCTGCGGACGCTCCTTTCCCTGTGGGCGGGCAGGGATGTGAAAATGCCCACGGAAGCAAGGGTCGGTTTGACTCGGGACCGGGCGGCCAATATAATGGCAGGTGACCGCCGGGTCACGTGTTAAGGGGGTGATCGGATGGCAAAGGATACAAAGGACAGGATCCTGAAAGCGGCTCTGGAACAATTCTCCGAGAACGGATACGCGGGTACCGATATCCGTGAACTGGCCCGGTCGCCTGGGCTCGTCAAATCAGCGCTGTACCGGCATTATCAATCTGTGCGACAGGGAACCGGATAAAACGGAGGAGGCGCAGGCGCAGGCAGAGGCGTTTACCGGGCTCTTTATCATGACGTACGGCAATAAGGATAACGGAATGAAATAAAAAAACGGAGGATATGGGTAAGCGGACTGCGGGTGCAATGAGGCCTGTCTTCCTCAACGGGATAATCAAATACAAAAAGAAAGCAGTGCGGCTATTGCTTTCCTTATTTAATGCGTTAAAATGAAAAACATGAAAGGCGGTCCGGCACAGACCGGGCCGCTGAATTATAAGGAGGAAACCCCATGAAAAAGCTGTTTGCCGTGTTGGCTGTAATGACGCTCATCCTTTCCGCCGCCGCCCTGGCGGATGTGATCCCGGGGGTCGAGGACGGAGTACTGACGGTGGCCATGGAATGCGCCTACGCCCCGTATAACTGGGCCCAGCCCGACGATTCCAACGGCGCGGTCCCTATCAAGGATTCCATGCTGTTCGCCAACGGGTATGACGTGATGATGGCCAAGGCCATCTGCGAGGCCAACGGATGGCAGCTGGAGATCGTCCAGCTGGAATGGGACAGCCTGATCCCCGCCGTGCAGAGCGGCGTGGTCGACGCCGTCATCGCGGGCCAAAGCATGACCGCCGAGCGCATGGAAGCGGTGGATTTTGCCGGTCCCTACCTGTACGCCAGTATCGTCTGCCTGGTGAGGGAAGACAATGCCAACGCCCAGGCCGGCGGCATCAGCGCGCTCAAGGGCACCGCCACCAGCCAGAGCGGCACCATCTGGTATGACACCTGCCTGCCCCAGCTGGCAAATGTCACCATCCTGCCCCCCGCTGAGTCCGCCCCTGCCATGCTGATGGCCGTGGCCTCCGGCACCGTGGACCTGGTCTGCACCGACATGCCCACTGCCCAGGGCGCCCTGATCGCCTATCCCAATCTGAAGATCCTGGATTTCTCCGGCACCGGGGACGATTTTGCGGTATCTGATGAAGATATCAATATCGGTATTTCGGTCATGAAGGGCAACGCCGGGCTCCTGGACGCCATCAATGGCTATCTGGCCGATAAAACGGCTGACGACTTCAACGCCATGATGGCTGAAGCTATCCGCATCCAGCCCCTGAGCGAGTAACTGCGAAAGCCCAACGGACACCGGTTACGCCCGCATACTGACGACATAATATATGTAATAGGAATGAATGCCCATGATCGAGCAGCTCTTTAAGGATATCGGAAGCATCTGGTCCAAGTACGGCACGGTCTACCTGACCGGGATCGGCAACACGCTGATCCTGGCGGTGACCGCGACGCTGATCGGGTGTATCATCGGGTTCATCTGCGGTATCCTTCAGACCATTCCCTATGCCCCGAAGGATCCCCTGATCAAACGGATCATCCTGAAGGCGGTCCGCATCCTGATCCGCGTCTATGTGGAGATCTTCCGCGGAACGCCCATGATCCTCCAGGCGGTATTCATCTATTACGGGATGCCCTACTTCTTCGGTATCGCCTTCAAGAACATCTGGACCGTTTCGATCATCGTGGTCAGCGTCAATACCGGCGCCTATATGGCCGAATCGGTCCGCGGCGGCATCATGAGCATTGATCCGGGACAGTTCGAAGGGGCCAAGGCCATCGGCATGAACCATTTCCAGACCATGCTTTATGTCATCCTGCCCCAGACGCTCAGGAACATCCTGCCCCAGATCGGCAACAACTACATCATCAATGTCAAGGATACTTCGGTGATGTTCATCATCGGCTTCCAGGATTTCTTTGCCGTGCATAAGATGGTCAGCGGGGCCGTGTTCAAGTATTTCCCGTCGGCGTTCCTTGAAATGGGCGGTTACCTTTTCCTGACCCTTTTGGCCAGCTTCCTGTTAAGAAAGATGGAAAAGAGGCTGGAGGGAAAAAGCAATTACGAGCTGGTCAACACCGACCAGCTGGTAATGACCGCCGGTGTTTACAGCTTCCCGGGTGAAGCGCCGTACGATGAGAAGAACAGGGATCTGAAAGGAGGCCCGCAATGAAAGAGCCAATCCTCGAGATCCGCCACCTGTCAAAGACCTTCGGGACCCACGCTGTGCTCAAGGATGTGGACTTCAGCGTCTGCAAAGGCGACGTCACCAGCATCATCGGCGCCAGCGGCAGCGGCAAAAGTACTTTGCTCCGCTGCATCAACCAGCTGGAAACCCTGACCACCGGGCAGATCCTTTTCCACGGCAAGGACATCACCAAAGGCGCCATGAAGGTGAACGAATACCGCGCCAGGGTGGGTATGGTATTCCAAAGCTTCAATCTGTTTGCCAATATGACGGTCCTGGACAACTGTACCGTCGGTCAGATCAGGGTCAACAAAACACCCAAGGCACAGGCCAGGGACAGGGCTATGTTTTACCTGAACAAAGTTGGAATGCTGCCCTACATCAATGCCCGCCCCGCCCAGATCTCCGGCGGGCAGAAGCAGCGGGTCGCCATTGCCCGCGCGCTTGCCATGCAGCCGGAGGTGCTGCTTTTTGACGAGCCCACCTCCGCCCTGGACCCTGAAATGGTCGGGGAGGTCCTGGACGTGATGAAGGGCCTGGCTGCGGACAACATGACCATGCTGGTGGTGACCCACGAAATGTCCTTTGCCCGTGACGTCAGCACCCGGGTGGTCTATATGGCCGACGGCGTTATCCTGGAGGAAGGCCCGCCTTCCCAGGTCCTCAGGGACCCGAAGGATCCGAGGACAAGGGAATTCCTGAAACGTTTCCTTTAACGTCAAAACAGCCGGACAGGTCATGTATCTGTCCGGTTTTTTTAACGCATGCCTTGACGATGCCATTTATACATGATAAAATATATTTGCATCAAACGCATTGAAAGGACGAACCATGGACCGGGATCATCGGGAGGCTATGAAACTGTCAAATCAGCTGTGCTTCCCACTTTATGCCGCCGCAAGGAATGTGACAAACCTGTACACCCCCTGGCTGAAGCCTTTGGGGCTGACCTACACGCAGTACATCGTCTTCCTGGTTCTTTGGGAGAAGGACGGCATATCCGTTTCGGAGATCGGCAAAAAGCTGATGCTGGACAACGGTACCCTTTCCCCCCTGCTTAAAAAAATGGAGCAGGCCGGTTATCTGTCCAGATGCCGCAGCAGCGAGGATGACCGGGTCGTTGTGGTCACACTGACGGAAGCGGGAAAGGCGCTGCAGGAAAAAGCCGGGGATATCCCCGGGAAAGTAGGCCGCTGCATCGACCTGCCCGCGGAAAAAGCACGGCTTTTGTACTCGCTGCTCTATGAATTGCTGGGAAAGGATCTTCCCGGCTCCGCCGGCGGCTGAAAAACAAAAGAAGCCGCTTTCTGCAAACCAGCCTTAGAAAACAGGGAGAATACAATGGATCAGACATTTGACATTCAGTCCTATATGACGCAGGGTGTGGAACGGGTCGTGGGGGATATCATCAAAGCGACCTTCAAAAACCCCAGGGAAAGCGCTTATATGGCCAGGTTCGCCCTGGCAAGCCGCGCCGCTTCCAAAAAGCGCGGAAAAGCCGAAAGCGCGGGGGAGCATATTCCTCCCTTCCTGATCGCCAGCGTTACCAGCCAGTGCAACCTGCACTGCGCGGGCTGTTATTCCCGCTGCAGTCACGCCACCCACGATGAGGCGCCGGTGAGCCAACTGACAGATGAAGAATGGCTGCGCATCTTTGCGGAAGCGGACGATCTGGGGATCAGCTTCATCCTGCTGGCGGGGGGAGAGCCTATGCTGCGGCGGGACATTATCCGTGCGGCGGGCAAACACCCGGATATCCTTTTCCCGATCTTCACCAACGGCACTTTTCTGGACGAACAATATTTCCGCCTGCTGGATAAATGCCGGAACCTGGTCCCCATCATGAGCATAGAGGGCGGAAGGGAAACGACGGACGAACGCCGCGGTCCGGGCGTATATGACCGCCTGATCGGGAACATGGACGCGCTTTGTCTCAGAGGACTGGTCTTCGGCGCGTCTGTTACCGTCACCACGCGGAACATACGGGAAGTGACGAATGCCGAATTCCTGAAAAGCCTTTCCGACCGGGGCTGCAAAGCGGTGATCTTTGTGGAATTCGTCCCCGTGACCGAGGATAGCCGCGATCTTGCTCCGGGCGACAGGGAGCGGGAATACCTGGCCGGGGAGATCGGCCGACTGCGGATAGAGCATCCGGAAATGGTGTACATTTCCTTCCCGGGGGATGAGAAGAGCAGCGGGGGCTGCGTGGCCGCGGGGCGCGGATTCTTCCACATCAATTCCCACGGCGGCGCCGAACCGTGTCCCTTTTCTCCCTATTCGGATATCAATGTGCGCGACACTTCCCTGAAAGAGGCTCTGCGGTCGCCCCTGTTCAAGGCGCTGCAGAGCGGCGGATTCCTGGACGACGATCACGCGGGCGGATGCGTGCTGTATGAAAAGCGTGCGCAGGTGGAAGCACTGCTGAATAAATGAAAAGGCAACAAAAGAAAGGGAGGCTGGACAATGATCTACGATTACAAGCTTACTACCGGAAAAGGCGGGACACTCGATCTGGCTGATTACAAGGGCAAGGTCATCATGGTGGTCAACACAGCCACCGGCTGCGGCTTTACGCCGCATTATGCGCCCATCGAGCAAATGTACCGGGATTATCATGACCGGGGCCTGGAGATCGTGGATATTCCCTGCAACCAGTTCGGGGGCCAAGCTCCCGGCACAGACGATGAGATCCACGAATTCTGCACGATGCACTTCAACACCACCTTCCCGCAGATGAAAAAGGCGGACGTGAACGGAGAACACGAGCTTCCCCTGTACACTTACCTGAAAGCGCAGAAGGGCTTTGCCGGATTTGACGAGCATCAGTACAAAGCGCTTCTGGAAAAGATGTTTGCCCAGGCCGACCCGGACTGGGACAAGAAGCCCGACATCAAATGGAACTTTACCAAGTTCATCATCGACCGGGAGGGAAATGTCGTTGCCCGCTTTGAGCCGACCGCCGACATGGCAAAAGTCGAAGCATGCGTCAAAGCCCTTCTGTAGGGCCTTATTAAAGGCATGGGTTGAACAGATCCCGCTGATGTGACAATTCGATATTCCTGCAAAGCGCCTCCGGTCCGGATACGAGCCGGAAGCGCTGATTTGTGTGCCGGGCATGGCACAGTTCTTGCGGGTGAAAGTCCCGCCACGGGTAGTTACCGCCAAAATAATATGAAGTGATCCCGGCAATTGCACGAACGTGGAATTACCCGTATACTGTGAGATGCTAAATCACGCCAGCAGCGGGGCTTATCGCATGCAAAGGAAGTCACTTCATGTATAGGATACTGATAAATCGGGATGGATGTCCATACCACAAATTACACACTTTGCGCACTGGAGAGCAAATTCGGAGAAGAAGACGCTGTTCTTGCGAACATTACGGTAGGACCAGACCACAGAAATATCCTGAATTTTGTCCATAGAATCAAAGAGAAGATGGATTCGAAGGGCAATGACAAAATCGATATCGAATGTGGCTACGAAGCAGGATGTCTGGGATACTCTCTTCACCAGGTACTGACGGCGTGCAAACTGAAATGCACGATTCTGGCACCGACGACAATGCACTCGGAGAAAGGACCTCGGATCAAGACTGACAGGAGGGATGCCAAACTCATTGCACAGTGCCTGGCGAACGGTGGATATCATGCGGCTCATATCCCGAACGCTGAAGACAATGCCGACAAGGAATATGTCCGGATGCGGGATGATCACAAGATCGCATTGAAAACGCTCAAGCAGCAGACCAAAGCCCTGTGCATACGATTCGGGTTCATCTGCGATGGAACCAAATGGACGGGCATGCATCTGAAATGGCTCCGGGCACTGAAATTACCGGAAATGATCTGCGAAACGCTGAACGAATACCTGACCACATACGATGAACTGACAGCCAAGATTGCCAGATTCGATCAGCGAATTCAGGAGATAGCCAATCTGCCAACGGGACGGCATCCCCTATGTGACCGTCGGCAGCCCCCACGATTTCCCCCGCACATGTATGCCGCTGTCGCCATATCCCGCTTTCCGCTTCCGCTGTATCCGCCAAGGCTGGAGGAAGTTCGAAAACTGACCGGTGAAGTCCCCCTTTTGCTGAAGGTTTTCCTGTCTTCACCGGCGCTGAAACATCATGAAAGTATGCATTTTTTTACACTCGACTCGCTTATCGGGAGAAAAACGATGGATAAAAACTGGTCTGAGATGAACAGGGATATGCAGGCGCTTCTTGCGAAAAAGGGAACCTTTCCGGACGGGATCCGGCGGCTCCTTGAACTGAGAGAGAGTCTGTTTGGGCAGATCACCGGGATCGTGAACACCTTTCCGTGCGAGGCGTTTTTTCAGATGCCTTTCGCCGGGGCGGATGGGTATCATTCCAAAACGCTGGCGTATTCCGTCTGGCATATCTTCCGGATCGAGGATATCGTGGCGCATGAGATGATCGCGGGTGATAGGCAGATCCTTTTCGAGGGGGGCTATATGGAAACGGTTCGTTCGCCGATCGTCACGACGGGGAACGAACTGAACGGAAAAGAGATCGCGGCATTTTCCGCTCAGCTGGATATAAAGGAACTGTACAGGTACGCACGGGATGTGATGATATCCACAAACCGGATCCTGACAGGCCTTGAATACGCTGACCTTAAAAGGAAATTCGGGGAAGAGACGCAAGCGAAGCTGAGAGAAACCGGCTGTATCAGCGAGGATGAAAAAGCAGTTTGGCTGATAGGCTACTGGTGCTCAAAGGATGTGCTGGGACTGATCCGCATGCCCTTCAGCAGGCACTGGATCATGCATGTGGAGGCGATGCGGCGCATTAAAAACAGGCTTTGCAATATGGCGCGCAAGGGCGTCGATCCCATCGCTTACTGCGGTTTTTCCTGCGATCACTGTTTCCTTGGCGAATGGTGCGGGTCCTGCAGGACGGCATATAACACCTGTTCCTTTGCCACGGTTTCACCTGACCGCAAATGCCCCAACGCGGCATGCTGCCAGGCAAAGGGGATCGACGGCTGCTATGCGTGCGAAAGCCTTGAAACCTGTGAAAAGGGTTTCTATATCCCCACCAACGACGGCGCAAACGCCGCAAAGGCACAGGCCATGTACGTCAGGAAGCACGGGAAGAAGGAATTCCTGAAAGTGCAGGACCGGCTCCACGAAAAATACGATTTTAAAAAGACCCAGGAGATCCTGGGCCAGGACTATCGGGAGGGGCTAAGGATCCTGGAAGAAAACTGAACCGTGTGCGGCCCGTTATATCAGGAAACGCGCCGCAGTATCCGGGACCGGAGGAAGCGGGATATCGTTTTTTCGGCGCATCGGGTGATACCGGTAAAAAAGGCTTGTCAGTCCCTGCGGATGGATGTTATGATTAAAAAAGATTTTGTACCTGCAAACATGATGGGATCCGGTGTCGGGTCCCCGGCGACGGAAATGAGGCGGAACAGATCACGGAGACGGTGGAGCCTTTCGACAATGAGCCCGGTATATTCCCGCCGGAGGAGGGACCTTCTTCCACGGCGCCTTCTCAGGAGAACCGGTCTACAGAGGGCGGGGAAAACGAGACCAGCATGATGTCTGATTTCTGACAGAGCATCATGCCGGATACTGCGTATTCGGAATATTGCAACGGCACATCAGGAGGCGTCTTTTCATGAAAGCGCTGGTCATCAACTGCAGTCCCGTGCGAAACGGCGCGACGGCGGAGATCGTACGCATCGTATGTGGGGAACTGTCCGTCAGGTACGAAACAAAGGCCGTATGCATCGACGATTACCGCATCGCCTTCTGCAGGGGCTGCAGGGCATGCCACACCGCTGCCCGGTGCGTACAGCAGGACGATACCGATATTCTGATGGGTGAATTCGAGCGGGCCGACGTCATCGTCGCCGTTTCCCCCTCCTACTGGGCGGATATTCCGGGGCAGTTCAAGGCCTTTATTGACCGTTGCACGCCCTGGTGCAATACCCACGAGCCACACAGGAGCATCCCGTCCGGCAAAAGGGGCTATGCCATCGCCTTAAGGACCGGCCCGGGCATGAAGGAGTGCGAAAGAGTTATAAGCAGCATCGAACATTTTTACGGGCACCTTGAGATCGCCTGCTGCGGACATCTGGGCCTGTGCGGCGTCGAATACCGGGAAGCGGCTGAGGCGCGCAGGGGGGAGATCGCTTCTTTCTGCGCTTCGATATAAGGAGTCCGCGATCCCGGACGGCCGCCGTTTCGGCCCATGACAGTTTTCCATATCCCGCGCCGGATCCTCCGGGCTGGCGTCAAAACACGGCAAGTTGCGTATTTACAGTCGCAACTTGCCGTGTTATAATGCAATTAAACAGCAATGTTCCGCATTCATGACGCAACTGTGCATACGCTGCGGGAGGTGGAAAGGCCATGGGGGAAAGGATCTATGCGGCGATAGACATGAAGTCTTTCTATGCGTCGGTGGAATGCGTATTCCGCGGCCTGGATCCCCTGAAGGCTAAACTGCTGGTGGCGGACGAGAGCCGGACGGACAAGACCATCTGTCTTGCGGTCTCCCCGGCGCTGAAGGCCATCGGGGTGCCGGGACGCCCGCGGCTGTTTGAGGCCCGGGAGGCGATCCGCCGCTATGAGGCGGCGACCCGTGAGAAGGTATCCTACCTGGTGGCGGTGCCGAGGATGGCGGAGTACGAAAGGGTGTCGGCGCAGATCTATTCCGTTTATCTCAGGTATGCCGCGCCGGAGGACATCCATGTGTACAGCATCGACGAATCATTTATCGACTGCACGCCCTACCTGCATTTTTACAGGGAAAAGGCGGAGAAAATGGGCATCCATCCGGCGCGCCTGATGGCCATGACCATGATCCGCGACGTGCTGGCCGCTACCGGCGTCACCGCCACCTGCGGCATCGGCACCAATCTGTACCTGGCCAAGGTGGCCATGGACATCGTTGCCAAGAAAAAGCCGCCGGACCGGGACGGCGTACGCATTGCCGAGATCAACGAAGACAGTTATAAATTCCTGCTCTGGGACCACCGGCCGCTGACGGATTTCTGGCAGATCGGCCCCGGCAAGGCCCGGCGGCTGGAAAGGGCGTGCCTTTTCACCATGGGGGACGTTGCCGCCCGCACCCAGTTTGACGAGGAATGGTTTTATAAGACCTTCGGCATCGACGGGGAGATCCTGATCGACCACGCCTGGGGGATCGAGCCGGTGACGATGCGGGACATCAAATCCTACCGCACCGACAGTACCAGCCTGTCCAACGGGCAGGTGCTCCCGCGTCCCTACCGCTTTGACGAAACGCGTTTGGTGCTGTCGGAAATGCTGGAGGTGCTGTGCGCCGACATGTTTTCAAAAAACCTGATCTCATCCTCTTTTACCTGGTGGGCCTCCTATGACTGGAAATCCCTGGAGGAATGCCCGGGCTACGAGGGGCCGGTGACGCCGGATTTCTACGGACGGCTCCATCCCTGCCACAGCGGCGGCACTGTAAAGACCCGCGTGGCCACCAACAGCCTGAAGACGGTGAGGGAAAGGCTGCTGGCCTCCTTTGACGCCCGGTGCGACAGGCGGCTGCTTTTCCGCCGCCTGGGGGTATGCGCCAACGAGACAGCGGTGGACGAGGGGACCTTCCAGATGGACATGTTCACCGATTACGAGGCCCTGGACAGGGAAAGGCGCATGATGGGGGCCATGGCGGAGGTCAGGAAGCGGTTCGGCCCCAACGCGGTATTCAAGGGAATGAACATGCTGGAAGGCGCGACCGCGCTGGAGAGGAACCGGCAGATCGGCGGCCACAGGGCCTGAGTATACAGAGAAGGGGGCGGAAGGATGACGCCGGGAAATATGCGGATGCCCGCGGATTTCAAGTATAAAAATGTGTACCTGAAAGGGAAGCCGGCGCATACCGGGGCCGACGGGTTTGCAAGGCGGCACCCGGCGATGAACCTGGGGCGCCGGGCCAAAATATTCAGCCCCTTCGACGCCCTGCGGGGCTTTGGCGACGCGGTAAAATCCAAGGACATCGTCTACGTGGACCGGCCGGAGGTCAGCGAGGACGAGCAGCGGGAGATCGACCGGAAGCTGGCGGCGCTGCGGGAACTGACGCGCTTCAGGGCGGGCAAAAAAAATCGCCCCTGCGTAAAGATCGCCTTTTTTGCGGTCTGCACCGATCCGGACAGCATTGCCTGCGGCCTGATGGGAACGGTCAGGACCGTATCCGGCGTCTGCCGCCGGGTGGACGACGGGCCCGGCCGCGCGGTAACGGTGGGGGACGATGTGATCCTCTTTGACGACATCCTGTCACTCAGCACCGAGGGACTGCCCGAACGGGCCGGGGAGGCGGACGGGCAGTGAAGGACGCCCTGCGAATAAGGCGCTGCTGTCTGCTGGGACCGCCGCCGGAATGGTTGAAAAGGCCGGAGGACGACGTACGGGTGGACCTGGAAAACAGCGTCATGGCGGCCGTCAGGGAGGGCCTGAGCACCTTTGTATGCAGTCTGGACCGGGGCGTGGGCATCTGGGGCGCGGAGATCGTGATCCGCCTGAAGGAACAGTTCCCGGATATGGGGCTGCGGCTTGTCGCGTGCATCCCGTATCCCGGCTTTGAAGAGGAATGGGACGCTTCCTGGCAGGACAGGTACCGTGTGCTGCTGAGCCTGTCCGAATATGTAAGGGTGCTTTTGCCCTTTCCGTCGGCCGCTGCGTGCAGGATAAGGAACGAGTGGGCGGTGACCCACAGCGCCCGGGTGATCGCAGTCTGTGCCGGGGACGACAGGGAAACACGGGAGGCCGTTTTCTGCGCGGGGAAAAACAGGGTGCCGGTGAAACGCATCGCAGGATAAATCGTATTGGATCGCGGGAAGGTTTGTGGTATCATGGGAACGTAAATACCCTGGTAAAAGAGTCGGGTTTGAAAAAAGGCGTACTCTCATGATGTCTGGGCGCCGGTAAAGGCAGAAAAAATCTTCAGGACCGCGGGAGGCGATATGATGACGGACTTTGGCGTCGGCGAGATGCAGGAGATGCAAAGGCAGCTGCAGGAAAAGTATAAGGGCCGGTGGGAGCCCATCGGGCCGGAGACAGGGAAAAACAAGCTGCTCTGGATGATCAGCGAGGTGGGCGAGGTGATCGATATCATCAAAAAGAACGGTGATATCAGGGCCGTGACCGATCCGGAACTCAGGAGGATGCTGGTGGAGGAAATGGCGGACGTGCTGATGTTCTATAACGATGCGCTGTTATGCTGGGGGATCACCGCGGAGGAGCTGAAGAAGGAATACACGGATAAATTCCGCCGGAACCTGGAACGCTGGTAAATAACGCTCCGCGGATGAAGGGCGACAGCCCGGACTGGGCGGACCGATAAGCGGGGAGGGCCTCGATGCTTACCGTCACAAGGGAACAGGCTAGACAGTTTATCCTTCTCAAACAGGGCCTTCTGGGGGATTACCGGTTCGCGGGCAAGCCCGGCGCGTACCGCTATGTCCGCCAGTGCGGCTGCATCCAGTTCGATCCGGTGGACGCCTGCGGGAGGAACGCCGAACTGACGCTCCAGTCCCGGGTAAAGGGCTTCAAAAGGGGGATGCTGGACGAGCTCCTTTACCGGGACCGCCTCCTGGTGGATTATCCGGACAAGGAATTGGCTATCTGGCCCTGTGAGGACTGGCCGTATTTTTCCTTTTACCGGGAAAGGAGCGTAAGCCACGGCAGGACTTTTGCCGGCATCCCGGAACTTGAAGAGGCGGCCGTCGCCTATATCCGGGAAAACGGCCCGGTCAGCGGCGATACGCTGCCCATCGGGGGCAGGGTCTTCTGGCATTCCTCCATGCACTGGAGCGGCCGTTGGGACAGGGAATCCCCGGCGGCCCGGTCCGTGCTGGAGCAGCTGTACACGGATGGGGTGCTTTTGATCCACCACAAGGAAGGGACCCGCAAATATTACGACCTGGCGGAAAGGCACCTGTCCCAGGGCCTGCTTTCCGCCCCGAATCCCTGCCCGGACAGGGAGTCCTGGCTTTTGTGGCGCGTCAAAAGAAGGATCGGGGCGGTGGGGATGCTGTGGGACCGCCGTTCGGATGCGTGGCTTGGGATCGATATGACCCCGGACGAGCGGAGCGCTGCCATTGCCCGCCTGGAGGGGGAAGGGGCTGTTTCCGCGGTCCGGGCTGAGGGCGTGCGCTTCCCGCTGTTTATGCTGGAAAAGGACCGGCCGCTGCTTGAGTCCGTCCTGTCCGGGGAGGCGCGCCTCCGCCCGCGGCTGGAATTCCTGGCGCCCCTGGACCCGATGCTGTGGGACCGGAACCTGGTGGAAGCCCTCTGGGATTTCCGTTACTCGTGGGAGATCTATACGCCCCCGGAAAAACGGAGATTTGGCTATTACGTGCTGCCCGTCCTTTACGGCGATTGTTTCGTCGGCCGCATCGAGCCGAAGGCGGACCGGAAGGCGGGGAGGCTTAACGTCCGGAACGTATGGCTTGAAAGCGGCGTCCGGCCTACAAAAAAGCTTGCCGGTCTGATCAGCGGCGCTGTGCGCCGCCTGGCGGTTTTCAACGGATGCGACGTCGGCGAATTCCCCGGCGGGGCCGAACAGATAATATTTCCGTGACGGTTATACGGTTGAAACAGAAAAAGGCGCTGTTGCAGAAGCAAGAAAACTGCAGCAGCGCCCTTTTTCATATGCAAATTTTGAAAAACACGTCAAAAAAAGCAAACTCAAACAAGCCTGCCAGCAAATGTCACTTTGACAGGCGAAAGTAAAGCAGTGCAAAATCCGGGTTTTCAGAAAATCGGGAAATTAAGCCACATCTTCGGGGAGAAAAAGATGGTGTTCCAGCTTTCCCCTGTTGCATTTGGCAATGGCTTTCAGGATGTTCTGTGATATAGCCAGCAGGTACAGCTCGGATTTTACCTTTACATTTCCGCCGGTAAGAAATCGAACAAATCTGCGATTATGCTTCAGCTGGCCGAAGGCTCCTTCTGCTTGTATGGAGCGGTTCATCCGAAGAATTTTTCCTTCTT
>JAFXUZ010000076.1 GCA_017524725.1 Clostridia bacterium | reverse complement strand
TCGTAGGCTCCTCGGCTTTGCTACTCCGCTTCCTCCCCTCCTGTCATTGCTGACAGCAGCTTGCGGTTCGCTACACTTGGCGGTAACTACCCGTGGCGGGACTTTCACCCGCAAGAACTGTGCCATGCCCGGCACACGGAACCGGAGACGGAGAAAGGTCCCCGTCTCCATGCTCCCCTTCCCTTCATTTTATGCCGGTCAGATCAAAGCTGTCCAGCCATTTCTTTGCGGCTTCGCAGACGGTCCTCAGGCAATCCTCCTCAAAGGGGGTCTTCAGGCCGGCATGCTTCAGAAGTTCCGTGAAGGTGCGGCTGCCTCCCTGCTTCGTATAAGCCATATAATGCTTCCATGCGTCCGCCTCGTCCTCCCGGATCATTGCCCAGAACTCAAGGGAGACCGTCTGCGCGAGACAGTAATCGATATAGTAGAACGGCGACTGGTAGATGTGGCCCTGGGCCTGCCAGCGCTCGCCTTCCGAGTAGAAGGGGATCTCCCCGTCCAGCTTCAGCCATGGCATATAGATCCCCGTCAGGCGCTTCCACTCTGCGTGGCGCTCCGCGGGGGTCATGTCCGGCTTTTCATAGACGATGTGCTGGAAATGATCCACCATGGTGCCATAGGGAATGAATGTCAGGGCGGCGGCAAGGTGGCTGTATTTGAATTTGTTCGCGTCCGGCCCGAAGAAACCTTCAGCGTTCTTCCAGCCGAAGAACTCCATGCTCATCGAATGCACCTCGCACGCTTCGCTCGAAGGCTCGGCGTACTCAAGCGGCACCCGCTTCCGGTTCATCCAATAGGCAAAGGCATGGCCCGCCTCGTGTGTGACGACCTCGACGTCTCCCTTTGTGCCGTTGAAGTTGGCAAAGATAAACGGACGCTCGTAAAAGGCAAGACTGCTTTCATAGCCGCCGGCCTGCTTGCCCTCGGTGGAGAGCACGTCCATCAGTTCCTCATCCAGCATGGTGCGGAAAAACTCGCCTGTCTCGGGGGAAAGCTCGTCATAAAACTTTCTGCCCTGCTCAAGGATATCCTGCGCCGTACCGACCGGGCGGGGGTTGCCGCTGCGGAACTCGACCGACTGGTCCGCGAACGAGAGCGGATAAGGCCTGCCGATCCGCTTTGCCTGCTCGCGCATAATGGAATCCGCCAAGGGAACGAGGTACTTCCGGACCGCGGCGCGGAACTTTTCCACGTCTTCCTTCGTATAGCAGTTGCGCTCCATGCGGTAATAGCCGAGCTGCGTATAACCGCCGTAGCCGAGCTTTTTGCCCATCGTATCGCGCAGTTTCACCAGTTCGTCATAGATGCTGTCCAGCTTCTCCTGATTGTCCTTGTACCATTGGCCTTTGGCTTTCCATGCGGCCAGGCGGCGAGCATCGTCCAGGCCATCCTGGAAAGGCTCCATCTGCGAAAGCGTATAGACACCACCCTCGAAGGGGATCTGCGCGGAGGCGATGAGATCGTCGTATTCGCTGACGAGCTCGTTCTCCCTCTGCAGGTCCCCGATGATCTCGGGGGAGAAGGTCTTCTTTTCCATCTCGGCCTTGACAAACAGGAGGTCGCCGTATTCCGCCTCGAAATCCTTGCGGAAGGGGCTTTCCACGAGCGCCTTGATCCATTCCTGCTCGTATTCCTCGATCTCGGGCAGGTTCTCATCCCAGAAATCCTTTTCCACGTTATAGAACTCATCCCGTGTATCGATCGACTGGCGGATGTAGGCGAGTACGATCATCGTGTCATCCTTCTTGTATTCCTCCTGATATGCAAGGAATACCGCGCGCGCTTCCTCATAGCTCTGCGCGTTTTTCAGCTTTTCGGTATATTCCGCGGTCCATTTCTTGATTTTCTCGGGATCAGGCCTTACATAAGGAATTTCTGAAAACTTCATATTCTTATCCATAAGTGTTTTTCTCCTCTATTCCTTCGCGTTTTTGTATATCTCGCAGGCGATGTCGTTCATCGCTTCGTCGGCTGCTTCCGTGACGTTGTTGTACATGATGGCAACGCAGATGTCTTTCCTGCGGGAAAAGACCCAGCTGGTCAGAAAACCCCAGTTTTCTCCAGTGTGCCCGGCAACGCTGTCTTGGCGCGCTTCCGATTCCCAAACGTCCAGGCAAAGCCCATAGTCGTCCATGACCGGCGTCATCATGCGCCGGGCGGTCTTCTTTTTGAGGAATCCGCCCCTGCGATAGCTCCTGGAAAGGGCAAGGCCGATCTTGACAAGCTCTGTGGGCGTAGTCCACAGACCGGCAGCGGCGTGCTCGGGATAATAGTGATACCCGTGGGCAGGGTCCTCCTGCTGTGCCAGCCTGAAGCCGAACGCGGCGTTGGCCACGAGTTCCTCATCCAGCGGCTGGAAAAAGCCGGTTCGTTTCAGCCCCAGAGGCTCGGCGACCTCCTTCTGGAAGGCCTCGCGGAGCGTGGTTCCCGTCATGCGTGTAAATGCAAGCTCGGCCAGGGTGATACCGCCGCCGGAGTACATGTGCTGCCTGCCGTAAGGACGAATTCTTCTGAGCTTTGGCGTATTGCCCTTGCCGTTCAGCACGTCTTCGAGCGAGAGCGGCTCGTGATCCGCGCGGTAGCCGGGGAAGCCGTGCAGGTTGTAGCCCGCCGTGTGGGAAAGCAGCGCGGGGAAGGTCAGCGGGCCCTTCCTTACAAATTCCGGCACGATGCCGGAGATGTCTGCGTCCAGGTCGATGAGGCCCTTGTCAACATATCGAAGCAGCGTCAAGGCAAACATGGGTTTCGATACAGAACCCGCCTGGAACAGCATATCCGGGTTCACCGGGAAGTCCTCGCCGTAGCGTCCGCTGCCGGCGCAGTAGGTGAGGAGATCACCTTCTCCGTCATGGACGGCAATACTGACGTCATAGCCCTTCCTGCCCCTGATGCGCATGGCCTTATCCACATCGACGCCATAGACATTCCTGATGATCCGGTTGGGGCCTTTGAGCATCCGCATCAACACAGCCTCACCGCCATCAATGATGCCGGTCTCCCGGAAGCCGGCTTTATGATAGATGTGCAGGCCCACCTCGTTCTCCGGCTCGGTGGACAGGAAGAGCCGGTCGGCACCGTTTTCTTTGAAGTATCTGATAATCTCCTGCAGGGCGGCCTGGCCGTAGCCCTTGCCCTGTTCCCTCCGGTCAATCATGAAGCGCCAGACCCAGTAGCGGTCGTCCTCGTCCTCTTCTTCAGGATTGAAGACGAACATGCAGAAGCCCACCGGCTTCTCATCCGCATAGATGGCAAAGGGACGGGCCACGCCGGGATGCTCCGCATTCGCCTCGTCCGCCTGCCGCAAAGAGACGTCGTTTGGGGCGACGAAGGGCTGATCTTCGCGCACGGTGAGCGCGAGCACAGCCTCGCGATTCGTATCGTTCATCGGTTCCAGTTTGATTATTTGATCCATATTGCATTCCCTCCGCAAATCTCGTTATAGCTTCAGAACTGCAACGATCTCATCGTCGTCCATTTCACCGTTTTCCACGAACCCGAAGGAAGCGTACAGCTTCTTTGCAACCTCGTTTTCGGGATTGTAGGAGGTGACGCAGGATTCTGCCTTCCCGTGGGGCCAGGTCCTGACGAATTCCAACGCTAGACGCACGGCCTCCCGGCCAAAGCCCTGCTTCTGATAGCGCTTGTCGATCATCAGACGCCAGAGACTGTAGTTGTTTCTCAGGGACGCGGGAGCGTCAGGGCCTTCCAGAGCGGCCTCGTTATATCCCAGCATCAGAAAGCCCACCGGCGTATCATCATCGTAGACAGCAAACGGATATGCATAGGCCTCGCCTGATGTGATGGCGATATAGGCGTCCGCGAGGCTTTCCACATTGTCCGCTACAAATGGATACTGCGATTCGAATATATCCAGTCTGATGACATCCAATTCATTTTTGTAAGTAACCTTCTCCAGATGTATCATTGTGTTTTCCTCCTGTATCGCTCCTCCGATCACGGTTTTTGTACGTTTCTATTGTCCCACCGGCCGAAAAAGGCATAATAATACCGCAGCGAAGCAGCTCCCGTTCGTGGCTGCGTCCTGCGGTTTCCACTGTCAGAAGTACCTCTTTGGCGGTACAGCAAACAAAAGGGCTGTATTCACCCTTCCTCCCCTGCACCTGAATATTCAGTTAGCCGGCGACAGCCTCTCTGTTGATCATTGGTTTACGCTCCTTTCCTGGATTCCACCAGTTATTATACTTGCAAACTCCTTAAAAATCAATGCCCAAAGTCCGTCAACAGCACATTTCCGCCGTTTTTTGTTTTCCGCAGCAATTAAAAGGATGCCTTGAGAGGGCGCCTTTTCCGCATCAGGAATTATATGCGCTCCGCCTGCTTAGAGACGTTCAAATATATCAAACTGTTGATCTCAGCCCAGCCGCTCAGCATAAGTACATTATCTTGTCCTTGCCAACGGTCCCATGCCCCGCCTGTCTTCCCCGGTGCGCTTCGTCGGATCATCCTTCCTGCTCCCATTTGACTCATCATTAATCCGGTATTATAATAGACATTGTATGCGGAGGTGAATTGATGCTGATTTCCACAAAGGGCCGTTACGCTTCCCGTATGTTGGCAGATATCGCCATGCACCAGGGCGATGCCGGATATGTTTCCATGAAGGATGTAGCCGCACGCCAGCAGATCTCCAAGAAGTACATGGAAGCCTTTACGGCGCCCCTTGCTTCGGCCGGGATTCTCGGGATACGGCGAGGTAAAAACGGAGGCTACCGTCTGCTGGTCTCGCCGGATGAGATCACGCTTTGGCGGATCATCTCCCTCATTGAGGGACCGCTGCACGCGGTTTCCTGCCTTGAGAGGCCTAACAATGAATGTGCCAGATGCGATTTCTGCATCACGCTGCCTGCATGGCAAGGCCTGGAAAAGGTGACCCATGACTATTTGGAATCGGTTTCTTTGCAGCAGCTGATCGATCAGGCAAAACCTCAGCCGCCAAATCCCGGGGATTATCCAAGCGGCGTATGACCCAAAGCAAATGATACCCTGCTGTTATTTACGGCGCAAAGAGCGTCACTGCCCATTCATGCGTGAAATAGTGACGCTCTTTTTTTGCCCGGGCTGGTCGGACGAAGGTTCAGAACAGGCGGTCGATGTAATCCGTCAGAGCCCGGCGGTCATAGAAATTATCATATGACATGATGATGAAGTCCGGCTCCACACCCTGATCCACGTCGTAATACGCGCCGTTTTTCAGGAAGGAGATCCGCTTGGTGCCGGAGATCTGGAAGCTGGTCCCCCAGGCGGTGGTCATGGGCTGGATCACGCAGCTGCCGCCGCCGGATACACGGCCCAGCAATGTCACCCGGCCGTCCTCCTTGAAGGCCCATGGAACAAGGTTGCCGCAGGAGAAGGATACCGGAGAGGTCAGGCAGAACAGGCGCAGGTGAGAGAGGGTATCCTTTTCGTCATACTGATGATCCAGATTCACGTCCGCCCGGTAAACCGTGGTGGTCTCAGCGCCGCTGAAGGTGTCATATGTAGAAACCTGGGCGTTGCCAAGGAACCAGGCGATGGTATAGATCGCGGCCGGGGCATCGCCGCCGCCGTTGAGGCTCAGATCCAGCACCACATTTTTGATGGGGCTGTTATCCCGGGTGATCATCTGATGCGCCTGCACCAGCAAGCTGACGGTATCCCGCGTTGGATCCGGCAGTATGCCTCCGGCAGCCGCGGCATAGTAATCGGCCGTCTGGCTGATATTGAATTCATCCATCCGGACAAAAGCCGTATCGCCCACTTCGAAATAAGGCGCTGTGGCATCCGGATATTTCCGGCGCAGCTGGGAGAGCCTGTCCGCCATGCCGGAGTACCTGCTTATGCTGAACCCGCTGCCGGAGGCACCCATCATCTCTATCTGCGCTGTCATTTCGGGGGTGACCAGCGCCATCAGGTCGTCGGTCATTTCTTCGACAGGCGTTTTCATCTCCGATACGGATGAAAGCATCAGGCATTCCTGATTGTAGTACATCGACAGGAAATACGGATAAAGCATGAAAGCCGAAAGAGTCTGCACAGGCAGAAGATGCTTTCCATCCTGCGCGATCATGGGGATGGTGTAGTCACTGAGACTTACGCCGGTGACCCCGCTGTGTTTCGATCGGGTGGCGATTGCGGCCAGCAGGTTCTTTTGTCCGTTCTCATCCACAGAGGGAATAGCGGACAGATCCTGATAAGGGCCGTTGGCTTCCTGGATGAATGCGCAGTAATCGTTCCAGATGACGGATCCGGAATCAAAATCAACGGTCATATAGCTTTCGTTCTCGCGGATCAGGGTGACCATGCCGCCATCCTCATTGACGATTATGTCAAGATGGTAATCGGCATTCAGGACGGGGCTTGCGGACGGAACAAGCTGATTCATCATTTCGATCCAGTCGGTCAGTTCAGCATACGGCAGGTCCTTTACTCCGTCGGCAAAAAACAGCGGGAAGCCGTTCGGGCTCTTATTCTCCGGGGTGTCCAAATAAAACGGAACGGTTTTCATTTCGATCCGGTATCCGACGGGTTCCGCCTCCTAGGCCGTTTCGGCCGAGGCACAGCCCAGCGCCATGAGCAGGGCGGCCAGCAGGGATAAGAAACGCTTCAGCATACAATGATCTCCTTCCATTGGGTGAGTGTATGGGAATCCATGAAAGCAATATGCTCCGGGGATCCTTATGGTGAATCATAACCGTTCAAATAATTGAGCGGCATCCCCGTCAATGCAAACAGACCGACTTTCGATCTGCTTCGGACAAAAAGACTCATCATAATTCAGGCACGCATATATGGCCTTTGGATTTTCCGCCGTCATCGCCCAGAAAGGATATTTGATGATGACAGGCGTATTTGCCCCGACGCCGATTTCCAGGTAAAGTGTGCGCATTTTCGCATGCCTGCATAAGAACTCCGAACAGGCGGCTGACGCCTTATGCCAGCCTTCGTCCTCCACAAAACTGTCGTCTGCCCGGAGATTCATGGTCACCGGCCCACCGCCATCCGGGCATTTGGGGATCAATGCCGCGGGAATGCGCATGGCTATCCTCCCATCATCCGGAAGCCGGAAAACGCCGTCATCATTCCGCGCAAAGCCCATGGCTTCCATTGCCCGTATGACCCAGGCTTCATTGTCATAGGTTTTCCGATCCTGCGGATTCATGCTCTGGAATAAGCCGTAATCACCCTGCGTGTAAAACAAACGCTGCTTGTCAAAGCCTGCCCGCTGAAACTGATGATCTACATTGGTGGTGATCACGAAGTAGTCTTTTGCCTTCACCAGGGACAATAGCTTCCGATAGACCGGCTTTGGGGCGTCAACGTACCGGTTGAACCAGATATGCCGTGCCCACCAGGCCCATCGGGTTTCCTCGTCCGGAAATGGATAAAAGCCGCCTGTGTACATGTCGGTAATGCCGAAGGCCTTCTCAAAATCAAAGAAGTAACGATGGAATCGTTCACCGCTGTACATAAGTCCGGCAGAAGCGGAAAGCCCGGCTCCTGCGCCGATCACAATGGCTTCCGCGCTTTCAAGAACCGTTTTCAGCCGTTCAATCCGCTCGTCTCTGCTGCCGATCCCGGAAGAAAAACATGAGTCAAAGGACTGAACGGCGGAAATCCCCTTCCGGATCATTTCAAGATAACCATTTTTGCCGTTATCGGAATTGCTGTTCATAGGTTGTTTTATCCTCGTCTTTAAAGACATTGAAAACCACCCTGTCCATTGCGACCGGATGTAAAGAGAGCCAGTTTGCCACAGTCCGTACGGCAATCTCCGCAGCCCTTTCGGCGGGGAAACGGAAGACCCCGGTGGAGATGCAGCAAAAGGCCACGCTGCGAAGACTGTTCGCGGCGCAAAGATCCAGTGTGTTCCGGTAACAGTCTGCCAGCTGTTTCTCATGCGCGGCCGTGAGCCGCCCCTCCACAATCGGGCCGACGATGTGGATGACCTTCTTTGCCGGAAGGTTGAAGGCGTCTGTCAGCATGGGCACGGCGGTGGGCTGCTCGTAGTTCTCGCCATATAGCGCCCGCAGCTTTTTCATCTGTTCCGAGCAGGCCAAACGCAGCTGTATGCCCGCAAAAGTATGGATGCAGTTGTCAATACAGGTGTGCATCGGAATAAAGCAGCCCAGCATCTGACTGTTTGCGGCATTCACGACGGCGTCCACTCGCAGCCTTGTGATATCGCCCTGCCAGATGGACAGAATGCCCGCCGTCACGGGAATATCCTCCAACGTGACAATGCCTTTTTCTTTCACGCGCCCGGAGAGGTAGGCGTCCTGAGCGTTCAGTACATCCGCCGGCAAAGGCCGGGGCATGCGGATATTCATAAGGCTGCGCAGGATTCGGCGCTTGCCATCGGCGTCATCCGGCGTTTGCAGATCCCTGTACTCCCCGGAATCCGCTTTGAAGGCCTCCACAAGGTAATCCAGTCTTTCCTGCTGTGTCTGGTTCATATGTTTACCTCTTTTCGACCTCTCCTGCCGGGCAGGCGTTCATTCAGCTGCCGCTCAAAAGGACGGAAACCTGTCATGTCCCGATTCACGTACTTTTCGCACACAGGGAAACGGCGGGTCCTGTCATGATGCTATCTATACGTCATACTTTACCGGTATTGACAGGGATACGGGGCAGAGCCGGAAAAGCGCTTCCCCTTCATTTTCCTCGGGTAGTATATCATTATTTGATAAGCGTTGCAACCTCGGCGCTTTCAACGGCTGCAAATTACCCGGTCTCACCGTTAATCGTCAGAGGATCGGGATGACTCACAATGGCAGCGGCAGCTTCCGTACCGTACCCACAAATCGAGCCGGTATCCGCAGCGGTCACACCGTTCAGGCATCATAGCCGGCCTTCAACGGAATAGCTGCGATAGAATCAAGGATCATGAAATACGGCGTGATCACGCCATTCACGGTAAGCTATGCTCCGTCATGTTCCGTCGATTGACATAACCTGCCGCTCCATGGTAAAATCGATCCGCAGCTGATGGGGCTTATTTCTTTTTTGTAAAAACAGTCCCGTGATTCGCAAACAGCAGATGGCAGGGTCAACAGGTCGTTTTTTCGATGCTGCGCCTTTGCGTCTGCTTTTTTGATGGAAGGTTTACGTGACGATTATCAATCGGCAAACCTGGACGGTCTTTGAGGATTGCCTATTTGCAAAAGGAGTACGGGGCGGAAAACACAGCAAACCCGCTCCCCCGTCCGTGACCGCCAAATATGGTCCTCCCAGGTCCACTTTTGTGTTTGTTTTCCTGCGATAATCATGCTGCGGGATGTGCATCACTGTTCTTTTGACGACCGCCACCGCAGGAGGCCGGAAAGATGGATACGAACAAACTGATCCGTTACCTGAAGCATGAAAACGCTTTGGCACTGTCTGAAATGATAAAAGAACAGGAAAAGCAGGCAACCGTCAGCAGTTTTCCTGTTTTCATGGACAGGGTGATCCGTGAAAAGCATATCAAGCGAAAGGACATCGCCCTCAGGACCGGGCTGAGTCAGGATTATACCTACAAGATCCTGAACGGCAGCAAAAGGACTGCCGAGAGGGACTATATCCTGGCGATCTGTTTTGCCGTCAGGATGGACCTGAATGAGACGCAGCACGCACTGAATATTTACGGCATGCCGCAGCTGGATGAGAATGACGCCCGAAGCGGTATCATCATACGCGCGATCGAAAAGGGAATCGGCTTTGACGGATGCAACAAATGGCTTGAAACCTGTGGACTGCCGCCGCTCAGGACCAGTCCGGACATGGAAAAGGCCGGCATCCATATAAATGCGGCCGCGCCTGACGGAAAACCGGCCGCTCCGCGCCGTGATCCGCATAGCTATGAGGAAGTCGCCTGCTATACGGAGGCCGAAAGATGCGGCTGCGCTCCTTTCGATTATGCCTATCGGGGCGGGATCACGATCAGGGATCATAAAGGCGAACAGCTGCACCTGCAGTCATACTACAGTCCGGACCTCACCTGCATGGTGATGCTGACACAGGAGCACTATGAACAGGCTATTGCCGTACGCAGACGATCGGAAAAAGCAGGGCAGGCATCCGACGGTCCGCATGGGAACAGCCCGGCGGGTCGGGAATCCGGCGCATCCCCCGGGCAGGGGGCCCTCCACTGGCTGCCTATTGACGGCGTCGTATTCGACGAGCGCTACGACTCCCTCGAGGAGGCCGCCGGATCCGACCTTTTCTTCTGGTTCCTGGAGATCGACGACCGGATCGACAGGAAGATCCGGGAAACCCTAGAGAAGGTAAAGGATACCCGGTACTGCCCCGACGCTTTCCGGGCCGGCGGCGGCTGGTCCGCGGGCAAGGCGCAGGTGTACATGGAAGCCTTCAACGACCGGGTACCCGGCCGTCAGGAATATTTCCAGATCCTGCAGCAGGACGGCCGGACGCGTTATTCCGCTACACACGCCAGCGTTTTCATGCGCATGGAATTGGGAAACAGTCTTTACAGCGCATACTTCGGCAATGAACCCGAACCCGAATACTGGTTCAGCGTAGATTCCCCGGAAGATCTGGAAGAGGACAGGGAACGCCTGACACAGATCTTTACCGTCATGCTCTACCGCCTGCACAGGTACGCAGATCCCGAATTCATGAAGGCCGTCGGCACGGAAGTTCCCGAACTGCAGATTTTGCATGAAGAATCATCCCTGCTTTCGGGCAGGATCAGGGAGTCCATTGCACAGGGGCAGTACGAGGACGCTCTGAAAGACATCGGCGCGCGCGACCGGCTGCTTGAGCGCATCAAAATACAGGGCGAGGACATTGCCTGCGCCCTGGCCGGCAGCCTGTACGAACGCGCCCAGGTGACCGACATGCTGGGCGATACTGCCGCCGCGCTCGATATTTACCGCCGGATATACGATATGAAGGACAGGTTCCGTGATATGGGACCCATCCGGTTTGAAATGGGCATGTCTGCCTTTCATCTGGCGGAAAACACCCCGGACATAAAACAGCGCACGATCTACAGCCGCAGCGCATGCGAATGGCTGAAGGACGTCTATCTCGACCGCAGAGCCATGGTGCCGTATATGATCGCCTGCGGAACGCTCGCCTTCTGCATCGATGCGGAGAAACCGAAGGAAGCGGCCGAATTGTACAAGGAAGCCATTTCCGTATCCCGGAAGATCGACCTGAACCGCCTTTGGGGCTGCCGCGCCCTCGTTATCCTGCAATACAGCAACCTCGGCTGGGTCCTGTGGAACAGGCTGGGCAGCGAGGAAGCCATGATCTGGTATGTCATGGCCCTGGAAATGATGGACGACTTTCTTGCGGACAGCCATCCGGAGATCGAGGGCCAGCTTCGAAACCGCTATTCCCACATCGCGACCCTTCTGGACACCTTTTATCAGGAAACCGGGCGGGAAAAGGACCGGGAAACGCTGGCGCAGCGGATGAAAAAGCGGGGGATCCCGTATGAAGACAGGTAAAAACCGAAAAACCGCAGTGGGATCTCAAAAAGAGACAGAACAGTCGATGCGGACTGGGATGTAAAGAAAAAACGGAAACAGCATCAAAGAGGATCAGGCAAAACGCAGCGCGTATAATGGCCGATGTACAAGGCCCCGCGGCGGCGGCTTTCACGGAAAAACACATGCCCGGTCACACATCTTCACGCTGCCTTCTTTTCATTCTTTTCCGCTTCCTTCCTGGGCAGGAAACAGGTCAGGACGACGCACACGGCGGCGACCACGCACAGGATGCGGACCGGCAGGCTATTCTTCCACAGCAGTCCGCCGATCTCCGCGAAGAAGAGCGCCAGAAGCAGCACGGAGTCCGCCGCCAAAAGCCAAATAGGCTTGATCCTTTGAGGCAGGGAAAGCCGGATGGGCTGCACCTTTTTCCTGATGAGCGTGTCCGACAGCGTCCAGAAAGAATCCAGAAGCGACTTTTTACGCTCGCCGGAAGTAATGACGATAAAAAGCGGAAGTCCAAGCGCAACGGTAAAGATAAAGTTGTTCCAGAATGCCCCGATCATCAGCGGTTCAAATCTGTCCGGGAAAAATATCTGCAGTCCGAAACTGAGCACCCAGGCGCAGGTAATGTCGCCAAGGAAAGCGGCCCAGATAAATATGTGGATATTTTTAAACGAATGCGCGTCGGGCATACGTCCGGAGAGGCTTCTCCACACCTTCCACGGAATGAACGCAGCCAGGAAATTGGCCACGACCCCAAGCAAGACCGTGTTCCCGTAGACAGGCAGCCAGAACAAATCCGCGATAAAGTTGCCCAGCGCGCAGACCATAGCTCCCACAGGACCGGCAAGGATGCCCGCGGGCGTCGGGATGGCGTTCTGGGGCCGGATGCCGGACAGGCCGCCCGCAAACTCCATCACGTGAATGGACGCACCCAGGATCACATAGCAGGCTAAAACGCCCAGGCTCGCTAAGATTATCTTGCCCTTGGGAAGTGCTTTCAGCGTCATCGGCGAAGGAGATGCGGGCAGGGAAGCTGTCGTCGTCTGGACATCCCCGGCGAGAGCATCCTTTGCCTTTCCCTTATCCCGCGACAGGAAATCCGTGCCTGCCACCACGGCGCCTGCCGCGATGATCAGCGCGCCCATCAGGGAGCGGAAGGTGAATATCTCCGCGGAGCTTAACGTGCTTGGGATCAGCACGGCAAGTCCCAGAGTAACGATGGGTTCGGTAGCGGCGATCACGGTCACACTGATGGCATCGGCGTATTTTTCGGTGTACATCAGCATGACGTATGCATAGGCCTTGGAGAAGAAAGCGATGATCATGATATAGGACAGGGTCTCCGCCGACCAATTGATCCTGCTGAAGGAACCGATATCCGTAACAAGCCACAGTACCATTCCGACGGCCGCGGTGAACCACAGCTGCAGCACTGTCAGCAGCAGCGGGTCGGACTTGCGGGTGTAATCCGCCGCCAGCACCGTATACATGGACATCATGGCGCATGAAACCAGCGTCCACACAATGCCCAGCAGTCCGCCGCCTTCGGCGCTGAATTTCCCCGACAGGTACAGCCCCACGAGGATGATGGCGATGCCGGCCACGTTGTTGCGGGAAGGAAATTGTTTTCGAAAGATCAGGATCAGCGGCACGATGACGATGTTCAGGGCCGCAAGGGCGCTTACGGTGGATGCCGGGAGGATGTCCAGCCCCATCTTTTCAAAAAGGATGTTGCCTGTGATCAGCGCACCGAGGATCACGCCCCTAAGAAGCGCGGCCCGGTCCATCAAACGGAAGAGCTTGCGAAAAGCCACCGAAAGGATCAGCGCGGCAACGCCGGAGGTCAGGGTCAGGTAGGCATAGGCCGAAACCTCCTCCGGGATCTCCTTGATGAACAGATAGGACGAAGACCAGCACAGCGTGATCGACAGCAGAACGATTCGAAATTCTTTTTTGGTCATTTTATCCTCTGCTTCCTTCCGGGGAAACCGCCGGAAAAATTTACGTGACCGACGGAAATTGATTGTGTATATATCGATTGTATAGCAGGATCGGCAAAGCGTCAAGGGAAAGGCGTTCCCCGCACAGGGCTTACGCACGAAGCAAAAGAACACGAATCAAACACGACACAGGGGGGGTATCAGGGGGAACACCCCCTGATTGAAATCCGAGGGAGCGGCGTGTACGTGACTGGGGACCGGAGCTGAGCGGTGCCCCGGTGGGGCATTCGCCGCAGGCGAAAGCGATGCGGAGGTCCAGTGAGCAACAGAGCGCATAGCACGACAGTGCTTTGCGCGACAATTGCGAACTGTGGGTTGCGGAGCAATTTTTCCTTACGGCTTTGCCACCCGGGGGCCAAAGCCGAACGTCAGCCCAGTGGGCTGTTCGCCGAAGGGGCCAAAGCTGAGCGGTGCCCCGGTGGGGCATTCGCCGAAGGCGAAAGCGAGGCGGAGGCCCAATGAGCAAGGAAGCACAGTGAGCGGCAGCGATGCTGTGCGACCATTGCGAATTGCGGCCGGAGGCAAAGCGAGGCGGAGGCCCAGTGGGGTTCGGAGCGCCCGGAAAACAGTCCGGTGGACTGTTTTTAGCGGAGAACGGGCGGCAGCCCCGGGGCGTTATGCGGAGCGACAGCGACAGCATAACGTTATTGCGAACTGTGGGCCG